>CAZYIX010000001.1:0-186439 GCA_964647665.1 uncultured Candidatus Poseidoniales archaeon
GGCCAGCAAGGTCAGCAAGGCCAGCAAGGTCAGCAAGGCCAGCAAGGTCAGCAAGGCCAGCAAGGCCAGCAGCAAGACAACGGTCAGGGCCAGCAGCAGCAAGGTGGAGAGCAAGGTGGCCAACAAGGTCAGCAAGGTCAACAAGATCAGAATGGTGAGAACCAGAATGGTCAGAACCAGCAGCAGCAAGGTCAGACCCAGAACGGCCAGCAAGGCCAGCAGGGTCAGCAATCCGACCAGCAGCAAGGTCAACAACTTGACAACCAGGAAAACAACGGGGACAACGACAACGATGGAGATGGCATCCCTGATGACATCGACACCGATGACGATAACGACGGCATCCCAGATGACGTTGACTCCAACCCGGAAGACCACGATAACGATGGCATTGACGATGCAGAGGACAATGATGATGACGGCGACGGCATTGACGACCGCGAGGAAGTCGAGGACGGCGATCCGAATACCAACATCTATGACCACGACAACGACGGTGTAGCAGATAACGTGGACCTGGACATTGACAACGATGGTATTGACAACCGTAACGACCTGTACGAGAACGGCAGCTCAGCTGCTCGCGACCACGACAACGATGGACTCAACGACGGCGTCGATGACGACGACGACAACGACGAAATCCTCGACGTGGACGAACTCGATGGGGCATACGGCCAGTGGCGTTATGACCACGACAACGATAACCTCGATGACCGAACCGACACGGATGATGACAACGATGGTCTGTCCGACTGGTTCGAAGCGAATGACGGCAATGACAACACCGGCCAGTTCGATCACGACAACGATGGCATAGATGACATCGATGACGATGACGACGACGGTGATGGCATTCCTGACGACCTTGAAGTTTGAGGGTAGTCAATCGCTTTGTCAAGTGAACAAAGGCCTGCCAGACCTCACGGTTTGGCGGTGACAGGCACCTCCGGGGGCGCTG
This sequence comes from uncultured Candidatus Poseidoniales archaeon, assembly GCA_964647665.1. Classification (GTDB taxonomy): domain Archaea; phylum Thermoplasmatota; class Poseidoniia; order Poseidoniales; family Thalassarchaeaceae; genus CAUZSM01. The sequence continues at coordinate 962 of CAZYIX010000001.1, forward strand.
CCCCCGGAGGGCCGCCCAATTTCCTAACAAGACGTAATGAGCGCCTGAGATTTATTTCGTGCAGTTTAGGCCGAAGTGATACTGACACGTCTCCGTGATACACTCACGCACGCGCGTAGCGAGTCGTTGATATAGCGGCCGTAAGTGGCGGCGTGCTTCGCTCGGGTGAATAACGTGAATAATCTGCGAAATTATATTGAGACGATAAGTGAGATGCGCAAGGTACAGTGGTCACTGTTGATGGTACTGATGATGGTACTATCCACGACTGCAAGCCTCGCTGTCTCCAACCAGACAGACGACGATGGACTACAGTCCTCGCCAGTGGTCAAGCACGCTGTGCAGACCATGGACCAACATGACCAACCATTCCGTGAGGTCGAAAGCCGTGCTGAAATGGCCAGTCCATTCGGCCATCCGGCATTGATGAGCTCACAGTATCCAGACCCTGCAGTGATGTACGGTAAGGTTAGTGATGTATCGATACTGAATCTGAAAGCAGATGGCTGGACCCTGCATCTGGAAGAAAGAATTTCTGATGACCACGATAACGACGGTATCAATGACCTTGAGGACCTTGATGACGACAATGACGGCATCTACGACTTGATTGAGCGCTTCGATGGCTGCTATGGCACCGGTCCACTCGACCACGACAACGATGGAATTACCGATGAACTAGACTGGGACGATGATAACGACGGTATCCTTGAGGGACCGCTCGATATGTCTCAGGGCGCAGATCCACTCAATGTCAGCACTGACCGCTATGTGATGCCCGGCACCCCACACCCATGGACTGGCAACATAATTCCTGTTGGTTACCTTGCTGACCAGAACCCCTGGGACCACGATAACGACGGAGTTCCCGATGAGGACGGCGACGGCAGCGGTCCAGGCTCTTACGATGAGGACGACGACAACGACGGCCGCATCGATCAATTCACATGGCCATGTGACCTTGATGGTGATGGAATGCAGGATTACTTTGATGATGACGACGATAACGACGGAGTCACCGATATCAACGATGCTAATCCCTTTGATGCAACAGTTACTACCACAGTTAGTTACTCCTACACCACTTGGACTTCCAACCAATATTCACAGTACAGTGGTGGCGTAAATTTCGTCGAACTTGAGGCTCTTTACCACCCACTTTCCCCGACTTTCACCACTATTGTTGATGGCGACTTCGATGGAGATGGCATTCCTAATTTCCTTGACCCTGACGATGATGGTGATGGTCTCCCCGACAGTGCTGACACTGACGATGACAATGATGGGCTACTAGACATGTATGACCCAGATAATGACAATGATGGCATTCCGAATGAGTGCACTAACGTCGATTACAACAACGACGGCATCAGCGACCTCACTGGGCAGAATTCTGCTCCATACGAGGTGCCGGGTGCAGACAATGACAACGACGGCATTATTGATTGTGAACTCGATTATGACCGCGACAAGGATGATGACCGCTGGCGAGCGATTGACCAGAATTACAACGGTATCTGGGATTGGTTCGATGAGGACATGGGTGGAAATGCCACTCCAGACAACCCTCTTGGCCAGCCCTCGTGGGATGTGAATGATTTCGCTTGGGACATTGATAACGATGGACAAGAGAATGAGAACGATTCCTTCCCAACAACTCCGCAAACCACAGTGAGCAACTGGGATTGTCAAACAATCGCTAATCCAAATCCAGCCAACCCTGACCCCCGTTGTAACACCATGCGCAGCTCATGGGCTGCATTCAACGATTGGGACGGCGATGGCATCAACAATTGGGACGACATTGATGATGACGGAGACGGCATAGTCGATTGGCTTGACATTGACTGGGATTGTGATTTTGACAACGATGCTGACATTCACCAGATTAACGGCACTCGTTACCGCGACGATGGACCTAACAGCGTCGATTCGGATATAGATGGTGACGGTCTTGATAATGATATCGATTGGGACGATGACAACGACGGCATCGTCGATTTCTATGACCCTGATGACGGAAATTGTGGATTCGTCGATAACGACGCTACCGACAACTTTTGGCAGCCATACTTCCCGGTCGGTGACCAAGGCGCTACCGATGGCTCTCTTGACAGCCAAGATTACCAAGACAGGTCTAGCGAATTTTGGAATATGACCTACCTGATGAATCCGTTCACTACTGACCAAAATTTTGTTCTGCCATACAATGGCTTCGACGGTTCAACAGTTCCTCTAACCAATGGACGAGTTCCTGAGATGTACTGGTATGTACTCGCACGATGGAGTCCATACAATGGAGGGAATGAGGTTGACATCGATATTGATGGTGATACTTTAACCAACGGTTTAGACGTTGACCAAGATGGTGATGGTTTACCGGATTGGTGGGACCAAGACGAAGGCAATGACGGTTTACTCGATATTGATGATTTCAAGATGGGAGGCACCGTTGATAACACCGGAACCTGTGGTTTCACAACGACCGATGGCTATGCTTGTGGTTGGCTGTATGCGACCAAGTTTTGGCTGCCTTTGGATTGGGGCAACAACTTCCAGTGGACCTTGCCGTTCTCAATCCGTCCAGACCCAACCTACACTGATGGGCCGTATGATGGCGCTAACAGCGCTGGCAATTTCCAATGCACCGCCGCATCGTGCTATCAGATTGAGTTCAACGGGCAGACAGTTGCTGCATTCAATTACTCAGAGGTGGCGCACAACCGTGACCTTTGGGTCACTTGGATTGGGCTTGGCACTGGCTTGTGGTCTTGGAATTCTGATACCAATGGCAATTACTTCCCAGACGAAGGGTTTGCTGACCAGATGAATGATGATGTGGACCCGGACGATGACTGTGGTGCACACGTTGGTGGGCTACCACAGCCCGGTTGCATGTTCAATGATACGGCAGATGTTGATGATGATGGGGATGATGTCTACGACCTGTATGATGTGGACGACAATAACGACGGTATCTGGGATTATCTTGAGATAGACTCCAATAACGATTGGGATGACGATGCTTTTACACTGCCACCTGGCAACTTCTTCACTGGCGATAACTGTGTTGACAACGACGATGACGGCACCGATTCCGACCCGGATGAGGACGGTTGGTTACAGGCGGTTTGGGACCGCGGAATCATGGGGCAGGGCATGCTATTTCCTGAATATTACGATGTTGACAATGATAACGACGGCGTGCCGGACGGCGAGGACCCGAACGACGACAACGACGACATGCTCGACGTTGACCAAGAGTTGATTTGTTTCTGGGGCGAAGAGCAGTCAACTTGGGACCACGACAACGACGGCATCCTAAATTGGGCTGACGACGACTGGGATGGTGATGGTTTAACAAACGACGATGAAAACAACAGCATCACTCCGTTCATCACACCATGGGACCACGACAACGATGGAATTCGTGATGATTTGGACCTTGACGACGACAGCGATGGTATGCACGACAAGGATGAAATCATGTTGTGGCCTTCGCGTTATGGCCGTAACTCGACTAACCCGTGGGACCACGATGACTTCGGTAACGGCGAGGGTATAGCACATCCGCTTGACCCATACACCGGACCTGATGCAATCGACAGGGATGATGACAATGATTCCCGTGAGGACCTTGATCACGACATTCTCGAGGAAGGCTACCCGATTACCTGCAATAATACGCAGACCCTCTCATCTGACTGGGACCATGATAACAATTGCATCCTTGATGAGGACGACAAGATTCCAACTCGCGTGAATATGTCCATCCCACATACACTGTGGATAGATGCAAGCCATCCAGTAATTTTCACTGGAACTGTGTTCTGGTTCAACATTTCAACAGGCAATTTCACCCCTGCTGCACAACTTCCCGTGCAGGTACACGTTGCTTGGACACAAAATGGAACATCAGCAATCGAGACCATTGACGTGCTATCCAATAACTGGGGTGCGTTCACAGTTGGACAATTCCTGTTCCCTGAGAACATACACGTTGGTGATAACACCACATACGAAATTTGGGCAGAAGTCACCGAGATGTTCATCCACGATGGTTCGACTTCTGACAAGTATCCCGTGGAGGTTAAGGCGAATTTAACGCTTGACTACGTATCATGGACATACTTCCGTAGCGATGAGCAACCGTTGTGGCTTGATTTCAAGGCGCACTACAGTGCTGATTGGGACCGTGGAATTTTCAGCAAGCGTATCGCACACGCACCAATTACCTTCCAAATTAGCGGTGGGCCATTCGGAAACCGAACGACCCCGACTAATTACACAGGCTATGGCATGGGCTACCGCGCAGATACTGGTGGATGGGCTTCGTTGACCTATATCCAGCAATCAGGAGCTGCTGGTGAGTGGAAGCAGGTTCGTTGGAATTCAACGATGGACAATGGCGCTGGGATGTTGCCTGGCGGCTACGAAGAGATTGTTTGGAATAACTTCAGTCTCAATCACGACATTGTCGGACGCTACAGTTACACTAACACTAGCCTACCAATCGGCGATTACGAGATAATCGGCCGTATTTCACCTGAATTGGCCGGTGAATGGCCGTGGCCATGGACAGTAGGCGATGAGACGGACACCTTCTACATCCGCAGTATGCATCGGATGTATGTCGAGGCCGAGGTAATCATCAGCGCTACTAACGCGGTTTACTTCTGGGATAGCACGCAGTTCACCGGTTCATCTTACGGCGCATGGAGAGCGTTGTTCAACGGACCTGGACTGGCTGCAAACGGCATAGATTACGACGAGGCAAAACTCGGCAAACCGTGGCCAATTGAATGGGACGGAAGCCCGGCTGGTTTGACTGGTGAGGCAGCAAGATTACGCCCATTCCTTACGTCTAATGGCACTCATTGGGCAATAACCATGCAGAATGGTGGCGATTTCGACGTGCCACCATGCGGCCCGATAGAGCCGTCTGACCCCGATAGCGAGGTACGTTGTGAGATAATTCCTGAGATGGACACGGGTGAAACTTTCCAAGTCATTGGTAATGTGACCAATCGCACCGGAACACCATGGCTGCAAGACCCAATGGCTCTGCAGGTGGACCTTGACCACAACGGTATCTTCCAAGGTAGCCAAGAGACCGGCTACGCTCGAGTTCCAACAATGTGGGGAGGAGAGGCACGCTTCGACTACAACTGGACTTGGTTCAGTCAATATGCAGCATCGACCTATGGAGTGAGGGTGGACTTCACTAACTCTGATTTCTACTTCACAGGTAACCAGACATCGGTGCTGGCTCCTACCGGCGCTTATCTGAACATTTCAGTGGTAGGAACGACTGATTTCCAGTTGAACACTGTTCCACGTCTTTACCGTAACCAGAATACTACTGTAGAGGCAAGATTGGTTGACAACGCGTTGCAACCGGTTGGCAATATGCCCGTGAATTGGACTTGGTCCGGCGACGGGGAATACAACATTACCGAGAGTGATAGCAATGGCGTATTCAAGATTCCAATGAATATCTCAGCCACCCATCCACTTGGTAACTTCAGCCTAACCTTCGAGTTCCCTGGTAATGACCAGCTCAAGGGCAACCGTGTCGAGATGGAAGTATGGGTGGTCAGTAGAACCTTCATCGACCTAATTTCGACTACTCCAAACTTGCGCTCAAGTGGTGAGGTTTGGCAGTTCACTGCACAGGTGACTGACGATAATCGAACAGCAGAGCGTGACCTTGGTCAAGCCTTGGATGGCAATATGAGCAATGGAGGCATGGTTCAACTCATCTTTGAGGGTACAGACTTTGACAACCAACAGCATCGACAGGTCGTTGATGAGTTAGTACCCAATGCGGGTGTGATACATCACCAGATTACCTTGGACCCACAATTACTCAAGGAGGACCCAACATCTTACCTGCCTGATGGATTCGGTCCGGTGACGGTTTACCTCCGCTTCCAAGAGAATATGCCACACGAGGGTTGTGAGGAGTTGGAGGACTACCAACTGTCCCTGCAAGGTGCTTGGGACCCGTGCACTGCGGTACAGGGCAGTGATCACTACAGACGAGTAATGCAGTACAATGTCGATGGGTTTTCGCTCATTGGTCGCACTACGCTGGCAGTCGATGACCAAATTGTCTACACCAGCGAGGTTGACCCGTTGACCGGACAAAATGTCGAGAAGCCGATGACTGTGACTGGATACCTCGTCGATGAACTCGGTGGCAATCTAACCAACCGTGCAATTCGCGTATCCTATGAGATGACGGGTGGTTCACAAGGTGTAGTTGCCTGTATGCCGGGCACATCCGACTTCGACGGCTTCTTCGAAATCACCTGCCCGCTCGATGACGTGATGGCTGGCCACGCTCGCGTGACAGTCGAGTACAATGCTTACGACAATAACGACCGGTATCGCTACAAGAACGCGAGCGTAACCCGGATGTTCCCGGTGTTCAGCAATTCAACGCTGCACATTTCTGAGGTCGGACCCTTCAAGACCGATGTTGACCGATACGAGTTTGCCAACGGAACTTCCTTCCCGGTGTTCTACCTGAAGGAATCCTTTCACATCAAGGCTCTACTGCAGCAGAGCAACGGCAACCCGCTCGGCGGCAAGTGTCTGAACATCTACATTGACCCACAGCGTAACACTCGTCCAGTCGCTACAGCAATTACCCAAGACGGCTCTGGTTTGGTCGATTGGTTCAGTGGAGACCCTGAGCAGAATCCAAGCAGAAAGGGTATCGACCCAAGTGGAAATCAACTCGAAGGCTTCCGTATTCTGAGATTAGCTTACGAACCTGCAAACGAGGTACCCGGAGGCTGTCATAAGGAAGCGAGCGCTGTAGTTAACGGCTCTCATATGGACCTGTGGGTGCTAGTACGCAGCCGCGTGGACATGCTAGTCAAGGATCCGTGGCAGACGCCGGATGGGTATCAAATTGGTGAAGAGGTGACTGGAGCGGTCGCTCTTCTGCGAGACAGGTTGGATTTACCTGTTGAGGACCAGACGGTGATTTTCACACGACAATATCTGAATTCTACAGGTGTTTGGGTTACTGCCAACGTGGAATATGTACGCACTGACGAGCAAGGTGTGGCGAATTTCACTTGGATATTCACCGGCCGTGAGGTTGCTGGAGAGGACTCAGCCGAAGCCAGAGAAGGTAGATGGCGTGTGATTGCCTCATTCGGCGGCAGTGATCAATTCAAGGAATTTGTTGGCAACAGGACTCAACAGGTTACCATGGGTCCAGAGGTATTAGTAGCCCAGACGACATTTGCTGACATCTTGTTTGCTTGGTTGTTACCAGGACTAATCGCGCTGTTATTCGCAGCAGTGATTGGTGCAGTACTGTGGAAGCGATATAGTGAGCGTCGAAGAATCGAGATATTGCGAGGTATACTGACTGACTCGTTGATGGCCCTTCAAGCCCGCAATGAGTACATTCAGGTCATCTTCAATTGCTACAAGGATCTAGTGAGATTCTTCCGTCAGCATGGCTTCATGAAGAAGGTGTACGAGACTACTAGAGAATTCGAATGGGCTGTTCGTAAGGCGTTCTACATGGTGCCAGAACAACATCTCGATGGCTTCATCGCCATCTTTGAGGAAGCTCGCTACTCGGACCACGACATTGGTATTGGTCAGCGCGACCAAGCCATTGCGACGCTGTCAGGCATTACGCAGAGCATTACTGTTGCACTAGGTGACCAATCGATCATGCGCACAGCTGATCACGATGCAGCACTGCACGGACAACTGACCAAGGCTGGTGAGTTCGTCGATGCAGAAGGCAATGTCCAACAAGCCGGCCTCGATGAGGACCAGGAACAGTCTGGATTCACCCTGTGATTACCAACAGAAGTCGAGACCGGTGCAAGGCTCGTCCTTGCACCGGCTCGGCGACACAGTTCAATCGTCGAGTGGAACGCCCTTGGCGTCCAGCAACTCGACGGATAGGTCGACCTGATTGACAATTTCAAGAATCTCTTCATGCATTTGATCACTGAATTGGTCAAGCGCCTCAAGGGTGTTTCCCTTTGGGTCACGCAGTTCGTCGATGAGATGGTTGAGAACGCAAGAGACTCCGTATGCCTGTCCAGCCCTGAAGGAATGGTCGACACCACCTGCTTCAGGGTCTTCTGCACGTAGTCGCATCATCACTTGTTGAGCATAGGCTGCAAGCGCACCATAGGCGATTTCCATCATTCGTGAGGCTTCTCCACCTTCCTCAAGTTTTGCCTGAACCTCTGCAATGGCTGCTTCCGCGCATTCCCCATAAAGAGCATGTGCGGCGATGGTATCGGTCGCCTCCAACTCCATTGCCGCGTTCATTATCTCTCTCCAATCAGACATCGATATCACCAATGGTCCGTGGGATGATGTGCATGAATGTTCTCACAGCAACCCCTTGAAGCATAAGTGCTGATGGGCGATGAGAGGGCCCCGTAGGGGTCCTCTCGCCACACGCAGGGTTCATAACAGGGCGGAGGGTCGCGGCGCTACCCACGTCGAGGGAGTCATATGAAGAAGCAGACTAGGAAGACCAATCCGGCCCTTATCACCCTAATCGGTGATTTGAAGGCTGGCAGCAGGTCGAACGGGGCTGCGCTATGGCGAGACGTTGCGCTGCGGCTTGAGAAGAGTCGTAGCAACTGGGCTGAGCCGAACCTCAGCCGCTTGAGCCGCCATGCTGGTGAGGAGGATTGCATCCTCGTACCCGGTAAGTTGCTCGGTAGCGGCGAAGTAATCGGCAAGCACACCGTCGCCGCCTACAGCGTTAGTTCCTCGGCCCAAGATAAGATTGAGGCGGCAGGTGGAAAAATCGTCACGATCCGACAACTGATGAAAGATAATCCGGATGGCAAGGGGGTGTACATCCTTGGCTGAAGCATCGACATTTGTCTACAATGCTGAGAATCGCGTCCTCGGGCGTATCGCGTCGCATGTTGCGAAGCAACTGCTCGCTGCTAGTAAGGACGGCCGTGAAGAGCGCGTGATTATCATCAATGCAGAACAAGCGATAGTTAGCGGCAAGCAAACGCAGGTGTTCTCTGAATATCGTGCTAAGTACGAACTCAATCACGCGAGGAAGGGACCTTTCTTCCCGCGAATGCCAGATCAGATTTTGAAGCGGGCTGTTCGCGGTATGCTACCATACCAGAAGAATAGTAGCGGCAGAACCGCAATCAAGTCTCTGCGAGTCGAAATCGGCACGCCCAGCGACCTTGAAGGTGCAGACCTTCCAGAAGGTTGTGAGTGGGGTGATGCGACAAATATCGACAAGCCGCTTCCACAGCGCTATGTCCGCTTGGGTGCAATCAGCCAAGAATTAGGTATCGATACAAGTCGATGGGGTGGTGAGTGAAAATGGCACGAAAGAAGGCAAAGGCGAAGAAGATGAAGGTCGTCAACACCAGCGGTAAGCGCAAGACTGCGATTGCCCGTGCCACCATCAAGTTCGGCAAGGACAAGAAGGGTGGCAGGGTCCGAGTCAACAGCGAACCGATTGAAATCCTAAGCCCTGAGATGGCACGTAAGAAGGCGATGGAACCCCTAGTAATCGCTGACGCGATGAACCGCCTAGATGATGTTGTAGTGAACGTCAAAACTCACGGTGGTGGCCAGATGGGGCAAGTCGATGCTATCAGAACAGCGATTGCTCGAGGCCTTGTACACTACAATGGCGGCGCTGAAGGAGTTGATGAGGAACTCAAGGAAGAGTATCTTCGATTCGATCGTAGTCTGCTGGTCAATGACCCGCGCCGCAAGGAACCGAAACATCCGCTTGGACGCGGAGCCCGAAAGAAGTGGCAGAAGTCCTACCGTTGAGGTGATAGAAGATGATTATACCAGTGAAATGCTTCTCTTGTGGTCACGTTGTTGGCCACTTGTGGGAACGCTATAGCCAGGGTGTCGAGGATGGACGAGACGCCGGAGAAATGCTAGATGAAATCGGCCTAGAGCGGTATTGCTGTAGGCGTATGTTTGTCTCGCATGTTCAGTTGATTGACGAGATTGCGCCGTTTAGCGTGACCCGTGAATCCTAGTGTTAGCGTGACCGAAAGGAACAACACCGAATCACCTTTGCAATAAGGTGTACAAGGGCCCGTGGGTTAGCTTGGTCTATACTTGACGGCTGGGGGCCGTCAGACTCCGGTTCAAATCCGGACGGGCCCACTTTTTCACGGTGACCGTTCACGGTAGGTTTGAAGCGTCACGGATTTCTGCGCAGCGTTATGCGCAATTATTCTGCAGGTGTACTGCTTCTCAGTCTCCTATTGTTGACTTCTGCCCTCGCGTGGGTGCAAGCGCCGGCATCAGAGATGCCGACATCACCTCAATCGGGTGTTGTCTATACCTCAGATGTGAATTGGAGTGGCATTTTCAATCTGACTGAAGATGTGACTATTGCCAGCGGAGCCACCCTAACTATTGAGCCGGGAACATTTGTCACCGTGACCGGCGATTATACCATCCGAATTGAAGGTTCTTTCATCGCATTAGGTACCGATCAACAACCTGTGAAGATTATTTCAAATTACACCTTTGCCCCCAACACCCCACCGATTTGGGAAGGCTTCCAGATTGCCGCAGGTGCTACCGCAGATGTGGCGGATATGAGTATCTACCATGCCCGTGGTGGTTTTGATATTGACATGGGTGCAACAATGACAATTTTTGACCTTTACATCGCGACAGGATTTGTCGGGATTCGCAACGCAGGCACCCTGACTGAAGTATCAGGCGGCACGTCGAATTTCGAGCCGGGATTGACCTGTGAAGGTGTGATTAATGCTTGTTTAATTGTAGTAAATGGCGACGTTGACATCATTGAGATGGAAACCCAGACCACAGGCCAGGGAGTTAGGGTGTCCGGTGGCGACGTCAATATTGACGAGTTGGTAGCGTGGAGTTGTGGGCAAGGAATTGTGTTGGAGGATGGAGCTACATTCACCGGATTCATCACCTCGGCTTACTCAACTAGCATAGTGACGGCAAGCGGTCAGGTAGATGCGGATGTGGATATTGAGATGAGCGCCGGCAATAGCCGTATTATCGATGTCTCAGGCATATCTGGGCTGCGCATCGGAGAAATATCCTCGGATGGTTTGTGGACAGAATCGGTAGGAGCGTTGCTGATTGGACGGGATGTGATTGACCTCCGGTTTTCGTTAGGCTCAGTCGCAACGCTTGACGCATGGGCTATTGATGCTGAGGTTAGTGGATTGTTGGATTTGGGCAATTTGGATATTGTTGGAGTTAGTGGTTATCGCCTAAGTGGTGATGGAACCGTTTACCTGAATCCGCTAAGCAATTTTTCTGCTACTGGCTTTGATGTGCTTGGGGCAGGAACTTTGGAAATGGATAATGTGGATTTGACCGCAGAAACTCTTGGCTCGGTATCAGGATGGAATATTGTTGCTGATGAAAGCACTCTTTCTGCACCCGCTGGTGGTGATGGGCTTGAGATATTATCAGGAGAGCATCAATTTGACCAAGTGAATTTCCTCAGGACATTTGAGAATACGGATTCTATCTCAGTTGGTTTGCGGGTCGTTTGGGCTTCCGTTGAGATGGATGAAGTCGTATTCATTGGCTGGAACCAAGCGGTTCGTTGCGAGGATGGCTGTGAGTTGCAGGGCGATTCTCTCACAGCCGGTTCCGGCGGCCGCAACAGCGGCGCTGGGCTAGTAATCAGTGATGGAGACGTGCACCTTGATTCACTGACCACCTCAACTAGCGACCGCGGTATCGTAATCGAAGACGGAGACTTACATTTGTCCTCATGGATTGTCTCCTCAGCACACCGCACTTATGGCCTCGAATTGGATGGTGAGAGCACCGCTATCATCCGCGACATGCCCTCTTACACTTCTTCTGGACCGTACGATGTCTTAGGAGGTGGCACGCTGCTGTGGGGCTCAAGTGGCACACCTTCGATGGCGGTTGGTAGCGAAGACCAGTTTAGCGAATCTACTGTTCGCACCACCGACTTGGCCGGTAATCCACTAATCGATTCTGAGGTAACAGCACACGGGTTCACCGAGACTGTTGATTCCTCTGCTAATGCTAATCTCCCGCTATTATCGGGTGGATCGGATATCTCTGGCCTGCATACGCCCAGTGGAATGGGCGCTCAAGCGACTCTAAGCCCACCGGGTGGCGACGTGCAGATTCCAGTTTTGCCCACCAGCGGCGACTGGACGATTACTACTGGTGTGCACGCCATTCTTTCTGGCGGTGAACATTCTCTACCAGAAAATCTCACCATTCAAAATGGGGCATCACTCACTCTCGACCATGCAAATCTAAGCATATCAGCATCTGCGATGCTGACAGTACTCCCCGGCGGTGCTCTTGGTGGAGATGAGGGCCTATTCTCGGGTGGTTCTGCGACCTTGCATGGTGAGAAGCCATTGCGAGGCAGTGGCGATGGTTTGACGATGGCATCAGATGCCGATTACACCTGTTATGACCCATGGACTTGGACCAGTGTCACCCTCACAGGGGCTCTTACTCTCTCACAAGATTGTGACCTCACTCTGTTGCACGGGCATGCATTAGGCAGCGTGAACCTTGGAACGGATGCGGTATTACACGAGCGTAGCGAGTTGAACATTCGGGTGTTGGACAAAGGCGTGGAAGTTGAAGGTGCAACCATTTCTGTCAGCGGTAATTCCGATACTACTGATTCAGATGGTGAGGCAGTTTTCGGGGTGAATCACCGCACTGTAAATGATGCCGGTGAGACTACAGTTGGCACTAGAACGGTCGGCATTCAACATGCCAACGTGACGAAGTATCGTTCATGGGACCCTTCGAGCAGTGAATCGATGAACGTGATGATTTCAACTGTCACACCCGGTCAGACAAGCGGTTGGGTACGGCTAGAGCCGGTATTTTCTCCATACCACCTCGGCGATGACTTGGCAGTCATGGAAGGGACCACTTTTGAAATCAGGCCACTGGTTTCCCTTACCGCCGCTACCGAGGTTACAATCAACGTTCGTGGGACCTTCATTCTAGACACTGCAACTCTGCAAGGAAATGCTTGGGATGGCGTTCGTTTGAGTGGAGTAGGTGGCTCTGTAATCATGTCTAATGGCTTCTTTTCTGGAGGAACGCTCAGTTCAGCTGCTCTTGATACCGCTTCACTCAGCGACATGACAATTTCGGATTCCACACTTCTCACCAATGAGGGGACACTGAAAATAGATGGTGGCTTGATTCATCAGAGCGAGGCGTGTATATACGCCGATGATGGTCACTTGATACTATCAAACGTGACATTTCGCGACTGCGATGATTATGCTATCTGGGCAGTCTATGCAGAGATGTCAATCCAAGACATTGTCCTTGATACTGGCAACAATATTGGTATCTGGGTGGGTGATTCTGATGGATTCATCAGCGGCGCAAATGCAAGTCAGCATGATGGAGATGGACCAGCGCTCTACCTGATGGGCCAAGATGGCGGATTAGACCTACAACAACTGACTTTGTCTTCTGGTGGTTCTGCTCCAGCACTGAAGGTTGTGCAAAGCACTTCTGTTAGCATCGAAGATTCGCTAATTTATGGGACTCCAGGAGCACTGTTTGAGGAGAGCACGTTCTCGCTGACCAGAGTTAATTTCCTTGGCTCAGGTAGTGGTGTAGGCATTGAGGTGCAAGGTACTAGGATGACTGCGAGTACAATTTCTGAATGTGTCGTTGATGGTTATTCTGTTGGGCTGAAATTGCTTGGCGATCAAAACGACTGGGAGAATCCCTTGACCAAGAGCCAAGATACTCAATGGCAAACTGACGTTGCCTTCTTTGCTACAGATATTGGCTTTAACTCACTACGAGATACAATAGAAGGAGAGGTGGTATTGGAATCGATTGCTAAATCCTTTGATGCGCGTATTGTCGATGCCGAAATCAGTTCGGTGAACATCACGGGTCCTGCGAAGATGTTTGAGGCGCGGGAATGGCTGGTTGACCCTTCAGTGCAAGCAGTAGTCACCATCACCGTTCCTGTTTACCACCCCGAGGTGGGCGAAGCGTTGTATGAACGGGAATTTGTTCCAACCGACCCAATTCCGATAGTGATTGACCATCGAATTCATGATTTTGACAACTCGTATGATGCCGGACTTGCCTCGTGGGTTGCAGTAGCGGATGGCTATCTCCCCGCTTCAGATGATTTGGTAATACATCCTACAGGTGAAGCGTTGCTGCAAATCACTCTCACTGTTAACCAACCGCCAACGGTCAATATTTCTGAACCTCAAGACGGTCTGACTACAACCGAGGGAGCCACGCTGACTCTCGATGCGAATGGATTTGACCCCGATGCGAGTTTTGGTTCAGCCTTGGGTTGGGAGTGGTGGTTGATGGAAACCGATGGTAACCCACATCAATTGCTGCTCAGTACAAGCTTTGGCCATGTTTCTGATCTACCGAGAGGAGATTGGGTTTTGCTAGTCAAAGCAACTGATGAGTGGGGAGGTACTGGTGAAGATAGTATCTCGATAACGGTCGATGCTGCCGACAGTGATGGTGACTTCACCGACTCCTGTCCTACTAGCGGGCCATCGGCATGGTATGACATTAGCAATCTGATTTGGTGCGGACCGGACATCTATGACCAAGACGATGACAATGACCAAATCAAGGATGATCGAGACGATTTCCCAACCGATTCTTGTGCGAGTACCGACACAGATAATGATGGATTCCCAGATGATATATTCACGAATTGTGAGACCGATCTTGTTGTTGATGATGACGATGATGATGATGGTGTACCCGACAACGAAGATTCCGACCCTAAGGACCCGCAAAAGGGTCGTAGTGACACTCCATCCGGGGGTACGGGTTCGATATTTGTGACCATATGCTCACCTGCGGTGGTGCTATCGGTACTTGGCATCGTAGTTGCAACGTTGTTTGTGGCAATGCGTTCGAGGAGAGAACAAGATGGCGATTCCTGACCCTAATCAGGTCGCTGCGGCCGTTCTCTTGTTCACATCAGCAATCGTGTTGGTCGATGCGTATAAACTGCTCAAAGTTCAGCGAGAAGTGCCGACTCTTGGACATCTTGTCAACGGAGGATTTGCTTGGGAAAGTGAAGTTGGACATGAGGTGATTCGCAACCTCACTCAATTGCTTGCATTGACGGTGATGATGGTTACCCCGTGGTTCCTCGCAGAGCGTAGTGGTACCCCATTGGGTTGGTTGGTTGTATTCGATGGATTGCTCGCCATTCACTGCATTACATTACTGCTGCCGAAAAGGTATGCACTCACTCGAGATAGGCTGTGGGCCGATGGGATTCGTTACGATTGGAATAACCTCGCTTGGAAGGGTTGGAAAGGTGGCTCTCGCGTCGTGCTATTCCGCAAGGGATGGTGGCTGTTTGCACCCCTCCCTCTCGGAGGTTCACCTGAAGATTTGATTCAGATTGCTGCCCGCATTGATGCTATTGACGAGGGCTGCTGGGACGATTTTGTGGCTGGTTTGGACTCAGAAGAATGAATTGGTAACAAAACACCCAATCGGACCCCTGAAGAACCCCCCACGCCTCTGTAAGAGGCGTGGAAGGTCTAGACATGCCAGCAGATGATGCTCCGCCGACTGCAAATGATGTTGAGGCGAAGGTGACGTACCTTGCAGAGCAGGTTGCCTACCATTCTGACCTGTACTACAATCAGGCCGCGCCAGAAATTAGCGACGCTGAATTTGATGCGCTTTGGGACGAGTTGAAGCGACTCTCGCCAGATAATCCACAACTATCACGGGTAGGTGCTGAGATTCCACCTGGCTCGGTGAAGGTGGACCACCGGTTTACCATGCTCAGCCTTGACAAGGCAACTACTGCCGAAGAAGTGGCCCATTTTGTGGCAGAGACCACTGCACATGGTCGCCGATTCATTGCCCAACCCAAGTTGGATGGTTCCGCTCTAAGCCTAGAGTATCGAAGAGGCCGATTGGTTCGTGCCGCTACCCGTGGTAGTGGCGAACGTGGTGAAGATGTGACGGCAAACGCGTTGCGCATCCCGAACGTCCCTCATCGACTTGATTGGGATGGTGATTGCCATGTGCGAGGTGAGGTGGTAATGCCACTTGCGATCTTCCGAGAGAAATACGCAGATGTTGCCCCTAATCCACGTAATTTGGCTGCGGGTAGTCTGCGCCAAAAAAATCTAGAAGCGGGCAAGGGAGACGCATCTGACCTACAATTCCTAGCCTATGACGTCTGCTTTATTCCCGATGAAGAGAAACACCCCGCCAGTCCTTCAGCCCCCGGACATCTGCTTGATAGCGAATCGATAGCATGGTTGGCTTCTGTTGGCATTCAACCCGCCGAGGCAACGGTGATAGAAGGGTCAACTGACCAGGCGGTCAGCGACTCTATGCTCGCTGATACCGAGAGATGGACTGAGGCACGAGCGGATGCGGAGTGGGAGATTGACGGCGTCGTATTCAAGCTCGATGATATCGCCAAAAGAGATCTTCTCGGAATGACTGCTCACCACCCCCGCTGGGCCTTGGCGTG
Source organism: uncultured Candidatus Poseidoniales archaeon (assembly GCA_964647665.1). GTDB lineage: Archaea > Thermoplasmatota > Poseidoniia > Poseidoniales > Thalassarchaeaceae > CAUZSM01. The sequence goes on from CAZYIX010000001.1 coordinate 17,490, forward strand.
GAAATTCCCTCCCGAGGAGGCGACCTCAGTGGTGATGGGTGTTGATTGGCAAACCGGCCGTACCGGTGCAGTGACTCCGGTTGCTAGATTAGCACCGGTGATGGTCGGCGGTGTGACGGTGGAGAATACCACCTTACACAATGTCGGCGAAGTCGAACGTCTTGGATTGCAGATTGGTGACCGTGTCAAGGTGGTCCGCCGCGGTGATGTCATTCCGAAGATAATCGAAGTGCTCGGTGCGGCCAGCGCAACTGACATCACCGGTAGGAAGCATGCTGATGGAACCCGATTTGAAGCAGAATTGCCCGAACGGCAGCAGCCTGAGCAACCGAGAAACTGCCCCGAGTGTGCCACCGAACTGGTTCTAGATGGCGCTTTCCTGCGCTGCTCATCACTGGAGTGCCCTGCCAGAGTGCAACACTCAGTTTTGTATTGGTGCCGAGCATTGGAGATGGATGGGATTGGCGAAAAACTTGCAGAACAGATGTGTGAATCCGGGCTTATCAGCGGAATTCCCGGTCTTTACCGACTGCAGGTAACTGACCTTGAGAATCTCGACAGAATGGCGGAAAAGAGCGCTGGTAATGTACTGTCTCAACTCGATTCTACTCGTCGACTTTCCCTCACTGATTTCCTCTCAGCATTGGGTTTGCCAGGCATCGGCCCAGAATTGGCAGCCGGTATTGCAGGCGAGGTAACTTCGCTTGCTTCGTTGATGCAATTGGTCGATGCAAGGGATGATGCTGCGGGTGAAGCGGACGATGGTTCGCAGCACAAGCACAACTCTGCACTCCTCACGTTGATTGGAATCGAGGGTGTTGGCGAGACCGTGGCTCGGTCTTTGCTAGATGGGCTTGCAACTCGGCGAATCATGGTCGATGAATTGGCTGAACTACTCGAAATAGAGGATGTAGAGCGTATTGAGGCCCCCGTAGGGGGCCTGTCCGGACTTTCGTTCTGTATCACCGGCACGTTGAGCCGACCACGCAAAGAAGTCGCGCTGATGATTAAGGCGGCCGGTGGAAAGGTGGTATCATCAGTATCAGGAAAGTTGGACCATTTAGTGGCTGGAGAGAGTGCTGGGTCGAAATTAGACAAGGCCAACCGCCTCGGTGTCTCAGTACTCTCTGAGGACGATTTGTCGGCATTACTCGACTAGAACGAAGACGCAGATGATTACCAATCAGCCGTATAGCATTGAGTGGCCGGTAGCGACTTCCTCATCGTCTACCATCGCTTGCTCTGCTCCGAGTTGATGCGCAATCATCATCTTGATTTGCTCCTCGATGCGCTCAGCCTCCTGCACCAATGGCTCAGGGTCGAGGTGGATTGCAGGTAGCAATGCATTGAGTTTCTCAATCACTCGCGCGGCCGCTCGTGCATCGGGGATATTGCCGGCAGCCTCAGCGAGAATGCACATCATGTCCAACTTGCGTCGGCGACCTTCACCGAGCAGCACGCCGCTCATTCCAGCAATCATTCCTGCTGATAGCAGTGTGACTTCCATGTTCTCTAGTTGTTCGCGTGCCCAATCGGTCGCACCGATGCCAAGCAATGTCTCATCCGTATCATCATCATCAACGACCTCATGGCCGCTTTGCTGTTGATGGCTGAATGCATCAATCAGAATACCTGCTCTGAAGTTACCCTGTTTGCTGAACTCGAGCAAGGCCTCTGAAAGAGGTAGGCACATCCGTGCCGGAACCGGGGCCTCTGAGACGATAACCACCACATTATCGCAGGTATCCATATTGCACACAGGCTTGCCAGCATAAACCCTGACAGGAGGCATGGGTTTGCCTTCTTGCACCAAGGCCACCGGGGGGAATCTGGGATGAAGAACGCCACCGACAAAATCCAACTCCAATCGCTCAATCAAATAGTGTGCGACGATGCTGCTAACATGACTCACAGAGGGGAAACATGCGACTACCAGGGCATCTTTTGTGTCCAATGAAGCGGAGACCTTCACTCTCGGGGTATCAACCATGTTGCTCGCACCTACGGCGATGGAGTTAATGATTGGGGATGCGAGGGAGGGGGGCTGGCACAGCGGGATTGGGGACTAGGTTGTCGATGAGTGATTGGACATGGGAAGAACGCGGCCACCAATTGTCGCCCAGTGCATGGAATAATTTCGCATCCTGCCCGCGCAAGTATTGGCTTTCTCGCCAGAGGCTTCCGCGCAAGGCCGGGATGGCTTCTGCTGTTGGGACTACGGTACACAATACGGTTGAGGACCTGTGCAATATCGACCTCACTGATCGTGATGGAGAGGAAGTGGACTGGTTACCTCCCACCGCTAAAGCGATTCTTGAGAAACAGTGGGAGGGCGAGCGCGACTCGTTTTTTGCAACACCACGCCACCCTAAATGGAAGGAAGAAGAATTTTCACGTTGTCATACGTTGTTGATTGGCTCACTCAACATACTGTTTGCCAAAGCACGCACTGGTCGCGTTTCCCTCAGTCAAGTTAGCATAGATATGTGGCGAGACATTCAGGAAATGGTATTGGCGGCTGAAGGCACACTTCGCACTTCATGCGGCCGTCTGATGGGTCGTCTTGACCTGCTTATCGCCGACCGCGACGAGGACGGGAAAGTCATCGGTTGGGTTGTAGCCGACCTGAAGACCGGAAAACCACCCGGCGATGAGTTGTACGACACGGTCAGTCGGCAACTGCGTTTTTATCGGGATGTTCTCATTGAAAACAACCCAGACCATCCTCCAATCAAGGCCGAAGGATGGTATTCCAATGGTTCCGTTGTATTCCAAGCAGAAGGCCCGAGTGTACTAGATGAGGCATTTGAGGCATGGGCGGCGACCCGACCTTGCGAAGACCCGCTGCCTGCAATCCCTGATACCGATGCTTGTTCATTTTGCGATTGGAAAGCGTGGTGCCCGGCTTGGTTGTGGGCTAGGGCCAACGGTTCTCTCCAACCTACTGGCATTTTCAGAGACATGGTTGCTACCTTAGTTCGCGTAGAAGAAGACACTGGAATTTGTCTGGTAGAAAGGATGGCTCCCGCAGATGAACAAGGAGCGCTCGCCACCACAGGGCAGCGGCATGGAGCGGTATTCGTCGGTAAGGCACTCGAGCGACTTGTCGAACTGCAAGCATCCGATTGGGATGGGCCGGTTTACCTCGGTGGAGTCCGACTTGATGGTGATACCTGGAAACTCGGGGATTGGTGCGATGTATTGCCTTGGGACCCTATATTGAAGTCAAGACGTAGTTGATTGCACTAATTGTATTCAGCGCGTCTTTGAATAATCGCCACTCATTGGGCTTGTCATGGCGGAGGATGACCCCAAGGCTACCGCCGACGATGGCGAATGGTATGACGAGGTCGTTGACGATGGCGGTGAAGATGACGGTCGTTTCGGAGGCTTTGCCGTTCGCCGCCCCACTATGACCGGTCGAGACCGAGTAGAAGGAGCCGAGTGGGGTCGCTATTTTGAGAAAAGTTCCTCAAAGGATTTCAAGTCCAAAAAGCAAGAAATAGAATCTGGTTGGGATGCGAAAGATGCAACCTTCGCAATCTCCAGTCTATTCGCCGGATTCAAAACACTCACTATGGGCCTATCCGCTATACTCAACGCCCTCCCTGCACTTGGGCTTGCTGCTGTGTTGTTGGTCAGTGCACCCTATGCCGCTGAATCGATTTCAGGTGGCGGCGGCCTAGCAATACAATTCCTTCTTGCGATACTGGCATTGGCAGTAACTCTAATCGGTTCGTTGCAAGTCATTATTTTCAGCGTAAATCAGGGTATGCACGAACGCAGCGTTCGTTCAGAGGGTGACAGTGTCATAGAATTGTTGAGTTGGGGCCAGTCACTATCTGCAGCCTGCATGTTATTTGTCGAGACACTGCTGACTTTGGCCATCGTCTGGTCTGTAACTGCCATCGGTCTGTTTTTGCTCGCTGACGGTATGTTCGGACTTTCACTACCACCAATCGATACCACACACCTCTCTGCCGGAATGCTGCTCTATCTGCTCGGAGTCATTGTTTCAATAATCGCCATGGTAGGAATGCTCCCCTATACGATTAGGCGTAGCGTTGAACTGTCTTGATTAGTTCAGTGCCTTTTGCAATTCTTGGCTTGCTCCCTCGTCGATGGGGCTGGCAGCAGACTTGAGCCAGGAGATGTAAGCAGGGTCTAGGGTTGAGATTTCGCTGACAGTACGACCCCGGTGTCTACCTCTGCCGATAACGAGGCCTGATTCGACGCGGCGTAGCCAACCTTGACTGCCGGGAATAACTGGTAAGTCATCAACATCTGGTCCTAGACTACTCGCTCTCCCCGCTCCGCCGCCACTTGCCCATACTGGGATGTCCTGCACTTCGCGACGGAATGATTGAGGGTGTCTGCGGATGATTTCCCATAGTAGCGCGAGAGTCGCCGCCGCGTCAGCTGCGGCTGTGTGAGCGTTTTCCAGCGGAATGTCAAATCTTTTGCACAAAGTGCCAAGTTTGTGATTTCGTGGCAATTTGAGTCGCTTGGCGATGGTTAGAGTATCGATTATTGCGAGTGGTTCTGGCATCACCGCGCCCGCGCGAGTAAATTCCATTTTGAGAAATGGCCAGTCGAACCTCTCAACATTGTGGCCTACTATCACGGCCCCTTTCATTGCATCAGCAATTGTTTGAACATGAGCGTTGAATGTGTCCTCACCTCGAACGTCAGCTTCGACTATTCCATGTACCCGCGTAGATGCGATAGGAATGTCCCGTTGTGGGTTTATCAGCGATTCCAGATGAACTTCCTCACCGTTCTCGTCACAACCGATGAGGGCGTACTGAATGATTCTGTCATTCTGTGGAGAGAAACCGGTCGTCTCGAGGTCAAATCCGAGAACTCGGTGGCCTGCCAAAGGGTCGTGTGCCATTGAAGTGAGCCGAACAGCGACGCTGTTTGAACTCTCGCACCTTGAACATCGTAGCCGCAAACCCAATTCCCTGCGGCCTCTTTGGCTCTGTTATGGGGCTATTTGATCGATTGTTCCGCTCACGCCGCAAGACGACCGAAGAAGCGAGTCCGAGCATGGACGAGGTCGCCGAAGCGGCGTTGCGCGAAGAGTATGCAGATGCGAGGGGCGACGCTGCAGAATCAGCCTTCGACACCCTCAATGCTCCAGATGAGTCTCCACTCACTGCTGATTCAGCGAAACAAGCCCCGGTCGAATTTGATGCGGGTGATGCTGACGCAGAGGATTTGTTGGCCGAGGATAGCATGGTCAGTCACTATGATATGGCTACCAGCGAATCAATTGATTTGGTGGATTCAGATTCCCATTTGAAGCAGGCAACCATCGATTCCCCAGCAGGGGATGGTGATGCCTATTCTCAGGTCGAAGTACCACTTGGAGATGACGACATGCCAGATGATTTGGCGGAGTTGAATGATGAGGACTAAACTGACCTCCACAAGGGGTCATCTATCCGTCACGCTTTCAAGGATTGAGTTGGCGTCGTATGCCCATGACAGGGCAGAAAGGCAGCATATTGCGGTCTCGTTCAGCGATGGGTTGTCTGCTAGTTGTCTTGTTACTCGCGCCGATTTTATCTGGCTGTACTAGCGTGATGGGACCACCTGACCCCAGTGCGAGAATGTCGGCAGACAGGGAACAAATCGACGCTGGCGATTCGGTGAATTTCGATGCGCGTGAAACTACTACTCCCGATGGCACGATGATAGTATCATATCGGTGGGATTTCGGTGATGGAATTCAGATAGAGACCGTTCAGGGTTACACTAGCCACACTTACGATTTGCCCGGAGTATACGAGGTGGCGGTAACAGCGGTGAACGACCAAGGCGGCGAAGATTCCACCACGGCCACCGTTTTTGTCAATGGATTCCCTGAGGTATTGCTCTCGATGCCGGTTGCAGTCAGAACTGGTGATGTAGTGGTGATGGACGCCTCGTCTTCCTTCGACCCAGAGGGTGGTGTTCTCACATACCATTGGGATTTCGATTGGAGTATTGATTCCGATAATGATGGTGACCCGAAGAATGATGTGGATATGACTGGCTCTGAGATTACCATCACTCCGGCGGTTTCAGGAGAATATTCGGGTTCGCTGACGGTTATCGATGACAAGGAAGCGACAGTAATCCGCACTTGGACGATTAACGTGCTTCCACGAACTTGGCAAGTGACTTGGGAAGAACACCGCATCAACCTCGATTGGGATGGATATCTTGACCAAGGCGACAAACATACTATTCTCCACTTCCCAAGTGAAGGAGGCCGATTGTATTCGGTGAACGCCACACTGACGCTTGAGATGGATATACTTCCATTCACTCAGCCACAGGATAATTTTTCATTAACAGTCATTCTTGCTAATGACGGATGGACAAGCACAGTGCGCACCCAGCAGGAGAATATCACTCGAAACTCTAGCGCCAGCATCGAGCGCAACGGAATGAATACTTGGCCTGAAGCACGGGATAATTACACTGCAGATTCGCTTGAGCAACTAATGGATATGTTGCACAATGAAACCGGCCACAGATTCGGTCAAGGCGAGTGGCAGTGGGTGATTGAAGCCGAGGAGGCAGATCCTGACTTTTTGATTGACGATATGGACCCAGATGGTGGTAATAACTGGGAATTGGAGATTATATTCATCATGTTGGTGCCAAGAATCAGCGAGGTTGGCGTCTGATTATGCACGCGCAACCGATTTGAACCGGAAATAGGTGGGACCCTTCGATGGTCACTTCAGTTAACATTCGTAAGGTCACTGCGCGTGATAGAGTGGTGTTGGATTTGGATGTCTGGATGGATAACCCAGAGGACCAAGATTTTTCTCCGCGTGTGCGATTGGCAGGCTCAACAATCGAACTCTCAAACGAGGGCTCAGATGGTGCGTTGGCCTCCATCGAACTCGATGATGATACGCTTGCTATGGCTGAGCGTGATAGAGTAGTTGAGGCCCGCATCAAATTCAGTGTGCACGGCATGCACGGCACCTTGGTTCACAAAACCGACAATCCTCGCGATGGACCAAAGGCGAAGAAGTTGGCTGAACCACGCTGGAAAACCGTCCTCCCGTTATTGTGAGCGCCTTTTTTGTCGGGGGGGTCCCGGGTCGCCCCCATTCTTCCCTCATATACCGCGGAACACAGAGTATTGCTATGGCCAAAGGTACACAGAAGGCGGCGAGGCTCCGCCGCCTCCGAGAAGAGATACTGAGTTTTGTCAGTTTCAACCCAGGATGCACAGCGAGTCAAATAGTAGCGTGGTTATCGATAGAAAGACGAATGAAAAATCATGGATTGACCCCCAGAAAGGTCGGATTCTTCATCCCCCGTCATTGCAAGGAACTCTCTTGGTCGCAAGACCGAATGACCGGCAAGCGGGTTTACGTGCTGTCAGATTGAACTGATGCACAACCGTTTGGGTTAAGTCGAGGCGTCTAGTCGCCGCCTCGCTGGACCCATAGTGTAGCCTGGATATCACTGGGGCTTGCGGAGCCTCAAACCCGTGTTCGAATCGCGGTGGGTCCGCCATATTGATTGGCCGTGCTCTGGGGAGCGTAGCCATGGCAGTGGTACTGAGTAGGCGTGTTGATTGGCCAATGCTTGATGTCGCAGCAGTCGTGTTTTATCCACAGTATTTCGATATCGCACACCGTTTCTTTGAGGAATCTTGGCAGCAGATTTGTGGAATTGACTATCCAACCCTCACTCTGGAGCGGAGGTTGGGATTCCCAGCGGTGCGGACTGAAGCAGACCATGTCGCACCGTTGCGTTACGGTGATGAAATTGTCTGCACGCTTTGGGTCGAGAAGGTCGGTAGCAAATCCACAACCTGGCGATATCGATTTGAGGACCAGAATGGAACTGTGACTTGGAGAGGAATGGTTGTCACGGTTTGTGTGGATTTGGACACCTTCGAGTCAATACCGATACCCGATGAAATCGCCGAAGCACTGCGAGACTGCACCGAGGATTGAAGGTGTGTCTGATGCCGCGCAGCGGCATGGATGAGGATGAAATCGGGTCAGTCATGCTCAGTGAGGGCGAACCAGAACTAGTCGCACCTGAGATTGAGGTGCAACCTAATGCAGCGATGGTTACTGTTGCCACAGTTATCCTGATTATTGGCGCTATGCTAACTTCTTACAATGCCTTTTTCAATTTAGTTGATGATGAACCGACCGATGCTGAACTGCAAATGATGATTGATGGATTTGAAGGGACAGATATTGAAGTGACCCTTGAGGATATGCGACAATGGTCTGACTCCCTATACGATTCCAACTATTTCACCGTGCTCGGTATCGTTGAGGTCATCGTAACCTTATGCTTCGCAGTTGGCGCATTCTTCCTCATTCGTCGTAATAGAATCGGCATCTATGTTGGTGGCGGTGGTGCCGGATTATACACCGCAGCAGGCTTGTGGGGAAGTTGGATAATGTTCGACGCTGCCTCCGAACTTCCTAGCATTCTGTCCACTACTTTTGGATTGACAGGTGTAATCCTGTCATTCTGCAGTTTGACATGTATGGCCATCATATTCCTACCGTTGATGTTTGCATCTGGACGCGCTGCATTACCTGTGGATTTGCAAACGGCGTAAAAAGTGATTCGACTGTGGAAGGTCAGGCCTCTCGTGGCCATTTCTTATCGAGGGCACTTTCGAGCCCTTCGTCCAATTTTGCGTCCCACCAATTGGCTCCTCGCCACACTGCATAACGCCCTCTAATTCCTCGCAAATCTGCGCTATCCAACCGCGCATTTTGCAGGTTGGCCAAACCAAATCGGGCCTTGGTTGCCTTTGCATTGCGCAGGTCAGCACTATCGAGGGCTGCTTTGGAGAGATCAGTCCCAACCATCGAGGCTTCACGCAGATCGGCTCCAGACAGGTTTGCCCCGGTCAGATCAGCTCCGTCTAGGATGGCTCGACGCAGATTAGCCCCAGCAAGATTCAGTCCACGTAAGTCAGCCCCGATGAAGGACTGGAAGGAAAGGTCAGCTCCGGGCCTGATATCGGCCATGTCAGAACCTCAAGAACTGGAACGTCGGTCCAGATGCGCTCGTCCCTCGGGAGTGAGTACTGCAAATCGGTTCTTTTCGGAACCACCCGGTGGGTAAGATACGAATCCACGCTCGTGAAGCCGGTTCAGATACAGAGAGAGATTGTCAGGGGATTCAAGTCCAGCATCGTCGAAGAGTTTCTTCAGTACTCTCGGTGGTGAATCATTGATGCCTTCGACATCACGCAGGTAGTGAATCGCGGCAAGAACTTGGTCAGGTTTCTTTGTTAGGCTACTGTTATCGATTAGCGCGTTGAAGGAGGAGCCTCGCTCCGGCAATCCATGCTTCTTTGCTGCCTCCATTGCGGCTGAGATGGCTGCTTCGCGAGCGGAACGAACTTTGGCAAGAGCGGTCGACCATTCTTCTCCTTCACTGATTTTCATCATCTTCGCATCGACCTCTCTTTGTGAGCCAGTAATGTCAATATCGACTTCGCCTACCCTAATCAGCACACGACTCTCTACTGCCCCTTCTGAACCAGTCATTAAGTCGTCACCTGACCTTTTCCAACCAGTGGCCGGGTTACTTTAATCGTTGCTGTGCTAACTTTTCTTAACGCCTCTCTGGAGGTGAATAATGGACTACGTTGAGTGGTAGGTTTTAGCAAGAGTCATCATCTTGGATTAAATTCTAACTTGTTTGGAGGGCCCCTTAACCTCCTGCTGACGGCTCCAATACCCTCATGTCGCCGAAGGCGACTTAACCTCCGGAGCGTTGAGAGGCAACCGATGACCCCCTCGCATGCGCGTAGTTCGGCGAGCGCTTTGCGCTCGTTTTGGCTCGCAGTACTGCTTTTGATGGCCTTTATTCCACTGTCACCTATAGTTTCGGCCGATTCTCAATCAAATCCGATATATTTGTTCTCAGATGGTTCGACAGCAGTAGAACTTGAATTGGATTCATCTTCTGTCAATTCAGTGAACGTCAGCGTATATCGCAACACTACTCTCACACAATCGAGTTTCGAGGTATCCTACGATGTTAGCGACCCTTCTCCGGGAACCGTGCTGCTTGATGTTGGCGCCGATATGCAATATGAATGGGGATTTGTCGGGGCAGGTGCAGGTAAACTCGGAGAGCAACATCGCTTCGTCGATGACTCTCTGTCAGATGACACACCGGTTAGCGGTAATCAATCATGGAACAACCTTGAGGCGTGGAAATTACCACATCTTGCAATGCTCAGTGCCAGTGAACTAACTGTTGAGTTCGCTCCAGACTTTGGTGGCGATTTCCTTACAGTTGGTGATATTGCTGATTTGCACACCGCCGACATGGACGGTGATAGTCTGCCCGAGCCCGTATTCCTAGTTCGTGACCACTCCGGCACTAACGGAACATCATGGCCACACTTTGGTTGGACCGATTGGACGGTTGCTGGTGGCCTTTCAACCAGTTGGATACCAACTTGCGAGGGAGCAGAAAGGTTGGTCACTGGCGATATTGACGGTGATGGCAGTTCCGATGTAGTGGCAATCGCAAGTGATGATGAGAATATCTGCATTCATTTGTCTGGAACCAATTCATGGCAGAGCCCAATGAATCACTCGATAGGAGGGCAGTTCGCTGACGGCACCCTTTCTGACATGGATGCCGATGGACAGGCCGATTGGATTTATGTCAACACCACGGGAGACCTCGGTGTCAATATCTTCAGTGGCGGCTCGTTCACTTCCGCAGTCACCACTACGGTGTCAAGCGGCAGCGGAATGCCACAGGTAACATTGTCTAGCCTTGCAATAGGCAGTTTCTATGGTTCAGGCAAATCCATTGCAATATCTGAACCCGGCCCTACAGCCAACTACAATAAGTTCTACAATTATTCTTCAGGCCAATTGGTGATATCCGATGACAATATCGAATGCATGGGTGGTGCCATGCAGGTTTTTGACTTCGATCAAGACGGCAGCGATGACTTGCTTGGCTCGACTTCGAGTGGCGGTTGCTCAGCTACATATGATGGCACACAATGGGTTACACAAGACCTGAATGGCGTAATTTCAGATAATTTCAGTATGTCAGATTATGACCGTAGTGGTAGTGTCTCATTGCTACTTGCAATTGCCGGCGCACCAGACAATAACGACGCTACCTTCACCGGTCAGTTGGATGTATTCGGCTTCAACTCAACCGGCTCTTTGGGTGCGCAGCAAGCCACTTTGAGGCCACATACTTCACCCCGCGACATCGTCATCGCTGACCTTGATGGTGACGGACTGCCAGAGCAGTTGGCAGTGAGTGGTGAGAGCAGCCCAGGATTGTGGCTTGGAGGTTGGCACAACGTAGAATGGGACCTCAATGGCGATGGTACGGCAGAGGGCGGAATGTCTGGTTACGCTGGGGACGGCAATGGAGCAGTCCCTCCCATCGATTGGATTGATGAAGGCAACATCTCATCGATGCTTACCTCATTCCTAGCCTCGCTTCCCACTACAACGGACGACTTCGCCATCGAGTGGTCGCAAGTCATGCCTGCGGCCCGAACCAGTGGTGCCGGAACAGTATCTCAAAGCAATCTGAACATCACCTACAGTGTGGTTATGATAGTAGAGACAGGTCCCTTCGGTAATCTATCCAGTTCGTTGAATCTATTCATGGAACTCGGTAATAGCAGCACGATGTTTGAGGTACCTCTCAACTTCACCTCAACTCATGACGGCAACATCACTCTCGATTCCTTGAGTCTAGGATGGACAGCCGGCAGTGCAGTTCCACCACCTCCCGCCCCTTCTCCACTACAATTGATCAGTGTTGACCACACTGAGGTGAATGTGATGTGGGCCGATATGGCTCCTAATCACCCCGATTTGATTGGGTATCAGTTGTTCAGGGTTGTACGGGGTGGAATGTTCGAAATGAATCTACCATTAGCAACGCCGCCGTCTACTGATTATGGGTACACTGACACATACAATATTGTCAACACCAATTTCACTTATGCTGTGCGCTCTGTCCATGAGAACGATGTATACTCACCACTTTCCAACTTCCTCGATGTCGACGTTCCCGACATCCCGCCAGTAATCGATGTAACGCCACCTGATGCTCCTGTCGTGAGCCTATTTGACACACCGGATGATTGGGGTGGCTCTCTCAACCTGTCATGGGTTCCCTCAGCCGATTCAGACGTAGCATACACGCTGATTTTCCTTGAGACCTCCGCATTCAGTAACGCTAGCGGCTTGACACCTTACGCCAATATTTCGTCATTGGATGATACCACCGACATGCAGGTAACCGGTTTGGCCGATGGCTTGAGACACTGGGCTGCTGCTGTGGCGGTTGATACCAGCGATAACGCGTGGTGGAATGTGACAACATCCGGGCCAGCATATGCTTTCAACAACAGTATTCGAAGCAGTGAGATGACAATGACGTTGACCGCTGACGGCTTCTACGATGATGGTACTCATAGCGGCGCCAATATCCATGCAGGTCATCCGTTAGTGATTGAAGTTAATCTCTCAAGTGAGGGTGAAGGCCTCGGTGGTGAAATGATTACGCTCGGTCTTGAGCAGGGAGGTAACGAACTATTCTCATCTCCAGTAGTGACCAATGGACAGGGCCGCGTAGTATTCACGAAGAGCGATTGGTTGGAGGCGATTGCCGAATTCGGTGCGGTTGGAGGTGAAATCAACTTCTTTGTCGAATGGGATGGTGGTTTGTGGGGTGCTCAGGACCAACCGATTGCTGCGGCCAGCGCGTCTGCTGACGGCGTTGTAACGGTAGATGCCTCTCTATTTGCAACTCCATCTCCTTTGCATTTGGATTCCCAAGGCAGGGGTGTGGTCAGTATCACCTTCACAACCGATAACACAGCAGAACAGTCAGTTCTCGCTGGGATGGACATTGCTTGGGGCATTGGCAATGCGTCCAATGGAGTATCTGCTGGTTCAGGCACCTTGATTCCTGATTCCAATGGTGCTACCAGCATCAACGTCGATTATCCACTTGGTGGCGAGTTGTCACTTGGTGTCTCACCTCCTTGGTGGTTGAATATGCCCACTTCAGCACTTGAAGTGATTATTCTACCCCCTACCGAAGAAGGAGAAGGGCCCGGTGGTCCTGAGGCCGACCCTGAACTGCAGGATGTCACCGTGAGTTGCGTGAAAGACAACTGGACTATTTCCGATGATGCAAGGGATCTTTGGGACGACGCAAGCCAGTATTCGCAGACGTGTACTTTCTACAATCCGAATGATACCACGGTTTGGCTGGCAATCAGCACTTCTCAATCCAATGCAATTCCTGCAATCGACATCGGTCTTTCCAGTACTGAAATGGTTGGTGCATCCGACAACTTGACTTTCACGATGGAGCCCACATTCTGGGCTGCAACAAGCGGAACACCGACTAATGGCACAATCGACATCGATATTGGCATGAGTGCAACCGACTGGGACCCTAATGATGTTTCATTCTCGTTCTCCTTCACGATGCATGATGAGGGAGATGATGTCAGTACTGGCGGTTCAGTTGATCCAGATAGTGGTGGCTTGCCATCATGGCTATTCATACTCATAGCATTGGCCCTGTGCGCTGGAATTGGGATAGTAGCTTGGCGAATGACTGTCTCTCGTCGCGAGGAAGAACAGCCCGATGAAGACGAAGATTGGGACCCTGACGATGCACCGGGTCCGCGCTCAAAGGCAGCAGCAGCGCGTGGAGAATTACCAACTGGACGCTCATTGGAGGAATTGACCACCATCAGCTCTGGCAAGGCAAAGGACAGGCCAAAGAAATCACCAGATGGACCATACATCCCATCAGATGAAGACGAATTCATCGCTTCACCCGTGCGTTCTGGCGATATGTCTTGGGACGAAGATAATGACGAATCAGAGGGCGAGGGTGAAGAGTGGGACTACACCCAGGATAAGGATTACCACGTCGATGAAGATGGCGTTGAATGGTGGAAGGACGAGGTCGGAGTTTGGTGGTACAAGTACCCAGATGACGAAGATTGGGAATCCTACGAGTGAGCGACGGGTTCATGACAGACTGTGATGCGGGTGAGACCGATGTCTGATGAGAGGCCGGGGTACGAATTGGTGCTGCACGCTGGTGCAGACGCATCGAAGACAGGTGGCGTGGCCATCTGTGGCTTCTCATCAACAGGCATGGTCGGCGTCATCGCAGCAAGTCATTTGATTCGGGCTTTTGACCTCAAACAACTGGGCACCGTCCTCGATGACGAGTTCCCGGCAATGGCTTTGGTTCACGACAGCGTCCCAAAGCATCCTGTTCGGGTGTACGAGGGAGAAGGCATTGGTGTATTCACCTCTGAGATTCAGTTCCCTTCCGCATACGATGTCAAGTTCGCAGAGACAGTTCTCGATTGGTTCACTGAGGGCCGATTCGACCGACTAATCATCATCGATGGAATAGTCGGGGCGGAACTCGGTGAGAAGAAGGATAGCGATTTGTGGGGTGTGGCGAGCCATCCGCAAGGTCGCAATCGGCTAGGAAAGGCTGGAGTTACTCGAATGGAGCAAGGAATTGTTTCTGGTATCGCCGGCTACCTATTGTCTGAAGGAGACCGACGAGGAATTGACGTGACTGCACTGCTTGCTGAATGCAACCCGATGTATCCTGATGCGCGGGCGGCTGCTATTGCTAGCGAAGCGTTGGCGGACTTGCTTGACGTTGAGATTCCACTCGAGGAACTGTTGGATGAAGCCCGCCGCATCGAGGAGAATGTTCGAGAGATGTTCGAGAAGTCTCAGTCCATGCTACCCGCGCCTGACGGTTATGATGTCAGTCAACAGGGCGGCGACCCGATGATTGGCTAATCAGAGGGTACCCAACTGCTTCAATTCAGTAGAATGGATTGGTCCCTGCCGCGTGGTCGGTGTTATCGACTACTGCGGTGATTGCTGGGATCCGCTCAGTAATCATCGTCTCAACACCTTGTTTGAGGGTGACATCAGCCATTCCGCATCCTTGGCAGCCGCCGCCGAATGCGATGATAGCAGTCTCCTCCTGCACCCCGAGTAGGGTGACATGTCCTCCGTGAGCCGCTACAGCAGGATTGACTTCATTGTCAATGATTTCCGCGACCGCTTGCTCGGTTTCGCCGAGCCACAGTGGATTCGGGTTTTCAAAGTGGAATCCGCCACCCATGAGAGATTCAACGAAGTCGAGAGTAGCGCCATCCATGTATTGGGCACTCTTCTCCTCGATTGAGACCGATGTTCCATCGACCTCTACAATAACATCTGACTCTTCGGTATCTTCCTTGCCAATGAGTTGCAGGTCGTATTGGAACCCCTTGGGCCCACGACCAATGATTGCGACCCTGAGAACCAGTTCGCTTCCTTCTTTTGCTTGACTCGAATACTCCTCGAGTTTCTCTCGAGCCTTATCGGTGATTGTGAGCAACGGGGGCCATCTCCATGCAGACGGCCCCCGTCACTCGTTTTAATCCACGTGTTGTCATCTAATGCATTCTGGCACTAGTCACCATGTCAACACGTATCGTCATCCTTGGTTCACAATAGGCCGAACTTGCGGCGCAGTAGGCTCAGACCGAGCAGCGGAATGCTACCCAATACGCCGCCTGCAGCAGCATCTTCGACATCGACGGTGAAGCCGCCCTGAGTTGAGAGAACCGGCTTCTTACCGATTTCCTCTAGGCTCTCCTTCACCTTGACGGATGTGATCTTCACTTTTCCGGAGTCGTCATCTTCGTCGACGACCTTGCAGTCACGAGTTGCAGCGACATCGGAATCACGGACCTTGCGTACGGTTGGCTTGCAGCGAGAGTCATCAGGTACTTCGACGATATCGTCTCCGTACGGGATAACAACGCGCTTGCAGATGATTACGACCTGTGTGGTCGTGTTACCTACAGGCTTGACACTGTCGCCATCGTTTGCATCCGGGCCCATTGGGCGCGGGTGTCCGGTGAACTTCCAGAAGTCAGGAGCGAGCTCCCTTGCTAGCACAGTACCACCGTTGTCGATGTTGACATCGGAGGTGATTGTGACCTTCTTGCAGATCATCGTCGGTGCGATAGGCTTCGGCATCGGCACTGGGTCGATGTTGTTACTGCAGTCAGCCTTCCACTGACCACGGAACACGCCTTGTCCCTCGCCGTTACCCTTGTACTGGCCTGCTAGAACACCGTCTAGACTTCCGCTCAGTGTGCTCCACTCTCCGGAGTAGGTACCGTTGCCGTATGTGCCACTGAGGGTAGCCAATACCTGGCCATCCATGCTTGAAGCCACGCCTCGGAAATGTCCGGCTGCGAATTGACCGCTCAAGGTTCCACGAATGTTGCCTTCTGAGTCAATGAAGTAGCCCTTGAAATCTCCACCACGGTGGGTGTCGCTTAGAGCCCACTTGCCGTTGAGGTAGCCGCTGGGGCAGATTACATCCTCGTCATCGGTGTCATTGTTGTCACCGAATCCGTCCCAGTGTGCCCGTAGGTACAGGAGCACACGGCACGCGAATGCCTGACCCTGTGACCAGTCGGATGCGTCCTCGTTACCGACGATGTCGTCAGTCAACGGGCAGCGGTTCATCAGGTCCTCGATGGTGATGTTGTTTTGCCACATCCAGTTTAGGATACGGCGGACCAGAAGGTGGCTCTGGTCTACATCGTCCTCGTCGTCACTGTCGTCATCGTTACCGAAGTCGGTCCAGATAACAACCACGATGCCATCGAAGTCTGCTAGCCTCTCACGAACTATTGAAAGTTCCATGAGACCCGTGCGGAACACGTCGTAGGACCAGTCTTCGTAAATTACGATGACCATGACCCAGGCCATGTCGCCGTCTGTGTAGACAACGACAACCACTTCGAGGACTTCTAGTGCGCCATCATCGATGGAGCTGAGGTCCAGTTCGTCTCTTTCTTCAACGTCAGTCAAATCGAGCGCGGCCTGGTAGATGTTGTAGGAATCAAGATCCCTTACTTCACCATCTAGGTCAAGGAATTCGAACTCGGTGTCGAGTCCAACTACCTCTATGCGCTCATCCGCAGCTGTCATCGACGTACTCTGCTCTGCACTCGCCATCCCGCTGAGCGGGAGGATGAGCAGAGCGAGCATGAAGACGAGGCCGCGCATGGCCAACGTTCCACTTGCTTGCTTGCTTGTTTGGGTGATTTTTCCCATGCCTAATGTTTAGTCAACCGACTATATGACTGAAAGACGGGCGCACCCGGGGGCTATACCTCCATACCGTTTCGTATACCAACCCCGGCGTTAGGAAGGATTGAGAGTGGAGTCGTTCCAAAGCGGCCTGATGGCCCCACCTCCTGACGCTGATTCAGTGGCTTCTTCACCGGTGGATATGCGGGGAAGACCGTTGCAGGAGATACGTATCTCTGTGACCGACCGATGCAACATGCGTTGCCGTTACTGTATGCCAAAGGAGGTATTCGGTCCTGACTACCCTTACCTGCCCCGTGCCGATGTCCTGACCTTCGAGGAAATGGATAGGTTGGCTGGTTTGTTCGCCGGTCTAGGAGTCAGTAAGATTCGATTGACCGGCGGTGAGCCGTTGCTACGTAGGGAATTGCACAAATTGGTGTCTATGCTGAAGCAGCATGTTGCTGAGGTCGCATTGACCACAAATGGCGTATTGCTGCCGCGTCAAGTCGCAGAATTGGCAGCAGCAGGCCTTGACAGGGTGACAGTCAGCCTAGACGCTCTAGATGAGAATACTTTCCAGGCAATGTCAGATTCAGGCTACTCGGTGGCTGACGTACTCGCAGGCATCGACTCTGCCATCGAGCATGGACTTGGGCCAGTCAAAGTGAATGCGGTGGTGAAGCGCGGTGAGAACGAACAGGAAATCCTTGCCTTAGTCAACCGGTTTGCACCGATGGGAGTAGCCACCCGCTTCATCGAATACATGGATGTAGGCTCATCGAACGATTGGCGGCTGGATGATGTGGTGAGCGCAGATGAGATTCTTGACACCATCCGCAGTGAACACTCACTGCTCCCCATCGACCCTGCTCAGGCTTCAGAGGTTGCTAAGCGCTGGCGCATGATTGAGCCGACCGAGCAGGATAGCGGTGAGATTGGGGTGATTGCATCGGTCAGCGAGCCGTTTTGCGGTGATTGCAATCGAGGCAGGTTGTCCGCTGATGGTCGCTTTTACACCTGTCTATTCGCCACTGATGGGTTGGATTTACTAACTCCAATTCGGGCAGGAGCAGGCGATGAGGAACTATCAGAATTGATTCAAAACCGATGGACTAAGCGCGTGGATGCATATAGTGAGCACAGAACAACAACTACTGCCAAGCGTGCACAATCACCTCGTATTGAGATGTCATACATCGGTGGCTGAATCCGGACGTGATTCCGCAGCTTCGGCTGCGGTGATGATGGTAGGCCATGCCGCATCGGTGCGAACTGATGGATTGCCGTAGCGGGCGATGGCCGCCCCACAACCGGCTTCTCTCAACTCCTCAACGAGCCGAGCGGGTGATGGTGGTCCGAGCAGCGAGGCATATTGATGCAGGTCATCGACTATCAGAACCGTCGGTGAAGTCGCTACCGTCGCCTCCTCGCAAAGATGGCGCACAGCGCGCATCGCAGCCCTATGCGCCAATTTCACATCTCTCTCAGAAGCGCCAACTGCCTCAATCAGTGCAGCATCAAATTCGACCGCAGGTGAACACAATTCGGCAGCCCGCTCCTCAGCAAGTGCTTGCAGTACCTCTCCATCGTACAGAGTCCCTACCCAAAGCGGCCCAGAGATTCTAGCATCATTCCTGTTGACTGGATGTGCAAGAGGAAGTAGGCAATGCGGTTGTGGGTGTGTATCACCATTGGGGTGAAGCCCGGCTTGCACTGCCGCAGTCAATTCAGC
Source organism: uncultured Candidatus Poseidoniales archaeon (assembly GCA_964647665.1). Lineage (GTDB taxonomy): Archaea > Thermoplasmatota > Poseidoniia > Poseidoniales > Thalassarchaeaceae > CAUZSM01. The sequence goes on from CAZYIX010000001.1 coordinate 36,378, forward strand.
CTCAGTGGGCTCAGCAACTCTCCAGCCCAGTTGTTCGGATAGTGCGTTTGCTCCTTCGATTGAGCGACGAACCCTGAAAGAGATACGCAGGTGGTGCGAGTCCCAAGATGACAACATCGGCTCAATACTCCTGTCATGCATAGCGGCGATTTTCGCGCAGGTAGCGAGCAGTAGTCGTAGTCCAGAGTCATGTGCAAGTCCATCACAACGGATTGTAGCGCCATAGCGTCGTTTGCAAGCAGAGCGCGAAGAGCCGGTCAATGCGGCAGTATCGGTAGCGGTCACTTCCATCACTGCTCTGCGAGAGCATGATTGGAAAGCCGCATCGAGGAAAGCGGTTGGTGCGCCGAACGGGTCGATGTCTATCCACTGCCAGCCTGAACGAGCGAGAATTCCTCTCGCATCTTCGCAGTGTAGTGTGAGGCTACCATGTCCATGCTGTGGCGGGAATGCCGCATGATTCGCCTGTGCCCATTCAATGGCTTCTGTATCCATATCACAGGCGTGCGCCTCAAGTCGAGCTGCGTGTTCCACAGGCAACTCATTGAGCCAGCGCCGGGCTCGAATCCCACTTGCACACAATGCATCCAAAGCTCGTATCGGCTTGTCGGCGGGACCAAGCCAGCCCGATTCAAGCACGTGTGCCATCAGCAGCACGCTTCTAGTTCGACAAGCAGTCATCGCTGGATTGTGGAAAACAGAACGGTGTTCCCGGCTTGCCGGTCCTCTCCCATGCCGTTCACGTTGTACCTCGGTCCTCTCAGTCGCCGTTACAGGCAGATTAGAACGAGTTCTCCCTTCAAGGACAATCTCGCCGGGCCATCCTTCCGGTAGGCTATCGAGTGTGTCAGGCACAGACGCCGCTCGTATCCATCCACTTAGTCATCTTCGATGTTGAGTTGAACTCAGACATCTATGTTAGCCAACGCATTGTGAATACGTTCGAGTTCAATCTGTAAGCGAGCCATGTGGTCGTTCAATGCCATCCGTTCTCCCTCGGCCTGTCCGTAAGCCCTCCCTCCACCACTATTGGCAGCGTTGATTGCCGCCGCCACCTGATACACCTTGGTGGCGACCGCCTTGTCATTGAGCAGTGCAAGGGTTTGCGAAGCCAATCTATCTCCAAGAGGTAAGTTGTGACCACTATCATACAGACAAACTGCGGTTAGAAGTCGCAATGGTTCTAGGGTTCTAACCGGATGGATGAGGTATGGGGAATTGTGAGCACCATTCCCTGGCCTGATTAGCCATTGGACTCCACTGGTTCCCTTGACTAGAAGACCATGAGCACTCGCAGTAACTTCTTCATTTGAGGAAGCGATTCCACATAGCATCTGGAAGGACCTCTCATGCGGAGTGATAGTCGCAGCATTGGCACCTAATCCGATACGCAGCCCAGAAACTAGGCAATAGGCTCGCAGTCGCATGGCTGCAGCACTACCATGTCTACCTCTCCAAGTGTTGGTGAATCGCTCAAGCACTCGCGGGTCCTGTGGCAGAGGTAGGACTCTGCGTTCACTATTCTTACCGACTATGCCGAGTAGATAGCCTTCGGAATTCCAATCGCACATCGGTGGTGCTTGACCTCCTCTGCTTCGATGGTCACTAACAGATAACATCGGAGCCTTTGCACTGCCTACCGGCATGAACATCATTCCACGCAAAGCCATCGCAATGCGTGATTGCGGCTCATTACTAGTACCTCTATTTGCCCCGGTCAATGCTGAATGTATTGCCAAGAATCCGTTGACACCTTGCAAACTATCTGTCAACATTCGAAGTAGAAGTGAACCGGGGCCACCTTGAATCAGATGTTCACCAATACGTAGACCGTCTTCTTGCAATACCATCACATGTTGAGCAACTGCCATGCGTTCAAATTGGTGTTTTTCTCTTCCTCTTGAAGGGTGCAGCCGCTCATGTCCATCCATGAATAGGGGAGAACCTCGTTTTACCAGAGTATCTCTTGTTCTCTGTATCTGTTCCTCAATATTCTCATGGATTTCTCGCTGTGGCGCAAGGTCACGTTCAGTTATTGCCATCAGCGCTATTCTCCAACTTTCATCGTTGTCAGGCATCGGAAGTCTGCCCATCTCCAGTTTCTCGCCAATTTCAACGAGGAACTCGGGCATATCCTCAATCAGATGTTGTTGCCATACTGGTTTCTGCCAAGATCTGATTACAGCCGCGTCATTCCAAGGCGCACAAACAGCACACAGGGGCTCAGGACTGCTTTCAAGCATTGGGCTACGACAGCATTCGCAGAGGATAGAATTGGACATGGATAGAGTATGGAATACTCACCGTTCTTGAACACCTGCATACGATTCAGTAGGAATCAAAGTGGATTTGATCATTTACGTGGGTGACACGGTGACCATTATCTTCCACTAATCCCACCGTTTGACATCCAGCCATTCGCTCGGTCACCCAAGCCTCTACTGCAGTTGCGGCACTAGCATCCAAGATGACAACCATCCCCATGCCGAGGTTGAATGTACGAGCCATCTCACGAGATGAAACGCTTCCTTGCTCGGCAATCCAAGTGAATTCAGGTGGGGTGGGCATTGGCTCGCTGATGTGGAAGCCAAGAGATGGATGAAGGCGCAGCAAGTTGGACAGTCCACCACCGGTAATGTGGGCGATGCCATGGATGTCTGAGAGTGCGCATGGACCCTTTCCGTCACGAGCAGAGTCGATGAGGTCGACGATTGGGTCAACGTAGATTCGTGTTGGATTGAGGATGACTTCACCCAGAGTGATGTCTCCCTCGCTAAATCGCTTGATTTCACGACCGGGGTGGTCAGTATCAAATGGTGCAGCCGCGACTAGATTAGCTCCGCTGACCTCGATGACTTTCCTCACTAGTGAATAACCGTTGGAGTGAATGCCGCTTGAGGGCAAACCGAGTAGTACATCACCCGCAGTGATGTTCTCTCCAGTTATCGCATCATCCTTCGGTAACCAGCCTAGAGCAGTACCAGACAAATCGAGTTCGGTTACAATTCCGGGCAGGCTGGCTGTCTCGCCACCTGCAAGGGTCACTCGGGCGAGTCGGCAGGCCTCAGCCAGAGATTCACCGAGAGCGGCGTGAACCTCAGGGTCTGGGCGCGGAGTCGCGATGTAATCGACGAATGCGATTGGCTCGGCTCCGACGCATAGCAGGTCATTGACATTCATCGCCATGCAATCGATTCCCACTCCGCCCCACCAATTCAGTGCGGAGGCGATTTGCAACTTGCTTCCGACTCCATCGGTAGCAAGCGCTAGCAGATTGTCTCCAAATTCCACCAAGCCGCCAAATCCACCGGGCAAATCCACCGGAGCACCAGGGGTGCCAGGTTTGCGTACAGAAGCAGATAGAGAAGATACCAACGAGGCAACAGAGACTCCTTCGAGGTCAATATCGACCCCACTGCCGGCGTAGTCGAGGCCAACCTCGTCCTCGCTCATCGAATGCGGCGAGTCGCAGCCCCTCTTTCATGCTGCCGTCGACTTTTGCACCGGTTTTCCATCCACGTGCTACGCACGAAAAGGTGTCAATCGTTATACCAAAGCGATTATCATGCGATGATGGAAGTAACCACCATGCGAGCCTCTAATCGAATCCTCACCCTGCTGCTAAGCGCTATGATGCTGAGTGTCGCCTTTGCTGGTTGCCTCGGTGGAGACGACACCGATGCTGATGGAGGTGGCGACGGCGGCGGCGACGGCGGCGGTGACGGCGGCGGTGATTTTGACGACCTCGATGGTGATGGTGTAGTCGATGTCATTGACCAATGTCCTAACACACCAGCCGGTACAGAGGTAGAGTGGACTGGTTGTCCGGCTGAAGATGATGGCGGTGACGGCGGTGACGGCGGTGACGGCGGCGACGGCGGCGACGGCGGCGACGGCGAGGTTTCTACAGACACCGATGGTGATGGAGTTCTCGACGAAGACGACCAATGCTCCAATACTCCAGCCGGCACAGATGTGGATTCCACCGGTTGTGCTGTGATATCTGATGCTGATGGCGACGGTGTTGCTGACGGCGACGACCTATGCGCAAACACACCGATTGGCTCTGCAGTTGATTCGTCTGGCTGCATCCCAGATACAGATGGCGACGGTGTCCCCGACTCTGATGACCTATGTCCCAATACCCCAGCCGGTACCACCGTTGATGGAACCGGCTGCGAGGAATTTATTGGAACTACTGAAACAGCGAAGATTGGACTATTGTTGCCAGAAACAGGTGCGTATTCTGCTTCCTCTGATGACGTGTTAAATGCAGTGCAGTTGGCCATTGATGAAATGAATACACTGCAAAACCGCTATGATTTTGAATTGGTAACATCAAATACCGAATCAGACCCATCTCGGGCAAGAAGCGCTGCTTGGCAACTGACCGATGCTGGAGTTGTCGGCATCATTGGTGGAAGTAACTACAACATCGTTTACAATGCATTAGAGAAGCCGAAAGAGACAGGCACCCCGATGCTCACTTACGCATTTGACTCCGCATCTCTCACAACTATCGAAGACGATGGACTAGTGTGGCGAGTCGTCCCTAGTGAAACCAGTGAGGCTGCTGCACTAGCGATATATGCTGGAATCAGAGAGGTGGAGAATGTTGGTATTATCCATGTTGACTCTGCATATGGAAATGTGTACGCTGATGCTTTCACTGAAGCGATTGGAGTGGATATGATATGCGGTCGCGAATCATTCCAGTTGAACGTACAAGAGGTCAGTGAACAGGTGTTAACTATCGGAGATGCTGGTTGTCGCGCTGTGTTGATTGTAGGTAATGTCCAAGATACTGGCAAAGTCGTTGATGAAATTTACAATCAGGGTTTGGATTCTCTCAGCAAATTGATTTCCTCAGATGTTGCATTTTGGGATTACCCAGACCGCCTTGGCTCACCGCTCTTTGCAGAATCACTTGGTGGGATGTTCATTGATGAAAGCGTGACTACACCTGCAGGAACTGCCTTTGAGTTGTCATATTCCACCGAATATGGTGTGGCCCCGGGAGAATTATCTGCTGGAGCCTATGATTCTGCATCCATTCTACTGCGAGCTGTTCTTGAGGCTAATTCGACCGATGGTACCGCAGTAAACACCGCCATCGCAGGCGTTGGAAGTCAGTATGCGGGTGCCACTGGCATCATCGACTTCGATTCAAATGGAGATAGTAGAGGCCAGCAATATGAGATGTTCACATTCCATCAGGAGCCAGTCGGCGAGGCCTACTATGAGGTGATTGGAACTTGGAGTCCGTCCGCTGGGCTACAAGCAAATTGTCGTGGTGGTGCAACCGAGATTATGGTTGGTTTACTTAGCCCACAGACAGGTCCGTACGCAGCATTTGCGGAGGGTATCCAAAATGGTGCAACATTGTCCACAGCCAATCTGAATTTGCTCTATCGCGACTATTGTTTTGGCATTATTATCGAGGATACCGGTGGTACCGCTGAAGGTGCTGCAAGCGCGACCCAGACTCTGATAGATGCTGGAGCACTCGGTATTGTGGGTCCGTTGACTAGTTTGGAAACATGGGGTGCAATGCCGGTGGCAAAGAATGGCACAACGCCATTGATGACATTCGGTGCGTTGGATGACGAGATTGCTAACGCCGATGACGATGGATATCTGTGGCGAGTCACTGAGACCGGCAGCGATCATGGTGCTGCTTTGGCCGCTTACGTAACCGGTCAGGGATATTCCAGCGTGGCTGTTATTCACGTCGATGATACTGACGGCTCGTTTTTGTCTAGTGGATTCTCCGATGTGATGGGTGCAAGCAACATTTGTTCGACGACATCGTATTCGGTGGACGACGCTGACCTTTCAGATGACATACCCGATTTGAGTTCCTGCGATGCTGTTTTCATCGCTGGACACCCAATTGATAGCGCGGCGATTCTCGATGCACTGGTGGCCAGTAACTCTACCTTACCGGTGTTTGCTACCTCTGCTCTAGGCAGTTGGGAGGTCGCAGGATTACTAGCCGATGCTGCGTCGTTGAACAACGTTGTAGGAGTTCGCCACGGCATTGACCATGACACCGCTGAATTGGATGGTCTTGCTGCTTACGTTTACACAATGAATTACGGCGGCGCCATCCCGCTGTATGCATCACACGCCGCCGACGCCGCACTCATTTTAGGCGCAGCTGCAATCGGCGCATTCCGCACTGGAACATTGGATGGAGAGCACGTAAACGACCTCATTCCAAGTATCGCTGATGGATGGACAGCCGCTGCAACTGGTGAGATTACACTTTCTGAGAGCACCGGGGATATAACAACGGGAACATTGGAGATTTATGGCTACGATGCAGAAGGCAATGTTGTCGTTATCGCTACCTGGACAGAATCCGGCGGTCTTGTCTCTGTTTAGCCGTTAATGTCGTGTAATTTTCCAATTGGGAAATTCACTTTTCAATTGGTGAAATGAGCACCACTTTTCGGTTAGTTGAACCCAGTAATCAATTCAGCCTAACGCATTTCATGACGCATGCTGTATCCTCAGGGGTTCATCAGAAGTTGTGCCGCCTCTGGTATTCGTTCGAGTGATTCAAGCAGCCTGTGCTCATCTTCAACCTCAATGAGATTTATTTTGGCTGGATACTGTTCAGCCATTTTCCTTGACCTCTCAATCGGCACGATGGTATCTCCAGTTCCGTGGATGATTACGCATTGATGAGCAGGCACGGGCCACGACATCTTGTCGGCTGCTGTAAAGAAATCATATCCGAGTTTGATGGTTTGGCCCAATCCCCGATGCTGGTAAGGAACCGAACCTTTGAGTTTCCAACCAGCCAATTGCAATTTACTGTAGTCACGACGCAGCCCGTCAACAAGGCCAAAGGCGGGTGCAAGTAATAGCAGTTTGAAGTTGGAATCGGGCCGCTGCGCTGATGCGTTCAGTGCAGCGAGCCCTCCCATTGATGAGCCGGAGATAATGTCAGTATCCGGGTTTTCATCAATGACCTCAAGCAAAACATCGGTCTCATTCTCGATGGTCCAACCTTTGGTTGACAGTACTGGAGCGATGACATCCCATCCTAACTCTTCGCGCATGTAAGTCGGCTTAGATCCATCAGGGCCTCCCTCAAACCCGTGCGCAAAGATGACTTTCACACTTATTCCACCTGCTCTAAGAGCAATGGGATGAACTGGCTGTCAGCGAGTCTGCAGCGAGTCATTGGCATCGATGTGCCCTCAGCAAGAACACGCAGATGAATCTCGCAAGTAACATGAATGATAGCGCTGAACAGATGTCCGCCGTGGACAACATGGTCATCGTCAGAAACAACTGTGTGCAAATGCGTGAATGGCTCACCTTCGAGCATTGCGACATTACCTTGTAACGACAATAATTCCACTGATTCTCTAATCATCACTCGTTGGTAAGTGCCTCCATCGTCAAGGTAGCCGATGTCAACATCCCTAGCCCGGCCGATGCCGCTAGTTACTGCTGCTCCAGTGATTCCTAGATTAGTACACACGGATTGAATGGAGGCATGAATTTCCTCATCCGGGTCAAGCCGAATGAAAACGTCGTCGCCTGAACGGAGGTGTTCCATACATCGACGTGAACAGACTCCCCCCAAAGGGATTCGCACGTGCGATGCCCTATCTCGGCGCTTGTAGGGGCCACCCCTCTCAATAGTTCAAATTCAATTGAAATCACCTCCACCGGAACCGGGTCCTTTTGCTAAACGAATGCCGCGAAGCACGTCATTTTCCAGTGGAAATAATGGGGTCTTTGCGTGCGTATGCGTGTTGTTTATGGAGTGTCGTGTCCCGGTTCACTCGCCCTGTGTGGAGGATTCAGTATGCTTCAGGTCCATGATTCGGCTGCTCGTTGGCGAACCTTGCTTGAGGAAACCTGTGCTAATGAGATGACCTCGCTTGCTGCGGTATGGCCCGACCAGCGCAGCCTAGAATTGAAGTTCGATGTTATTCAGGCATGGGACCCGCAGTTCGCTGAAGCACTTCTCGGGCATCCGAGACAAATTTTGCGCCATGGTAGCGATGCTTTGCAGGCACTATGCCGTGAAGCTGGTCACGACATCGATCCTATGCTACGAATCATTGAACTCCCACCAGATGCCAACAGGGATTTGCGCGATGTTGGTTCAAACGACATTGAGCGCCTCATCGCTGTTGAAGCGATTGTGACCAAGGTCAGCGCTCTCAAACCCCGTGTCTATTCTGGGACCTTCGTTTGTTCTACCTGCGGACATATCCTTGAATTTGAACAGGTCAATGAATTGGAATTGGTTGAACCATTGGAGTGCTCAGAGGAAGATGGCGGCTGCGGTAGGAGAAGGTCTGGAGGACAGACTCGATTCGATTTACTGACTGAGAACTCAACTCTAATCGACAACCAATGGATGGAGATTCAGGAACTGCCAGAAAATGCTCCCAGTGGTTCACAGCCTGCACGAATGCAGGTTCTAGCAGAAGCGGACTTAGCTGGAATCCATGCTCCGGGCTCTCGCATTACAGCCAATGTAGTTCCATTCATTCGAAGCGAGAAGCGCGGAGGCCATAAAACGCCGATGTTTGATACATATCTCTCGGTGATGTCAAGTGAACAGCAGAACACACCTCTTGAGGAGATTGACATAAGCGAGGAGGACCTTGTTACCATTCAGGAGTTATCTGAACGAAGCGACTTGTTTGAGATGTTCACCCGTTCGATTGCTCCGAGTATATTTGGAACTGAACGACTTGCGCTCATCAAAAAAAGTCTAGTATTGCAATTGTTTGGCGGAGTGCCACGAATGCAGTCTGACAACACACGCACTCGTGGCGATATTCACATCCTGCTTCTTGGTGACCCCGGTGTGGCTAAATCACAACTGCTGACCTTTATGGGCAAGATTTCTCCACGAGGCCGATTCACTACCGGTGGTGGTGCTACTGCTGCCGGTCTGACCGCCGCCGCCGTGCGCGATGCATTCAACGACGGCCGCTTCAGTTTGGAAGCGGGCGCATTGGTACTAGCAGACATGGGTCTGTGTGCAGTTGATGAGTTTGACAAGATGGGTACTGATGATCGTGGTGCTATGCACGAGGCGATGGAACAACAAGTCATCAACATCAGCAAGGGTGGAATCAACGCCACCATGCGAACTCGCTGCGCGATACTTGCTGCATCGAATCCTCGCAGCGGGCGATTCCGAGATGATGGTCCTAATTTTGACGAAATTAATCTGCCACCGGCTCTGGTTTCGCGCTTTGACATCATTTGGTTGATTCGTGATGACATTCGACTTGAACAGGACAAGCGTATCGCTCGTCACATCATCGAGAGCCGCCGCAGAGGTGTGCCAGAACAACTCATTGACTCAGGTAGAGAAGTGGACCCTGTTGCCATGTCAGACAATAGACAGATAGAAGTTGATGCTGATGGCAACGATGTGCTACCAATACACTTGTTCCGCAAATATGTAGCCTATGCAAAGAGGAATGTTTTCCCTGAACTAAATGATGATGCTATGGAGAAACTCATCGAGTATTATACAGAAACCAGAAACAAGTTCCGAGAGGATGATGGTTCCGTCCCAGTCACTGCTCGTGCACTGGAGGCACTCATCCGTTTGGCGGAGGCAAATGCCAGAATGGGATTGCGTGAGGAGGCTGGAGTTGAAGATGCTAAAATCGCTATTGCGTTGTACAAACATTGGCGATACGAATTGATGGGTGACGAGTACGATGAATTGACAATTCAGACCGGTGAAACTACCCGTAAACGTAGCGCTGACAGAGTAGTCAGCGGTATCGTGCGAAACCTGTGTCGCGAGAGAGGAGAGTGTCATACCATTGACATTTACAATACAGCCGACGATGCCGGTTTTGACGAGGATACTGTTGACCGTGTGCTCAGAGCACTGCAACAGCGTGGTACGCTGTATAGTCCAACTCCAGACGTTTGGCGCTTGGCATGATTGACGGCCGTTCATCCTATGTGTGAGAGAATCGTCCGTAGGACGATGAGGGAGGAACCTATCGGCGATGTCGCCGATGCTGATGCTATCTCGCCCGAGGCGGTGGGCTTCATGTGTGGGCTTGAGGTTCACCAGCAACTCGCTACCGGAAAACTGCATTCCCGTGAGCAAAGTACACTGTACGATTTCGGTATTGATGAGATTCCCGTCGATTGGCCGCGAGCCAATCGGCGACTCCGCGCTGCTCGTGGAGAAGGCGGCCGTATCGACGTCGCTGCTCGCTTCGAGCAGCGTCGCAACCGCTTCTTCACCTATGTTCAATCTCCAAATGCCGGCCTTATCGAGATGGACGAGGCACCGCCGCTCTCCCACGATGCCGACGCAGTCGATGTGGTTCTCACCATGGCGGCGATGATGGCAGCAAAACCGGTCAGCACTCTGCAAGCGATGCGCAAGACCGTCGTTGATGGCTCAAACACCAGTGGATTCCAGCGCACGACTCTGGTCGCTACCGACGGCAACGTCTCGACGGAAGGTGGCGATGTCGGTATCGATGTCATCTGCTTGGAGGAAGACTCAGCCCGCCGCCTCGATACGATTTCCACCAGTGATGGAGAACAGGTGATCTACACCCTTGACAGGCTTGGAGTACCCCTTGTGGAAGTTGCTACTGCCCCCGAAGTCAAGACTCCAGAACACGCCAAGGAAACCGCACTTGCCCTCGGCACCCTACTACGAGATACACGTCGAGTCCGGAGGGGTCTTGGAACAATTCGGCAGGACCTCAATGTCAGCATCGGAGCAGGCGACAGAGTAGAAATCAAGGGTTGCCAGGACCTTGAGTGGATTCCACGCATCATCAGACTGGAGATGGCGCGGCAATTACACTTCTATCGACTCGCTAACGAATTGCGTGAAGGCATGGCACTACCACCATTACCCAACCACCGTGATGATACCGATGCAGCAGTCGAGGCTGAAGTTGCAGAAGCCGTCGAGGAAAAACTGCCTTTGGAGATAATCGATGTAACTGAGTCGTTCGTTAAATGCGAATCTGCAATGGTGAAGAAGTCACTTGACAGTGGAGCGGTGGCGCTTGGCTTACCACTTGTTGGACTCGGTGGAAAACTTGGTACCAAGACTCTGGATGAGCATGACTCACAACTGCCCCGGCTTGGAAGGGAGTTGGCTGGAGCGGCGAAACTTGCGGGTGTTGCCGGCATTTTCCACTCCGATGAATTGCCGGCATACGGCATTACTGATTCCGAAGTGACTGCGGTGAAGGAAGCGATGCTGCTCGCCTATTCCGACGCTTTCGTGCTGTGTTTAGCCCCGAGATGGCAGGCAAAACTTGCCCTTGAGTCGGTACTTGCCCGCGCTCGACTTGCATGGCATAGAATCCCGCAAGAAGTTCGCAATGTGGTAGTTCAAAAGGGCTCACCAGAAGATGGAACGACAACTCCCATGCGTCCCCTTCCCGGAGGGGCGCGGATGTATCCTGAGACAGATGTTCCAACCTTGCCGATTTCTGACCAGCGATGGACAGCGATTAGCAACGACCTGCCACCGACTCGTGACGAGAGAATTCAACGTCTTTCACCGACAGGATTGTCGAATAATCAAATCGAGGCGTTGGTCAAAAGCGAACTCGATGAGGACCTGCTTGCAGGGTGTGATGGGACCCTTGCTACCGGCATCCCTGCCTTACCCGCCAAAGCATGGGCTACTGCCATGCTTGAATCGACAGAATCGTCACGAGTTGTGCTCGCTGCTGCGATTCACGCCCGCGAAGCGGGCGATTTGACCCGAGAAGGCGTCGAAGAACTGGTCGAAGCAGCTGCAGCATCCGGTATTTCTGATGGCAGCGCGCTAATCTCTTGGATTACATCAGAAGCAGATTCCCGCGGCTTCAAGCCCGCCGACACAGGCGCAGTCGAGGCTGCGGTTGCCGAGGTGTTGGCAGAACGCGAAGACTTCGTTGCTGAGCGAGGCATGGCTGCCATGGGTCCACTGATGGGAGTCGTGATGGGCAAACTCGGTGGTGGTGCTGATGGAGGTGCAGTATCTGCTGCACTGAAGGATGCGCTGCAGAGAATCACTCAGGGTTGAGTTATTCAGTATACATTTGTTTGACAAACCGTTATGTGCTTGTCATTGGAACACATTTTCACTAGTAGGTGATTGTATGGAAAATACCCTTCGGACCAATGTAGTAACCTTGCTGATTGTAGGCCTGCTCGGCCTCTCAATGATGACTCTGACCGCTCCTGAGGCCGAGGCTTCACAAGCCAGAGCAGACCATTCGGTGAACATTCAGAATTTCGCATTTTCACCCTCCAGTCTGACTATTGATGTTGGAGACACTGTGGAATGGACGAACAATGACGGAGCATCTCACACAGCAACCAGCACTAGCGGCCCCGCGTCCTTTGATTCTGGCACTATTGGGTCCGGGTCGTCATTCTCATTCGCCTTCACCACTGCGGGAACCTACGATTACCAATGCAATATCCATACTTCGATGACGGCCACAATCACCGCAGCGGCAGCAAATAGTCCACCAGAGGTCTCTGGCGTTGCCCTTACTCCAGACCCGGCGTTAACCGATGATGTCCTATCGGTTTCAGCAACGATATCTGACGCTGATGGAGATCAGGTCACGCTCAGTTATGCTTGGTCAATAAATGGCGTCTCAATTAGTCATACAGGCAACACTCTCGACGGCGCGGTATCATTTGACAAGGGTGACCAAGTCGAAGTTGATGTCACACCGAATGATGGGAGTGTAGATGGCGCAGCCGTCACTTCTAACACCCTGACAATTTCCAATAGTATACCTAGCATTACCTCAGTTGCGATTATCCCCTCCCCGCTCAATAACGAGTCTGTGGCCACTTGCACTGCGAGTGGTTGGATTGATGCGGATGGTGACCCAGAAGGTTACCAATACACGTGGCAGGTGAATGGAGTTGTTTCTGGCACAAATCAACTATCTGGCCCATTCATTGCAGACGATGTAGTCTCTTGCACTGCCACGCCTTTTGATGGGGAATTGTCAGGGACACCGGTTGCGAGTGGCGATGTGACAGTTGTCGCTTCCGATGCTCCAGATGATGACGCAGATGGTGTTCCTAATTCCGTTGATGACTGCCCGGGAACTCCGTCGTCTGAAGTGGCGAACTCAAACGGATGTTCGCCATCGCAATTGGACACTGACAATGATGGTGTCAATAACGCTGAAGATATCTGCCCTGACACTCCAGTGGATTCGCTAGTCAATTCTGCAGGCTGCCCAGTGATTATCGTGACAGCATTGGTCAATCTTGCTGATGGTAACAGCCACGAGATGAACGTCACTCTCACCGGCAACGAGACCGGCTGGAATGCAACCGTTGCCGTCCTCGACGCAAACAACATCTCCTACAACGCGAGTGAGGGCGAATTCGGCATCTTCGTCGGTTCCATCGATGGTTCGCTTTCAGATGCGCAGTGGGGCGAGTTCGACTATTGGTGGTGGGGTCTTTTCGTCTGGAATGAATCCACCAGCATCTGGGAACAATCTTGGATAGGAATCTCTGATATCGTGCTTGAGAATGGCTCCAAGTTCGCTTGGACGCCGACCTTCGATGGGGTATGGACCGAGCAAGCATTCCCAGAGCAACTTGCACAAATGCAAGCCCTGCAAATTCCAGTGGATACCTGTAATGCCGCTGATCACACTGTCACTATCGGTGGGGATGGTGTTTCTTTCGAGCCGCCGTCTCTTGAGGTAGATGCCGACGAATCTGTGTGTTGGACTTGGACCAGCACTTCGTTGGGTCACAATATTCGACAGGTCGCAGCCGAGGGTGAAACCCAAGGCATGGACGGTGGATTTGGAGTGGAGACACCGGATTCAGACGTTTGGTATACCTTCGTCTTCAACGACAACGGCACCTATCCCTACGTCTGTGAGCCGCACGCAATCATGGGCATGACTGGCACCATCCAAGTGGGTCCTGCACCGGAACCAGAACCCGAGCCAGAGCCAGAACCCGAGCCACATACGCAAGATACACCTGGCTTCGGCTTAGCACTGGGTACCCTCGCAATGTTCGGTGCGGCCACGCTTGTTCGCCGCAACGATTGATTGCCGCTGATTTCAGACAACGGTCACCGGAGGTGACCGCATGTGTGCTCGTGCGAAGCTATTGGCTGCATTTGTTGTTCTATCATTGCTTGCTTTCGTGCCGAGTGCTGAGGTCGATGCAACCTCCGCTCGTCACGGTGGTGAGCCGTGGGTAATACCGCCAGTGCAGTGGAACGTGAGCCTCGATGCTGGCTACATTTCCACGGCCCCGTTGATTACTCCTCAGGGCATTGTAGTGGTCAAGGTCGGCGGCTCTGTGCCGGGAAGTGATGGCAATGAATCGGCTGGATTGTGGGCCTTCCGCGCAGACACTGGTGAAGTGGTCTGGCGCTACAATCACTCTACAAGTTCGACAGGTTTTGAAGTCGCTCCGATGATGTGGCTCTCTGATTCACAAAGCTCCAGCACGGCTCCTTGCGGAGCAGACCGACTGATGGTGGTAACTGGCTGGACCAGCGGACAATTCACCGCAATTGACCTTGCAAACGGAGAAGAAATATGGTCACATCAGACCGAAGTCACCTCTTGGGGAATAACCGGTGCTGCCAGAGACGTGTTCGGGCATCTTGCGGTTGCTGGAGAGAATAGTATCGAGGTGATTTGTGCTCTCAATGGCACGTTAATCGGTTCATCTGACTATGGAAATGACACAGCCTATCGCAGTGGTGTTGGAGTCTCTTTCACCTCCCCCAACACCCTATTTCGCTTCCTTCAGGGTACTGAATCCGGTCACTTGCTCATCACTGATGACGACGGTAATCTGCTTTCGAACACCGACCTTGTTGCGTTAGCTAATCTCAGCGGTGAATATAGCATTCAAAGCACACCTTCTGGCTTCTGGATGGCAAATGGCACCGTCCATTTGAAGGGTGATACTGGAGGGATTCTGCTCCACTTGCACATCGATGATGATGGTAATGTCACGTTGTTGGACCAGACCGAATTACCTGCGGGAGCCGGCACCAATCTCGACTATGCTGGTATGTTTCCCATCACATCTACTGGGGAAGGGGTGACATTCTGGATAATCACAAACGATACACTGCAGCCTGCATGGGTGGTCAATGCAACCTCGGTGGCAGGAGAAGTGAGCATTGCCAATCATGACTCTCATGGGATGTTCTGTATTCCGCAGAATACACAGAATGGCTCTTGGCTATTGTATCACGTTGATGATGGGGCGATTGAATGGCAACCGGACCGTGTTGGCTACCTGACGGCGGCGTGCGCTGGTGATGGCTTGATGCTGGCTGGCGCAAATGATGCTTCTTGGTTGGAGGTTCGCTACCGCGATGAGGACTATTCGGTGGTGGCAGCTCGCGTCGCTACTCTACTCGGCTCGCCTGATGAGGAACCCGAACCAGAAGACGGCAATCAGTCCGAGCCTACCGTCTCAACCGGTGAAACCATACCGGTATTCCTGTCGATCCCATTCTTTGGTGTCGCACTGATTGTCGGGCTCTCGTTTTTGACTCCAGACAAGGATTTACGCCGCCAGATACTGATATTCGCCGCCATTGCAATGCTAGTTGCAGTATTGATGATCACGCCTTTCCTCACTGGAATGCTTGAGACTTCACCCGAGGCGGCGTCGAGTGATAGACAGACTGCCTCATCGTATGTTGATTGGAAATCCAACGCTCCCGAAATGGTATCTGTTGCCTTCCATTTCCCGCATGACCTCTCACCGGGGGGGGATGGGGAATGTGGACTTACTCACTTGCGTGGTAATTCGGTTGCGCAATACACATTGCCTGCTGATTCTGAACATTGTATCATTGTGGTTTCTTTGGACGTGGAGTCTGGGATGACAGTGGGTGATGCAACCGTGCAATCACTCGATACAGCCGACCTTGACCACGTGCTGGAAAATCAGCTTCTCGGACTTTTTGTCAAGTCAATAGGTCCTGCTGATGGAGGCGATGACAACCGGTGGTGGACCTACGATTTGAACGGAGAATATGGGTCGATCGGCATCTCGGATAAGACAGTGATTGCTGGCGATGAAATCGACTGGCACTTCGACGACGGTGGTTACTGAACCAATCAGCATTTTCCGCCTTGAATTAAGGCGAACGCATATCGCCCTTGTAGAGGGCGATATCTGCGGGAGTCACGATGTCGGTATGGGGATGGCAGGGTGAGGCGAGCGCTCGGCTCGGTCCTCCGCGGCACTTCCGTCTACCATTTCTCATCGTTGCAGTAGTAATTCCTCTAGTGGTAGATGATCCGAGATACATGGGCGGCTGGGCGGCTTTCCTCGCTTTGTGGTCACTGACAATGGTTGGCCCGAGTACTCTTGCGAGATGGGTCAAATTGTGGATTCCATTGACAATGGTCTACGGTGTATTTCTGTACGGTTTCGGGGTTGCAACAGAGCCCTTAGCAATCGCCATGCTAATCTCTCGCTTATTGCTTGCTTTGCTCGGAATGCAGATTTTGCAATGGTCGGTTCCGCCTTCAGATGTAGTCTCATCTTTTGAATGGGTTTTACCACGACTTGGCGTTTCTCTCGCCATCGCATTGAGATTGGTTCCAAGACTCGAGAGGTCAGCGCGATGGCGACTTGCCACACTCTCCGAGCGTGGATTCAACGATGAAGGCTCCACTATGCAGAAACTGCGGTTACGTTCGTCGCTCTGGCCGGGGTGGTTTGCCGATTCACTCGACCATGCCCATGACCTCGGTGATGCTGTCCAATCACGTGGTTTGCTCTCGCCTCGTAAACCGACTGGTGGGGTTTTCAGAGCAACTCTACAAAGTGTGCTAGGAGAGGACAAGGGGGAGCAAAGTCCGCACATAGGTCCGTTCTCGGATATGGTGCAATTGGGCCTTGATATTGAGATGCGATTGCCGGATGGGCGCTCCATTGGTCGGCACAAGCGATTGTTGCGCGGTGGCTCGGTGATTATGCTCAAAGGACCATCCGGTTGCGGCAAATCGAGCCTGCTGAGAGTATTGGCCGGAGTCTCACCGTGGCAGCATCCGGTGACTGTCCACGGCAAGGCGCATCTATCCGGGCATCCGGTGCTTGGAGAGGTGGACATCTCATCAGGTCCGTTCTCTGACTCGATTGCCTGTTGGATTCCGCAAGACCCAGACCGCCATGGGATTGCTGAGTCGGTCCGTCGAGAATTCAGTATCTCTCGCCGCTTGGCCGGTGACTGGAGCCAGGAGTCGATGCTTGAGGAGTTAGAGGCCTGGAATCTCTTGGAAATGCTTGATGAGAAGCCGGAGGAACTCTCAGATGGGGAACAGCAGCGATTGTTGCTCGCTGCACATCTTGACCCAATTCAGCCGCTCTGGCTGCTCGATGAAGCCGATGTCCATCTCGACGAAGTTGGATTCATCCAATTGGGCAAGGCGGTGGTCAAGCACCGAGCCCGCGGTGGACTTGTCATCGTAGTAGCCCACCGCCATGCTCGCTGGTCGCCGATAGCCGACGAGGTCATCGAGATGGTTAGTGGAGAAGCACCGACTGAGTTGCCGATATGTGAGGCACCCTCAAAGCGTACTGAGCAGGAATGGACCCCTCCGATTATTCACTTATTCTCCAATCAAGTGGAGCCTGTACTTGCTGGAGACCTTGTGGTGGTTACCGGTGAGAACGGTACTGGCAAGACCACTTTATTGCGTGAATGGGCTGCTGCAGAGGGCATCCCGTGGTTGCCGACTTCACCTGACCGACGCCTACTCGGCATGACTGTTGGCCAAGAGTTGACTCTGCAACATCCACTCCTGCGACAGGCCTCAGTCCTAGTCGAAGGAGCTCGATTATCCGACGAGGCGAAGCGATTGCAGATACGTCAGTCGGGACTTCGTTTGAACCTAGGCCTTTCTCACCTTTCTGATGTCACTCCTGTTCACGACCTTTCGTGTGGGGAACGGCGTCGGCTCTCGCTGCTACCTCTATTGATTTCAGAGCCAAGAATCATGCTACTCGATGAGATTGATCACGCACTTGATGATTCCATGTTGGCAGAATTGCTACGCCTGCTCGGCGAGGCTCGCGCTGACGGTTGTACGCTGATTTTGACCAGTCACAGTCCGGACCTTGCACTGTGGGCTTCGATGTCCGGGGGTCGTCGATGGTTGATTGAGGATGGAGTGATGTCGGAGGTGACGGTATGATTGACATCGATTCGATTGTTGAATGGTCTGCAAGTCCGGGTGGAATTGCAATTTGGTTGACCATGCTGCTCGGTCTGATTTTCGGTAGCATGCTGCTGAGTGCCGACCGCAGCATGAAATTAGGTCGTGAGGCGGCGCTGCTCGCGCTGCTCGCAGCGGTTGCAAGCGCAGCACGAGTGCTATTCGCAGCATTACCCAATGTGCAACCAGTCACCATTCTGATTCTGCTGATTGGAATCCATTTGGGACCACGACGAGCAACAGCAGTGGCAGTGCTAGTCGCCCTACTCTCAAACATGGCTCTTGGACACGGGCCGTGGACGTTCTATCAGGCTGTGGCATGGGCTTTGGTTGGCATCTCTGGCTGGGTGCTTCGACCATGGCTGGTGAGTCGTGATGGCATGACAGTTCGAGTGCTGCCTCTGGCGATTTTAGGCTTCATCTGGGGTTTCCTATATGACTGGCTAGTTTCCATCACTATGCTTGCAATAACTCAGCAAATTGAATCATATATCTCCTACTTCATGCTCGGTTTACCCTTTGACCTGATGCACGCAGTTGGCAATGTTCTGTTCGCGATTTGGCTCGCTCCTTCGCTGCACCGGTTGCTGTGGTTACACTGCAGACACGATGCAGGAGGCTGGGTTGACGATCTTCCTGAGGACGTTCTGCGTCGCGAAGCGTTCATTTCAGGTGGGTCCGACGCCACATTGAGCGAGAGCAAGTCTGGCGCCGACCCGATGGCAGGAATCCGTAGATTCGACACGATTGATGAAGGAGGTGACTGAATGGCTGCAAAGAAGCAGGATGAACTGACCATGGTTCTGGTAACTCGCAAGGATTTGGCACTGTCGCGTGGCAAGTTGGCTGCGCAGTGTAGCCACGCCGCTGCTGAGTGTGTACTCAAGGCAAATCGCGATGTTCCTGCCACGCTGAACGCATGGAGGGATAATGGGGCACGCAAGATAGTCTGCGAGGCTTCCTCACTCGATGCCCTCAAGCGGCTATTCGGTGAAGCACAGGCGGCTGGTTTGGTATGCTACATGGTCAAAGACGCCGGTCACACCGAGATTCCAGCAGGTACTGTCACTGTCGTAGGAATCGGTCCTGGCCCACGCCGCTCAATTGACTCTTTGACCGGTTCACTGGGCCTAGTACGCTGAACCGGTGGATTCTTTGCTCACGCCTGAGCACATGTGTGTGAGTCGTGTGCACGCCGCGGCTCGTAGAGCCGCGCTGTGAGATGAGATTCGATGGATGATATTGACGTCTTTGAAGCGGAACTGCTCGACGACGACGAAATACTCGAAGCAACCGTCCTTGAAGATGACGAAATTGTTGTAGCGGCCATTCTTGATGACATCCACCTCGACAAAGATCGCCGTGAGAAGCGCCAACTCGACATCGCAATGGCAGCAACAGGTGCCATCGTCATCGTGTTTAGCGTGATTTCTGCAATCTTCGGCACCCCAGTAATTGAGCATATCAACGACTTCAACATCTCTGGCTACCAGCAGGTGGATGTTGAGTGGCATGAGTCAATATACATGCCACGTCACCCCAATTGTGTCGACCCGAACAATGGACAGGATATGCCTGAATACGGCATCGGATACGAGCCATCACTAGCCATTGACAGCCAAGGTAACATGTTCATCACTGCCCACAAGGATTTGCGTTGGTCTTCTCCCGATGGTGGCCTTGCCAACCCCTTAGACGGGCAGGCGCACATCTATCCCGACGGTGCTTGCCTCGACGGTTATTCCACCTCGTGGGACTACTTCGCCTCGTGGTTCTGGGTTTCCAACGACAATGGTAGCACATGGGGCTGGGGAGACAACTTTGAGGAAACTCCGGGCACTGTAGTTGAGGGGCAGGTGACCAATGGAGCGAGCGGTAGTGCTTGTCTTGGAGATGAAGGAGATATTGCAATCGATGAGATGGACCGCATTTACTATCTCGACACCTACCTTGAGGACAACTGGATTCATCAATTCACCAACGGCGGCAACACCTTCGAAAGTGGATTCTGTGATCGCCAATACTCAATGGCTGCTGACGACAGACCGTGGATACAGGCACAAGGGCAGGGTATTGTCCACTATCTCGGTAATTCTGGAGTATCGGTGCAAGACTGTGAGAATGGTGCTGCACGTTACTGGTATTACCGCAGCACCGACCAAGGCCAGACTTGGAGCCAATGTTTCTCGATGCCTGGCGGCTGGTCGACAATTGCCAGCGAGCGAGGCGGCCCCTACGTCTTCGTAGCGCAGGAGAACGCCGATACTTTGACTGGCCACGTGCAGGTACGCATTTCATCGGATACCGGAGAGAATTGGGGTACCCCGATTAATGTCGGACCTCGTGAAGGCAACCCACCTGAGGGCTATCCGCTGGTTGAGACCAATGGCGTCGGCACCGTTGGCGTTGTTTGGGCCGACGCGCCTCAAGGCGGCACCGGAGTATGGGCGATTCGCCTTGCGATGTCGTATGATAGAGGCGAGAGTTGGGAGAGTTGGGACATCACCCCGCAATGGCAAGGCATCACTATGTATCCTTTCATTTCAATCAGTGAGGACAACATCACGACGGTGACGTTCTACGGACTTGATTTCGAGCGGGCTGATGGCAACTACACAGTTGGTCATCAATGGCATCTTTACTCCGCTGCTTTGCGAGAACCGCATGAGAATGACACCTTTGATTACGAGATTGCAGCATGGAATGAAGATGGCACCCCAGAAGCATTGCACACCGTCACTCAGTATGAGGAGGATACCGGGGATGTTCACGCTCTACACGACTTCTTTGAGACAGTTATCTCACCCGATGGGACATGGATGGGCATAGCCTACCAGCAGAATATCGGGGCACATCCATTCGAGGACGATGAGGAGCAGCGATACATCAAATTCCTCCGCGGCGACTTCGACGTCTGAGGTGGACGCATGGAACTCATCGATGCAGACATTACGGCTGCACACACCCTGCCTTCATCGTATTACACCGATTCTGAGACTTTTCAGTCGGTACTATCCACCTTCGGTGGACACTGGCACTTCGCTGCTCACAAAAATCAACTCGCAAACGCGAATGTACTTCCAATCGATAATCCGCTGAATGAGATGATGTTGCTGTCCATGCACGAAGGGAAATTGCTAGCGTTATCCAATGTGTGCACTCACCGAGGAATGTTGGTCTGCACCGAAGCGAGTGAATGCAAGCAGTTGCAGTGTGCCTATCATGGCCGCACGTTTGGGCTGGATGGCACCTTCAAGAATATGCCCGAGTTCGATGATGTTGCTGATTTCCCCACCCCCGCTGATAATCTTCGCACCTTTCCGTTGGCCGAGTGGAAAGGACTGTTGTTCAACACGGTAGACGCTGAGGATTTTCAGGGATTTATTTCAGCGGTTGAGCAAAGGGTAGGTTGGCTTGCAATAGAAGAATTCCAGTATGATCCGTCTCGACACCGTGACTATCAAATCGATGCTAACTGGGCATTATACGTCGACAATTATCTCGAGGGGTTCCATATTCCATATGTGCACGGTGACCTGCATGATGTTCTCGATTACGATGGTTATCGCACCGAGTTATTCGATGGTGGAGTGCTGCAGATTGGTATGGCCAAAGACGGAGACGTTTGCTTTGACTTGCCAGAAGGCCATCCTGATGCAGGTCAACGTGTAGCAGCCTACTACTTCTGGCTGCATCCGGGATTGATGTTGAATTTCTATCCATGGGGCCTTTCAATCAATCTTGTAATCCCGGTTGATGTCAATCGCACACGCATTGTGTATCATGGCTTGGTTGGAGATTCAGGTCAACTTGCAAAGGGCGCAGGCGGCGACCTTGACAAAGTGGAAGCGGAGGACCAATTCATCGTCGAGTCCTGCCAGAAGGGTGTTCAGTCTTCCGCATACCAACGCGGTCGTTACTCTCCGACTAGAGAGTCAGGAGTGCATCATTTCCACCGAATTATCTCCTCGGGCTTGAGTCGTGAAGTCTAAGGATGGTGCAGCCGAGGGGTTCGCATGGTCGCTGTTCGCACCCTTTCTGAATCTGACCGCGACGATCTAATTTCTTGTTGTAAGGGCATTGCTGACACCGTTGCATGGTTGGATTCCATCGACCGCCGACCTGGTTTGGACGAGATAGGCGAGAAATTGACAGCAATGCCAGTCAATCTTGAGGCAATGAGACGACACGTCTCTTATTCCGAAGATGGATACCAACGTAATATCATCAAGAAAACCGAGCATTACGAGATGGTTGCAGTATCGTGGAAGCCGGGCCAAGACACCCCTATCCATGACCACAAAGGAAGCGACTGCGTATTCCTCATCGTCGAGGGTGTCTCAACTGAGACTGTCTACCAACTCGATAATGACGGACTTGCCCATGCGAAGGGAGTTCGCCTCTACCAACCCGGTGAGGTATGTGCAGCCGATGAGCCGGACATCCATCGAGTATCCAATGACACCGATGGCAATTTGATTAACATACACATTTACACGCCTCCATTGAAGGGATTCGGCATCTATGAATCTGCTGAGTGACTCATAACGAAAAGTTGCTGAACTCATCCTTTGGCTGTTGATGTTCAGCCTGTTGTAGTGTCAGAGCCATCTTTTCCTCAGGGCTCTTCATAGTCAATCCAAGTATCAATCCAATCATTGCAAACAATCCGCCGCATCCACAGCACATGCTGCCTCCAACAGTTCCACCCATCATGGCGCCGAGTCCGCCAACTAAAGCGCCTAATAATTCGTCATCATTAGTGACCCAAACAGTAGTGTTCGACTCGAATTCCACCGTTCCCTCGTAGCAAGCAAGACAAGCCCTACCCACTTTGATTAGGCCTTCCCCCACCCTGTCAAAATTCTTGTTTTCGTCATCTGCCTCGCACCCATCATACCAATCATTGACCTCGTAGTAGAATGAGCCATTTAGTTCTCGAGATTCCCCCCCCCAATCACTGATTTCAGGGTGTGATAGTATGGTGATGTTGGTCGCTTCGCAGTGGTCCCATCTCCCATTGTCATCTTCATCCAGATATTCGCCCTTTACCCAGAAAGTGACTCCTAGATCTCCGTTCCCATCATCATCTGCAATCTGTATGGTTCCTGATGTTTCGTTCTCAACAGCAAAATTCCCGAGTTCACCAAAATCATCTACACCTTTTGTAACGCCGCCAAACATCATTGCAGCACCAAGTATCATCATGATGATTCCCGCGGGGAGTAGAATTTTGCCACTGATGTGCATGACTATTCGAGACAATCTTTGGCAATAAGGATTCACCAAGGTCAACCTTGTCCTTGGGTCGAATGAGCATCAATACACTGCTTAACAACTCGACGATTTATCGCGCACGACATCGAGTTTGTAATCTTCAAGCACCTCACTGAAGATTTGAATATCGGATTCAAACGTCTTTGGCAATAATGGTCCGAAAGAAAAGCGGAAGAATCGAGAATATGGTGTAACATAGTTGGGGTCTTTTGAATGTGGACGGGCCATATCGCATTCAGAAGCGCATAGGATTGCGGCACCGCGCTTGAATAGTCGCTTGTTGAGTTCGTCGCTGGTCATTCCCTCAGGAAGTTCAAGCCAGTGGTAGAATCCACCGTTGCCCGTGTAGATTCCTAGACCCATTTCCTCGAATGCCTTCCCGTATCGCTCCCGCTGCCAGTTGTAGTGCTGCTCTACAGCCTTGCGGGCTCGCTTGACGCGGCTAGGTTCGAGAAGCTTGACTGCGTAGTGTTGCGACGGATGGCTCACGCCACCCATGCCGAAACTAGAGTAATTGGCCATCGTCTCGACGTTGTTCTTGCTTGCGATAATCCAACCGACACGGATTCCCGGAGATTGTAGGCCCTTGGTGCAGGCGCCAGAAATGAATACGTTGCTGTTGTCTAGGTCCTGTACGAACTCGATTCCACTAACGGAAGGAGAATGAAACATCTCGTATGCTTCATCCAGCAGTATTCCGTTCCCGGGCTGCTCGGCCATCTGGATTAGTTCCCTGAGTTCCTCTCCTGAACGGGTCTGGCCCGATGGATTCTGGGGGTTGGATATGACCGGCATGATACGTGTATCAGCGTCGAGATTATCGCGGTCGTAGTAGGCGGCGTTATTCGGATGGAAGTTGTTCTCCTTGGTGAAGGGGACGATATGGTATTGGGTATTGGTCTGCTCCATGATGTCTAGATAAGCGGGCCATTCGATGTTTCCGATTGTCACCTGCACATGCTCTTTGAGGAATGCCATCACGGTGTAGATGCCTGGCCGTCCGCCCGCGAAAATCATGACATTCTCGGGTGTGATGCTGGAACCGTATCGGGAGTTGTAGTAGTCAACAATAGCCTCACGCAATGCCGGATGTCCCCATGCTTTGGGGTAGAAGCGATCTTCCCAAGTCACGTCGACGCTCGAGGGAAGTGGAGGGCCTCCGAACTCCTCCAGCGGCGTTGTCAGAGGGAATCCCTGCGACCACGGGTGCGTGCCTTCGGTGCCCATGAAACTGCCAAACGAGTCCCTGAACGCGTACAGTGTCTCGTAGATACCCATCGGGGGGCAGTTGTCAGATAGGAAGGATTCCATTTGAGTGCCCCTTGGTCTACTATGCTGCTCCACAGTCATGCTATTTTTGAGGTTCACGCCGCGGCATTCTTGCCAACAAAGGTAACCATATATTGCTTTGAAGATGAGCACCGATTATATCTTGTTTGCAGAAAGTGAAGGTTGATGCGGGGCTACACCATTCGGCCATCATGGAGAGGTGCGCACAATGCACGAGAATCGCTCGGCAACGCTGCCGGCTTTGTTCCTTATCGAATTGCTCTTACCATATGAGACAAGGTATCTGCACCGGCTGTTCTCACCTCAAGGGGCGTCGTTGATTCCACCATCATCAGCACTACCAACTTTGTATACACATCTTTCAAGTCATATTTTCTGCACATGAATGCTAAGTGTGCGACCCTAACTCGACAGACCATGCGCGAGTACCCTTCCGACCGCGTAGATTTGCGCAGTGATACGGTTACACAGCCGACTGCGGCCATGCGTGAGGCGATTGCAAACGCCGTTGTCGGCGACGATGTTTTGGGAGACGACCCGACTGTGAACGCACTACAGGAAAAAATCGCAGCGATGCTTGGTAAGGAGGCAGGATTGTTTGTTCCATCAGGTACAATGTCCAATGCGGTAGCTGTTCGAACACATACATCTCAAGGCGATGAAATCGTCATGGAGGGAACTAGTCACATCTACCTCTACGAAGGCGGAGGCTATGCTCACCTTTCCGGCTGCTCAGTCGCTTTGGTTGAAGGCGAAATGGGATTGCTGGACACTGAGACTGTTGAGGCAGCAATTCGTAAGGCTGAGGGCAGCATGTCTCACTTTCCAGACTGTTCCCTAGTATCTCTTGAGAACACATCCAATCGGGGTGGCGGCACTTGCTATCCGCAGCAGGTCATCGATGAAATCTGTGCAGCAGCCCATGAGCATGGCTGTGCAGTTCACATGGATGGCGCTCGTCTATTCAATGCGGTCATCGCCACCGGGACCGATGCTGCGAGGATGGTGAAGGATTGTGATTCCATCTCCATCTGTCTGTCCAAGGGACTGGGTGCACCGGCAGGTTCGATATTGGTAGGTTCTTCTGAATTCATTGCAGAGGCACACCGTTGGCGGAAGATGTTTGGCGGCGGCATGCGACAGGCTGGGATATTGGCCGCCGCTGGCTTGTATGCACTTGAGAACAATATCGAGCGATTGGCAGAGGACCATGCCCGAGCGAGACGATTAGCCGAGGCAGTGGATACGATGTCGGGTTTCTCAGTTGACCTTGATAGCGTCCAGACCAACATGGTTTACGTCACCACAGAAAATCCGGCAGATGACGTTGTCGAGGCTCTGGCTGCTCATGGTGTGGACCTATTCGCTCTCTCACCGAACAGCCTCCGCGTGGTTATTCATCTGCACATCACCGATGACGATGTCGGGCGCGCAATAGCGGCTTTTGAATCGCTCCAAGCCTGAGATTTTGCGTGTATTCAAATAGGGCCAATAGTGATGAGGACGCCATGTCTGCATCCTGTGTCGCTTGTAATGACCAATCTAAGCCGTTGAGCAGTGGTTGGTGCTCCCTCTGCACCCTGCTTCGTCGACCTCTTCTCGGTATCTCAGCGGATACCGAACCGTCGTTGGCAGACCGTGTTGAAGCCAAGGCACTACTCGCTGAATCAGAAGGTATGCACGATGATATTCGCTGGCAAATGCTAGCCGAGCAAATTGTTGACCGTGTACCAGCTATCACTGCTCTTTTTGAGCGTAGATTGGCAGTAAATTGGGGTGTATCCAACCGTGACGAGTGGCGTCAGTTTGTCGAAGATTGGCAACCGCGTGCTCAGGGCAAGCGTGCCAACGCGCTCCCATGTGTACCAAACATCAGTGTCAACTTTCCATCCAATGGTACGTTGAGTCGTCGCGACAAGGACCTGTTCATTCAGGATGTTCGTCTACTCGGTCCGTTACCTATTGCCGACGTTGCCGATTGGCTCAGTAATGGCGCCGAGGCGCGTCCGCGTGCATACGAGGATTGGAACGAGGCGTTGGGTATGATGTCGGCTTGCACATGGCCTGTGAACGGCATCATCGACAGTGAATGGTTGGTAGAGAACACACTGCCTGGAATTCCGTTCCCGGGGGGCCTTAACCCTGCAGCAATCGAACAATTCGATGTTGAGACCTTCGCTATGTCCACAATGGACCAGCCACAGCATCCGTTTTGGAATTGGGTATGTACTCAAATTTCATCCAAAGCCGACCTCTCAACCGCTTTACTGGTTGGTAATATTGGTGAGGAACTATGGGTCGAAATTGCTCGTCGTGGTGGTGAACTCACCGATTTGTGGCGAGCGGCCCTCAAGGATTGGAAGGGCACTCACAACGCACCGATTCAGCCAGCACTTGTGGTTAAGGATGACCGCTTGTACCTGCTTACGGTGAAGGATGGTAGCTTCCAACCAACACCAATTCCACCCCTACCACGTGTCTGGAATATGCTCATCGCCTGTTCTATGTCACCCCCTGGCAGCGAGCCAGCACGTCTGCTCGCTGCGTTGCGTTGGTGCTGGAATGATGATGATACCAGTTTGGTTCCAGACGAACGACAGATGCGTGGTCTCTCCATGCTACGACAGGTCTGTAGCAGCCACGCAGAGCGTGTATCAACCCTCGATGATGGTGAAGGCATCCTCATTCAGGGTGATAGTGGCATGTGCTACAAGGTGTACACTCGTGAGTCGTTGATGGGTCGCCGAGCCTTGAAAGTCATCGCTTTTCGCCACCGAGCTGCCTACGATAAGGGCGAGAACGGTATGCCGGTTTGCATCGAGGCCAACGACCTCTCCGCTTCTGCTCTTCCGCTTGGGGACTACGCTGCTTCCTTCGTGCTCGGTTTGCTCAGCGATGTAATCATGGCGCAGAAGGTAGCGACCCTACGTCTGCTCCACGCTGAGTGGAATCGTGCCCCACGTCACGACTCCCGAAGATGGCGTGAACTGATTGACAAGTACCCAATGGGTATTGCCCTTGAGCAAGAGGATGAGGAAGAATACGATGACGAGTATTGGGATGACGAGGATTACGATGAATCTTGGGATGAGTGATTCCCATGCGCTGCGAAATATGTGAAGGCGAAGTTGAGCAGGTCGATGATGGCTGGTGCAATGTCTGCGCGATGTTTCGTCCCTCGTTATTCGGCTCCGCTGGCGGGAATCCACCATCCCCTGAGGTGAGAGCAAACTTCGAAGGGAAGTACGGCGACAGCAGGAGCCGGGGTAATCGTACACGATGGCGTCATCTAATGACACAGAATCGCCTTACTGAGGATGCGGCATGGCTTCGTGTTCGTGTTGAGCAGGTTCCCGACGCACCCCTCGGCCCGCTACATCGTGAAATTGACGAAGTTGAGATGCTTGCACATTGGCGCTGGCTGAAGAATAGACTACAACAGGTTGGTTGGGATAGTCAGGAATCGAAGCAACTTCTTCAGCGCGGATTTCCACTGCCCGATGGCTCTTGGCTGTCATGTTCTGGTGAAGCGTGGTCAATTGACGGCCACCTGTTGATTGATGTGCCATATCGCTCGTTGCTGATGGCGTTCACAGATTCTATCGCTCATTTCGATGAGTTGGTCCAATTTGATTGGCATACTCTCCTTGAGTTGATGACAGTCACCCAGGTCGATGCGCAGGCCATTCATCGCCACGACCTTGTACAGGAGCACGCCCGCAGATATCGCCATCTGCAACGGGGGCGCCACCGCGGCCGTCGTCGCGGCGATCCACTCGGCGCTGCTGGCCGGTTCGGTGGATGGGCGAGAGGGATTTGCAGCCGATTGGGCCATTCAACTCCGAACTACTACTATTCCCAAGATATGCATGAACAGCACGTCATCAATTCCAATTTTCTGAATCATCAACTGGGCAATCTAGCCGGCCTGCACCATCCATGGATTAACCGGTGGTTGAACGCATCACAGGGTGGGCGAATATGGACAAGTCATGCAGCGCTCAAGTCGACACGTTCGCTTCGTGTACACCGAGGGCGACTACAGATTCGGTTGCTGCGTGAGGACCGCTGGGTTTGGTTGGTCGTGCCACCATGGCCAGAGTTGTGGGCTGTACTGTTGTCATGGGACATCTCTCCTCCAGCGCACTCAAGTTATCAGGAATTGATGGCACTCCGGTGGTTGTGGCATTCACCCGAGGGTGGACTAAGGCCTAGTGAGGCCCAGACGCGCGCACTTTCGATGCTCGTCGGAGTTGCTCGAAGCAATGAGCGCGTCCACATTTGCCCCGAGGGGAAACCGGTGATTGCGATTGAGGGCACGTCGGGTCTGTGGTACGGATTGACTATGCGCGTTGGCGCTCACTCCTCCAATTTTCTGATTCGAGGCTGCTTATCTCGTCGTGAAGCCGCTGACGATGAGTTGGGCGAACCGCTTTGCCTGCACCCCAACAGGTCAGGTCGTCGCTTGCCGTTGGGTGACCAGGTTGTCAGTGCGGTGTTATCGCTATCCGATGATCTTGCTACACGTCATAATCTCGCGCCGCTGAGCAGTTTCATTTCCCGTTGTCGCAGCAAGATACCACGAGGCGAAGATGAACCGGCCGCTAGAGGTGTTAATGCCCAGCAACAAGTGATGCAACGACTACGCGCAGCTGCCAATGGCAATCATGGCGGTGGGCGCTGGGTCTTCCTATTCCCGCGCTTGTATGAGATGCTGATTCGTATTCCAGAACGTGGCGTGATGATTATGCCGAGGGTCGGGGGAATCCTCTTTTTCGGCGCTGAGAATTTTACCATGACCATCCGCTCACATGAGGAGCGTGAGTTGGCCGTATCGCTAGCCCGTGCGACTGGATGGGCGCTGGATGAGGAGGAAGAAGACGGCGATGATGAACGCTGGGTACGGCATGCCGTTCCAGAGAACAATCTCGTGCGCGCATGGATTTACGAGGTCATCGGCCCCTATCAGCGACGGCATGGGACGAGGGGTGATGCACCGTGGTGGACCCACTATCGAATTCCCAATGTGAATCCGGGTGGAGTGATACCTCGGGCAGTCAATCGGCGTTGGGACGACGGCGCTTTTGATGCGGCTTGAGTAGAGTCCCGCAACCGTAGGATTGACAAACAACTCGCTGCGCTACCCCCACCGATGAGAGCGACGCGTTACGCCCTGCTATTGGCCGCATTGATGCTAACGGCCATACTTGCCACGGGTATGCCGGTGCAGGCGGCATCTACCGTTGACATATCAGAAAAACAAGGCCTTGTAGGTGGCCTCAGTCTTAGCCTCACAGCAGATTCCCAAAATACGACTATATCGGCAACGCTTGAGGAAATGCCCAGAATCGTTGAAGTTTACACTGCAACTTGGTGTGAAAACTGCGTTGGCGCAGAACACGCGCTTGACGATGCAGTAGAAGGTAAAGACGTGACCATGTTGGTCCATCACCGATACATTGGAGAGACTGAGGACCCATTTGGCTCTCAGGAAGGCGATGACCGTTGGATAGCGCGGTATGGCCCAGCATCGAAAGAATCGGTTGGGGTTGAGCGCGCTCCACCAACAATGGTTTTCGATGGATGCCGAGTCAAAGCAGGCAATGTAGCGAGCGGCGATTCACTGCAGGCAGATTATCAGGAACTTCTTGTCCAACCCCTCTATTCAGCCGGTGCAGTATCCTCGGAGTTGGCTTGGGATGGCGACAATAGTAGTGGCACAGTATCGTGGCATTTTTCTACTGAGAATCGTGACGCGGTTTGGACTCATCGTTTGATGGTTGTTGAGGAAACTGCGTACTTCCCTGAAGGTGGTAATGGACTGGATAATTACACCCATATTGTTCGGCAAGTTATCACTCTTGACGCGCTGAATTACCTTCCAAACGAGAGTGAGGGCGAGGTAACACTCGACTTACTGGAAGCATGGGATGGCGATGACCTCTCATTGGTATTGGTTCATGAGTGGGAGTACGAAGATCAACCCCTTGGAGAGGATAATGGTGGTGTATTTGCAGTAATGGCAGGTGCGATGACCGGACTAGTCGTAGCCGCTTGTGTTGTTCTTGCCATCACCGTGGCTGTCATTGTGACCGTGGTAGTCCGCGCCTCGAAGTCGCAGCAACCGCCATCAGAGCCAGATTCAGGCCGCCACACCTAACTTCTGTAGTAGGCTTAGATTCGTCTCTACACGCTGCTTGATACTAGCCGGACAACGACCGAGGGCGTCAGCGACAGCACCATGCCTTCGACTCACTTTTTGGTCGATGAAGACCAAACGGAACATCATGCCAATCAACATGTCAGGCATTGCGTTAGGAATTGCCCCGTCAAGAGTTGGCTCACCGATCTTCTTCAGGCGGTCATATACGTCGTTGATGATGTCATTGGCACGGTGGCGGAGATTGTCTCGGGTCCACTGTGTCATGTGGTTGAGGACACTGGCGAACTGCATTGAACGAACCACCTCTGGATCACGCTGAACCCTTACTCTTAGCATGCCTTCAAGGCTTAGTCGGTCAATACGAGCTAGAATTGAGTTTTGTGCTCGCAGCACCTCGTTTTCGTCGAGTTCATGTTCCTGTATCCACTGGCGCCACAGGAAGGGTTCCATCAAGCCAAGTTTGCTGATAGCCATCACCACAGCGACTGCACTAACCTCGATAGCGTAATTCGGACGCATTACTTTCTTCTTGCGGATGAAGCGGAGTTCGTTTCTTGGCAGTGGTGCCAGTTTTCCACGTAGTTCTTGGTCTTGATTTTCCTTCTCGCTGTGGGTGAAGCAACCCATCACTACCTCGTGCGCGACATTCCGTACCATTTTGCCCAGACCCATCGCCTTGATGGCCTTCTTGATGTCGTTTGCTCGGCGGTGACGGTATCGTCGTCGACGGTCTAGGATGAAGTGTCGCAGTCCGATGGTCTTACCACTACTCAGTCTAATGTCTAGCAGAGTCATTTCGCTGCCGAGGGCTGCGTTACGG
Organism: uncultured Candidatus Poseidoniales archaeon; assembly: GCA_964647665.1. Classification (GTDB taxonomy): domain Archaea; phylum Thermoplasmatota; class Poseidoniia; order Poseidoniales; family Thalassarchaeaceae; genus CAUZSM01. The sequence goes on from CAZYIX010000001.1 coordinate 68,158, forward strand.
TCTGCACCGCTTCGGTTGTCTTCAGTAGCCCATTGACCGCCTTCGGCAGTATAGGCAGGATGAGACTCATCGATCATGTTGTCTTCGGCTACTATACCGCAGCCCACGCAGACTATTTCTCCGCGTCTCTCGTCGCATTCAGTGGCTTCGCCACACGCTTTACATTTGTGCATTTATTTCTCTCCTTTTTTCAATTAGTCTTAGAGACACTCATCAGTTTGAGCATTGAACATACATTCTTGTCCGGGTTTGCTCATATGAGCACCTCCGGGGGCTGATATCTGAACAATTGCGCCATTCTGTGGTTACTGACCATGATTGACCGCCTCACCGAGCCTTTGCTCCGTTGGCAGAGGTGTTAATGAATATATCCCTAAATAAGGACAAGACCTTATCTTGTCGGCTTATCAACCGATAATGATATCATAAATTAATTTCTATATAATAATTGAATAGTGGCCGGGGTAAATGCGATACTGCGAATCAGTATTTTCGTGCGCGGGCGCGCGCTAGAGCGCGAGCACACACGCGCGCTTGCACACGCGCGCTTGCACACGCGCACGCCTGCGCTCGCGCACGCGCATGTCGCGCCCGCGCGCCTTGGCGACGAAAAAAGCGGAAAAAAAACCAATGAGAGTCAACGTAGGAACCCACTCGGCGCAGCACAAACATCCAACCCCTTATACACCGTCGCAAATGCATAAGGGTGCTCGTAGGTGAGGAAATGACAGATTCGAACATGCACACTGGACCTGCGCAACCGCTCACCATTGAGCACGTGCACAGCGGATATCCACCAGCATGGCTCATCGAGCACTTCCAAAATCAGGCATTGGATCCTAGTGTCGGACTTACCTCAGAAGGTAGCGGACGCTTGTTGTGCATCCATAGCAGCGACGCATCGCGTCAGCAGATGCTGTCACTTCTTGACGATGGCAGTGTATCATCCCCCGTTGATAGAACGCATCATCACAGCCTATCTTCACTCAGCAAGAGCCTTGCGGCGGACTGCAGACTTGCGCGGGTTTTACCCGCCGGAGGAGCCACAGCGGTTTTGGTTCACGGAGCCTGCGTAGATGCGGCGAGCAAGTTGGCCTTCCCTATACTGCATCCAATTCCTGACAACCGATGGAGTCGGACCAAGACCGATTCTTTGGCCAAACTGAACCGTGCACTGGTCAAGGAAGATGTCCGCCGTTGGGATGGCCCTGGCTGGCTTGGTTACCGCAGCGCAGTAGGTTCGGTGGAGTCGGGACTTTCCGGAGTGCATGAGGACAATCTCGTCGTTGCAGTATGTGAAGCGGTAGAGCGACGAGAGGATATTCCATTCACTCTTGCAGGGTTTGACGGTATTCTGCTGATGGACCAGCCTCCTACTCTTTCTCGCTCGGAAGTTCGCCTATTGCAATCGCTGCGCCGTTACCTGCCCGTGCATCAGTTGTGCCAGCACGGAGGACTGCCGATTGGCAATCATCGGCTTGGTTTACACGGGCTGATTCTAGAGGACGTGCCAGCAGTGCGTAATTCGGAGGCATTGCCGGAATGGATTCCTCAGCATGAGGTGTGGGATGCGATTGGGGGAAGCGCACCAGAGAGTCAGATTGACCGATTACTGATTAGTCGTGCTTCGGTAGGGGTGAAATCCGCTACCGAAGCCATTGCTTCTTGGCTTTCAGATTCCTCAAACGCTAACGCGCAAGTGCTCATCATCGACCCGAAGGCAGAAGCACGCAGCGATGATTGGAATCGCTCTTTGGGTCGACTCGGTCTTGCTCTCAGTTCACGGTCCGAGCCGTTGCTTACCAGTCCGTCCGTGCATTGGATGCTGAACATGGCGTCTCTTGGTAATGGCCCGGCGGCATGGTCACTGGATTCATTGAGAGGAGTGGCAGGCCAGCGTTGCCTACCATTGACCGACCGTTGGTTGTTCGATGAAGCACATCCCAGTGAGCCGAGCTGGACTCCACGGCCCAATATTTCACATTTAGAGAACCTCGCCCGCTCTTGGCATATTGTCGGCGGCCTCGGCTCGCTAGAGAAGTGGTTGGCAGCGGTAAGAGCGCCCCCTCGCCCAAGCCCATATCAGAGCGAGGCACAAGCTGCTGAGATGGCTGAGCGCTGCCAATGGTGGTTGCTTTCCCTTGCGAATCGGTTGCGACCGCTACTGAGTCGAGCCGATGCCGCCTTGCTTGATGAGTCTGACTTGCGACTCGGTTGTTCTAGCGGCGTGGAGTTGCCACTTCCTCCATCGCCTACTGTAGGTGATGATTGGCTTGCCGCCCTGATGCGTTCAGTGGATTGGGCGGCACTTGCTGACAGAATGGATGGCTCAACCGATAGTGTGACCACTGGACTTTCGCAATTATTGGAGTCACACCACAGCATGCGTGCAGGTCAGCGAACACTTGGGCAGGTCGCACCACGATTTGGATTGGATTGGATTGAGGAAATGCGTCAGATGATATCCGGCCTTACCGTACCTACTCCAGATGAGGCATTGGGTTCCGTCCGGGTGTTGACGCCTACCGAAGCGCTGGGATGTACCGCTGACCTAGTGGTTCTTACCCACCTAACATTGACCGACTGGCCGTTGAAGTCAGAATCACTTCCCTTCGTTGATGAGGCTGAACGTTGCCGATTGAACATTGCTCGACTCGATGCACCGTTACGTGAAGCCCGTCACTGCTTCGAGCATTTGCTTCACAGCGGTTGTTGCATCCTACTCATCGATGCCAGTGGCTTGGATGAGGACACCCAACCTGCTGCACCGCTTGCTGAGTGGCTTTCTGGCCATCAGGGGGCGGATTCTGCCGACTCTGTGCAGACCCCCTCCTTCTTGCCATTGGGTGAGGATGGATGGTTAACCGCAAGTGGCTCTCGCACCAAGGGCCACCACCTCGCTTACATTCCTGAGCGAATTGCTACGATTGAGGTTGAAGGAGAGCGTCAGATACAGGTCACTGTTGCTGGGTCCTCTGCGAGAGACCGCAGGCAGCGAACAGGCCTTGCATTGCATGAATCCAGAGCAGGCGACCCCCCATTGAATCCGTCAGCGATTACTCTCAGCCTTGAGGAAGAATTGTTCCGCGACCGCATTGCACGGATGCCTAATCAGGTCGCATCGGACGAGGAATATCTTGACCCAGCATTCCGTCCTCGCATGGTCAGCGTTGAGGGACTCACCATTGTCCCTGGTAAATCAGGTCCAGCAGGTAAGCCGAAGCCGCGCAAGGCGCAGAATTGGCCCACACTTGGCGGCAAGAAAGGCAACTCAAACCTGATGGCCATTGACCCAAGGCCCCTCGCTCCAAATCCGACAGGCCTGTCCGTTCACGACTCGCGTACAGGCCATTCCGACCGCCCCTCTCAACAATCGATTGTTTGGTCACCCAGTCGCCTTCTAGATTGGCTGAATTGTCCACGCAAGGGTTGGCTGACACGCGCCCTGCGAGCCGACGCAGAGGAGAAGCAGAAAGAGGATCTCAATGCGATGGAGCGTGGCAATCTGATCCACAATGGTCTAGGATTCTTGTTTGAGACTGCACTGGGAATGACCGAAGGCGTCGAGCGTTCCGAGCAGGGTGCAACTTCACTGGCAGGATGTGGACAAAGTGCGGAAGACCTGATGATTCATCTGTTGGAATTCGCGGCGGACAACGCCCCTTGGATGGAGCGCAGTGATGCGATGGCAAGCCAGCGACGCTTCGACATGATAGCAATGCCTCGCGATAGATGGCTAGACTGGCTGGCTTCACCGGGCCCTTCGCCACCTTCTGGGCGTCTGGGCGCGATGCTCAATGCTGAACTCGCCATTGGCGACGCCGTCCCGTTAGTGTTGGAGTGGGCGCTGGATAACGATTCACGTGACGGTTACGTCGAATTGCATCTACCCGAATCACCTGATAACAGTCTGCAACTACGAGGGTTCATTGATAGGGTCGACTTTGTCGATTTGACGGGAATTGATGATGTCCCAGACCGCTTTATTCTGAATACGGATACTGAGGCTTCAGTCGCTCCGCTTGATTTCAATGCTGAATCGGACTGGAGACCCCACCGTCTTGTCATCATCAGGGACATGAAAGGCGTTGATGGACCCGGTGGCAATCAGAAAGGAATGCGGCACCGCAATGCACTGTTCAAAGACCTGCAATTAGGTCTGTATGCAAGAGCGTGGGAGATTACACATCCGGGGGATTTGGTCATCGCAGTAGGCATCTCTGAGGTCGGGCATTCAACCATCCATTCTCTCGAGACAACCCCTGAGCTGATTCCATTAATGAGCCAGATTCAACTTTCGATTGGAGATACCGTCCGCTCTTACACCGGTGACACCCATCGACTGCCGGGCGAGGAGCGTACTACTGAGGTTAGCCTCGACAAAGATGGCGAGGAACAAATCGAGGTTAATGAGCCAGATTCTGACCCATTCAGAGCGTGGATGCGAGAGCGACTTACCACCGCAATTGCCGTAGCACGTAACGCCGAGGATGGCCGAGTTCATCCGACTCCGGTCAAGGATGTAGCAGTCTGCTCCTACTGCAGTGTGCAGGCAGTATGTGGGCTAGCGCCTACCGTTGGAGGTGACAAGAAATGGAGTTGAATGTTGGACAGCGGCTTGCGCTGAATATTGACATGCACATCATTCTCGATGCTGGAGCGGGTACTGGCAAGACTCAGAGCACGGTGAATCGTATCATCGAGCACTATCTTGCCATCGACCAGCGTGCAACCCGCATCCTTCCACCTGGGCCAAGGCCACAAGCGCTACCTTCTGGAGCGTTGATGGTTGGATTGGCTGAGCGGGAGGACTTGAGCAATTGGAATGGATTGCTGCCCAGTGAAGTGGTCGTGCTCACATTCACCAATCGTGCTGCGGAGGAGATGAGGCACCGGCTCTGGCTTGAGTTGGACCGTTTGCAAACTGGTCCGACTTCTGATGATGGCGGAGCAGTACGCAGTGATGCGAGAGTGACAGCCCCCGGTTTGCCCGAGCAGTTGAAGGCGATGCTGGAGGATGCGCCGATTGGCACAATTGATTCATTCCTTACTCGGCTGGTTTCCCCTTGGAAAGTAACCTTGATGGATAGGCCGACCGATGAGGTTGTCTCAGAATCCCGTCGTTTGGTTCTCATCAGCGAATCTCTTGACGTAATCTGGCGCCTCCGTTCTGCTGGCGATGCCATCGATGCAGGAATACCGGGAGAGATGGCAGAAGCCTTCCTTGCTTCTCGTGAGCGACTAATCCAGCGATTTGCTGACCGTCGCACAGTTCACACGGTTCTGGGTTCCCTACTAAACCACCAAATCTTCGTCGACGAGGTTGCTCGTAGGATGGACGCTGAGGGTGGTGTAAGCGCTGAGACTATCCGAGCGCTGATTCTCAATATCATCGAGGAACTTGCTGATGAAGTCGCAGACCTATGTACCACACTTCGAGACGAACATCTGGAATGGCGTGATGCTGTACTCGATGCTTCAGGTGACCTTGAGGTTGCCACCGCTCTGAGAGAAGGGATGAATCGTTATGCTGCGCTCGATTCACTGCTGGAGATGCCACTGCCCGATACCATTTGGGAACAATTGCTGTGGATTCGCGCTTTGGCGGTTACCACACTGTCAAAATCAGTGCTCGACAAACCATCTCCAAACGTATTTGGTAATGGAAATCTCACCGGTAGTGCTGATTGGCCACGCGGCATCACTACTCTTGGCAAAATCAAGGATGCAGCGCTGAAGGCGACGGTCACAGGAACCTGCCGCACAGCCGCTGGCCGCATCAAACAGTTGTGGGGTTCCGCCAGCGGACGTCGGGCACGAAAGTTGGCTACGATGGTCAGTCTGCTCGACGACTCATCCCTGCCAGTGCCCTGCCGCCCGGCGAATCACCCGTCAGCATGGCAACCGGTCACTCTCCCAGCCCCACATCACCCACCGGCTGGTACCCTCTCTCTCGACATTGACGGGGAGGCACAAGCGATGAGTGACCTCATCTGTGTGCACCGGGGGTTGGTTGAGGTATTCCGGGAGTTGAAAATCAACGAAGGTGTGCATGAGTTCGGTGACATTGCTGACCTTGCTGAAGACCTGCTGCTGACCCGCTGTCCGCGAATAATGCGCCCTCGCTATCCCGTTAGTGTAGTCGCAGCATTGGATGGCATTTCCCAAAGAAACCCTTGGCGCGACGACCATATTGAAAATGCAATGGCAATTCTTGACGCATTGCTTGCTGCTGGTGAGCCTGCACAAGGCTTGAGTGTTGAGGAAATTACAGCCTTGCATCAGGACCTTGTCGAGCGCTGGGCTCGTTTGAAACAGATTCGCGCTCGTTATCGTGCCTTCATCATCGATGAGGCGCAAGACAACTCCTCGCAACAGTGGCGCTTGCTTTACCGGCTATGGGGTGAGCGAGAATTGTCTGATAGCCGTCCCCGCCCTGACACCTCTTGGGAACCGACAGTTTGCTGTGTTGGAGACAGAAAACAGAGTATCTACGCCTTCCGGCAGGCCCGAGTGTCTGGATTCATCGAGTTTGGCCACAATCTGCGTTCAATCAATCAGCATGAGTTTGCCTGCGTCCCTGAACTCACTCGTTTGCCTGAGTTGCGTCGAGCAGAGGAGGCTCGTGACCCCAGATATGCGGATGACGGCTCGTTTGTCACCGCCGCTGAGATGACCGCGTCACGAGGGATTGCTGAGGATGCTTGGGTTCGATACGATGTGGCGGAAGATGATAGCACACTGCCTGCTGTAGAATCACGAGCACGTTCCGAGGGCCATGTGGAATTGGTGGTGAACTACCGTTCTGCGGGTGATTTGCTTGAGTCAATGAACGATTGGTGGGATGGGCTATTCGACGAGAGTCATGACGGCCTTCCCGGTGATTGGTACGCGAGGTCCCAATCCCTAGTGCCATTCCGCAGCGGTGCGTGTGGCCGTCTTGAGTGGCTACTGCCTGCGACTGAGGAATCCCCCGACCATCCAGAGGAAGATCTGAATGTTGCTCTTGACCCGTTCCGCTCTGGAACATTACAACAGCGCGAGAATGCGCTGATAGCTGCCAGAATCCAAGCCTTGGTTGAAGGAAGAGAGACCCGAGTCATTGCAGAGGGAGAGCCGGCATGGCACGATGTTGAGCCACTGGAGGCGATTCCGCCCGAGGACATCATGGTCTTGTTACCGAGTCGTGGAGCACTCGCTGACCTCAATCAGCGATTGCAAGCACTTGGTATTCCTGCACAGAGTGACCGTGAAGGTGGGTTGCTCAAGCGGCCTGCCGTCAAGTCGTTGTTGGCATTGGTCATGTTTGCTGCGCGACCGAGTAGCCGCAATTTCGCAGCAGATTTGGCACGCTCGGCCTTGGTTGGGATGTCTGATAATGAGATTCAGGCATTCCTCGGTTCTGCCAGAAGGGGAGAGCACCTATTCGACAGATTGGTCGACAATGCTCCGACTGATGGTGTGGCTGTGATGGCACAACGTTGGCAGCAGCACGCTCGCCGTGGGCGCATCCTTGAGATGCTGGAGGAGACCATCGATTACAGCGACCTGCTGCTGACCTATCCAAGGCTCACCGACCGGCAAGAGGCCGAGCAATTTGTTGCTCTCATCACGTCGATTCTACGCGAGGTCGGAGGAGATTCCATCGTACTCGCTCAACGTCTTGCAACCCTAATCGAAATCGCTTCCGACAAACTCGACACCGAGAACTCTTCACCGCCGGGGGCGGTTCGTCTGATGACCATTCACGGCTCAAAGGGTTGCCAAGCGCGCGTGGTATTCGTCGCTGGTATGTTCCGTGCTTCGCACGGAAACGTCAACCAAGAAGTCAGGAAGCGCGTGCTTGCCACCACAGAATTATTCGTCGCCAACAGCAGACCTTGGCTGACTCAAAATTCCCTGAAAAGTGGTTTGTGGACGATGGCCCAAATGGTGCAGGAAGCACAGGCACAGGCTGAAGCGCGTCGTCTGTTGTATGTGGCTTGCACAAGGGTTGAGGATGTACTAATCTTATGCGGAGCACCGACTGACTCCATCATGAATGGAGGTCGAATTGACTTCGATATGAAAGATGCTGAAACCAAGGTATTTGGAGAAATGTGGCTAGATGCGCTTCGCCAAGGTTCGGGTAGAGCCCAAAATTCCGCCTCGCAGTGGTTGCTTGAGGAAGATGTTGAGTTGATTGACGCAATGACCACAGTTCCGAGTGATGCTCGACCGTTGCCTGAAACTGAAGATAGTGAACGCAGCATTTCGCCGGCGGGATTGTTGGCTAGCAGCGACCTCGCTGCTGGCACTCTTGCTAGCCTGCCGGTTCACCATCACACCGATTGCTTACTGAGCAGCCAATCAATTCAGAGTCCATTGGTGAAGATGAACAATCTCGACCAAACCGCTCGTATCGCCTTTGAGAATTCACCACCAGCAGCCCAGTCCGCTGCGCTAAGAAAGCGAACCATCCGCTTGTCGCCGCACCGACTTGACTCAGCGGAACAGTGTATGCGCAGATTCTGGTTGCAAAGTCATGTTGCGCTGCCTAGTGAGGCAATCATGTTGCCCATGGCATTGCCGGAACAGGAAGATTACGATGAGCCACGATTGCCATCGGCCAAGGACATCGGCTCGATGTTCCATCGCATACTCGAATTGGGTTTACCGAATCCAGGTCCACCGGGCGGCAGTCCTCTGCTTACCCCTCTACCGGGTGTATGGACTGAAGTGAGTGAAGACCGTTTGAGCAAGCCCGAGCAGTTGGATGCCCTGATTGACGAGGTATTTGCTGAGATGCTGGAGGCAGAAGCCAATGAGGAGCATACTCGTGCGCTAATGCACGCACTGGCCGCCGCCGTTGTCTCTGGCCCACTTGGCGCCCTGACTCGAGGCGACACATGGCAGGGGGAGAGCGTTGAGGGACTGCGTACTGAATGGCCATTCTCACTGAATCACGATGTGGATGATTTGGGCTTGCAGGAACAAGCATGGTCGGTCACAGGTGCACAGGTAACAGCACTGGTCAATGAGGTTCGATTCCTTGTAACCGGTATCGCTGACCTCGTGCTTGCGACGCATACAGAATCTGGTGGAGCAGCCTTGCGCGCGGTCGATCTCAAGACAACAGAAGCGGCAGGTTTGATGCAAGACGGTGAACCGGCAGCAGACAGCCTTCTAGCGATTCCAAGCGACGAAAACGAGTATTCCATCGCTGAACAACACATTCTCTCTGAATATCGAATGCAATTGGCAATTTACACTCTAGTTCTCTCTCGTCAGGAGGAGGCGCGAAGAACGGCTGGGTTACCGCACCGTGAGGTATTACCGCCCGGGATTCTCATCGCCGCCACCGGGCGTTTGGTTACGATGACTCCTGAGCAGATTTCGCAGGCTCTGGATGACCTAGACAGTTTACTGGCCCGTATTGCGCAAGTATCTGTTGAGAGCAGAACCGATGTCGAGCAATTCCCTCGCAAAACCGACCCTGATGACCCTGCTTGCAAACACTGTCCATATTTCCTCGGACACATCCGAATCTGCGGCCCTGAAGGTACGCCTCTAGGTGCCTGATATTCCCCTTGTTAGACGACTCTTGCTAAGGATGATGCTCTTATCCATCTTCCACTTCGACAGTGCATGGCCGCATTGGACTTGGCTGCGATTCAGAGTTGGGTCGACGATGCTTGGGAAGGCCACGCGTTGGCCAGCCTTGCAAAATTCATCGAGATTCCAGCGCTTTCTCCAGCATTTGATGCTGATTGGAAGGAGAATGGTCACCTCGATGCCAGCATCGACCTATTCCTAGGCTGGGTCACGTCTTTGCCTATGCAAGGATTGACAGCGTCAGTTCACCAAATTAGTGGTCGAACTCCATTGCTGCTCATCGAGATTACTGGCACTGCACCCGGAGAAGTGCTATTCTACTCACATCTGGACAAGCAGCCCGAATTCACCGGTTGGTCAGAGGGTAAAGGGCCGTGGATTCCAGTGCGCGAGGACCCGTGGCTATACGGTCGCGGCAGCGTGGATGATGGATATGGCGGCTATCTTGGGTTGCTCAGCGTACTTGCCATGCAGCAGCACGGGCATAAACATCCAACCTGTCGATTCATCATCGAAACCTGTGAAGAATCTGGTTCGTTCGACCTGCCTGCATATCTTGCCGAATTGAAGGATAAACTTGGCACCCCTGACCTGATTATCGTGTTGGATTCCGGTGCTGGTGACTATGAGCGCCTTTGGGTCACCACAAGCCTGCGAGGGCTGGTTGGAGGCACACTTTCAGTCAAGGTGTCAAGAGAAGGCGTTCATTCTGGAATGGCCGGGGGTATCATTCCGTCCTCGTTCCGAATTGCAAGGAATCTTATCAGTCGACTTGAAGACGAGGATTCTGGCCGCATTTTGTTACCGGAGTTGTCGGTTAACATTGGTGACGAACTACGTTCTGAGGCTCAGGGTATAGCTGATGTGCTCGGCGAAGCGGTTTGGACAGATTTACCCGTACTCGATGGACTTGAGCCGCAAACTCCCGGTCTTTGTGAGGTTGTATTGTCTGGAAATTGGCGCCCATCCCTTTCAGTGACAGGCGTTGATGGGATGCCGAGTATTGCTAATGCAGGTAATGTTTTGAGGAGCCATACCGATTTCAAACTCTCAATGCGAATTCCGCCGGGAGTAGAATCTGTCGACGCTCAGGCTGCGATGGAGAATGTACTACTCGCCGACCCACCGCACGGTGCAGATGTGACATTCGAGGCTGATGCAGCCGCAAATGGGTTCTCAGCACCAGCAATGGCTGAAAGCATGCACGCGGCACTTGATGAGGCGAGCCTAGCCACTTTTGGCAACCCGATGCAGGTATTCTTTGAAGGTGGCACAATCCCATTCCTTGCGATGATGCAGGAAAGTTACCCTGAAGCAGCATTCCTAGTGACAGGTTCGCTTGGTCCGGGTGGAAATGCCCACGGTCCCGATGAGAAATTGCATATCCCTGCAACCAAGGCTGTGACCACTTGTGTGGTAGCCGCTTTGGCCTCCATGGTGGAGTAAGGAATCACGCCTCATTTGAGGATAGTGTTTGGGAACACGTAGTGTTCCCGAGGTGTGCTTCGGGGAGCGGGTTATATTACAGGTCGCAGACTCCCGAGTGTCGAGGGATGCGTATGTCAGATGAGGAAGGTAGTGAAGGAACACTCACCCCCGAGGTTGTCCTCAAGCAGATTGAGGAGCGTCTAGCACAGGAGACTGAGCGACTAGTCAAACTCTACGATGCCTATGAGCAACAGGAGAAGGAGATAGTCGGCCTCAAGGCTGAAATTGAGGTTCTTGAGAAGGAAGTCATCGACAAGGAGATTGAGCGCGAGGGCATGGACCAACTTCTCACCGATAAGGACAACCGGGTCCGAGACCTAGAGAAGTCCGACGCAAAATCTCGCTCGATGGTCGACCACCTTGAGCCGGAACTTTCCAAGATGGACGAGAAGTTCACCCGCGAAAAGGATCGACTTGGTCGAGTCTTTGAGATTGCTGAGGAACTTGACACTGACCTCCGCCTCGCTGTGGCTGAATTGAAGGCTAGAGATGACTGGTATGTTTCGCATATGCAGGTATTTGAGGACTTGAACCGCGCCATCAAGAATCGCTACGAGATGATTGAGGCTGCTGTTGAGGCTGAACGGAAATCTGCTCACATGGCTCGCGCCATCCAAGACCGCCTTGAAGAGGCGATCGAAGCACGTGCTGCTGAAGCTGCTGAAGCGGAAGACAGCGACGATGACGGTGAAGAGGAGTGAACCGGCCGATGGGCGGCATCGCCCAGGGTGGAATGCGCCCCATACTGCTGTGGGTAGCGATGGGCATTGCCATTGAAGCGGTTGCTTTGACCATTCATGACCTCGATGGACTAGGCCATGTTTTTGCCGTTATATGCATGCTTATCGCTACATTCCTCACCAATTTTTATCGGGATCCCGATAGAAGGATTCCAAAGGAATCCGGATTAGTGGTTTCACCTGCAGATGGTAACATCATGTTCACTGTCAGAGAGCGGGCGACTGGCCGCAGACCCACCTTACAACAGATGGACGACAGTACAGACCGCATTGAGTCGGATGAGTTGACTGGTGATTGGTGGCCCACGTCATGTGAAAACCCTCTCGATTTCACTACTGAACAGCGCTGGGAAGCGGTTCGGGCTGGTGAAGAAGCAGACACCGACGCACTTCGAGTAGCGATTTTCATGTCACCATTCGATGTTCACGTCAATCGTGCACCTATTGCCTCCACCATCGAGAGGATGGAGCACCGCTGTGGCAAGGGTCGTCGCCGTGGCCCATTCCTACCCGCTTATGTCAAGGAAAGCGCGTGGAACGAGCGGGTTCGTACGGTTCTGCGCTCGACCGGTCTGGATGGTGCCGTGAGTGGGATGGCTATCGAGGTGACTCAGATTAGTGGCCGCCTTGCTCGAACAATCGATCCATGGACCTCGGTAGGCGACGAGTTGAGACGTGGCCAGCGCTACGGGATGATTCGCTTCGGTAGCCGCGTCGATGTTCGAGTGCCAGCAGCGACTCACAACTGCACAGTCATCGGAGCAGACGCCGATAATAGCGCATATCCGAAGGGCGAGACCGTCGTTGCCGGTAGCAGCGTGTTGTTCAATTACAACACCGACGAGAGTGAATGAATCAATCACTCAGGCTTACTACCATCGGCTAGCCGAATACACTTTGCAGGGATTCCCGCCCAAACTTCACCCGGCGGTATCTCTGTGTATTTTGGTACTAGAGCGTAGGTGGCGACTACTGCACCAGCACCTACAGTCACACCTGGATTGATGAATGCATTAGCTCCGATGAGAGCACCATCACCAATTTTCACCGGCGCAAGCACCAATTCACTCTTTTCAGTGATGTGTCCGTTTATCTCAGCATTACCACCGATGATGGCTTTATTGCCAATTTTAATCATGTAACAGTCGTTGATTTGGTAGGAGTTAATTTGCGCACCTTTTCCTATTTTGCAACCCATCATTCGATAGTATAGGTTTGCTACCCACGATGGTACCAAATGTTGTAGAAACGGCTTTGCCAGCCGATGGAAAACGCTGAAGAAAGCCCATCTGATTGTGATGTGGCTGTAGAGAGGCACTTTTGCATCAGGCAATCGTGGCCTGACTATAATACCGAAAATGCCGACGATTACCAAGGTATCGAGTCCCCAGATGAGATATGCTCCTCCAATTGAGAGTCCCAAGAACACGCAGCGCATCCACAATTCCATCCCTGTAGTATAATCTAGGGTTTCCAGCACAAGTGCAACTCCCGGAGCGGCTGCAATTCCCCATATTGCCATGCCCATTAATAGGACCAATGTGGTCAGAAACACTTGCAAAAATGCGAATCCTTTCATCGTTTCACCACCTCACTATTCGCTGTCGTTGCTGGCACTCAGTCCTCTGTTCTTCTCATCCTCAGCCACAGCAGCAAGATAACCCTCTTCTAAGTCGATTCTGCTCGTCAGATAAGTGCCAATCAGAATGACTACGGTAACGCTCAGAACTGCTACACGGCTGTCGAACATACCACTTGAAATTGCATAGATGATTGGACCGATTGCAGCAGCGGCCTTTCCAATGAACCCGAAGAAGCCGAAGAATTCGGTTGTTCGGGTTTCAGGAATCAGCAAAGTGAACATTGAGCGCGCTTGTGCCCCAGCAGCCCCCATTACACAGCCCACAACCATCCCAAGGAAGATCCATTGCAGCGGTGCTCCCATACCAAGTGGTCCCCAAACGTAGGTTCTCATCGCATTTGGCCAGAAATCGACAGGCCCGCCAGAAATCTGAGTTGGGTGATGGTCTCCCACACTGTATTCTCCATCTTGTGGACCTTCACTGAAGAAGAATGAGAAGCGGTGGTCAGTCATATTGTGCATCGCTGTAACCAAGGCTGCGGCTTCATTACGGCTCAGATGTTTTTTTGAGACATCATCACCGCGCTTGGTGTCTTCCTGAGGTGTGTTTGCTAAGTAATCCCAGAACGTTTCGCGTAACGCTTGGTCTCCTTCGCCTTCAAGGGCAACCCAACCACCAGATACACAACAAATGACCCGCTTGTGCAGACCAGTTCCCAGATAGTCGTCAGGAACTCCACCCTCGTCATCGTCATACATTCCTACATCGTATTGGTCGGTCTCCTCGTTCCATTGGTATTGGAAATCGTATTGGGTAGAGTCATTGTTCATTTCAAGGGGAGCGAATCCCACTGCAAGCACTGCTACTCCACTGTAGATGATTAGCGCAGACATCAGGATTTTCTTGGTGCCGTATTTGTTTGCGAGTTTGCCGAATACGATGCTCATTGGAACTGCTACGACGTTTACTGTGAGCAGCAAGACGATATTCATCATCGGATTGATTCGCAGAACTTCTTCGCCGAATGCTGAAGCCATTCCATTGATTGTATTGACACCGTCATAGAATAGTAGGTAAGCGACTAGGAAGAAGGCGAGAACCTTGAATTTCCGAATCTCACGGAGTGTGTTGACCAACTCGGTGACCGCAATCGTAGCAGCCTCTTTGACACTGCCAATTGGTGTTGGATTAGGTATCTCTGGCTCAGGAGTCCACAAGAATAGCCGCATCCCCCAGCCCAGCCACCACAGGGCAGATGTGATGAATACGAATGGCAACCGGTAGTCACCGAGGTCAATACCTACCCGCATCACTACTAGCAGATGTACAACCAACAACAGCGAGCCACCCATGAATCCGTAGGCGTATCCCCAGGAAGATACGTGGTCCATACATCTCTTATCTGCTAGATATGGCATGAAAGCGTAGTAGAATGTGTTACCAATACTGAACCCGACGTTACCAACGATAGTGACCATCGCAAGGAAGTAGTAGTCATATTCACCCATTAGGGAGGTGAATGCCATCAGACAGCAAGCGACTACACCGACGACCGTAAACCACCAAAGCAACTTTTTCTTGATGGGAACTCTATCGGCGATAATGCCGAGCAGTGGTGCAGATACGGCCACGATTAGCATCGAGATTCCGTTTACCCACGCGTAGAATGAATCCCCACCACCTCCATGCGCAGAGTTGTATAATGCCGTCATGTATTGTGGGACGATGACAGTGAGGACAGTCAAAGCCCATGCTTGATTGGCCCAATCATACCAATACCAACCGTGCAACGCTTTCTTGTCTTCAGGGGACATGTCCCCAATTAGTTCCTTGACCACTTCGGGACTTACCTTGGTTCCTTGCAGTGCCGCTTCGCCGGTCATACCCTCGCGACATTGTTTATCGGTAATAATGACCGAGGCGGACGCCTACAGAAAAGTGAGGAGGTCTCACTCACTATCTTCTAGCGGAACTTCGGCTAATCGAGGTCCATGGGCCATCCACTTGATGCCTTCTTTGACCCATGACCAGATTTCTTGGAGACGTTCCTCGTTGACTTCTGCATAATGCGCGATAATTCTGACGGTTTCGATTTCTGCGGGATGGATTTCCCCGTCTGCTGCAGCAAGGAATATGCCGTCGCGCAACGCGAGTCGCAAAGTTCGCTTATCCATATCTTGCACGGTTTCCTCAATATTGTATTCCAACTTCAATAATTGGCGAAACCGGCTGCGCATATTTGGATTAATCAACATCCTAGCCATTCGACTTTCAAAGAAAGCCATCTCCTCTGGACGCAGCACTGCGTCCGCATTTGCTATAATTGCGAGTATCGTCAAGTAGTCATCGACGTTAATCGATTCGAAGGCGTCGGGTGGTGAAGGTTTCAATTGCATCGACCCGTCAGCGAATAGGCTTCCTCTATTAACCCCATCACTACACTCTCGCTACTGCTTCGACGCATTCTTGAACACCACCCTCACCGGCCGTATTGGTGGAAGACATGGCTGGAGGTGGAGGCGGTTGCACGAAGGGTGTGATGCCGTCTGAAGGTAAAGCGGTGAAAATTCATCATCTAGTCAAGGCACCGGAAAACACCCCTGAATCAATTAGAATCCGCGAATCTTGGGATGCGAGTGAGCCCGCAACAGTCTATACCACTCCAGAAAGGATGCCAGATGGAACTCCATGTACCGCTGCAACTGTCATCCTACGCACGCGTGGCTGTGTTTGGTGGTGGAAGAGTGGATGCACTTTCTGTGGATATTTCAACGATGTTCGGGACGATGTTACCAGCGACGATTTGCACGCACAATGGGCATGGGCAAAGCGAGAATTGAACGACTTTGAAGGCTGTTCAATGGTCAAGGTATACACCTCTGGGACTTTTTTCGAGGATCGAGAGAATCCTCCCGATTGGCAGGAGACCGTCTTACGTGAAACTCACGAGATGGGCTTGCACCTAATTGTAGAGGCTAGGGCCGAAATGTGCACTCCTGAGAAGGTTGCTTGGGTTGCGGAACGCCATCCGGGTTGTGTAGTGGCAATTGGGCTTGAGGCATACGATGATGAGGTGCTGAAATTCCACTGCAACAAGGGATTTTCGACTAAGCAGTGGAGGCGCGCTGTCGTGACATTGCGTGAGAATAATCTCGGAGTGAAGACCTACTTGTTGTTCAAGCCGCCATTCATGTCAGAGGGTGATGCACTGCATCACACTGCGGCATGGATTCGTGAGATTGTTGATGACAGCGATGAGGTATCGGTCAATCCGATGAATATCCAACGCGGCACTATCGTCGAACGTTTGTTTCGCAACCGCGAATACCGCCCACCGTGGTTGTGGTCCATGGTCGCACTGATTCGTAATGTGCACGATGATATCACCTCGAGTGCAAATGGCTCGCTGAAAACTCGACTGATTATTCATCCAACTGCTGCTGGCAAGGTTCGTGGCGCCCACAATTGCGGAGCCTGTGACAAGGAGGTCGCCGCAGCCATCGAGCGGTACTCGGTATCCGGCGACCTAGCTGAATTCAATGGCATTTCTTGTTCCTGTGAAGGAATCTGGGCCAGTGAGGTTGCTTTGGACAGATCACTGCCGCTGCCTTTGGGTTCAGGTTCTGACCGTCGTATGTCTGCCATCGATGTGATGATGTCACCCTGATGGAAGACGGGTTGGACCCCCTTTGGGGGTCCGAGGCCTCGCCGAATGCTTATGAGCGCCCCGCAGGTCGCCGGGTCACCAAAGGCTGTTGATGGGGGAAATGGATGACTGCCGATACTTCTTCACTGCCTGAGGTGACTATAGGTGATGATGAGCCCTCATCATCGAGATTGCTTCTGTTAATCAGTACTGTAGCCGCATTGGGTCTGCTGATGCTACACAATGTGTTGTACCCGGGACAAGACCTGCCGGTATTCGGAGAATTAGTCCCTCTATTCGGTGGACTCGCCCACAGTGGCATCTGGTTCTTCCTAATCGGGACTATGGTTGGATTTGGATTGATGATAGCGACACTAATCGGCGAGGTAGTCGAAGATTAAGGAGGTTGAGCGATGTCTGCATTCACAACTGCGCTTCTATTCATGTGGGTATCAGTCCTGCTCACATGGGCACTGGTCAATCGCGGCATCCCTGTCTTCCAAGACCTCGCTAGAGACATGTCCCGCTTCTTCATGGAGAAGGCACTCGGTCCGGGTGCTGACCTTGTTGAAGGCAGAATGGGTTCAGGTGCGAGGGCATGGATGTTCCATGGGATGCTATGGTTCTGTATTGCCGCAACTTTCGGTTTTATCGAATTGTGGTTGGCTCACGAACCGACCGCTTTGCATACACTCTCAACAATTGGATATGCTCCAACAACCGACCAAATGTCTGCTGCTGTCAGTTTGGTATCATACAACGCCATTTGGATGATGCTTGTTGGTGCTAGCCTTCATATCAACGCTCGACTCAGTGGCTCTGGAATTGCAAGTGAATCCAATGCTGCACTGGTATCCTATCTGTACTCTGGAGGTATTCTGATTGGATTTATTGGCTCCCACATCAGTGGTGACTGGGGTGATTACATGCTCACCGCAGCTGGAATTGCATATCTAATGGCCAATGTTGCTGTAGCCGTCAACCACTTACTGACCATGGGCGAACGCGGCGATTCGCAGATTCAACCATCACAATGGCTCATCGTCTTCAGTCTCATCATTCCTCTGCTGGGTTGCCTCGGCTCACTGCTTGGAGTCTCAAATGACTCTGTCTATCATTCTACAGTGACCTTCGGCATGGTTGCGATGGCTCTTGCAGTCGCACATTACGTGATTCCAAGCAAAGCGGGTGCTCCGCTCTGGAGTCGTACCCTATCAGGTGTGACTATCTTCGGATTGCTGTTTTTCATTACCCCGTTCAACATGTTAGATGCTGATTTGGGACAAGGCACAGCAGGATTGCTTACTGTGCTGTACACGCTGAGCCTGATTCCAATCTTCGCTGCAGTGACCAACTTGGTGCGAACTGCTGGCAGTCACTGGGACTCATCTTCAAGCAGTTCGTCAGCATCGTTAACACTCGCCGGTGTAGTACTACTGATTCCTGTTGCAGTAGGCACACTATTCATCGGAGTAGACGCCATTTCCCTCGAGAATGAACTTGGCCACTTGATTGACCCGATGACTCATCTCATCACTTGGGGACCATTTGCGATGATTGCACTCGGTGGAGTGATGGCGTGCTTCCCTGCTGCAACCGGACGAGAATTATTCTCAGCCAGCAGCGCCCGCAACAGTTTCTGGCTAGCAGGAATCGGTGTTATGCTCTCCGCGATGGCTTACTTCTCCGCTGCCTTGGTCGATGGGGCCCTTAGCGAAGCCGAGGTGGTAAGTGATGCTTCAGAGCCAATGCTGATACTCGCTTCCATCACATTCTATCTGGTATCCATTGCCGGAATTATGCTAATGTTGAATATGATTAAGGGAGCAACCAGCGGCACTCCGATTGCGTCTGATGATTCCGGGCCGGTAGTAGCAGCTGACAGGATGAATTTGACACCCGGCAGCACGACAATTCGTAGTTTGATGTCTGCTGGTGCAGGCGTTGACACCGAGATTGCAGTCGTCTGTGATCGTTGTGAAGAGGAGGAGTGAGCCCGACTGGGCTTGCCGACATCCCCTTGAGTGAGATGCTGTTCAGCACTCGGAGGCGATTCAATGCGCATCGGTCTGGTCGGAAAACCGAACGTCGGGAAATCCACGATGTTTTCAGCCCTGACAGAATCTACTGTTGACATCGCTAATTATCCATTCACTACCATTGATGCCAATATTGGGGTCACTTTCATCCCGGTTCCCGCTATCTGTCCATGCAGCGACCTTCGCTCAAAAAGACAGGCTGATGGTCGGCTTGAGCCGACATCAGACGATGATGCAAGGGCAGGCAGCATTTGTGAGCCGAGGACCGGTTCATGTATCGGCCATTGTCGCAGCGTCCCGGTTACCCTTGTCGATGTAGCGGGTCTTGTACCCGGTGCGCACGAGGGAAGGGGCCAGGGAAACCAATTTCTCAGTGATCTTGCAAGATGTCATGCCTTGATTCAAGTCGTCGATGCCTCGGGTGGTACTGACTTGGAAGGCAACCCGCTTGGACCCGGCTCATGTGACCCGGTGGAGGAACACCGATTCCTCGTCGAGGAGTTGGCCGCTTGGATATCCGGCATCCTCTCCAATGGCTGGACAAGAGGTGTGCGCAGAGTGCAAGCAGAAGGAGATAAGGGGCTAATCTCCTACATTCACGAGCAGTTGACCGGCATCGGGGCTACGGAATTGAACATTCAGGCTGGCTTAGCAGCCTTCAACGAATCATCTGATGATCTTGGGCTTGCTTGGGAATGGTCTGAACAAACAATTCGTGGTCTTTCCGACCATCTGCGTTGTAGTATCTTCCCACTTTGCGTGGCCGCTAACAAGGCCGATATCGCTGAATCGGGTGCATGGGATGCTTTGGCAGTCGAGGTTGAGGCAAGTGGTGGCATATTGATTGCAACCAGTGCCGATTCGGAATTGGCGCTACGCCGCGCCGCAGGCGCGGGACTCATCGACTATTCGGCGGGGGATACCAACTTCACCATCTCCGAAAAGGGAGAATTAGAACTGACCGAGGCTCAGCGAAACGGTTTGGATGCTTTGGCAGCCCGGTTGCAGGACTTGGGAGGCACCGGACTTGTCACTTTGGTGTCAAGAATAGTTCACGAACGACTCGGCTACATGATTTCTTATCCGGTGCAGGATGAAACTCACTGGACCGATGGAGATGGTCGAGTGTTGCCCGATGCTCTGCTCATCGAGCAGGGATGTACAGCCAAGGGACTTGCCTATGCAGTACACACCGACCTTGGTGATGGATTCATTCGCGCTGTCGATGCTCGCAGTGCTCGTGTCATCGGTTCTGAGCATGAACTTGAAGACAACTCGGTAGTCAAAATTGTCGCCAAGACCTGACCATCACTCACCGTCACCGTCGCCTTCATCCACATCGCTGCTGGGTGGAGGCATTTCTGGTAGGTCGGCATCTACAGGTATTGCTGCGTCCGCTTCCTCTAGAATTGTAATACTCTCGGCAGAAAGTCCAATTTCTTCCAGATAGGCATCATTTTCTTCTTCAGTGAATTCAATGTCCTTACTAGCCCGGCCTCCTCCAAGGTGGCCATAGTCGTATGGAAGAACGAGAGTAATCAGTGTACTCTGTTCCATTCCCAACTCACCTACAGTTTGCAGACGTCGCAATTCCATCAGTTCCGGATTCTTGGCAAGCGTGTTGGCCGCGTGGCTGAGATTCTTCACAGCCTCAACCTCACCTTGAGCACGGATCAGCCTTGCACGGCGTTCTCGCTGTGCTTCAGCTTCACGAGCCATTGCACGCTGCATGTCGTGGGGAATCACCACGTCGGTGATGTCAACACGAGTGATATCGATACCAATTGGTCTGGAGAATCCGTCAAGCAATACTTCGAGCCTATTAGAGATGACCTCTCGCTTTTGCAGCAGTTCATCGAGGGTATACTCACCGATAACCACACGCAGGTTGGCCATGGTAGCATTTCGAATAACATTACTTGGGTCAGCGACAGCATAGACAGCAACCTCCGGTTGGAACACCTTCCAGTACACCACGCCATCGACCTTGATTGAGACGTTATCTCGTGAGATACACACCTGATTTGGAATATTCTCGGGTCGGTCGCGAATATCGACTGTCAAGAATTCCTCGATGACAGGTATTCGGAATCGTAGGCCGACACCAGCTTCGCCGGCTGGCTTACCGAAGCGTAGCCTCACTGCCCTCTCATATTGATCAAGAATGGTGAAAACACCACGTCGTGGCCAAGTCCCGCTTGGCGGCAGACCAGAGGGCGGGGATCCAATAGGTGCACTGATTGCAGCCCCGCTCATGAATAGGGACATCATTACCAGACCAACAGCAAGGCCACAGCATGTGCCGAATAGTACACCGAAAATCAGTTCTATGATAATCGTCATCACTTACCACCTCCTATCAGTTGAGAGAGTACACCAGGACCAGCGTCGAGCAGTGTATCCGGTAGCATCATGATGCGGGTAGCGTTGTGTTCTGCACCTACTTCTGACAGCACCTGTAGTCGGCGCAACTCCATCAGTGCTGGGAAGCGGTTGAACAGTTCCTGTGCCTCTGCCAACTTGGCTGTTGCTTCCCTCTCCGCGCTTCCCTTAATGATTCGAGCCTTGGCTTCTCGGTCGGCCTCAGCCTCCTTTGCCATCGCTCTGGTCAAATCATGGGGTAGTTGCAAGTCTGTCAACTCGACATAACGCACATCGATTCCCCAAGGGTCTGTTGCATCGTCAAGACTAACTCGAATCCTGTCTGCAACCATCTCTCGCTTTTGCAGAACCGTGTCCAACTCCAATGAGCCGATGACATCACGTAGTGCACCTTGAGCAGCCATTGCAATCGAAGCTCGGGCATCTGTAACCTTGTTCACAGCATCCATCGGGTTGCGAACCTTGTAGAACACAACTGCGTCGATGGATAGCGAGATGTTGTCCTTGGTCACCACAGACTGCCCGGGAACGTCGTTGATTAGCATCCGGGTATCCCATCGAACCAACCTGTCAACGAATGGAATGACCAGTCTCAAGCCGGGGCGCAGAACTCCTTTACAGACACCAAGTCTGAACAGGACAGCGCCTTCCCACTGCCTGATTATCTTCATCGTTATGCCCATGAAGGCGAGTATTCCGCCTACAGCCATTGCCACCGTCAGGAAAGTTCCCCAGAACGCCATACCAGTCCTACGGACTGATTGCTATTCAGCGTATTGCCGTTCAACTGTGAGAACACAAATGTGTTACTCAGCACCGACATCGATGACTTTGTCGGCCTTGACAGTGTAGGAAACGACCCGCCAAGACACGGTCACAGTCTCGCCGTCTTCGTTGTTATTCATTGGACCAACTGATGGGCCTATTGTACTGCCAGTCCTTGTTTCCAGAGTAATCTTGCAATTCCAGTCGCCACGACCATTGCCATTATCGGTCCACTGGGCGAGAATTGCTGACATAGAACCGGTTTCCTCGTAAGTAGTGCCGGAATAGTTCTCAGTAAGCAAGATGAGCATTGTGTAGGATGACGGACATTGTTGTGTGGATTCTCCACTCAGCGTTGAGCCGCTTTCGACAAATCCATTCACGCCTTCCATCTTCATTTCGCCGATAGCATTGTCACATTCTTCAGGAGCGATTACATCTGGAGTAGGTCCGCTTTCATCGGTCTCATCGTGTGATACCGTGACCTCAACATAGCCTAGACTCATGCCGGTCTCAGAGAAGGTGAACATGAACTCATATTCCTCGCCATCAATGAGTTCTTGTGTTTCCTCAAAAATCGCAATATCCTGCTCCTCAAACGAGATTGAGAAGGTACCAGAACCACCGCTTCCCGAAATGGTTGCTCCATCGGGGAGTAGGGATGGCATACCATAGAAGTAAATCGGGAAGAAAATGATGAATGACATCGTGATGGCCGAATTAACCATCATTGTACGTGAGGTCTCTGGATTCTTGAAGGAATCAATGAAACCTGACACGAACTTTCCAACACCCATTACTCTCCCTCAAATTACTAGACACGGCTGTGGTTGATGAACCTCACCTTTGGTGGCATCTACTCCTCTTCTATGAGCGCTGGCCATTCCGTGGGAGGCCACTGTGCTTGCAACGGCCAACCGTTGCGACTGGTGTCTATACCGAATTTGGTGAACCCCTTACGACTGCGTCGCCATACTGGAAGCAGGTATCCAACGACTGAGCGTTCACCAAAAGACCACCTCCATGGACAGCGAGGATGTTTGGCAGCCCAGGCTCGAATCAGTTGCTTGAGCGGCTCGCCGGTTAGATGGGACGGAATCATCATTTCAACTACTGTGATGCCCCCAGTTGTTCCTCGCACCTCACTCCAAGCAGTGAGCACGATTCCTTCACCTCCCCCATTGGTTATTGCGAGGCGAAAGGTGCGTGTGGCGCGTGCAAGAGGCATGATGACCATCCATCGGTCAACAAGGCGACTGCCTTCCTCGTGGCGAGTGTCCCAATTTGCTTCCTCGGCCAATTGTCTCAGTGCTCGCACTGCTTGAGTTGGAGCAACGCTCACCTCAAGAGTCACAGAACGTGGCCTGCCCATGCTTCAGTAGACCGACTGCGTTGCCTCATGAGACTGCCGCAGTTGTAGTTGGTTATCGCAGACCCGGACGCGGTGCGGGTGATAGCCCCACGGCATCGGCCGAACCGGTTGGTTCAGCAGCCAGCATCCGCTCGTAGTACCCCGAGAACGGGGTTCGATTCAGATTCTCGCTTTGCGGGGATTCAGCCGAAGAGTGAGCCTAGGCCCTCGAAGGCAGCGCCCTCATCCTCTTCTTCCTCGGCTTCGGCTTCTTCAGCCGGTGCATCAGCACTATCAGCGCCGCCAGCAGCCGCGGGTGCGGATGCAGCGGGCGCAGCGATAGCCTGACTCATTGCTTCATCGATATCGACGGAAGCTAGGCTTGCGACCAGCGCTTTCACGCGTGCGTCGTCAGCCTTAACGCCAGCAGCCTTCAAAACGGCGCCAACAGCCTTCTCGTCAATGCTCTTTTCTGCCGAGTGCAGCATCATTGCAGCATATACATATTCCATTTTTTTCACCTTTTTTTTCATCCAGTTCAACTAAACATGTCTCTGAGACCACCGAATCAGGCCTCTTCCTCCACTTTTTCCTCCGCCTTCTCAGCCGACGCTTCGTCAGCGTCGGCTTCGGTTTCCGGAGTTGGTGCTGCAGTGACTGCAATACCGAGTGCACCAGCGAGTTCATCGCTGAGCGCAGAGGAATCTAACTGGCTCGCTACAGCCAGCATGTGAGCGTTTGCTCTACTGACGAATAGGGGCATCGTCTTCTCATTGTTGATACCTGCTTCCACAGCAACCGCGAGTGCCTCGCTGGCTGCCTTAGAAATCAGCGTCGGCACCGTTTGTTCGGTGAACCAGCCAATGTTGCAGGCTAGATTGAATGCGCCGGCAGTCGCTGAAATCAACGATGCACGGGCGCCGTCGATGTCGAGATCGAGATCATCCGCATTCATTAGCAGGCCATCTTCGATGGCCCCTGAGAGAATTAGACCGATTTCAATCGGGTTGATATCAAGTTTTGAAAGCATTATTCCTAGTTCAGCATCGATTACTTCTCCCTGCTTTACCGGAGTGACAGCCTTCTGAATTGTCACCTTGCCCTTTTCTATTTTAGCGGGGATACCTACTGAATTGAATTCACCAACAATTGGACCAGGGGGGAAAGTGGTTGGACCCTTTGGGATGACAAT
The DNA here is from genome assembly GCA_964647665.1 of uncultured Candidatus Poseidoniales archaeon. Classification (GTDB taxonomy): domain Archaea; phylum Thermoplasmatota; class Poseidoniia; order Poseidoniales; family Thalassarchaeaceae; genus CAUZSM01. The sequence continues at coordinate 92,938 of CAZYIX010000001.1, forward strand.
GTCTTCAGGCGCAACATCCCCTTCCTTGGCTGCACGACCGGTCCGGGTCTTCTGCAGTTCATCGAATAGTTCGTATGCATTCATTGACTCTGAGTGAACGATCACCGGCTGAGCAACGCCATCTAGCAGAGCCTCAAGTTCGGCATCAGAAAGTCCAGCATCCTCCCACGCTCGGCGAATTAGTGTCTTCTTCGCCATGGTCATGGTCATGGAACTACGCAGAGTGGCACGCATACCGAGCATTGCGGTTGCCGGTACACCCTCAACATCGATGATACCGAGTACACCATCTTTCTTGAGTAGTTCAGCGAGTGCTGAAACCCGGTCTTTCTTCCAAGGTGCAATCTTTGGAATCAGAAAATCACCTCCAAGCGAATTGATGGACCCATTGAGGTCTTGATGTAGCACGAACGGATGTTGCCTGCTCCGCGCTCAAGTTTGCTTGTAACACGCTTCCAGACCTCAACTGTATTCTTCAACAGGTCGTCCACCGATTGTTCTCGGGTGCCAACGACGGTGTGGAAGGTGACATTGTCACGGCTGCGCACGAGGGCAACATTCCGCAGGGTAGCAGCGATGCCTGCCGGGTCAGCTACTGGTGGTACAGGACGCGGCATCTTACCACGTGGACCCAATACAACACCTAGGTATCGACCAATAGGTCCCATGTGAGGAATTTCAGAGAGGAAGAAATCGTGTTGATTTGCGAGTTTGCGAGCTTTTTGGCGAGCACCGCCAAGGTCCTCAATTTGTGAGGGGTCGATGATTTCGATTCCAGCAGCCTTGGCCTTAGTCGCCATTTCGCCTTCTGCGAACATTGCGATGCTCGGCATCTTGCCACGCCCAGCAGGTAATCGAACCTCTTCCTGAATCCTATTTGCAGGATTTTTCAAGTCGACGTCTCTGATGGTGAAGGCGACCTCCACCGATTCTACGAAATTACGAGCAGGAGCCTCTTCAAGGGCCTGTTCGATTGCTTGTCTGATATTTTCTTCCATTTTTTCTCACCCCCGCGGTCCACGAGGGTTGCCCCTCTCCCGCATTCCGTGATTATTCAGTTGAATTGTTCATCGAAGTCTCCATTCTTGACGGCCGCGATGGCCTCCTTCGGGCGCATGCCCTCTACGCATACGCGCATACCGACACAGGTGCCCATAATCTCGAGGCTGCGTGCCTTTACTGTCGCTCCAGTTAGGCGGTCCTGCACATCATTCGCTACCTCGATAACCTGCTGAATAGTCAGGTTCTCCTCAGCAGCTTCCCAAGAGCCATTGCACTTCTTCTTCCCCAATTTCTTGATGATTTGGTGGGGGGTCTCGTTTCGTGCTGACATGTAAACGTCTCCTGAAGGGGAACTCGGCGACCTGCTCTCTGTATATAACGTGCACGCGGAGTGTAAGATAGGCTATTTTTCTCGTGTGATTGTGGCTTAATCCACCCGCTGAGTAACGCGGACTTGGTCTGCTCTGACTGTGATTGGAATTGGCACCGCAGCCTCGAATAATTCGACGGTGACTTCTTCCTTGGATTCAGCGATGTTAGTGATACGCGCGCGTTCACCCTTGAATGCTCCAACACGAATCTCAACGATATCGCCTTCCTCGAGGCCAGCGGTAGCCGCCTTAGGCTCGAGATATGGAGTAACATCACCTAGAGGCGAAGTGCCGGGCAATACCCGACTGCAATTCTTCAGTGGAGTAGTACGACCTCCCGCCCTGCCGATGAGTTTCTCAACGTGGTGCAGGGCACTCGCTTCAACAAAGATGTAGCCACGCATCTGGTAAGGGTGCAGAACACCGAAGATTTCGCCTTGAATGTCCTGCAGAGAGCCGGTTCCGGACAAACGGGCTTGCATCTCCTTAGCGACCTTCTGTTCTTGTCCAATAGTCGTCTTGACGATGTAGAGGAATGCTGCGACGTCGCCGTACATATCGACGAGTTGTGGAATAGTATCCGACTTATCCTGAATAGAGCCCGGGTCAACCCATTCTGCATTATTGTACAATGTGCGTGGCTCGACATCGTCGGCCTCTGCAATGAGCAGCCATGGTTTCACATCGTTTAGGCGGTTACCAAACTCAAGACCTCTGGCTTCTCCAGACCGTACGACGGTGAGTGAAGATGCAGGGATTCCAGTTGCTTCTTCGATGCGAGAAGTGACAGCGTCAATATCATCGCTATCACCGACTCCGTAAATGCCGTCCCAGGCACCCGGGAAGTCTGCGACTTCATTGGCTCGCTGCATGAGCAGGACCTTTTCTCCACTGCGAACAAAAGCGACGAATGCATCTGACATCTGAATTCCTCCTAGCGGTTCAATAGCCACCGGTCAGCCATGAGAAGAACGAAGGTAGCAAGTTATCCATTAGAACTAGCAACAAAAAGCCGATTAGGCCGAGGATGAACATCCCGATTCCACAAACGATGACTGTCTGCTTGAATTCCAGATTTGTTGGCTTACGAGCCATCCTGATAATACGAGCCCACGAGCCCTTTCCGAGTTTACGAACGTTGGTTTCAATACCGTCTTGCCACGCTTGTATACGGTCCTCAAAGCCTCCGCTTTGACTGGTTCCGCTACTGCTACCTCTGGACATGGGATGACCTCAGGGATGGGGCCGACCTGACAACCTCTCTTAAACGCGTCGTAGCCAACTACGTTGGCTGTAAACCAGCAGTCAATATTGGCTAATTTACGAACTCAATTGTTCGATTTTGCATGGTTCGTAGTTGTTGGTGAGCAGCAGCACCGAAGATTTGCTGACTCTTGACTCCGGTCAATACCAGCATCACGCGTATCTCACTTCCCATCGACTCGTCGACGGTGGCTCCCCAGATAATTCGTGCATAGGGGTTGATTCTCTCGCGTATTTGCTGGGCGCAGGCTTCTGCCTCACCGAGTGTGAGACTTGCACCACCGACAACGTTGACCAATGCTCCACGAGCATCGGAGACGTCGATATCGAGTAATGGTGAGTCGAGTGCCTCAAGGGTGGCTTGAATTGCCCTATCGGTTCCACTGGATTCTCCAAGTCCAATCATTGCCATTCCTCCGCCATTGAGCATGACTGCCTTCAGGTCCTCGAAGTCAAGGTTGACTAGGCCTTCCTTGGTGATTAGTTCAGTTACTCCAGCGATTGATCGTATCAGTAGTTCATCTGCGACTCTGAATGCCGCTTCGATTGGTAGGTCGCGTACGCCCGCGACTTGTAGTAGTCTTTCGTTTGGAAGAACCACGACTGTGTCGCAGACTTCGCGCAGTCTCTCAAGGCCCCACTCAGCATTCTGCCGTCGTAGAGTGCCTTCGGACTCGAATGGATAGGTGACAACCGCGATGGTTAGTGCACCCGCTTGCTTTGCAAGCCGCGCGACAACGTGTGCAGAACCTGTTCCGGTTCCACCACCTAGTCCAGCGGTAACGAATGCGAGGTCACAGTCCTCGACAGCAGTGTCGAGGGTTCTTTCACTCTCGTAGGCTGCTTTCTCGCCTTTTTCAGGATCTCCGCCAGCACCGCGACCTCGCGCGGTTCTGCCGATGAGAATCTTGTTGCTTACATCGACTCGTAGTAGATGCTGAGCATCGGTGTTCACCGCATATCCTCGCACCGAACCTTCAGTTAGCAATCCTTCATTTTGCAGTCGACTGACAGTATTGCCTCCACAGCCCCCACATCCGAAGACTCGAATGCGTGGTTGCAGTGATCGTAGGAGTTCTTTCAACTCCTGATTATCAGCACTGGTTTTTCCTTGAGTGGACGTCTCCACTTCTTCATCTTCTTGCAGTTCCAGTACTCTATCTATGAGATGGCGCATGAACTCAGGCTCGCTGTCGGTGTCATAACCGTTATGCTTGCGAGTAGGCGCGGGAAGCGGTTTTCGCACTCCTCTGAAAATGGCGGAGAACGGTATACTATGCCGCTTTACACCGATTATTGCCCTAGCACACCCCGCCCGAACCATCAAGCGGGAGGACTTTGGGTGACGGGATATGAAGCGGGGTCTTCCACGGCTGGCTTTGGTTTTGCTCGCCACACTGATTTTACTGCCTTTGGGCGGTTATGCAAACTCGCCAAGTGAGCCAATATTCCCACTATTGCACAACGAGGAAGACTCGGACACTTCTTCACGAGCGCTCTCTCAGTGGCAGAATACCGATGTTCCAGTATGGACGGGTGGAAATTATCCACGTTTGTGGCAGCCTCAAACCAATGGGATTCTGTGGGAGTTGGATTTCTCCCCGAGTGGAGAACATTTGGCAGTAGTTGACATTGTTGACAATCGATTGGTTGTATGGAATGTCACTGACGGGCGCACTGTGATGTACATGAAACATCCAAAGCCTCTAGCTGATGTTTTGTGGCTCAATGATGAAGTGGTCCTCGCTGCTGATTCTGCCTCCGGATGGTATGCTCATACCGTGGTCGATGACGAGGGAACGTGGCCGATGAACTCGTCATGGGTTCGCACAGGTGATTGGGCTGCGGACATGACCGGTAACAAGGATGGCTTCCTCTGGGGAATGGATACTACTCCTGACCGTTCGAAAGTGGTATTTTGTGGGGGAATCGATGACCCAAATATCAACGGTGAAGTCGTGGTGGTTGATGCTGACCATTTCCTTGATGGTTCGTCAACGAACAGTGTCTCTGTATACACTAACTGGGGGGCTGATTGTGCAATCAGTCCGAATGGTTCGCTCGTTGCCTCACTCAATCGTGAATTTGATTCCGGAATCTCGGCTTATCGTGACACAGTAACAGGCTGGAATGTCGCGGATTGGGGCCTTTCTCACGCGTGGACGCGCAATGTCGCTGGAGGAGAGGCGATGGCTTGGGGAATAGATTTCACACCCTATGGCGACCATTACACCATAGTTTACAATCGGCCTACTGAGGGCGTGATTGCTAATTATTTCCATGACACGGGGGTATTGGAGTGGTACACCCCAATTCCTCAGAATGTCTCCAGTCTCGAGTGGCTTCCTTCTGGTGTCATGCTCGGTGTTGGGATGCATGACCCCGGTCGCCTCCTCACGTTGGACGGTGCCGGAGGCATCCTTGCTGACTATGGCTGGCACTCAACAGTGGGTGGTGGTAAGTCGTATGCTGCTGATGTTACTGCAATTGAGACAGACGACCAAGCAACTCGTTTCGCAACCGCTGGAAAAGATGGTGCTGTAGAGATTCATTCTGTCGATGGCCAGCAAATGCGCCTCACCATCGACAGGAGATTTGGCGGAGATTTACTGCGCGAGATATCCATTCATCCAATGGAACCATTCGTTGTTTTCGCAGAATCTGGCGGTGTGGTTACTGTGCGCGATGCTAGGTCTGGCAAGATGATGCGTCAGTGCTTCCACCCTGACTTTGATTCTCCAGTTCCTGACAGAGCATATGCAAAGAGTGTGGTAATAACAGAATTTGACACGATAGCCGGTTTTTCTGACGGAGTCATAACGTCATGCGACCCCAATGGTAAGAATAAGTGGGTTTGGCGAATAGATGGTAATCATCCGTTTGAGAAGTTTGGTCGCATTGACATGCATCCATTAGGCGATTATCTTGCCATGTCATGGACTCAGGATTTGAACAGCACAGGGGTTGCTGGCAAAGTATCAATTCTAGACATTCACACAATGACAGAGGTGAGTGAATGGGAATACCAGACTGAACATTGGACAATGGATTTCAGCGCCGATGGGTCCAAACTTGCCAGTGCTGGACAAAATGGCGATGTGCGAATGTGGGAGACTCTTGACCCGGACGCAATACATTGGACTGATATGGGTGTTGTATATAGTCATGCAAATTATACAGGTGTAACCAGTTGGCATCCACAGGTGAATGTTCTACTCAGTGTTGGATGGGATAGACAGGCTATCCTATGGGATGCTGACCAAAGCCAACAGATGCTGCAGATGCAAGTTGCACAGGAGGGTTTTGGAGCAACTTTTGCAGAGCAGGGACTGATAGTAGTAGCCAGTGGCGACGCTAGCACATCACGCAGTGGGCAAGTAGAATTCATCGATGGCCTGAACATGACGGTATCCTCTACTTGGCCTGTTGGAGGCATCCCGCGCGGTCTTGAGATGCTACCGGAATTTGCAGGATTAGTAGTGGCCAATACCACTGGTGCTTGGTACATTTTGGTGGCTGATATGGATGGTGATGGCGTACTTGATGCCGAGGACGCCTTCCCGACCAATCCATTGCAATGGGTGGATACCGATGGCGATGGCTATGGTGACAATAACGCGATTGGTGCCGGTGGAGATAGTTGCGCTTCGACGTGGGGCACTAGTTCAGAGGATAGGCTTGGTTGCCCCGACTCCGATGGTGATGGATGGTCTGATCCGGATACTGACTGGCCAGCCTGCATCAGTGGTGCTGGTTATGGTGATGCCTTTGCCTCAAACCCAGATCAGTGGTGCGATTCAGATGGAGATGGAGAAGGAGACGAATACTCTTTTGACATCGATGGCCCCAGCGGTTTGCGTCTGTATGAGTCAGGTGATGCCTTCCCATTTGATGTGACACAATGGCGTGATGAGGATGGCGATGGATGTGGTGACAACCATTCTTACCAAACCGATTCCGATGGCATCAGGATAGTGGAGAATGGAGACGCCTTACCTCAAGATTCCTCTCAGTGCCAAGATACCGACGGCGATGGCTATGGTGATAATTACACCTGGATAACCGGATTGGATGGCTTAAGGATAGAGAACGGCGACGCATTTTGGTTGGATTTCGACGCATGGAGTGATATCGATGGAGACGGTTGCCCTACAGCATCTGCAACGGGACTCACAATTGACAACTATCCCGAAGATTCTGAATTGTGTGATGAACAACTGCCGTTCAATTTACCAGAAGACCTGAGCATTTTTGCTCAGGCAAATGTTGACGGTGAAAAATGGGATGTTGCAGTTGATTGGAAGAAAACCGATGAGAATACCGTCAGAGTTGCTCTGTATGGCCTGTCATGGAATTCGACGGTTGGAATGGGTGACGCGGTCGCGAATTTGCAGCCTCCTGGAGCGATGCCGTGGCAGGATTGGACTAGTTGGTCTACTGATGGAGTACACACTACATTTGTTATGCCACGACAGATGGTTCACGACAAAATCACTCTACGCTTCATCGCTACCTCGACCGATGGGCAAACTCGCGAAATGTGGTTTAACGGTACTTGGGTCGATGTCGACGACGGTGGTAACAACTCCAGTGTAGGACCAGATGATGGAGTCGATGATGGTAATGAGAACCAAACAGGCGGGACCGGTTCAAACGACCCATCTAGTAACAAGGACGATGGAGGGGGTATGGGAATGCTCGCTATCGTATTGGTGATTCTGGGAGTTCTGCTACTTGGCGTGGGAGCAGCAGTAGGATTGTCGTTACGAGGTCGGTCAAGTGATCTTTCTTCTATCGACCAAACCGAGAGTGCATTTGATGACGCTCCGCCAGCAACCGGCGTACTCATGTCAGCAGCAGATCCAGCTGTCGCCTCATTGCATCCTCCTTGCCCGACTTGTGGCGGTCCATCGCACGAAACCATCCATCAGGGCGATCGTTGGACTTGGTGTCCAGCATGCCGCAAGTGGCTATCTTATCTTGGGCGTCACTGAGAAGTTCCACCGGTTGAATATGTGTGGTAATCGACAACCGGCTCAAGTGATTCTATGGCAGTCTGCAAGCGTGCATTTGCTGCCTGTTCTCCGGCTTCAATGGCTGTGATTTGCCGCTCGATTTCCTTCTTGCATAGAATTAGTGAAGCAGCTGCTTTAGCAGGTAATTGCATTTCGATGGATAACCATCGTGAGAGTTCCTCCTGCAATCCTGCAACTGGATGGCTAACTTCACCTTCTGGTTGCAGTTGGAAAACGTCACCGATACGACTGACAGGACCAGCTTTCTCCAACACTTTTGCAAGTTTCAACGCATCTCTGCCCGCTCCACGCAATGTGCCTTTCAACTTCTCCCGCGCTTCGATTCGTCGTGTTGCCGCCTCGATATTTCCCGGTGCAAGTTTGCGTGCTTTAGCAAAATGTGAGAGTGCCTTACGCAGCGAGCCCTGATTCATTTGAGCCCTACCTCGTTGAATTTCATCGACGGCAGCCTCATCTTGAATTGCTACTGCACCAGCCTTGTCTCCATCCCTACGATGCAGTGAGGCAAGTTTGCGCCTTTCCTTGTTCAGTTGGGTTCCAGCGGCAATACTCTCTGACCATTTGCTGCGAATCTCATGAATCGATGCTAGGTCTCGAAGCACCATTACCAGATGATTTTGCTTTCCAATGCTTCGATTTTTGTCTGAATACAATAATTCGGATAATTCAGAGGCCATAACTTCGGCAATTTCCATTCTACCGTCCTGAACGTATCTGCGATACTGGTCAATGACCTGACTCGGCTCACCCATGCCGAACAAGCGTATCCCCTTCGTCACTTTTTGCGCTTAACAGAACGGCGCGATGCCTTTCGGCGTTTCTTCTTCCTGGGTGCTTCTTCCTCTTCGTCACCCCAGTCGTCGTCGCCGAACTCGTCGTCATCATCTTCGTCAGGCTCAGTAACCTTGGCTTTCTTCTTCTTTGAACTGCGTCGCTTGCGTTCCTTACCTTCGGCTGATGCGAATGGGTCAGATTCTTCCTCTGCATCATCATCTAGTGTCTTGGCCTTCGAGAGGTCTTGCTCTGGTGCGTTATCCAAGGAACTGTCCGAGGAAGGGTCGCCGCCAGTGCCTCCCATGAACTCCATCATCCAGTCATCTTCTTCCTCTTCTCCTTCACCCTTCTTTGAGCCGCCACCACTGCCTAGCATTAGTGCGAGCATGACAATAATCAGTAGCACGAGGTTAACGCCGCCGAGCAAGTACACCATGCCGTAGACTCCTTCGTAGTAAGTCTCCTCAACAGGTTCTAGTTCAGGAGGTGTCGGGATAGCGAGGTCATCTTCACAGATTGTGACATAGTCGATGGTACGCTCGCACCTGTCGACAATGAATACCGTATTCCACAGTGCCTCGTTGCCGGAAGCATCGTAGGCTCTGATATCGATTCGTTGGTTGCCTTTGTCAACAAAAGTTGCTGCTGGCTCCCACCATTCGAAGACCAAAGTGCTCGGGTCCTCGCTGTCTGGAGTCAAGTCAACGACTTCGGTCCATTCGGTCTCGCGCTTGAGGCCACTCTCCCAGTAGGTAAACATCAATTGAACGGATTCGACTCCAACGTCATCTCCTACTGCGCCATAGACATGAATCATCTCACCGTATAAGTAGAGGCTGTCTGCTGAAGGTGAGTATACGTCTATTGTTGGCAATGCGGCATCAATCGGCCAGCCTGTTGATTGGTAGGAAGCAGTATTCCATGAGACATCGTTCAGCATCACTTTGACGATTAGTTCTGTAGTTGCAGTAGTCGAGAGAACCTCAAAGTCGAAGTAGTAAACTTGTGGTTCTCCAGCGACCGGAATAGCCCGCACTGTCGAGCCTTGTGTGGTGAAAGCAGTTCCAGAGTTTACTATACCAAATTCATCCATTTGGTAGTCCATTGTCGTGATGTTGATGATTGGGAATTCTGCCAATGGCTCGGACACCGTGAATCGTAATCGATATTCACCAGAAGTCAATGCCTCGATGACATTGTCATCATCATCCCACATCTCCATCGTAAATGTTGGCGGAGTTGTGTCCTCCAGTACTTGACGTGCGTTCAGAGAGATCGAGTACTGGGTGTTGGTATTGCCCCACTTATCAGTGATGGTGACCGCATACCATGTGGTCTGGTTGAGCATGGGCTCAAGGTCAACGGTTCGAGTGAAGTCAGGGACGTTGTTGAATGGTGCATCAATTGGGTCTAGAATCATCTCCCAACCGGGGTCGGTTAGAATATCACCACTCGTGCGAGTAGTGTTGCCTTCAAATGGGTCTTGGTGATTAATCCAGAGTTGGTAGGTCTCATCGTTTTCAGTGATGTCGTTGACCCAGCGCAGCAGCGCAATCTTCTGGCTACCCTGCTGCTGCATCGATGCATCTTGCATGAAGGGAAGCGAAGGTGGCAGAGTATCCTCGCTGATTGGCCCGTAGCAGTTCTGTTGGAAGCGTGTGTCCTCATACGGAGCGGAGAGATGGCCGTAACGGGCAAGAGATGTTACACAGTAAAATGAGAGTCTGTTCACGAACTCTGGTACATCAACCACAATTGTACCCAAACCATCAGGAATAGTTGCAACCAGTGTCGCTTCCAGTGAAAGATTGGACAATGAGGTAAGCCGGATGTCAGCTCGCCAGACGTGATACTCCTCGCCTTCAGCGCCTAGTTGGTCCATCCAAGTTATTCTGGTCTGGCCGTATCCAAGATGTTCTGCGAAAACTGCGGTTGGTTCTGCAATCCATGGGTCAAAGGTATTCTCACCGAGGCTATCGGTCACAGACGCAGGTACTGTGGTATTGCGGTTGCCGTTAGTATCAGCAACGGTGATTGCGTAGTACGAATATCCCAAAATGCCGCGGGGGACTTCATGTCGATAAAATCCGAATTCTTTCGGCATGGTAGCAATCAATTCGACTCCCGGTGTACTTGTATTGTTGATTGGTGTGCTCGACCGCCAAATATAGTAGGTTTCTCCACTTTCGCTTTCAAGATCTACCCATGTGATGGTTGTATTGCCGGTCCCACCTAGCGATTCTGCGGCAAATTCAGTCTCGATTTCTTCAACATGTTCTGGCCAGACATTATCTTCGTGTACAGCGAAAGCGAGTGTGTTAGTTCCAAGGAATCGAACGTCTTCATACATGCCAACCTGATAGGTGATTGAGTAGTATGCATCTACGTCAGTTTCAGGTGGGATGTAGTGTCGATAAGTGGAATTCCCCGGTCCTAATATTGCAATCAATTCCTTTGGAATCCCCTGCCAGTTAGCACGGGTAGCAGCATCCTCGTGACGGAAAATCTTGGTCATATACGCGTTCGGCCCACTCTCATCCAAGGTATTGGGTACGATTGAATTGAGGTTCACCCATGCAATGTCCGTGGCAGAAAGAAGTGGGTCATAATTTGCTGTGACATAGAACGGTGCTGTTTCAGGTTGAGTCAACTCAAATATTCCCTCAGAAACATTGGATTCACCGTGGTTGAAATTTGCGGTTACAGAATTGTTGAGTGCATGCCAGGTCGCAATAGCGTAGTAGAAGGTGCCGTTGGTGCCAGCAGGTAGTGGAAAGATGACTGTGTGCTGAGCGTGAGAGCCCGGGCTGACGCAAGAAGAATCACCAAAGAGACAAGCAGTGACGTTAGCAAAAGGCATCAGACCTTCATTCTGGACAACGGTCCAGTTGATTGGGGCATCGTGTCGGTATACCCAGTAGTAGGTCGATTGCATTTCGGTCCAGAGGAAACCATCTGAAGTTTGTACGTTGTACCATGTAACAATGGTCTGTTCGCCAACGGGGTCGAATGTCACATCAATCGCTTGTGCTTGCAATTCACTGTCATCACTTTGCGCAGCAAATGCTGGCGGAGTCCACACAATCATGGCACCCAAAAACAGGGTCACCATCATCATCGATACCCGTTGATGCCCCCCATTCATGGCACAGCCTCAGTATTATCCGTGCATCTTTGGCTCATATGAGGGTGCCGCCGATAGAACCCACCTTAGGTGGGTTGGGGAGGTGATTCATTCAGCCGAGTCAGATGGCTCAGCAAGAAGTGCTTTTCGAGCACTGTATGCTCGAGTCATAAAGGTGTATATTCCTCCGGCTAAGCAGATGAGAAGTACAGCAGAAAGGCCGTTCAGTGAGTCGAATCCGATGATGTCAGCAATAGCTGGAGGTAGGGCTAATTCAGACCAGCCATTGATGGCGGCAACAGCGGCAATCAGGGCGCCGATTACTATACTGACAACCCGGTCTGCGCGACTGAATCCACGATAATTACGCCCGAGACCAACCGACTGTGATTGTGTTCCCATGTATGAGCCTAGTAAAGTGAAGGTGGCTGCTGCCCATCCGAGCCATTCGTTTGCTATCCAAGCCGCATTCATTCCGATAGCGATTAACAGACCAAGATCAACGATTCTGTCAATGGTGTGGTCGAGCCAATCTCCGTACTTCGACACCTTACCGTGGGTGCGTGCGACCCCACCATCGAGAGCGTCTAATTCGGCGGTGATGAAGATGACTACGATTGCAGCAATTAGCCTCCATCCTCCCTCTACATCGTTGCCAGCTGTCGCGAGCAGCCAGCAAGCAATTCCAGCAGTACCCAAACTAATCCAAGTCAGCACTGCTGGATTAACTCCACTCATCCTGTCAACAATCGGCTGTTGGAACTTGTACCAAATACCGCGCAGATTCTCAAATGCCATTCAGTCACCCCCGTGCAATTGTTCTATCCAGTCAAGTGGTGCGTCTGGCATAAGGGGTTTGAATCCATCTGCTATCCACGCGCTCACAATGCCTAACACATCCCCGGCCTGCGTTGCCGTCATATCAATCTCAAGCATTGGTGTTCCATTTTCTTCGGATGATGTCAAACACTCGGCAGCGATAGCACCAATCAATTCTGCTTCGACGTTCTCGTTGACTTTTGATTCACTGTATCCGCGATTTATCAACCGCTGTTGCAGCACCTCCGGGTGACACCGCAGCAAGACCACTGCATCAATCGGTAGATGGTGGCTTAGATGCCCATCTATGAGAGTTGTAGTTTCACTACGCTCCTCCCATTCGCTTGCAGCAAGAGACTCAGCGAGTGCTTCGGTGTCAATCGGCGCAGCACCATCTTCAGGGTCTGGGCTGCCGAGCAACCCATGGCGAAAGGCAATCACTGCAACCGCCTGCACACCGATTCCTTCCTCAGTTGCTTGTGTGCACAGGGTGGTCTTACCACAACCAGGCGTACCCGTGATAGCGATTCGATGACCAGTTCCCATCGGTCTGTGGGTAGGTTGGAGGGTCATCAAGGTGGCGCAGAAAAACCGTCAATGTTGTTCTGACATTTCGTGATAGGGATTATACCGCTCGACCCCTCTTGGTAGTGACGAGGCTTGAAGATGGCAAGACGTACAGACAGCGCGACGGCGATAATTCTGATAACAACAGAACCAGGTATGGAAACAGATGTTTTCGAGGCTTTGCGGCACATACCCGAGGTAGTTGACCAGTTGCTATTATTCGGAGAGTACGACGTTTATGCACGCTTGGAATGCGAAGGTTTCGGTATTCTCGGTAGTGTGGTCATCAACCAGATCCGTTCCATCGAAGGTGTGGATTCGACCAAGACTCTGACCGCGGCTCCGACATCCTGAGCCTTCAGATCCGCATGCCGGGGAAAGTCACCGCTGCTGCACCGGTTCCAAGTAGACCAGCGATTAGCAGCATTGGCCACGCCAATTTGACATGGATGTCGTAAGAAGCGTCGAAAGTCGCGGCTGGACTTGAGCCGGCAGATTGTCCCGCAGCAGCATAGTAAGTACCGGACTCGACTTGCCAAGTCAGGCTTTGTGAACTCTGTGTACCAGTACCACCAGCGACGAAGTCCATCGTAGAACCGGAGCAGGTGTTGATGATTCCCTCACAGGCATTGGCCTGGGTTTCGTCGATGACGCCGACCCATACATCGGCATTCCAAGTAATCTCAGCCTCAGCGCTTACCATCCAAGTGCTGACGGGCATTTCCTGCAGAGGGTCGGGAGATATCCCCACACCGATGCCCTGCTGTGGTATCGGGATGTTTTCGACTTCTCCTTTGATATGGAATCCAATCAAACCTGCAACCATTACAATGGCGCAGAGAACGGTAATTGCTAATGGAATCAATTTCATGCCAATCACCCTCATGGGTAGAAGAAAAATGCCAGTGCTAGAATCGTATAGGTCCCAAGAAGCATTGCGCCTTCCAGCCAGTTGCTTTTACCGTCTGCTGCGATGGCGTTGGTGATGAGAACTGCGAGGAATACCGCAACGGTTTCAAGGATCCCGAACTCAAAGGTGAGAGGTACGCCCAATCCCCAAGCGAGTACAATCATCAGTGGTGCAACGAACACTGCAATCTGAGTGCTGCTGCCAACTGCAATGGCGAAGGAGAGGTCCATCTTGTTCTTCCCAGCAACTGTGACTGCAGTGAAATGCTCAGCGGCGTTGCCGAATAGTGGTAGCAATATGACGCCGATGAATAGGTGTCCAAGGCCCAGTCCATCTGCTCCGACTTCAATCGAGCGAACCAGTATTTCTGCCATCCATGCTACCATGATTGTGGCAATCAGCAGAAGGGCGACAGCCTCGCGCATAGACATGTGAGGCTTTTCATCGACCTGATGAGAGCCGTCTGTAGCGAAAAGTTCGGTATGTGTACGCAATTGGAACATCAGGAATAGACCGTAGAGCAATAGGAGGACGAATGCCGCCGCATGCGACAATTTACTGACAATATCTTCAATTTCCTCTCCAGACACACCCGAATTTGACAGGGCACTCTTTACAGCTGTTGGAACAATCAGCGTGATGACGGCTAGCAGTAGCAGGGAGCCGTTAGCGCCTACTTGCGCAGGACTGAATTCCTGTACCTTATGCTTGATGCCTCCCCAAACGAATGCAAGTCCAAGAACCAGCAACAGGTTACCGAGGATGGAGCCAATCAGCGAGGCTTGTACGACGTGAATCATGGTGCTGGCGGTTTCATCTCCAGCAGCAGTACCTTGTTTGAGCGCGTTGGCAGCAGCAAAGATGGCAACTCCTGCGATAATTAATTCAGCGGCATTGCCGAATGTTGCGTTGAGTAGTCCACCAACTGCTTGGCCAGTCCGAAGTGCAATTTCTTCGGTTGCCCTGCCCATCAGGAAAGCTAGCGGCATGATGGCGACCATCGAGGCGACGAAAGCCACCACTTGGTCGCCGCTGCTATATGCGGCCCATACGGCGACTGGGACTGCAATGAGCAGGAAATTGAGTTTGATGTTCCTCGGGTCAACAGCCGCCACTAAGCCGCTCCAACCCTCATCATCAACCGACTCGTCTGACTCCGACATGCCCCTCGCCAATCGCCAACGGAGGAAGAATGGCCTTCAATCCTCTCCTATTCCATTCATCGTGAGATAGGTCTTACTATCCTTCACTCGGTGGAGGTGGGCTGTATTCGCCCTTTGGTTCAATCATTAGGGTCGTACAATGCTTTGGTGCAGTATTGGGATTGCACATTACAGGTCCGTCAGGGAGCCAGATCGCGTATTGAATATCATGGTCATTTCCAGGAAAATCTGTCGTGATGAAATGCGCGCCTGAGGAAAGAGCCAATTCAAATCGCGTATAATTTTCTTCACGAGCCTCGACAGTATCAAAATCAGGACGAGTGCGCACCATAAAACCGGTTTTAGTTGCATTTAGCAATCTCTCGTGTTGTGATTCTGGATTGACAAATGAGATTATTGATGCCAGTGGTTCGGCTTCATTCACAATCGCAAACATCCACTGCCCCTCAAGTGAAGGATATCGGTCGATGTAAAGATCACGAATTTCTGTTTTGTCAAGCATGACAAAGAGCACCTTACCTCGACTTTCCTCCAAAGTAGGCCACCCATTTTCAACAACGGCTTCACGAAGTGAATCGGCATTTCCTTGCACATCGCTAGGTGTTATTGTCCGATTTCGTGGCCAAGTCTGTTCAAGTTCGGTTTGAATCATTTCAATAATGTCGAGTTCTTCAACAATCTGTGGCAGATCTTTAGGTTCAATAAAAATCCATATTGGCGCATGATTTGGATTTGCAGTCGACCAATTTAGTAACACTTCTAAGCAACCAGAAAGCCCCCTGCAGTTTGTATTTGAATCTCCAATATAGTGGTAAACTCTCAATCCAATTCCGGGTATATACCAAACATCGAGTTCGAATTGCCGAACACCGAGTAGGTCTGCTTGTACGTCCATGTCTGCATGTGTGTAGTTCGCTGGCTCATACAGAGCGACACCCGGAGTTTTGAGGTGATAGGAGTTGTGTGAGCCCTTCATGCGAAGATGATTGAGTCTTATTTCTTCAAGTTCCTCGGGTTCATCCTCATTTTCTCCTAGGCAGCCTGCGAAGGAACACAACAAGAGCAGTGCAGTAATCCCGATGGCTTTTGCGAATCTCATTCATCGACCCCATCATCTACTAGAGAAGTTACTGAATTTCTATCTAGCCACCAGCCCCAGACTATGAAGCCGTATAGTGCGCTGGATAAGTGGGTCAATGTAATCCAACCTGAGATGCCGTTGTACTTGCTGTTCCAGAACTCAAAGCAGACTAGAATAAGTGGCACCACCCATTTTTCCCGAGTATGTTGGCTCAGTGCGCCGATGATCCCCATCATTCCACCTGAGGCGCCCATCCAATTGCGCGCTATTGCATCGGTGAAGAAAGTAGTATCTGGATAGAAGTGGGCTCCGAGGTTCATACCGATTCCAGCAAGAGTACCTGCAAACACCATAGTGGAGAAGAACATTAGCACGGTCGCACGAGAGCCGTTTCGAACTTCAAATGCCTGCACGAACAATAGGAATGTGATGGTGACGAAGTAGATGTGTTGGTATCCATTATGGAACCACGGTGCAGTGAATAAGGAAAGCAAGAATTGAAGCGGATTATCAACCAAATTGCCCGGCCAAATGGCGGCTGCGCAAGCAATCTGCTGCCCCATGGTGCTGGCGCAGTTCCATGACGAACCAGCGCCGAGGCCTGCGAAGAAGCCCCATGAGACAACGATGAATGACAGAGTGAAATAACGCGTGCGTAGAATTTCAACAGGAGGTAGGGTGTGGCCATGCCCATCGGTCCACGGCAATAGGAAGGGCAACAGCGGTTTCGTGGCGTCGCCGGTTTTGGCCATGGCCCACGCCTATGTCCAAGATAGTCAAGCATTTCGCCGACTCAGATGCCTTGATAATAATCGGTTATTGCATTCTCAAGGTCTGTTTGAGCGGCCGTTTCATCGACTGCAATGCTTTCCCCATCGACTCGCAGTGCATTGCCATCCACCCAAGTATCAAGACAGTCAGCCGACGAGTAGATTAGATTGGAGAGCAATCTTCTGCCATCCTTTCCGTGTGGGCGCATGCGAATGGAATCAATGTCCCAAGTGACCCAATCACGACTGCCCTTGGTTGCTAATTGCCAAGTTTCCAATGGGTCGAGAATTGTAGGGTCCCAGTGGTCGTGGCGCTGAACCAGACTAGCGAATTTCGCTTCAGCGCGCATATCGAGGCTGTTGTTAGAGCCCGCTCCATCTGTCCCAAGCCTGACATCGACTCCTGCTTCCTTCATTGCCGGATACGACATGGTGCCGCCGGTTGCCAACTTCATGTTGGAAACCGGGCAATGCACAGCGTGAACTTCGTGTTCTGCGAGCAGCCGCATTTCACGCTTGGTCACCCATCCACAATGTGCGCATACAGTGCCTGTTTGGAAGTAACCGATGCTGTGTAGGTATTCGATGGGATACATCCCGTGTTTGGCGTGACACTCCGCCACTTCCTGTCGGGTCTCGCTGGCGTGAATATGCAATCTGCACCCATGCTGTTCGGCCATTTCACTGGCTTTCAGAAGAGTCTCGGTTTCGCAGGTGTAGATTGCATGAGTTCCTATGCCGAACTCGATGCGTCCGGGTGCTGGTGATTCGCCCCTGAGCAAGGAGTCCATCTTCAGCAAAGCCTCGCCAGAACCTCCGGGATAGGATGCGGTTGGGAAATCTGTAATCGGTCCACATACCACTGCGCGCAGGCCGGTTGATGCGAGGGTGTCCGCTACCACATCCGGATGGTAATACATGTCACAGGCAAACGTGGTGCCAGTAGCGAGTAGTTCAGCGGCGGCTGCCCGGGTGCCGACCTCGACGAATTCAGCGGTCAGCCGCTTTTCGGTTGGGAATACTGATTCCTCTAACCATCGCATTAGAGGAAGCCCCTCACCCATGCTGCGATTGAGAATCATTGCGAGGTGAGTGTGCCAGTTCTGCAGAGAGCGGGTGATGAGCCTATTATCGCCTTGCATGTCATGAATGACGTCTTCATCGCCGATTGAACGGGTCCACGAGCCATCCGGCAACAGCAGCACGTCTCCGTGATGAACAACACCATCGTGGTCAATCAATCGGGTGTTGCGATAGCGTACCGGCGCCTCGTCCATATTGCAAGGGGGAATGCGCCGGTTCCATCTCCCTTTCGGCGATTTGTTGAGCCGCAGGTTGAAGGGACGGACTCGTTGAGGCATCTCCGATGGCGGAAGACCCCTACCGTGTGCTCGGAGTATCACCGGATGCCCCGCATGCAGAAATCAAGCGGGCTTTCCGCAAACTCGCCCGTCAATATCACCCCGACCGCAATCCCGACGATGCCGCCGCCGAGGAGCGATTCAAGGCGATTCAGAACGCTTGGGAGAAGGTCGAGACCACCGAGAAGCGACAAGCATTCGACGAGGAGAAACGAATGGAGCAGGCATTTGGTGGATTTACCTCCGAACAGAACGTCGATTTTGGCGGAGGCATCGACATCAACGATATGCTTCGGGCATTCATGGGCGGTTCACCACGTGGAGGCGATCCATTCCAAGGCATGGGTGGAGCCACAGTTTTCGATTCTAGTGGAGGAGTACACCGTTCCGCCGGTCGAGCAAGACCGGCTCCTCAGCAGTCTCGTCCACCACCAGCAAAGGGAGGTAACATCGAATCCCCACTCGATATCGATATGGAAATGGCTGCGAAAGGCGGCGAAGTTCAGTTCACTCTTAGTCGTCTCAAGCGCTGCTCGCAATGTGAAGGCAAAAGCCACGGCACAACCTCGCGCTGTGCATCGTGCAATGGCTTAGGGGTGAATCGTCGCTCAAGCAAGTTCACAGTGAAGGTTCCAAGCAACGCCAAACATGGTCAGCAATTACGCCTTCCCAAGATGGGTAATGACCATCCATCAGGCCCGTCTGGTGACCTGATTATTACTCTTCGAGTTGATGCGGAGGAAGGTAGACGTTGGGAGGATGACAAACTAGTGCAAGAGGTACCGATTCCTTACTCCACACTGATGCTTGGAGGAAGCGTGCGAATCCACACTCCAGCGGGCAGTATTGTCGAAGTGAAAGTCACACCAGCGAGTCGGATTGGCGACCGTCGCCGCTTGCCCAACCAAGGTTTTGGTGGCGGTGACCTCGATATCGAGTTCACACTTGCTGAAGGTGATGACCTGACCGATGAGCAGCAGGCAGCCCTCGATGAGTTGCGGCGCAGTGGACTTTGAGGGCAGACCCGTAGAAGCGCACTGTTCAATACCGATTCACGTCGGCCGTTGGCCGACGTGTACACATGCGAGACTTCTCCCGAGTGGCGAGCACCCTGATTCCCAATCGCCGGGCGTTCCACATTTCGATACTTGTTATTTCACTGCTGATGATTCCGGGATTTATCTCCAGTTTGACTCCGATTGACATCGAATCCTACGACATGGAAACCCCTGAATTGACCGCTTATCATGTGCTGAACGACGATTTCTCCTCCTCAGAGGTCACTATTGGCATGATGGTGGTCATCCGTGACCCGGCAGCGGTCTCCGGTGCTCCAGAAGCTCCTCACACTGATTCATCTGGCAATGCCATCCTCGACGACATTCCCGAGGCAAACCAACGCATCGCTTACCCCGGTGATTTGCAAGGTTTGCGGGGTGAGGGAATACCGGTTGGAGGGATTCTGAATATGACAGTTCTTCGTGAGATTGATCTGAAGGTGGACACTGCCCGTTCTGACCCAATCGCCGAGTTCTTCCGGCCATTGGTCAGCGACCTCACCGGAGAAGGTACAGACGGTATTCTCGCGCTTCCTGAGCAATTCCGTGCCTTCATGGCCAATCGCTCAATGCTGACCCGAGATTCGTTCGATCCTCTTGGTAATCCAGTACCTGCTCGCACTCAATGGTACGACTGCGGAGAGATGGAGTGCCTAACATTCGATGACCAGAACCTCACTCAGGATCACATTGACTTGGCTGCACACCGCATGGTGAATTCCAGTTCTGGGATTTTCATGCGGTGGATGGCGAATGACCGGGCCTTCTTGCATGACCCAACTAGCCCGGTCATCGGCCCGGTAGGAGGTCAGCTTGGTGAAGACGGCTCTTTTCAGAACGCGGTATGGATGCCGGGACGTTGGTCTTCGTCTTCAACTTGGATTTTAATTCAGATGAGTAAGGCGGACATGGAGGAGAAGGGTTTCACTTTTTCTTGGGCCAATGCAAGGACTGAGGACGGTTGGACTTGGGATGGTCTCAGCCTTGAAACCACTCCTCCTCACAACAGCGCTTCAGAATGTCAAGCCGCGAAAGCGGCGGGAGATGAGCCCTGCTCGGCAGAGTGGGCGATGATGGCTTTGGAGGAGAGCATCCGAACCACCGACCAATTGACAGTTTCTCTAGCGGTTGGTGAAGGCATCAACGTCGAGGTAAACCGAGAACTACAGGAGTCGCTATTCCTCCTAGTTGGAATGGCCATCGCAGTATTGGTATTGCTTTGGGTCAGTTTACGACGATTTTCCGATGTCGGAATAGTTGGAATGACCCTTGGATTCAGCCTGCTTTGGATGCAGGGTCTAATCGGTTGGGGCATCATCATCGGCAACACGTTTGACATCACCATTATCAGTCGTAGTCAATTCAGTAATTTGCTACCAATTCTCATTCTTGCATTGGGTATTGACGACAGTCTGCACGCTTTGCATCGTTACAAGGAGGAGCGGCGGAATGGCGCAACTTCCCGAGAAGCCGCCCACACAGCGTTGTCCAAAGTAGGACGAGCCATCATGCTGACCACACTGACCACAATGTCTGCATTCCTAGCCAATCTCACCAGTGATATTCCGGCACTGCGTTCTTTTGGCATTGAAGCGGCTCTTGGCGTCGGCGCCGCCTTCATTCTCACTGGACTTTGGGCGCCCCTACTACGTTTGGACTTGGACCACTTACTCGCTGGTTTTGGTCGCGTGAATGATGAGCCAGAGGGACAATTGCACATGGTCCCTGAGCATTGGCTTGCTCGAATTACTAGTGGTTCTGCATTTGCAAGTCCAGTCATCATCGTCGTCGTTCTGATTATCACAGGTATTGCCACGCCGATAATGCTCACTCTTGAGGGTGATTTCAAAATCGAGGATTTTCTCTCGGAGGAGTCAGATTTCGCAGCAGGAGTTGAGATTGTCAATACCAGATTCCACGATGAAGGTGAGCCTGCTGCGATAGTCATCGAAGGCGACATGCTTGACCCGAGGGTTCTCGATGCGATTGGTGAAACTAGGGACAACATGAATGAAATCAGCGAAAATGATCCCGATAGGTATACTCGAACTCCGACAGGTGTTGCTGAGTTACATGCTGTCGATGAATTAGTCGAGATTGCCATTTCAAACTTGGTCGCAGACCCAATTCCATTCATTGAAGCCGGTTGGAATACAAGTGCTGCTGGTAACGGAGTAAACTGTCCAACTACGATGATAGGTCTGCCTGATACCAACGACCGAGGTTGCCTACAATTTCTGTATGGATTCCTCTACGTCAGAGGTGTTCCGGGCGCAGGAATCATTCCGAACATACCCGATTCGATTGCCGGTCTCTACATTCAGCCAGATTGTGAAATCAATTCCAACGCCACGCACATGTGTGAGGATGGCAGTGTTCCACGTTACGAGCGAATGACCATGCGGTGGGGACTTTCACAGCCTGAACATTTCCCTACCGTAGAGTTGGTTTTGGCTGAATTATCCCGCGATATGAAGCCATTTGCAGACCTCGACGCTGGAGTTCTATCAGAGCGAGGTGACGTCAATTCTGCATTCTCGTCAGACGGTGAACCTGTCGAGTATCCGGTAACTTGGGGGATTCCGACAGGTGAGCCGGTAACCCGCTACGTTGCGGCTTCAGGAATGCAGAATGAATTGCAAGGAACTTTGTTGCTTGGTGTATTCTTCTGTCTCATCACATTGTGGTGGGGATTCCGACCGTCGGTGAACCAAACTGTTGCTGCCTGGCGAGTTGACAAGGAGGAGGTCGCTTTACTCGCTGGCTACGGTCTACTTGCTGCTGCTGGCCTTGGTTTGAGCCTCGGCATGCTGTACGGTAGCACCTGGGGTGCAATAGCTGCAATACTCGTCTTTGTTCTCACCATGTTTTGGGGTGAGAGGTCATTGGCAACTGCACTAATCACCACAGGTCCGATTTTAATAGTGGTCATTTGGCTATACGGCATGATTGCATTTGCAGGGTATGGTCTCAACATGGTGACCGTGGCGATTGCCGCAATGTCGTTGGGTGTTGGTATTGACTATGTCATCCATGTAGTTGAGAGATTCCGCGAGGAGCGCGATAAGGGCCGTTCAGTTCACGCAAGCCTTGCGGTGATGGGCGGCGCATCTGGCCTAGCATTGGTTGGCTCAGCGGTCTCAGATGTAACCGGTTTCGCGCTAATCTCATTATCCCCCATGGGCTTCTTTGCTTCTTTTGGGTTGTTCTGCGCTGTGATGATTGGCTTGAGTTTGATTGCCTCGATGATTATCACCAGCGCGGTATTAGGCAGTTTTTCATGGCGCGAAATCCTTCGTGAACGAAAACGTGCTGGCGGCTTCATGGCGCTGCAGCGCCAGGTTGAGGATAGATTGTCGATAGGAAAAAGACCAGTGAGCGAAAGTGAGGTGGTGATTTCAGTTGAGTGATACTGCGAGTTCTCCGCCCCGACTTACCGAGTTGGAGAGACGAGATACTGACCTCATCGTGCGTTGGAACGATGATTCGGACCACATCATCACCTACGAGACTCTACGATATTGGTGTCCGTGTGCAAATTGCAAGCCGCGCCGAGAAACCGATGCGAGGTGTGAGGCATTGCGTACCGAGGTTGGCAGCAGGCGCAATGAGAAGCCAAAGGCCGAACTTGTTGGTGACTATGGAATCAGATTCACTTTTGCCACCGGTTGCAATTCTGGAATATACAGTACAGACCGTTTGCACGCGATTGCTACCGGAGACCCCGCTCCTGACTCGCTTTGAGCAAGCGAAGGGGTCATAGCGGGCAGGCAGGTGTCGACAGCCGGCGAAGTTGCGGATAGGTACCGCTCCCGCGCCCGTCTGAGGTGACGAGATGAGTGCAAATGATGCATCCAAGAAGAAACAGCCGAAGGCTGACGACGAGGATGATTGGACCAAGTACGCTGATGCGAACTATGCGTCTGAGTACGACCCTTGGGCAGATATGGTCGAAGCCGACCCAGTTGATGATGAGGAGTTCGATGAGGATGATTTCGAGGAGTTCGATGAAGGTGAATCTCCCACTCATGACATTCCGCGCGCACCCGCCCCAAATGGGATAGCACACCTGGTGCAGATTGGAATCTGCAACCACTGCCTTGCGCGGGTCAGCGGAATGCGGCAGACCGAGTCTTCAATGGGAGAGAATGGTGCCTTATTCCGCACGAATGCTGAAACTCGCGACCCGGACCTCAGTGTCGATGAATCGGTGGATTGTTGTCCATTTTGTGAGGACCTTTTCGCTGATGTACCAATTATCGCTGACCGGATTTGTGCTGCTCTCGCTGACGTCGAGTTCACCCGGGCGCAACTTGGCGCTCATTTTGCAAAGGACCATGTTCAAGCCGAGGAGGAACTCCGTACCCGCTTTGCTGCAACCGGTAGCCGACCACTGAAGGCCTCACTAGTTGGGGAGGTTCAGAAGGCAGTGCTCGAGAGAATGCCCGGAGTCAATTGGGTGAAGGAGAAGCCTGAGGTGATGGTGTTATTCGACACTCTGACACTTGGAGTCCGCGTCGATATTCGTGGCCTTTTCCTGTATGGACGCTATCTCAAACTATCCCGCGAGATTCCACAGACCCGTTGGCCTTGCCGTTCCTGCAGGGGCAGAGATGGTGGATGTGATGCCTGCGAGGGTACTGGAAGGCAGTATCAGCATACCATTCAGGACTTGGTCGGCGACCTGCTTACCGTGGAGTTTCAAGCGCTCGACAATTCCGTCCACGGCATGGGGCGCGAGGATATCGACGTGCGCTGTCTTGGCTCAGGTCGTCCTTTCGTTGTCGAGTTGAAATCTCCACGTCGTCGTTCTGCTGACCTCGATGCATTGGTTGAGAAGGTGAATGCTGCTGCTGATGGAATGATTGAGGTCACTGGACTTCGCCCTTCCAATAAGCCGGAGGTTGCCCGAATCAAGGAGACCAAGGCAGAGAAGTCCTACACCATCTGCTTCCAGACTGATGCAGAGTGTGGAGATGATGAGATTCGCTCCCGTATCGAGAGTTTGTCCGGCAAAGTTCTGGAGCAGCGCACACCGCAGCGTGTATCACATCGTAGAGCGGACAAGGTTCGCAGGCGCAAGGTAATCAGTATCGACGATATCGAAATTGATGGAGATGAAATTCGATTCCGTGTTCGCTGTGAATCTGGAACTTATGTCAAGGAACTCGTCCATTCTGACGAGGGCCGAACCACCCCGAGCGTAGCCGGATTATTGGAGGCTGAATGCGAAGTGATTCGGCTCGACGTCGAGGATATCCACGCTGATTGAGTGCAGTCCTCCGATTGTGCTTCTGCTTGAAGAAGGCGGTGCGCTTAATTAGGGGCGGCAGGTCGCCGCATTCCCCCATAGGGGGAAGTGAGGGATTCTATGCGTCGAAGTCATGGCACACGTCAAGGTACACGCAAGATTCTCCGCCGTGCCAAGTCAGACCGGGGACGGCTGAACATCCGCCGCATCATGCATCCCTATGCAGAGGGTGACCGTGTTGGCATCGTCCTCGATGGCGGCCAGCAGAGGGGTATGCCCCACCGCCGATTCCATGGCCGCTCTGGTGTTGTGCAAGAAAAGCAGGGCAATGCCTACGTCATAGCTGTCAAGGATGGTAATATGAAGAAGACAGTCATTGCACGACCAGAACATCTGCGTCCACTAGAATGAGGTGAAAAAATGAGCGATAAAGAATACATTGACTATGCTGCTGTTCGTGATGCTCTAATGGATGCGCAGAAGCGCCGTGGATTCCTTTCCTACGAGCAGAAGATGGCTCTACAGCACGCTGAGTGGGCTGCTAGCGACCAACGTGGTGGCATCAAGACGGATTCCAAAGTTTACAAGAAACTATACAACAATTTGATGGAGATTGACAAACTCGAGCCCCATCCAGATATTTGTTCAAAGATTGCTGAGGTAATGCCGATGGCGATGGAGGACCTCAGGGCGATTTTGGCCACAAAGCGCGTTGCGATTGATGGAGATGAGTCCCAACTCATTCTCGACACTGTTCGCAAGCAGGTTTTGTGAAATCTAGATATTTTCTACAACCGTTCATCTCTTGAGGTACGACCTTTCTCGGTGGTTCGATAGCATGCACTCAAGTCGTTCAGAAGACAGTGGGCCGAGCCGCCCTGACCCTATGGAAGGGGAGACCCACGCGTGGGTGCTCGACCGTTCTTCTAGCGGCTCTGTTCTTGGCATCACAGAAACCGGCTTGTTTCTGGTTCGCCTACGCATTCCATCGGAGGGCATTTCACTTTCACCTGGTGATAGAGTGAGTATTTCTGGTGATGATGCCGAGGTAATGGTACTCGGAATGACTCGGCATCGAGACCTTTCTGGCGGAGCGCAGGGAGAACTGACCGAGGTAATCAGCAAGATTATCGTCGAAAATCCTGAGAAGACGCTGTCATTTTACAATAAAGCAAGTAATCTGACATTGAAGAAACATGCATTCACTCTGATGCCCCGAATTGGTGATTCTAAGGCGATGTCAATGGTGGAATTGCGTGGCCGTCAAGGATGGGAGACCCTCACGGAAATCGACGAATCCTGTGGCATCGAAGCTGTTAACCTAATGGCTGAACGACTCACATTAGAACTTGCAGACCGTCATATGACTCCACGTTTACTCGACCTGCTGTTCCGAGTCTGAGGTGAGGTGATGAGCGAGCGCAATGCGCGCCTGCTTGTTGATTTAATGCTCGACCGCGCGCAGGCGGACAAAGGATTGGGCCAGCATTACCTGCTCGATGAGGAGGTGTTGGCTACAGCGGTTAGCCTTGCACAAGTCGATGAGGATTCAACCGTTCTTGAGATTGGCTGTGGACCTGGGACTCTGACCAATCACCTTCTTCACGCGGGTGCGAAGGTTTGCGCGATTGAAATCGATGAGGTAGCACTGAAGCATATGGTATTGCAATTCTCAGATGAGTTGGATAGTGGCGCGCTGGCCCTTATCGAAGGAGATGCACTGCAAGTTGAATGGCCTGATGATGTGACTCACATCGTGGCAAACATCCCTTACCAGATTTCTTCTCCATTGTTGGAAAGGATTGCTCGTGAGATGCAGAGTGGCTGGCCGGCTGCTGACCTCTGTGAAATCGTATTGTTGGTGCAAGAGGAATTCGCCCAGCGCATGGCGATGGTTGGCGGTCCCGCAGACCGCGGCTCGCTCGGTCTCTCATTGTGGTTAGATTTTGAAATCGAGATGAGCAGCCGTGTCTCACCTTCATCATTCAGTCCGCAGCCGCGGGTGAATTCACGACTGGTACGGCTTACTCCGACTCCTAACGAGGCGGTTGCTGGTTTTGACCGCCGGTTATTCCGGCAAGTGGTTGCTCATTGTTTCCTTGAGCGACGCAAGAAGATGCGCAACCGATTGAAGCAGCCGCCAAAGCGGCTGACTCGCATCAAGGGATGGCACCGAGAACGATGGACTCAGGCTACGGCTGCCGCCATTTCCGAGCACGAGAATCTGGCTGAGAAGCGGCCTGAAGAATTGACCACTGCTGACTGGGTTACTCTTTGTAAGGCTCTAGAAGCAGTTTGAAGGCGTTTTTGACTTTCGAAGCGGATTTGAAGGCCCTTTCGACAACGAGTTGATAGGGAACCCCCCTTTCGGGTGGCTCGAGGGGAGAGCCGTCGCGGGTGCGTCGGCAGTATAGTTCCATTAGTTGAAAAGGGTCAGCGTTTACTCTGTACTACAAATAGGTGAATTTTCATGGCAAAGAAGGACACATATCTCGCACTACTTCGTCGTGGTGTCGATGAGACTACCGCAATGACTCTGGCTGATGCCGGGCTGAAGATCGGTGAGATAAAGAAAATCAGCAAAGAACAGTTGGTCGCAAATTACGGACTCAAGGATGAGATTGCTCGTTCGGTTCTCGAAGTATTCACCACTGGTGCGACGACGACTGCCAAGGAGCGTTACCTGTCCAACGTGCTTTCGGGCACGAAGAAGATGGACAAGATTGAGGAGCAGCGTTTCAAGCGCCAGCAGAAGGATATCCTCGCTGACCTCATCGAGCAGAAGGAACGCCTCAAGTTGGCGAAGGTCGAGCAGTTCCGCAGCCAGAAGGTTGTGATGAATCGGCTTGGCAAGACCATTGAATTGATTGTTAAACTTGAGAATAATTTCGATGATGAATCAAAAGAAGAGCAGCGAGCGAAGATTCGCGACCAGTTGGAGACCCGTGGTTTGGAGGCTGCTCGCGACCACGAATTGCTCGAGTTGGAAGGTACCCCGCAGGACATTGTGGACTTCCGTCGTAAACTGGTACCCGCGCTTTGCTTCCATTGCTGCCCCCAGTGCGGCGAGGAAATGGACCCACGCTCAGCCGTCAATCCCTCTGATGTCGAATCATTCTCCTATATTTGCTGGGATTGCGAAAACGATTTTGGTTCAGAGATGGCCAATGTTGTCGATACTCGAATGGGCGTCAAGAATAAGTGGATCAAGATTGACCCCAATCGCAAGCCGCGAGAGAAGGTCTTCCACCCGCCAAAGCGTGTGGAAGCAGCCTCGGTGTCTGACCTCATCAAGGCTGACTTGCAAGCCACAGGTGCCAACGCAGACACCATCGCAGCTGCAGTCGAGGAAAGCAACTTGACTAGCGGTTTGATGAGCATCAATGAGTGGATTGACCAGACGTTGGCTGCCAAAGGCTACATCCAAGCACAGGAGGACCGTGAGGACTTCATCATCGCAACCGGTGCCGGTGCTACCAAGTTCAATAAGTGGATGAAGAAGGCTGGACTGCACTTCAACAAGCAGTCAGGACGCTGGACTCGTTGGGAAGATCGCTGATTCATCCTCGGCGATCGCCTGTGCATCGCCAACGCGGCGCTCAGAATCGAGTAGACCATGAACAACCTCCTGTTCGCAACCTCCGGTACGCATGAGCAATCGCGAATCTCACATAGATATGCTGAGGAGCATCGCTATACTGTTCATGGTCGAAGTTCACGCTGCCGACATTATCACTCCAGCGAATGTAACTGCAACCGACCCGCTTGGCCTCATGGCAGCAGCCATCGGAGGTCTTGCTGCTCCGCTATTCATCACCATCAGTGGTTGGGGTTCTCGTCGCGCGATGAGCAGACGAGCTGGGGCAGAGCGGCGGGAATTGATGAAATGGGTCGGTGTTCGCTTTGGTTTTCTAATGGTTGGCCAGTTGGTGGTCAATCTAATCGCCTCGTACGCATTCAATTGGTATACCCCCGGAATTCTGAGCCTACTCGCCATTTGTGCAGTACTGGCATTGCCGATGGCTCAGCTCAGTTTGCGAACCCTCACCGGGCTATTTGCAGTGCTGCTTCTAACCCCGTTTGCTTTGGCCTCCATGTCAGTGATTGATGGCAGTTGGGAGGCGGTAACTTCGGCTCAGACTGTGGCACAATGGTTTGGTTTGCTGTTTATTGATGGGACTTTTCCGTTGTTGCCTTGGCTGGCGTTCTTTGTACTGGGTGCTATCGTCCATGATGCGAAAAGTCAGGCTGTCAGGATGCTTTTGGTAGTTAGCGCGAGCATAACTGCTGGAGTTCTATTTGCTGCCTTGACGATGAATCGGGTATGGGCACTGCCTAGTGGCGATGCGTTGCTGACATTTTTCCCGGCCAATTCGGCATTCCTGGTTGCTGCCACATGTGGAGTTTTGGCGGGCGTGCTGATACTGAAGAAGTGCGGAGAGCAGTTTTTTGCGCGACCGGCGGCTCAGAGTTTTCTGCTGATCGGTCGCATCTCGCTGACCATCTATTTGTTGCACTTCATCCCGCTGCGCATCGTTGCTGGGATGGAGATGGAGCCAGTGAGCGTCGGGGTTGCGATGGTTGCTGTGGTTGGCTATACCTTGCTGTGGTGGCCGCTGGCCATTGTTCACCATCGCTATGCTGCTGGGTTAAGTTTCGAGGAGTTGCTGAGTAGGCTTAGCAAGCCTGCCGATACAGAATGAGGGCCTCAGTACAACACACTGGAAGACCGTAGACTCCTCCCCAACGCAGAGGGTACCGTCTGCTCTATTGACGCTGGATGGATTGAAGGACAATCGCCCTGTGGCAGGCTCATGGCGGTGGTACGAATCTATCGCGGCTCCATGCTGCTCGGTGTAGTGGAAATCGAAGAAGGCGTACCAATACTCGAACTCGCAGAGGATGCCGACATCGAAATTCCTCGCAGTTGTACATCAGGCAACTGCGGCACCTGCATGGCGCGACTTGTCAGTGGTTCAGTACCAATGCCCGACCCGCTGCCACCCGGCCTTGACGACTATCTGGTCGAGCAAGGAGCCATCCTCACCTGCATCGGTGTGCCAGACGGAGATTGTGAAATCGACTTGATTGCTCCTTTGTGAGTGTGCACTAGAATTGTCGGAGAGAGGTGGAAAAATGGATCCTGATTTGCTCAAGATAACCGCGTTCAATCTGGTCATCGTCGCCTTTGTCGCTTGGTGGCTAATCCGCCGAGTTCGCAGCAAGATTGCCGAGGTAGAGAAGCGTCAAGCAGCACAATGGAAGAAGGCGTTCTCAGAGGATGAGTAACTCACAGTGAGCCGCCGCCAATCCATCCCTTGTATCGGAAGAATCCGATGATTCCAATCGAAGTCAATCCCATGATGAGAACGACCTCACCAAGATTGACCGGGCCGGTTCCAGAGCCGAACGCCTCGATATTCATCCCGAAGATACTGGCGATAGCTGTGATTGGCAGCATCAGGGTGGCGATGATGGTTAGAGTACGCATGACGTCGTTGGTCTGCTTCTGACTTTCAGCAAGCCTCATCGTGCTTTGCGATAGGTAGGTGTCACGGGTGCTTGTAGCGCCCGAGTTGTAGTTGGCGATATTCTCTTTGAGATTGCCAATGACGTCTTGAACATCGTGCCAGTAAACCATGCAACCTTCGCTGGTGAATTCCGTATCAGGCCGCAGAATGTTGTTCACCACATCAGTGAGTGGAGTGACCGATTTGGATATTTCACGCATATCCTGTTTGAGTTCGTGCAAATCCTGTAGCAGGTTGGGGTACTGTTTGTTCGGGTCAAACACTCTGTCCTCAAGCAGGTCAAGTCGCTGAGAGTAGCCAGAAAGAATACGATACCAATCATCAGCAATTGAGTCCAGCATCTCATACAGCAGGTACTCTGGGCCTAACTCAGTACGTTTTTGCACCTTCCTTGAGCCGAATCGCTTGGCGAAGTTGCGCATGGCTGGCATCTCAGCGTGACGTACCGTTATGAGGCGATTTTCGGTAACAAATGCACACATGAACTCGGTGTCCAAGTCTGAATCGGCATCACGTGCTCTCACCACCACAAATCGGTGACTCTCGTAGACGTATGCCTTGGTGACCGGTTCCTTGAAACAGTCCTCAACGGCCAGATGATGCAAGTCTTGTTGCATCAGCCAAGTGCGCTCTTCATCCCCCGGTCGCAGAATGTCAATCCAGGCTAATTGCTGATTGCCGACCAACGTACCCAGTTCATCGAGTGAAACTGAGGAACCTACCTTGGCATTGTCGCCAGATAGACGCAGGGTGATGTTCGCCATGAATCGCCGGACTCAACGGGCCATTCAAGCATTCCGCCGAGGAAAAGGCCCATAGGGCCTTCTATTTGCTTTCATTCGTTAATCACGTTGGTCCAGCGATGGGCATCGGGTACGTTGACTACCTCGATGTGAGCACCCTTGACAGCACGCTTGGCTAGCAGAGATGTGCGCAAGTCGGACAGGTCAATCAGGCAACACGGGCAGTGTGGCCTTGACGGGGTGAGGGTAAGCCGGATGTTTCCATTCACATCAGCCTCCATTCCTTGCATCCATCGTGAGTCCATGATGTGGCCTGCTCCATGCGGTTCATTCCAGTCTCGCAGAACCGAAACCGCCGCCTTCTGTGCCGCCTTCTGTGCTCTGCTCATACCTTAGACGAGGCGCAGGTCGTGGATTTCCCTTCCGGTCGCTCGACCGCCTAGCAAGGTCAAGCCCAAGGGTCGAGATTGACGATATGGTCAACCAGAATGATGCGACTACCGGCATCATCAGCCGCCTGACTGGCTCGCTTGAGCATGCGTCGCATCCAACTGAGCATGAACAGGTTCTGCATCTGCCCCATCTTCTCGATGAATGTCGCCGGGTCCCCTCCGAGAATGCCTTTCTTCATCTCGTGATGGACCTCGTCAGCGTGGTCATAGTAGAGTAGAATCAACTCTTCCAGCGCATCTTCGTGGACTCGCTTGCCTCCTGCGAATGAGCGTGCCATCTGCCGCAGTGTCTGTGGTGTGAGAATCCCGCCGCCGCCCTCGTTGAGTGCACCAGCGACAGCGTCGTCCTCGGCTTCGGGTAGGCCAGACCCGGTGCCGGCTGATTCACCTGAATTGTCAGTGCCACTCGCTCTACCAAGAGCCTCCAGAGCCTTGTCGAGATGTCGCGGTTTGATTGTGCCCACTCTTTCGACTGCGGCAATCTCTGAGGCGGAACGAAGCAGGTGAACAAGGAATGATTCGAGTTGCTCGTTGGCAGCGACTACTGCAGCCGCACCGACCGAATCCACATTGCGAATATTCTCGACCATCATCCCTCGAGTACGGCTGAATCCGAGTCGAGTCCGTATCGGGTCGTCAAGCGTCTTGCGCCCGGGGTCATCGGCCAAGGTGGCATCCTCCATTTCACTGGTGACTTCTTCCAATCGTTCCTCAAGCAATTTGACGAGGGTTTCCTTCACTTCTCCGGAGATGCGGGACTCGATGCCCAACCCTGCCGCTACAGAAGCGAGATGAGAAGTGGCCCACGGCTTCGCCATGGTCGGTCTTGAACATCGACGGGCTTTGAATCATTGCAGCATAACGCTTGGCGCCGCGAGTCAACTCACCACTCGGTCCAGAGCGGGAAATCTTCACCGCTCGACAAGCAAGACATTCCGTCTTCTGTCCTGACCCAGCAGTCCTCGACTCCAATTGCTCCGTCAGGATGGATGACTTTGGGCTCTATCGCCATGGTCCCGCCCACCTCAAGCGGCCGATTGAATGGTGCTGCGACCACCGGTGTCTCATCAAGTTCCAGCCCGATGCTATGGCCGAGGAAGGCCGCTTGGTCAACACCCATGCCCATCAGGTGTTCTCCGTGCCCCATCTGGGTGGCCAACTCGCTGCCTTCACCCCATGCAGTGCTGCAATCATCACCTCGTCCGAGTGATTCGCGAACTGTCAGAGCGATCTCAACCATGTCAGCCAATCGCTCCTCCCAGACGGTGTCAAGCGGTCCTACACTGAACATTCTGGTCATGTCTGCCACATATCCTCGGTGAACATGCACGATGTCGACCAACACAGGCTCACCCGCTGCAATCCGCTTGAATCCGGCCCCAAGAGCCGCTAGAGGATGTGGGCCAGTCGCGCCGACTGCTGAATCGAAGAAAGTCGGAACCGCGCCGGCGCGACCGCTGGCAATCACCACGCGCTCACAATCCATCGGCCACTTTCGCATCCGAATATGACCGGCGAATCCGGCAGCTCGGCTCACCTCGTCGGCCGCCGCTGCCAACTCCAGTTCTGAAACGCCCTCGCAGCCCATCGCATCGATGGCCTCGAACATCCAGCGCTGAACCTCTCCGGATTCGCGCATCCGTTCAATTTCCCAATCCGATTTGACTTCACGCAAATCCCACAGCAGGCTTGTGCAGTCTTCACCGCCTCCGCCCAACTCAGCGAGCATCGAGGCGACAAATGTAGCATCACTCGCCGGCATTCTGCCTAATTGCAAGGCCGGCGCACCACTAGCCCCAAGCGCACGCAGTTCCCCTGCTAGAGCCTTCATTTTTGGATGAGCAACCAACTGGTGAGGTGCATCATCGCCGCCCGCCTCAAACCTCGCCCTTTCCAGCGAAGCCCGCACGAATTGCGTCACTTCACCACCAGCATCCTCGGCAGGAACCCACAATCCTCCATTCTGACGATTGCCAGCGAGCCAGTACATGTCGACAGGGTCGTTTACCCACGCTCCAGCTAATCCAGCCGAACGCAGAGCGGCACGGAAGGAATGCTGTCGCGCCTGCAACTCGCTGACCGGCACCCGCCAGTCATCCCCATCCGGACCAGCCAGAGGCCCTGTGTCCCACTGCATGTGACTCGCACTCCGGTTGATATGGTGGACTTTGCGGCCGCTCAAGAATCGTTTGATAACCGCTCATTTGCCATCTCAACGTATTCAGGATTGATGTCGTAACCGATGTACTGACGGCCATTTCTTTTCGCTGCAAGTGCGGTGGTCCCACTACCCATGAACGGGTCGAGAACGATGTCGCCGGTGAATGAATACATCTCGATGCACCGGCGCGGCAATTCCACTGGGAACGGCGCGGGATGACCAACCCGATTTGCACTCGCGGTGGGGAACGACCAGATCGACTTGGTCCACTCCATGAAATCCTGTTTTTCCATGGTATCGCTTCGCTCGACTCTCTCTGCTTTTTCGCGTGGTTTACGATACTGACCTTTGCTCGCGATGAGGATGTACTCATGCACGTCACGCAAGTGTGGATTAGATGCGGAATTGAATGAACCCCAGGCGCAGGATATACCGGCAGTTGTCGACTTGTTCCAGATGACTTCACCCCGTGGGAGGAACCCCATCTCAAAGACCAGAGTGTTGACGTATGATGCCATAGGAATGTACGGTTTTCGACCTAGATTAGCCACGTTGATGCATATTCTTCCGCCCGGAGCAAGCACCCGGTAACATTCGCTTAATACATCGTTTATCAGGCCAAGATACTCAGCAAGATTCATGTCATCATCATACAACTTGTTTGCGTTGTACGGCGGGCTAGTCACCACCAAATCCACTGAGTTATCTGGAATCGCATCCATCGCCCGCGCATCGCCTTGAATGAAGGTGTCCAGCAATTCTTCCGGGAATGGTTGTCTTTCTCCCACGTCACTTTCAGAGGGCAGGCCATCGTAGAGCCTTGAGCCGTGGAATATTGTCGAGTCGTGGCAGGTGCGTCTGCTCGCTCCAAAAGCCCGAGTTTGGGTGGCATCGCGGATGTATGTGCGTTGTTCGGAGGAACCATTTGAGCCGCCACTTGGGATAGCTTCGACGTCACCATCACTCATCGAATCTGCTGTAGAGAAATCGTCCGGTTCCTGTCCAGTCATGAGCGCGCAGCGCTCAGCATCTCGTAATGAGACCTTCCCCCTTTGCCTACCTCAATACGCGCGTTGAGACAGCAGCAGAATGTGGCCGTCTGCATCTACAAAGTAAGCCGACAGGCCAATAACCGGCCCTCAAGTCGGAGAACCGATGGGGTCCATTCTGACCCTGAACGACGTGCGGCTCACCGGTCGCCGTGTGTTGCTTCGTCTCGATGTCAATTCGCCATTGGACCCGGCGACCAAAGAATTCCTTGATGATACAAGATTCCGGGCAGCATTGCCAACTCTGCGCCGTCTCGCCGATGCACAGGTGATTATCCTCGCTCATCAGAGTAGGCCGAACCGGGTTGACTTTACCACAATGGAGAGACATGCTGACCGATTGTCAAGGCTGCTCGGACGTGAGATTACCTACATTCCAGATGTCTGTGGAGAGGTGGCGCAGAATGCCATTCGCAATATGCAGCAGGGAGATATGTTATTCTTCGATAATGTGCGAAGACACCCCGATGAAATGGCTATGAAAAAGGCCGGTCCAGAGGAGTTGAGTGCGAGCGAGATAGTTAGCAACCTTGCGCCACTAGTGGACGCTTACGTGACAGACGCGTTTGCCGCCGCTCACCGCAAGAGTCCGACCCTTTGCGGATTTGGCCCTGTTCTTCCTTGCATCGCTGGCGAGTTGATGGCCACCGAGGTGCTTGCTCTGAAGAAGGCGGTTGAGAATCCACCTAAACCCTACACAGTGGTGCTCGGCGGTGTGAAGTGTGACGATTCTCTAGAGATTGCTACTCACCTAGCCAGTCTTGACCTCGCTGACCACATCGTGCCTGTTGGTGCTGTTGGCAATCTGATGCTTTGGGCATCGGGAATCGATATCGGCCCCTTAAACAAGGATTTCCTCCGCAATGAACTCGGAAACGACTTCGAAGACACTTGGGTGATGGCGAATGCTCTCATCGAACACCATTCCGAGCGATTGCTGCTTCCAATAGACGTCGCCGCTGAGATTGATGGCTCCCGAGTCGACGTTGATGTGGGAGAATTGCCGGTTGACGGCCCACTTCTCGACATTGGACTTGGGACATTGATGCACATGCAATCGGCAATCATGGACGTTGGCTGCGTAGTGTGGAACGGTCCAGCAGGTTACTTCGAAAACCCAGATTTCGCCTTCGGCACCATTGAGATTCTCAACCAGTGTTGTGAGAGCGATGCTTTCGTCATCATTGGCGGTGGCCACACCAGCAGTCTGGTATCGGAGCGCAAAGTGGAGCATTTGGTTAGCCATTCATCGACCGGTGGTGGTGCTTGCCTCACAATGCTAGCAGGCAAACCG
Organism: uncultured Candidatus Poseidoniales archaeon; assembly: GCA_964647665.1. Lineage (GTDB taxonomy): Archaea > Thermoplasmatota > Poseidoniia > Poseidoniales > Thalassarchaeaceae > CAUZSM01. The sequence continues at coordinate 128,718 of CAZYIX010000001.1, forward strand.
ATGCCTGGCATTTCCGCGTTGGAAGTCAGTGCAAGGTTATTCAGCGATTCTCTGGGAGACCTCGCGTCACGCTGAGACAGGCCCTGAGTGCTCCGATTCCCTTATGCGGAAGCGATTGGTGGTAGCGTTCACTGCCACTGTGGCTTAGTTGGTAGAGCACCTGATTCGTAATCAGGCGGTCGGGAGTTCGAATCTCCCCAGTGGCTCCAACTCATTGAAGTCGAGAATACGTGTGGGCGAGGCATGGACCTGTCAGGCCTACGTGGCAATCCAATGGTTCGACAAGCCTTGGGGGACTCCTTCCCCGCTTCTCCTTCAGTCACAATCCGCCTTGCTCGCGAGGCGGGTGTGGATGAGAATAGCCACGTATTGCACCTGATGGGTGGAGTTGGCACAGTTTGTCTGATGTTGGCCGAGGAGTTGGGTTGCAAGGCGACTGGATTGCTGATGCATGACATGGCGCTTGAACACGCACAAGAGCACCTTGAACGACCAGTCGGCGAGCGACTGACATTCGTGGTCGCGCCGCCTCACGCTCCACCATTCGAGCCCGGCTCATTCAGCCATGTTCTCATCGAGTCGCGCACCCCGTTGATGCGGGACCTTGTCGGCTTGCTGAGCGTGGCGAAATTGATGCTTGCACCCGGCGGCAGCTTGATTCTCAATGACGCGGTCATCGCGCCGGACGCACAACTTCCTGAAACCATGCAAATGATGATTGGAGAGATTGGCTCACAGAATTTCGCACTGCGTGAGGCATCAGAAATCACTGCGGCATTAGGGGCAGTTGGATTTTCATTCATTGAAGAAAACCACGAACCGGATGTCACCGACCGCATCCTCGCAAAACTGAATCAGGTCGGTGGCCTACTCGGTCTTGCCCTCAAGATGGCGAGGTTCAATCCACAGGATCACGGCTTGAATTTCACTACCCAAGACATCGTGACTTCGTTCAAGGAGACTCAGCAGGCACTCTCGGATGGAACATTTCTCTGGTATTCTTGGCGTTGTTCTTGAAAATAGAGCGGAACATTGTATGGCTGTCTAGTTCACTGACCCCCCGTGGACTGGTACAGTTTGGTCGTCAAGGTACTCATCACTGCGGTGCTGATTGCTGCAATTGTCGAGTTGGCTGAAAGGAGCACAATGGCGGCTGCAATTCTCGCTTCCATACCTACGGTTTCTGTTATCGCTCTTATCTGGATGAATCACGACGGCGCTGAATCAACTGAAATCGCTGGCTTCGCAAGAGGTGTGTTGTGGATGATTCTTCCCTCGCTGACCCTGTTCCTGCTATTCCCATTCCTAATCGAAAAGGGATTCTCGTTCTACCCGAGTTTGATGGTAGGAACTGCCGCTACCATCGTTGCTTACTTCGTGATGCTGAGGGTGATGGAGCATTTCGACGTTACAATCTAACTCAAGCCAACTGAAATTGCATCAGGTCGATGATATCGCCGATTCGCGCCTCAACGTCGGTTTTGATGGCGATGAGCGCCCGTTCATGAATCGCCTCAGCACGCATCACTAGAATCGGCTCAGTATTGGAAGGTCGGCACAGGAACCAGCCCTCTGGATAGGAGACTCGAATCCCGTCAACTGTGATGCTATCCATGTCCGAATAGGCTGCGAGTACCGCATCCATGGTCGCCTCGCGCTCACCGGTTAGCGGAACTTTCGCTTCACCTGTCGAGGAGTAGGTGGGAATGCCATCGAATAGAGCGGAGAAGGCGGGACCACCATCGGTTGGGCTGGGATTTCTACTGACCAACTCAAGCAAGCGGGCGATAGCGTACAGAGCATCGTCAAAGCCGTTCCAATCATCGTTGAAGAAGAAATGACCACTCATCTCGCCCGCCAGCGGAACTTGCGGCTTTTCTCGCAGTGCCTGTTTGAGGAATGAATGTCCGGTTCGCATCATGTGAGGGATTCCCCCGGCATCACGGATGGTATTTTCAAGAGCCATACTGCATTTGACATCGTGAATGACGGTGCGCTGCTCATCGGTTAATTCGACTCCAGCCGCAGCCGCTTTGGCGTGGCTTTTGTTGAGCACATCGCGAGCGAATACAGCGAGCAGTCTGTCTGGATGAATGAAAACACCATTTTCATCGACCACAGCTATGCGGTCACCATCACCATCGATACCAATTCCGAACTCAGCACCATTTTCGGTGACCGCTGCAGCCAAATGCTGCATATTTTCTGGTCGAGTCGGGTCAGGAGGATGGTTTGGGAAGGAAGCATCCCACTCACAAAATAGTGGAATAGCATCGACTCCCATGCGCTCGCACATTTGTACAACAAATGGTCCGGGGACTGCGTTTGCCGCATCGATTACCACGCGCACCTGACGCGCACAACCCCCACTTTTCTCAATAACAAAATCAATGTGCGAATCGGTGAACCCTGCTTCCTCAATCACCTTGCCGTCGGCATCTGAAACATCATCCGAGTCGTCGTCACTAGGACCCGGATACGAAAATCGGAACCGCCCTTCTTCAAACACATCTCGTAATTGCTGAATCTCATCACCAGCCATCGCTGCAGTTCCTCGACACATCTTGAAGCCGTTATACTCGGGAGGATTGTGACTGGCGGTAATCATCACACCACCATCCACCTCTAGAGAAGCAGTAGCATGGTATAGCGCCCCAGTGGTGCAGATACCGAGATCCACCACATCACATCCAGCCGCACAAAGTCCAGCGAGGAAGGCTGGATGCAACTCATCACCAGAGGTGCGAATGTCACGACCGACCGCGAGCCGAGAAGCATCGAGGAAAGAGGCGAGAGCCCAACCGAGCCGTTCAGCGAATGCGACGTCTAACTCACTGCCCGCAATGCCCCGAATATCGTAGGCCTTGAAACAGTGGAGAGCCCACTCTTTGCCCTCTCCCATGCCACTGCGGGAACGACGATTGCTCAAAGCCCCTGCGGAGCCCGGTCGGGTATTCACTCCACTCGCTGTTCATCTGCAAAAAGTGAGAAGTTGGTTTGACCTAGGCCCAAACCACCAAGTGGAAGTAGGCAACAGAGCATCCCGAATTTGTATCCCAGCGACCATAGCGCAGCGGAAATTCCTGCGGTAGCCAGTAGCACTACTACAAGCACCACCCAACGATTCGCATTCATTCGACATCGCCCTCTCCTTCGGCAACTCGTGTAGTCCACACGTAGAAGCCAATCAAGGCTACAAAATCAATCCCCAGAATCAGGTAGATCAACCAGCGCCAATCGGGGAACTGAGTCCATACCCAAGTGCCAACAAAAACCTCGAAAATGAAGATGAAAAGCAGAATCCGCATTAGTTGTGGCCAAGTCATCAACCCCGGGGGTTCCTCATCGAGATAGGGTGAACCCGGCACAAACTCACCTCATCATCAGCAGTTCTCATCGATTGCTTGCACAACGATCTCAACCTTTGCTGCTCGTGGCAATGCCGCTACTTCAAACGCCGCGCGTGCGGGAGGAATCGGAGTATCACCCAACCATTCAGCGTAAACTTCGTTCATGTCAGCGAAGTCGTTGATATCGTCCAGCAACACCTGCGCGAAGCAGACTTCGTGTTTGGAGACGCCAGCCGCAGCGAGTAGAGCGTCTATTTTTGCAAGGCACTCTCTGGTCTGAGATTGAATGTCATCACCTGCTTCCGGGGCGATTTGTCCAGCCAACCAAATGATTCCATACGCCTTCACTCCGGGGGAGTATGGCCCGTAGGTCTCGCTGCCTTCGACTTCAATGCGTTCCTTCGCCATGAGACTCCGATGATGAGCGAGGGTAATCAGCCGTTCGCTTGATGCGTTCGTCCGTTATCGCCGGACCATGCGCACCTGCTGGGTCATCGACCATCCGGCGCATTTCCAGTTGTTTGCTCCATGGATTCGGGCCGGTGATGAGGAGGATGTTCTCATCGTTGCTGAGCGCGATGAACTTGATTTGATGCTAGAAAATGCGCCGTTGCCAGAGCGTGAGGTGATTCGGGTACCGCGCCCGGTCGGTCGAGCAGCTTTCATCCGGGCGCATGAGAGAATGGACACAGTTCGCAGTGGGCTTCGCAAAAAGGGCATTGAGAGGATTATCGTCAAAGGTGCATCGCTTGAGTTGCGAGTGGCAAAACGTCTCGGAATTGCTGAGCGGTGGTATCTGTCTGATACAGAATCCAACTCGTTGGCACATCGCCTCGCCAAAGGCTCAGCCACCGATGTCGTGCTGCCGCTGAATTGGCTTGGCGGCCCGGTCGCTGCTGCAGCACGTCAGCACAGATATCCCGGCATTCTGCCGCACGCTTACCTGCAACCTCGAGAGCGATTCGAGAAATCGTCGGTTAAGCGAGAGAATCGCCGCCTGCCGTTGGTATTCCGTCGAGATTTGCTCGGCGGCGGCATTCACGACCGCAACGAGGTGGTGGACTACTCGGACCTAGCCGACCGCCTGCTCGTTGATTTCCACTCGGTCGGCGAGGGTGAGGCCGGAGATTGGGATTTGCCAGCGCGACTAGTCCAGTACGATGGAGTCCTCACCGGCTCGACCACGCTAGCAGCCGAGGCCGCCTGCCAAGGAGTACCGACTTTGCTCATCAGCCGCGCCCAGCGAGGCTTCCTGACCGGATTACCAGCGTTATACCTCGATAATCAGGCCAAACAGTGGTTTGCATCCCTCGATTCAGAACACATGATTCCCGAGCGATGGCCGGATACTCTCACAACTCTGGAGGCTCTGTGGGGCCCGACTCAACTCAGCCAATCGCGAAGGATGTCGGTGTGATCACCAGCAACCCAAACTCCGCCGGACAACACCAAATCGATTGGCCAAAATCTCGCATCATCAGCATCGTCGCCTCCAACCGGCTCATCATCACCGTCAACTTGAACTTCGTATACAATCGACACGACGTGCTTGCGAGGATCCCTCAACGGGTTGCCTTTGACGGTGACAAGCCCGACCATCTGACCAGATAGACCAGTCTCCTCAGCCAACTCTCGAATTGCAGCATCCTTTGGGTCTTCTCCATGGTCAACAAAGCCACCGGGTAGAGCCCAACTGCCTTTCCACGGGTCCCCTCCACGCTGGATTAGCAGTATGGTTTCCCCGCGTTTTACCAGTGCGTCGACGGCTAAGGACGGATTGTGGAATCCATCGTGCCCGCATTCAGGACACTCCTTGCCATTTTCATGCGAATGTTCAGCCATCATAACACCTCACGAGCCGAACCGGCGTTTTCTCATCTGATAGGAGTAAATCGCTTCAAACAGGTCTTGCCGAGAGAAAGAAGGCCAGTGAACATCGGTGAAGTGCAACTCAGAATAAGCGATTTGCCACAATAGGAAATTGGAGATTCGCTCCTCTCCGCTGGTGCGAATCACCAGGTCTGGGTCAGGAAGGTCGGCGGTGTACAATCTCTCAGAAATTGTCTCAGGGGTGATGGAATCGAGAGCCATTTCTCCACTGGCGTGCTCAGAAGCGACTTGACGAACAGCATCGACGATTTCCTCACGGCCACCATAGGCTAGGCAGACGGTAAACAGAAATCCCTCGTTTTTGGCGGTAAGTTCCTGCACCTCAGTGATGGCTTCGCGTACGCGCTCGGGTAGCATCTCAAGACGACCTACAGCCTGCACCCTGACCTTGTTTTTGTGGATTCGTTCATCCTCACCCAATTCCTTGAATCCAGCCACATATAGGTCGTATAGTGAATCCAATTCCCCAGGGTCTCTTTCATGGATATTCTCAGTGGACAGAGCATAGACGGTGAAATAGGGTATTTCGAGTTCAAGAACCCAATCCATCACATCCTTCAATTTCTCTTTGCCATGTTGGTGGCCAATTTCGGTTTCCACCCCTTGGCCGAAGGCGAATCTGCGATTACCATCCATGATTATCGATACGTGTTGTGGCAACTTGCCTGCTTTGATGCGGTCCCGCAGTCGATTGACTCGCACTCGGTCTGTGCGAGAAATGACGCTCCATGCGGGGCGTGAGTTTGCAATCCAGCGCGCGGGAGCAGAAAAAATTCGGAATTTCAGCAGCCAGTGAGCCATCCTGTCGATAGTGCGGCCCAGCCATCCCATTCTCTCACCACCGAGCGCACCCTTGCGTGTGCGCTGTACACTCGAATGGTGGTGCACACTTGATGGGTTCGGGTGCGCGGCTGCCTAGTCGAATACCATGCTGGAGCGAGCAGCCATGTTCTGGCGAACAGATGCTGGTGCATTGACCACAATGACTTCTCCAGCCACTTTCCATACTGGGAAATCATGGCTTGAATTGCCTGCATATGCAAATCCACCTTCGCCAAATCGGGCTACAAGTGCGTCGGCCTTTGCCTGCTTGCGCAGGTTCACTTCTCCGTCGCTTGCCATCACATCAGAGAATAGTCCAACGTGTTCTGCGATACGTTCTGCGACCGCCCTCTCGGAAGCGGTACACAAGATGACCTCACGACCCGATTCTTTCTGTTCGGCGAGCCAAGAGCGAAATTCCTCGTGATATTCGAGTTCAGCAGGGTCGAAATCGAGGCGTCGGCCGAGGTCGCGCTTCCATCGCGCCCGCTTACCAATGATTTCCAGGCAAACGACCTTCAGCAGCAACCATGGGCGTGGCAATACCACTCTACGAATGGTCACCCGCGACATATCGGTCTTGATTAGCGTACCATCGAGGTCGACGGCCAGCGGCAGAGCATCAGCCATGTTTTCAGTCTCGCTGCTCCGCTAGCCGCCATGAACCCTCCCAAGCCTCAAGTCCGGCAGGGCTTTGTTACAGACACAGTCACGCGTGTGCGTGGAGGAAGCGGTGAAAGACCACTTGGGCGACGACCCACACGACGGGCTCTCCGACGAGATGTGGTTTCCTACGGTTGCGGTTACCAAGGTAGACGCTTCCGATGCAGATTCACCTTCTGGATTCACTGCCAAAACCATGCATGTACGCTGGGACAGTCTACCGCTTCAGCTTCCCGATGGTGACCTCGCTGACCCTGAATGGTGGGCGAAAGTCAGCGAAAACGAAGGTTGCTGGGGCCAATGGCCAGAATTGACAGACATCCCTGCAGTTCTTCCTTCGCCAGTAGGTTGGTCAGTCGAATTCGCTGATTGGCTCATCGATGTGTTGCCTTTGGATGAGAAAGGCCACGGCAAAAGGCTGGGAGAATTGACATGTGACGTGCTTGATAGTGCGGTTGCAGGCTTGCAGTGGCAAGGTTGTGACCTCATTCTCATTCGGCCGGTTCGAGGACCCAGTGGAGGAGGTCAGTCCGGATTGAATTGCTCAGAATTACTGACTGATGCTATCGAGGCCGGTGAGAAAGAAACCGCTTTTGGCATTTGCAAGGCGGTCGGCAAGGCTCTCGGCAGATTCCACGCTTCGGCCAGCGAGGTTCGAGCCACCCCTCCCGATGAGCGCCGTTGGAACAACCGCACGCAGGTATTGGAGAAGCGCACACGTTCAGCGACGGTTTGGCGAGCCTCCCACAGCGATGATACTCAAGGAACAATCACCCATGGAAACTTTGGTTTTCAAGTCGTTTGGTTCGAGGGTGATGAAGCGTATATCGAAGCCTGTGTAGGTGGAGTCTATCACACGCTAGCCCCTTCCTCCGCCAACTTCCCCGCAGTGCGTGACGTGGCAGCCGGATACGCTTCACTGACAGGCATTTGTGCGAATTCCAACAATTCTGATGCTGCTTCCTTGTTGTCTGAATTGCGCCGCTGTTTCTTCGAAGGATGGTGCAGCACCGCTCCCAAGCGATGGCATTCTGCGCAGGCTCTCGACACCAATAGAGGTGGCGTGGCATACTGGGAGTACGAGCAGATGATTGAGCATCGGTTATTCCATCAGGCATTCGGTTCCGACGAACCATCCTTTGTCACCCGATACCTCGCCAGCGTTTCAGGTATGCAAAATCGGATGTATCAGGCGAGAACCTTGGCTGTTGCCGGCTTGATTTGCTTCGCAATTCCACCCGCTGCTGCGTTCTACTGGCTGTTCTACCCGGGCTCGCCCTCACCAACGCTCTCGGATATTGGCGCAATGGGTGTGCTAGTGTTGTGTGGCTTTGCGTTGCGCCGACTTTACAATTCAAGCGGCGCACCACCTCACTGATTTTCGTTCGATTAGTCAATGCGGGTGAAGGTTCCATTGTCGTATGAATAGGTGCGCGGTACACCGGTCGGCAACTCAAGAGAGAGAACTTCCTCTGACGAGAGCCCGTCCAATTTCATCACGATTGAGCGTAGCGAGTTTCCGTGTGCTGCCACCAACACATTTCGTCCAGCCTCAAGGTCGGGAATAATCTCCTCGTCAAGATAGGGCAAAGTGCGCTCAGCACAGGTGGCAAGCGACTCGCCTTCGGGAGGAGGTACATCGTAGGAGCGACGCCAGATGTGGACCTGTTCGGCCCCGTACTTGGCGCGAGTCTCATCCTTGTCAAGTCCTTGTAGCGCACCATAATGCCGCTCATTCAACCGCCAGTCCTGTTTGGTCGGCACCTCCGCATCGGATGCGGTGTTATGCTGCATGACAATCTCTGCAGTCGCTTGCGCACGCACGAGGTCACTGGTGTGGACAACATCGAAGCAGATCTCGGCCAACTGTCGCCCAGCTTCAGCCGCTTCCTCACGTCCGACCTCAGAGAGAGGGACATCGGTCCAACCGGTGAAACGGTTGGCTGCATTCCATTCTGATTGCCCGTGCCTTAGCAGCACTAGCATTTGCATGGGTCTCACTCCGCCTTTTGACGGCGCTCGCGTGGCTCATAGAATTGTAGTCCAAGATCCTTGGCCAACTTCATCACATCGAGTAGGAAATCCTCGCGAGCAATACGCTCCTGCTTGCCTGAATCAATGTCCCAATACATGTTGACGGTGACATCGATGCTTTCTGGACCCAGAGCCGCAACCCGTGCCCAAGAGGAATCTTTCTTCATGGTCTGGGTATTTTCTACAACCATGCTGGTAATGCCGTCACAGAAGCCTCTGACCGCATCCGGGTCACTATCCAAGTCGAGGTGGAATTTTGGTTGGTAACGGCGCCAGCGACGCTTTCCGAAGTTTTCCACAGCCTGGCTCACCAGATTAGCGTTAGGCAGTGTGATGACTGTATCCGTACCCGTACGAAGCAATGTGGTTCGCAGGCCAATCTCGATGACCTCGCCTTCTGCGTTCTTGGTCACAATCCAATCACCGACCTTGAATGGCCGGTCGAGCAGCACAGTTACGGCTCCAAAGATGTTGGAGATGGTATCCTTTGCTGCCAATGCAAGCGCAAGACCAGAGATACCCAGTCCAGCGATGAGGGTAGCGAGGTTGAAGTCGAGCGCGTTAGCGATGAGAACAGCACCGAAGACGACGATTAGGAATCGCAACACGCTCTCAAGCGCACTGATTAGTGTCCTCTCCGAGCCATCCAACTCGTCATCATCATCCCACCAGTCAACGACTGATTCGACCATTCCGACCTTCTTCAAGGCCCAGGAGATTACTGCGAACAACATCATCAGATGAGCGATTGCAGGCAGCCAAAAGGCAGCCGCGCTCGGCATTATTACGTTGGAATCAGCCAAATCCATGCCAGCGACGAGGCGCTCGCTGAGTTGCCAGAATAGGCCGGCAGCGGTTGCAGTGCCTAGAGTGCCTCGGCTCTCTTTGATTGTCTTCGCTGCGATTTCTGAGCGTTCAGCCAAATTACTGAACACGCGCGTGACCAATTCCATGGTCAGTGCCCGTGCAACTACGCCCAATACCATGAGCGCGATAAGCACCCCTAGTGTACCTTGATTGAATCCTAGATACTCGGTTTCCCAGCCGGGAATCAACTCAACATACTGTTCCATCAAACTCGGCGACCTACCTTTCCTCTTTCTTCCTTTCGCTTTGTCTAACAGTCAATCTAATTCCAAATGGATACGGAACACGTCCCTTTGGGACTGTTCCGAGAAGGCGAGCATACATTTGATTCAAGTAATGGAGCAGAATCGAAAGGTCGGTGCGCATGAGTCGGAGTCGTCGCTACAAGGCAATGTTCGGCCTAATGCTGTTCATCACTCCTCTGCTTACCGGCAGTTTGGCTACCATCCAAGATGACGACCCTGTCGGTCTTTCTCCTGAAGATATCTGGGATGACGAATATGTCGACAACATATTTCCTTGGGATGATGATGACCGCAACCAGTTCAACTCCTACCATGATTACTTCACCATGAAGAATCGAATGCTGGAACTTGCAGAGCAGAATCCCGACATCATGTCGTTCCATGAAGGTCTCATCGGCGGCGAGAATGCTCGCGGTGACGTGATGACCTCTAACGACTACGAAGGTTGGTTTTACGGCCATTCCAGTCCGTGGATGAAGATTACTGGCGGAGAGGAAGGCCCGCACGGTGGTGATTGCAATGCCTATGTTGGTGACTGCGGCAACTATGATGACCGTCCTGACGTTATGTTGGTCGGCAACCATCACGCGCGCGAATGGATGTCGTATGAAGTGCCGCTGCTATTCCTTGAAACCGTCGCCTACTACTACGGCCGCATCGGTGTTGACAACGATGGTGACGGCCAAATCAGCGAAGACCCGTGGGGCGACGCTAACAACGATGGCCAACTTGACGACGATGGCGACTGCCTTTCACTCAACAGTTCATACCAAGACAGCAATGGAGACGGAATATTGTGTGGTCCCGGCGATATGGGTGTGGATGAGGATTTCTCGGAACAGTGGCTCACCGACTTGATTGACAGCCGTGAGATCTACCTGATTCCAATGCTCAACGTCGATGGCAATCGATACGACCGTGAGGTATTCTGCGGCGAAGACGCTTGGAATTGTGCTTCGGCCGGTTGGAGGAAGAACCTCCGAGACAACACCCACACTGGAGTCACCCCTATCCCCGATGTTGACGAGGAGATTGACGAGGGCTGCGACGGGGTCGACCTCAATCGCAATTACCAGTTTGAGTGGGGAGCACCTTTGGGTGCAACCGGTCCTCTTTTCCCGGGATTTTGCTATGCTGACGGCCCTAACAACGACGTCTACAACGGACCGGTGAACTACGAGGACAACGACGATGACGGCCTCGTCAACGAGGACCACGTCGATGGGAAGGATGACGATGCCGATGGTAAGATCGATGAGGATTGGATGGGAGGAAATACCGAACCTGAGACCAAATTCATTCAGGATATCACAGAGATGAATGATGACGATGGTGACGGGGCATCCGATTTCGCAGCAACCCTCACTTGGCACTCTTACTCTGAACTTGTGTTGTATCCGTGGGGTCACTGTCAAGGCTGCTCTGCGCCTGATGAAGCTGAATTGATTTATCACGGTGCAATGATGGCCGAGATGACTCTCTATGAGAACATGCAATCCAGCGACCTGTATCCGACTACCGGAGACTTCTGCGACTGGCATTATGGTGTACACGGTTCGTTCTGCTACACCATCGAAATTGGCACTGCCTTCCATCAGCAGCCCGAGGATATTCGACACATCGCTGTGCGCAACCTCGGTGTTGCCTTCTACATGGCCGAGGTTGCCGATAACCCGGTCGAGCGGGCTCGTATTGGAATCGAGGCTGCAGATGCAAACCAGTGGCTTATCCACCCCGACAATCTCACCCTTCCCGACGAAGGCCCTGTTCCAATCACCATGTGCATTGACCCGGTATTCCCGTGGTCACAAGACATCAATGCCTCGCACGTGAAGTGGCGTGTAGTCACCCCATCTCGCCAACAGTCGGATTACGGCCCTCGTGAATGGCAATTTGAGGATTGGAAGCGTAGTGGATTCATGGACAGCGGTCTCAATTGTACTCTGAATGACGGTGATAATGGGACTCTCATCGTGTCTCAGGTACCGGTTCCCGATGACACGGCTGGCAAATTACACTACAAGGCGACAATTGGAACATTGTCTGGCACCTTCCCATTCCAATATCCGGCGCAGGGAGTCTACCATGAGAAGGCGGTGCCTTGGCGAGCACCATTCGGCAACACGATGTGTGCACTATTCCTATTCCTCATGGTTGCAGGAGCCGTATGGGGTAGCCTTGGCACTGCGATAGTGAAAATGAATTCCTCAGCAGATTCAGCAGATTCTCCTCCTACGGAGGAGGAAGTCGCTTGATAGGTGGTGAAACTAATGGGTGGCAGTGACCAGTTCAGCAGCCGGTGGGGTTTGATTTTCGCAACCATTGGCGCTGCTATTGGCACCGGTAACATCTGGCGATTTCCACGCATGGTAGGTGCTAACGGCGGCGGAACTTTCCTGATTCCATGGTTGATTTTCCTATTCGCTTGGTCTATTCCGTTGGTCATCGCTGAGTTTGCTCTGGGCAAGCGCTCGCGAACTGGAACCATCGGCACATTCCGCATCTTCGCTGGCAAGCGATACGCTTGGATGGGGATGTGGACAGCATGGATTTCAACAGCGATTGGATTCTACTACGCTGTTGTCGCCGGCTGGTGCATGAATTACTTCCGGCTCGGATTCACCAACGGCCTATCAGGAGGGATTGATACAGTCGAGGTTTGGAACTCCTTCCTGCACAATACTTGGCTGGTCATTCTGTTCCAATTCCTAGTCATCCTCATCACGCTTGGTGCAATATGGGGTGGTGCAAAAATGATTGAGAAGGCGAATACCTACATGATGCTCAGTCTGTTTGCGCTGCTATTCCTTGCGTTATTCCTCGCGCTGTGGATGGACTTCTCTGATGGAACGTTGGATGGAGCCCTGTTCATGTTCAGTGTCGATTTTGAGATTCTCGCCCAACCAGAAACTTGGATTAACGGTTTATCCCAATCTGCCTGGTCTTGTTCTGCCGGAATGGGCATGGCCATCACCTATGCTGTTTACATGCGAAAAGACGAGGATATCACCCTCAATGCATTCACTATGGGTTTGGCTAACAACAGTATCTCCATCATCGCAGGTCTAGCAGTTCTCTCAGCAATCTTCGCGGTTCAAGACGACCCTCTTGGTACGGTAACCGGCGGCTCAAGTGCCATCACCTTCCTAGCCTTGCCAGAGGTTTTCGCTCAAGCCCCGGGAGGGCCTTGGGTCGCTTGGCTGATGATGTGGTCATTCTTCCTCGCTCTCACTTTCGCTGCACTCACTTCAATGATTAGCACAGTTGAATTGTGCGTGCGCAACTTCGTTGACCATGGATTCAGCCGCAATTCATCAGTTTTCATCGTCGGAGGCGCAATCTGGGCCTTTGGTTTACCGAGCACATTTGTGTGGATTCACATGGACAGCGAAGGCGTTGCCTTCCCAGAGTTCCTTGAAGTGCAAGACCACATCTGGGGATATGGACTGATGTTCAGCGGCCTATTCATTGCATATACCATCTGGAAATACGGCTGGAAGGTGTGGAGAGAACGTGTGGATAGTGGAGAGGCTCACGATGACATTCAGGGCTATCTTGAGCACGGAGTATCCGCGTTCCGTGATGAATTCATCAATACTGGTGACAATGATTTGTGGATTGGTCGCTGGTGGGATGTGGTCATGTACATTTTCTTCCCGGTGCTATTTACCGTTCTAATCGGCTCATACTTCGCCGACCTGATTTTCTCTTTCGACCCGTGGTACGCTGCCTTTGCTCCGTTCGACCCGCATGGCGCGGGCATCATTTTCCTGTTCTGGGGAGTGGTCGGTAGCACGTTCTACTTCGGTAATCGCTTGCTAGTTTCTCGCCCGTTATTCCGCAATGTGCCTGAAGGTGCTGATGCTGACATTTCGATGCTACCGGGGGGCGTTGACCCGCTTGTCGGCGTCGCCGGAGAGGCCATCGAAGGATGGGAGCACCTGTATAATCCGGACGAAGATGTATTGGACGCGGAACTCACGTGATGCAGCGTGGGCGACGCGGAAGCAGCACGCGCTGGCGAGTCGGGTGACGGTGATGCGCCGATTTGGTGCATGCATTGGGCGGAGGCAGGTGCCTTTGATGCCAATGCGATTGACCTCGGCTTCAACATCGCTGATCTGATGGAGGCCGCTGGTCAGGCTGTCTCCGGTAGAGCGATGGGAATGCTGCGCGAGATGGAGCGCCCCGCCGGTCCTGTATGGATACTGTGTGGAGGCGGAAATAACGGCGGAGACGGTTTTGCTGCAGCACTAGGGCTAGCAGAAGATGGAGTCGATGTGCGGCTGCTGGTTAGTGATTTCATTCAGAATAGCGATGAGGCACAATTGTTTCGTGACCAATGCGTTGACTCATCACTACCGATATCGATTTGGCCTGATGTTTCGGTGATGAAGGGTACTGGAACACCGGCGCTGGTAATCGATTGTCTGCTCGGCGCCGGCATGCGTGGCCCAGTCAAGCGGCTGCGCGGCGATATCGAAGCCATTCGCCACTGGCTGGCTGAAAGCCGCGGTAAGCAGTCGCCGGTATTGGCCTGTGACATTCCGACTGCTCTTGGCTCCACGGATGTCATTGTGGCTACCGAGACAGTCACCTTTGATGCTGAGAAGTGGCATATGCGCGATTCCGATGGTGAATTTGTTCCTGAAGTTGGTTCAGTTCGCATCGCTCCGCTGCCGTGGCCAACAACTGTTTCTGACTGCGGCAGAGGAGATATTCTGCGCTACCCACCACTCGATGAGAATGCTCGCAAAGGTGACCGCGGCCGTCTACTCGTCATCGGTGGTGGGCCATACCATGGTGCGCCATTACTCTCCGGTTCCGCTGCTGAACGCAGCGGCTGCGACCTAGTTCACGTCGCGATGCCACGCCAAGCCTCAGAGCGCGCAGAGTGGCCGCTTTCACTGATTCCAGAGAAGATGTCTGATGCAGCAATCCTCACCGAACAATCCCATGAATCAATCATCAATCGGGTACTGGCCGGTCGGGGCTGTCAAGCGGTGCTGATTGGCCCCGGTCTAGGTCGTGAATCTGAGACGATGGATGCCGTCCGCCGTCTGCTTGTAGCACTCGCAGACGCCAAAGTGCCGGTGGTCATCGACGCCGATGCAATCAGAGCCCTTCCCTCTAGGCAATGGCCCAGTGGCATCATTGGAGTTGCCACCCCGCATGAGAAGGAGATGGAGAATTGGATAGGTGGAGAAGACCCAACCGTAATCTTCGCCATGCGCGCTGAGAGAGAAGGAATAGAACACGACCGAGAGGATGAGTCGATTTGTATCGTGCGAACCGGTGCAGTCGATACGCTATGGGCTCCAGGAGGGCGTTATTGTCAAGCGCGGGGAGGATACGCACGAATGTCTGTAGGAGGAACCGGCGACCTATTGTCGGGACTGATTGCCGGTTTGATTGCACAGGGAATGAGTCCGTGGGCGGCCTCCCGTCTTGGCTGTGCAGTGATGAGGGAGGCTGGCAAGCGAGCAGGAGCTGAATTTGGCCCCGGCCTTGCCGCAGTTGATGTGCCTCCATTTATTGCTCGAACGTTGGCTGATTGGGTAAGTTGAGTCACACCCCTAAAGTGAGGATTGAAGACTAGAATCTCGTGGGCGGCTCATGCCGTCAGTACGTGAGTGGGTCGCCATCAGCGGTGTCATCGCTCTAGTGCTGATTCCCATCTGTTGGTATTTCTGGAAGAAGTTTGACCTTCCATCTCCTCTTGCTCGGTTGGAAATGTCTCGAAGGAGGCGCGAAAGGGATGTCCGGGAGGCATTCCAGCGTGAGGAAGCCAAACTGCTTGAAATACAGCGTGTTGAGGCTCAAATGGAACTCTCCCGCAAGAAAGCACAGGCCCCGGCTCCTGTGGAGAAGGGTGAGTTGTATTCCGCATTTGGCAATCTTTCTGGCGAGGAGCAAGCCCCCTCCACTATTCAAGCGACGGGACCTGAAACCGATTCCACTGGTACTGAAGTGATGGATGGCAGTACAGATGTCAGGCGAGATGACAGCATCGAGTTCGAAGCATCTGAGGTGTCTGCTCTAGTTGATTCTCTCGATGATTCCGCCATCTCGGATGGCGGAGAGGCGCAGTCAGACGCCCCTAAAATTATGCAATTTCAGAGTTCTTCTAATGATGAGAGCGATACGAAAGCAGCCGATTCGGTAGATTGGTCTGACCCCTCAGATGAACCAGATGATTGGAAAGAAGTGAATTGGTGATGTTTTGGCTGAAGACAAGAAGCGTCGTTTTACCCGCAACAATGCAAAAAATCTCGCCGCCAGAACCGGTTCTGGCGCTAAGAGAATGGCCAGTTCCTCTGGACGTAGGATGAAACAGAGTGTTGACAATCTAAACGAGCGAATGGTAGCAATAGAGTGGACTCCAAAGAAGATGATAATTGAGTTCATGAAGTTCAATGTCACTGGCACTTTCAACGCTGCCTTTGCTTTCGTGCTCTACGAGATATTCTACTGGCTCAATCTATGGGATTCTCATCGAGCAGTTGCTGCTTGGGTGGTTTCGGCATTTATCGGGCAAATCGAGGCGCACTTCATGCATTATCGCTATACTTTCAAGTCTGGAGCAGTATATCTGACCAGTTTGAAATGGGCGGTCATCTGCTACAGCAGTCTGCTGGTAGTCTCGACGATTTCAGAGTATATTCTGGTCGAACAGATGTTCATCCACCATCGCTTCGCTTGGGCCATCAACACCTGTATGTTCGGTTTCATCAATTTCGCTCTAATTCGTTGGCTTTCATTCCCGCCAGAACAGGATTTGGAGCATTTGCTACGAATCGAAGAAGAATGACGCTTGAATCGCTGTTAAGCCGGTCCGCAGCGTCTGTTAGTTTGAAGAAGCCTGCTCGCTCGGGTTCTCTCCATGGTACAACGCCCGCGAGGTACCCGGGACTTCGGTCCAGACGAGATGGGTCGACGCGTGGCGTTCGAGAGATTATGTGACGAAGTTGGCACTAAATTCGGATTCACTCGAGTGGCAACGCCGACATTTGAGAGGCTTGAGTTGTTCACTGCCAAGTCCGGTCAGGGCATTATCGACCAGTTGTATGCATTCAAAGATCGCAGCGAACGAGACCTCACTCTACGTCCTGAATTGACAGCTCCTGTGATGAGGATGGTCGCTGAGAAAGGCGGACAGATTTCCAAGCCGGCTCGCTGGTCCTACTTCGGCCCTTGCTTCCGCTATGAGGAATCAAAGGCAGGCAGATACCGTGAATTCTGGCAATATGGCTGTGAGATCATTGGAGCGAGTGGAACTCTTGTCGAGGCCGAAGTCATCGCATTCGCCTGTTCGCTGCTCGATGCTTGTGGCCTGAACGGGTGGGTCTTGCGAATCGGACATGTGGGTATTCTGCGAGATGCACTTGCAGCCCTCGGTATGTCCGAAGATGCGACCAGCGATGTGATGCGGCTTCTCGACAAGGGAGAGATTGCAGCGCTTGCTGGCAAGGGAGTTCCTGAAGAAGCCTGTGAGAAATTGGCAGCATTGGCGGCACTCGACGGGGGGGTCGAAACGATACCTGCCGCACGCGATATCCTTGCATCGATGGGTGCACAAACCGATTCACTTGCTCAATTGGAGTCGATGCTTTCCTCGTTGGCAGCGATGACTCCGGGAATTGCTGGAGCAGCCTCGCCACAGATTGACCTGACAGTGGCACGTGGCCTCGACTACTACACCGGTGTGGTCTTTGAGGTCGAAGTGGATGAACTAGGAGGCGAGGGACAGGTGCTTGGCGGAGGCTCCTACAATCTGCTACACCTATTTGGCTTGGAAGACCTAGACCCATGCTGCGGCTTTGGTCTTGGATTTGACAGAGTGTTGTCTGCACTTGAGAAGCAGGCAGAGCGTGAGAATCGCGACGAGGTGGTTCCCGGCCAGTCTGCGGGCGGCAGCCTTGCGGTAATTCCGTTCAACATTGATGCCGATGCTGTATTGCCTCTTGTTGCCGCGCTACGCGCGGCGGGCGTAGCGGTTGTTGTCGAATTGCGCACCCGCAATCTAGGCCGCTCAATGAGTTGGGCTAACAATGCTGGAGCAGCCTTTGCTCTGGTAATTGGACCCCGTGACATCGAGTCCGGCCAAACCATGGTGAAGCGGCTTTCAGATGGAGAGCAGGCTGCGTGCTCTCTCGATGCAGAAGCGATTGCAGGTGCAGTTGCAAGCCTACGCTAATCACTTGTCTTCGGTTTTCTTAGAAGGTCGAATCAGCGCTGCAGCGGCAAGCCCACCAACTCCGATAAGTGCTGTGAAGCCAGGTGTATCTTCGCTGTCATCATCGTTGCCTTCATCGAGAATATCATCGGCAGCGGTATCGTTGAGAACCGGGAACATCACCGTCGCGTTGTAGGAAGAATCAGGGTGCTGCTCATCGTTGTAGTATAGCCTGAACTCGGCATCGCTGCCGAAAAAGCCTAAGAAACCCGACGTCGGCTTGAGTACCATGGTGAATTTGATTGCTGGTTCATCCTGACTCTTGTTCCACTCGACCAAATCCGGGTACACCGGCAACTGCCAGTGGACGTCATTCTCACCACTTTCCAGATTTGCGAACTCTTGCGTGTAGGCATCGACGCCGCCTCGCATCAAAGTAACATTCAGGTTCTCACAATCACCGGCACATTCACCTTGTCCGTTGCGCCATTCCCCACCGATTTCAATCTTGAATCGCATATGGATATCCTCACCCTCTGCAAGCAGTATCTTGTTCTTGACGAAAGTCTCCATTCTGCAGGTCACCTCGATGTTGAGGGTGCCGCTGCCCGAAGTTTCCTCGCCGTATCCGTCGTTGGCGTTATCCTCATCAGAGGCATTGAAGTGGCCCCAGCAAGGCTGCATGGTATCCCTGCCATACAGGAACATCGTGTTGTTGACATGGTCGGGCTGACCATCGCTGGAACCACCTTGCATCACACCCAACTCAGCATTCGTAACCGGTTGAGCTACGCTCGGGGTTGCCAACAGCACCGCCATCAACAAGGCGAATACGCAGAGTCCCCAACCACGGCTCTCCATAGAGAGACGTGTATCAACAGTATGTATGAGGCTTTGGGGGATGTAAGTCGCTGTCGCTAATCAGCAGGTAAACCGGCTCAATCGAAGCGTTGAACACCGAATCGACCGCCGCGCTGTTCTCTAGCGATATTGAGGGCTTGGCCGAGAATATCTGGCTCCATTTCCCCTTCGACTATTCGGTCGCCCGCAACTCCAGTGATGATTGCCATCACCTTGATTGTATCACCAAATCCGGGGTCTTGCCTTGCACCGAAAATGACGTTTGCATCTGGAGACAGTCGCGCAGTCATCAGTTCGACGACCTGACTTGCCTGTTCGAGAGTCATGTATGGCCCTCCGGTAACATGGATGAGAGCACCGGTTGCTCCGTCGATATCTATGTCGAGAAGTGGATGATTGAGTGACTCATGAACGACTTCTTCTGGTCCCCGGTCGCTCTCACCGTACAGCATCATGGTGATGCCTCCTCCACTCATGATGGTGCGAACGTCAGCGAAGTCGAGATTGATGAGACTGGGCAGAGTGATAGTTTCGACAATTCCCTTGACGATTTCCGCGATGAGTTGGTCCATGATGCTGAATGCCTCGTCAAGAGGCAAGTTTGGCACATAATGCAGCAGGCGATTGTTGTCAAGAACCAATACAGCGTCAACCGCTTGGCGAAGCAATTCGAGCCCTTCTAGAGCGCGTCGCATACGTTGGCGCCGTTCAACATGGAATGGAGTAGTGACTACAGCGACGACCAATGCTCCTCCTCGCTTGGCTTCCTCAGCGACTACCGGCGCGATGCCAGTGCCGGTTCCACCGCCAAGTCCAGCGGTGATGAAGACCAAATCAGCACCATTGACAATCTTCGAAATGACATCTCGACCGGCTTCCGCACAACGTCGTCCGGTCGAAGGGTCGCCACCCGCACCGAGTCCTCTGGTGATGTGGCGGCCGACCAGCAACTTCTGCATCGCTCGAGTGTGGTCAAGATGCTGTTTGTCGGTATTGATTGCTACAGTGATTGCACCCTCGACACCAAGATGGGTAATCCGATTCATCGTGTTGTTACCAGAACCGCCGCATCCGCAAATCAAAATTCTCGGATTTGGAACCCCAAAATTGCCCATTTCATCGTCGAGAAGTGCGGTGGGCTGTTTCTCATCCATGTCTCGCTTCAACTCCGCAACAAGGTCACCATACGCCCCTCCCGACGTGGCATCTGTATCCTGCTCCCCATCCATGGTCATACCTGCAAGGTCCAAGTCGTTGTTCAGCCTCTATTAACCGTTGTTGGAGGGGGCCACATCGTAAGAGCGATTTTGGCCCCCTTCAACCAAGCCCGAATCCTCCTCGTGGAGCAAGATTGTCGTGGTCTCCGAGAAATCAAGAAATACAGCGTGGCGGTGGGCGGTTCACTCCCGAGCGTAGCATAGCCTGGCTAATGCACCTGACTGTAGACTGTGAAAACACGGTTGTGGAAGGCAGCCATCAGGGGATCGCTGGTTCAAATCCGGCCGCTCGGACCTTCTTACCTTCAGCGCGCGAACGCAGCGCTGCGAGCCGAGTTTTCAAATCTGGAATCTCTAGTGGCTCATGTAAGCAGGTGCGACAACTATCGATGAGATAGCCGTTTGAGAGTGCCCTTCTGCCGATGATTAGTCGATGTTTCATTCGGCTTCTGTCGGCTAGAGTAAACTCGACGGACATTTTGCGGCCTCCTAGCCACAAGTCGGTCTGGATTGTCGGCCGCAACGTAACGTGACCTCCTGAGTCCTTGACCCGCCTCCATCCGGTGAGTGGAGCAAGGATTGGAGTACCCCCAACATCGAGGCGGAATCTAACCCACATTCCTTCGCAGGTTTCCAGTGGTTCCACATTGAGTGCGTGTAGGGAACAGGTATTGGCTCCTGAGTCCAACTTTGCATATAGCCGGTGGATGCCAAGGTCTGGTACTGCTATCCATTCGCGCCAGCCAACTATCGTCTGCATGTCCATTCATCACCTTGTAAGCCGGCCTGCGCGGTCACGCGCCCTTTCTGAACGTATCGCCTCCAACTGTACATTAACAGCAGCAGTTGGGAGATGGTTGAATTCACATTAACTGGTGCGGGAATTATCCCCACTCCTCCTACGGAGGACTTTGGCTCACATCGTCACGGTCATATAGACGGAGCAGGTCGGCGGCTTGCTCCGAAGGTGGATATCATGACTCGTTCAGTGAATAAGGCAGTCGCGGATATTTGGAAGCGACCCAAAGATGCGCTCCCTTACGACTACCGCCGTGACCGCATGGCAAAGTGGCGCAGGGAGTCGGTTGTGCACCGAATCGACAAGCCAACTCGCATCGACGCGGCTCGCCGTGTTGGCTACAAGGCCAAGCAAGGTGTTGTGGTCGTGCGTACACGAGTCCGTCGAGGTGGATTGCGCAAAGGCAAGGTCCACATGAAGCGAAAGCCGTCAAAGGCTGGTATCCTCAAAATCACTATGGCGAAGTCCATTCAGCGCATCGCTGAGGAGCGTTCCGCCAATAAATACCCGAACCTCGAGGTTCTCAACTCCTACTGGGTTGGCGAGGACGGTCGACACAAATTCTACGAGGTCATCATGATTGACCCAAGTCACCCCGCAATCAAGGCTGACAAGCAGTTGGGCTGGATTACTGGCAGTCGTCACACCGGCCGAGCCGCACGCGGCAAGACCAGCGCTGGCAAGCGTGGCCGTGGCCTGCGAAGAAAGGGTAAGGGCGCAGAGAAGATTCGCCCTAGTTTGAAGGCCAACCTGAACCGCGGCAAGTAAGCCGCCTTCATCTACGCCCTCGCATCTCTCGTGCCTGCGAAGTTTGATGAGTTGCGCCATTCTTGCACCGGCCAATGGGAGAGGCTGAGGTCAGTTCGCTGCGCGGGATGGCGGTCATCTTGCCTGACGGAAGATTTCTTGGTAATGTCCACGATACTGTTGTAGACACAGAAACCTGGTGTTGTTCGCATTTATTTGTCGCAGACCCGCCAGAGGAAATGGCCGAGGAGCGCATTCATCTTGCAATTCCATGGCGTTGGGTAAAAGGGGTCAGCGATGTCATTCTTTTGCGTTGGTTTCCGCCCACACCGATTCCCCGTCACCCTCTGAACCCTTGATATGGGACGATGTTCCCCGATAGTTTGGGTGGTGGCTGCTCACGCGGGCTCCTTCCAATTGACGCGAGAGGTGAACCAGTGCTTGAACTCCATGTGCTCGGCACGTCTTCGGCACGTTTCGCTCACGGCCGTGCAGTCTCTGGCTCAGTGTTGTCAACTCCGGGCGGCCTCGCTCTAATCGACTGCGGCGAGGGCATGCAGCAGCGCGTTATCGATCATAATCGTGCACTGAAGGCTGCTGGAATTCAAACTCGTACTCGCCTCTCTCGCGTACGCGCAATACTACTGACGCACGGTCATCTCGACCATTGTTGGGGTGTGCTTCCATTATTGCAAACTCTGGCGTTGGACCGCAGAAAAGACCCGCTCACCATCATCGGGCCGACCAGCAAAGCAGCACTAAAGTGGGTAGCAGAACATCCTGGTGAATCGCCACCAGAAGGTAGTGGGGTGTATTCCACTGACCTGGCAATTCAGTGCGCGATGTGGCAGAGCCTTGGCAGCAAGGACGAGGACTTCGGGTATCCGATTGACTGGGTTTTGGTTCCAATCGATGGAGACGAGCCCTTTGAAGCCCCAGTGCAGCCTCTGGAAGGAGTCACACTGACGATGATTCCTACTCTGCATGGCATACCGTCGTGTGGTTGGCTGGTCGTCGGTCAAGGCAAATCTGGTCAGTTTGACCGCGACAAAGCGGATTCAGCAAATTTGACCCGAACTGAGAGGAGTCGGCTGGCTGCCGGTGAGGACGTCGAAAAGGCCGGTGAACTGCTGTTAGCAGCGGAATTTCGTGGACCTCCCCGTTTGGGACGCAGTTTGTTGGTTACAGGTGATACTGCTGCTAGCGTTGCCGGCTTGCAGCCAGATGCATTGCCAACAACGCCTGATTTGCTAATCCACGAGGCGACTTTCACCGCTGAGAATCAGGAGAAAGCGACGCTGTACAATCATTCGACTGCAGCTGATGCAGCGCTAGCTGCCACCTCTTGTGGCGCTCGCGCGCTCGGAATGACTCATTTTTCCAGCCGTATAGATAGGCTCAGTCCATCGGTAAGTGAGGCTCGTGAGCACTTTCGCGGACCAATCTGCGCCTGTTGTGAAGGAGATTGGTTTCACATTGATTCTGAAGGGACCATCACCCACAATGTGCGCTGTGATGATGATTGGAACTCCCAGCGATTAGAGACTTGAGTCTCTACACACCCGTATGGGCGACCTTCAAAGGTGGATTGAGCAAGCCGCGTCCATGCCTCGCGCTGCGCGTGCCTCAGCACTCGCCGTTGTTCTGTTGTTGTCAATGCTCACAGCATCTGCTATTACGGTGGCTGACACTTCTGCAAGAGCCACCGCTTGTGCAGAGACAGATGTGGACGAGTTGCCGGGTTTGTTCAACGTTCTCGACCAAGGTTGCCATCAGATTGACCTTGGATATCTGACCCCCGGACAGATTGTGGAATTCGACATTTCTGCCGATGATTCATTCGATTTTCTAGTTTTCAATTCAAATGCTCTTACAGTCTACACCAACGACCAATCATACCGAGATAATGCATACTGGGAAGAGGATACTGTATTCGAGTCCTTGAGCGGCAATGCTCGTTGGCATTGGGCAGTCCCCGAAACCTCTGAGATGAGATGGTATGTCATCCTAGACAACCTCGATCACCCAGGTGATGATGACCAAGGCGACCTCGGAGGCCTCACAGTAGCAATCGATGTCAACATCAGTTTTCCATCGCAAGGAATTTGGGCGGTTCACGACAATTTGGTCCGTCTTGGCATTAACGACCACCAACAGTTGCTTGGACCGAGTGTGCTGACTCTCGATGGTGGAACTCAAGTCTCTATTGAGGCCATTGCCTTGCAAGGCGAGCCTGACCTATTCATACTGACAGCTGCTCAGCGAGACACCTACCTTGCTGGTAATGGTGCACAGTTTCGGGTCAGTGGCGCGGACCTATTCTCAATCACGGCAGACGGTTCTGTAGCATGGACTGTGCCGTCGGAACACTCCGGTGAAGGTGTGTATCTATTTGCAGACAATGAGGATGGGCCTACTGGCGGCGGTGATGGGGATAGCGATGCTGCAGTTACCGTCATGGTGACTTTGTTACCAGTGATTTCAGCGACCATCGATGACGACTTGCAAGGTGACTTGGATGTTGGAGATGTTGCGACGGTCACCGCGAATAACACCCCCAATTTGTCGCAACAGGTAGACGAGGATGCATACGAATGGGATTTGGACGCTGATGGAGAGATTGATGCAACCGGCGCATGGGCCGACGTATCTTTCGACACCCCCGGAGACCATGTTGTCACACTGAAGGTCGCTGGGGTGGACGGGCGTACCGACTCTACCGACCATACGATTTCAGTCAAGGACCAGACCGGACCCACCGCAATCATCAGTGGTAGCGATGACCTTATTCGGGGCTTTGGTGAGACGTTTAGCCTGTCCAGCAATTCACAGGATAATTGGATGATTGACCGTGAGGAATGGTGGGTGGATGGCTCACTATTCCAGCAGGACAACGGCACCCAGAATACCTTCACTCACTCTTTCAGCGTGGGCGGTGCTCATCACATTGAGTTGAAGGTCTACGATGGAGAATCACTGTTTGACAATGACACTGCCATGGTTACTATTCAGGACACTACCAGACCAATCGTAGGTTCAATCGAAGGCCCAAGTGAATTGACCGCAGGTGATAGTGGAACATGGAGCCTGCAGGCTAACGATGGAGAATCAGCCACCCTCTCATGGTCATGGGACTTCGACAAGGATGACGGTGCTAACGATATGGATGCTACTGGCTCTCAGGCAACTTGGACCTTTAGCAAGGCTGGCAATTATTGGATAACCTGTACGGTGACAAATGAGGAAAACATCTCCACTCCTACTGAAATGTTGGTTGTCGTCAAGGCGGCCCCATCTTCTGGACTTGGAGCCGGCATAGATTTCGCCGGGCCAGCTTTCGCATTATTGTTGGTAATCGGCCTCGCTGTCGGCGGATTCTTCGGATGGCGGCGTTGGCGCGATGCACAGGCTCTCAAAGTATTGGCAAATGAGGAAATAGCTCGGATTACTGCCGAGCAGGAATCCACTCAAGAACCGACGCAGGAGGAGCAGTTGTCTATGTTCGCGCCCGCTGGTTCCCGTGTCGTTTCCAGTCGTTCGGGTGCAGAGACTGAGATGGCAGAAATCGCCGGTGCTGGCTATGGCGCATCAGAAGCAGTAGAGAGTGCAGCAATGCTTGGTGTTCAGACTCAGGTGAGTGATGGCGATTCAGAACTTCTCGCCGCCTTCGATGAGCCTGAAATCAAGCCGGAACCCGCAGTAACACCGGTACAGAAGGCAGCGGCGCAAGAGCCTGCGCCGGTCGCCGAAAAGCCGGCTGCTGGAGGGGCGACCGTTATCTCCAGTGGAATCGAACTCCCATCAGTGATGAAGCAGGCAGTTGAGACACCCGCTGAAGTTGCAGCGGCGGCACCTGCACCGGCACCAGAACCTGCCGTAGAGCCTGCGCCAGCACCCGCACCGGCACCAGCCGTTGAGTCCACACAGCCTACTCCCGCACCTGCCCCCACACCAACCGCAGAACCAACACCCGCACCTACTCCCGTTGCAGAACCAACACCCGCACCCGCAGCAGTGGCAGAGGGTACTATCGAGGTGATTGGCGCATGTGCCTCATGCGGACAGCGATACGCTGTGGATATGCCAAGTTCAATCAATGAGGCCAGAATAGATTGTCCGAAGTGTGGTTCTCGCAACAATATCCACAGATGATGGCTTTGCGAGGCACCTAGGGAACCTAGGTTGCCTCGTGCGCAGGAGTCGAACACCCTTTAGGCACATTAGGGGCCATCAAGGGTTGAGATGGGCGAAGCCGCTGCACGAATGGTCCTCGCTGCACCCGAAAGGCGCAGCGTAAACGGGTTGTGGATTGCAGTATTGCTCGTCTTGCCATTAATTGCTCCTTTTTCTGCCGCAGAAGCGGCAGATTCGGTCCGAGCCGACGATTTCGGCATCATCGAGGAATTGCATACCGTGCTGAATCAGCGGGGACAGTTGCTAGACAGTGAACAGGTGCGGCTGATTGCAGAAGGGCAACTCGCTCCAGTAAAGAACGGAGTTCGTCCTGCTGGTTCGTCCGATGCGCTTGCTAACGTCGACGAAATTTTCACTGGGATTTCGATGAGAGAATCAGTACAGGCAGACCCGATTCATCCTGCTCCGTTCCAGATACTGCTTGGAGATGAAGACGTTGCACCCGGATGGGTTGACAACGTTTGGGAGACACTCATCAACATCACTGACTACGTGATCTGGGTCCAGTTCCAAACTGAAGATGATGGCCCTCGCCACGATTCTTTCACTACTGTGACCTTCTCTGCCTCTTTGTTCAGCCTATTCAGCGGAGACCCAATGATTCATGACGTGGATGTCGATGGTGATGGTGATGACGATGTTCGTATTGGCATCAGCATCTCTTGGGATCAAAATAATGGGTGGGGGCTATCAGGAGATGAGATTCTTCCGACTCAGTTGTGGATAGAGCCAACCATCCAATATCAGGTCGACGTAATCGATGATTCGGACCCGATGTGGGGTGTTATGGAATTCCTGCATGTTTCATTGCTCAAATCATTTGCATATTCTTCTAACCCCTTTGAACCCGGTGAGTCCTATGTTTGGGTCATCGATTCAAATTTTACAATTCCTCCAACTGATTGGTCGCTAGACATTGGCTTCGACAGATTCTGGTTTGACCTCGGTGATTCAGCCCAATCGTTCATTCTCGCATTAACGGGAGGCATCTTTGGCGGAATTCCTGATGAGGGCGACATAACCGTCGCTGCCCTTGCAGCGCCATATACAGTACAGATTGAGAATTGGGGACAGACAAACTGTCCTGATGACTACGATCCAATGGCCGACCACGGCGCCGGGTCATTGGACCACCGCTGCCGTATTGGAGTCGGATTCGGCTACGCTCACTTTTCCCCACCAGATGGCGGCGATCGCGAATTATGGGAGCTGGCCTACATTGAGATGGCCCTGCATCCAGTGGTCAATTCAACACGCCTACCCGCTGAGGTAGACGTTACAATCCGTAACGACAACCTGCTCTCAACTGGTCCTAGCGACATTGGTGAGAAGAGTCTCACCTCCATCGAGTATTACGCAGACCGTCGCTGCGACATGTGGATTCACTTCCATGAGGACCGAAGCAACTACACGGAAAGTGCTGGTCAAGAATATGGCAATATCACCGAATCTATTGGCTGGCTGCGTGACCTTCCGTCTGGTACACTGACCAATGAAGAAATATCTCGTACTTTCCGTATGCTCGGCTCAGAAAGCAGCCCGGCGTTGCCGGGGCAGTTGCCGAGTCGACTTTCCTTTATCCTCGGAATCAAAAATTTCACCCGCGACACAACCCCCAATGTCGATGACCCTACCCTGCCGGTCAACCCCGCACATCCGCCGAATACACTGTTGTTAGTACGCTCAACCCAACCGGTTGGGAGCGTAGACTACGTTTCTTACTTCCAACGAGAGGGAGTATCTGCAGACCATCGGCTTTTGACGGTACATGTGGAGGATATTCCAACCGGACTTGTGTTATACGGTGATTTCTGGCTCGGTGGTTCAGATGATGGAGAAGTATCGACGGATACCTCTGACCTCGATTTTTTCTCTAGAATGATTGATTTCACAATTCTTGCGGTAGTCGACATTTTCCTCGATGTGTCCAACACAATCAATGGCATTCCTAGTTCAATTGTCGATGTGATTGGTGGAAGTGCCGGTACCAGTGCAGTGGGGATGAGTGTCAATCTTGAGATGTATACCTCATTCGAGTCTGACAGAATTCCTATGGCTTTGGGACAGGCGGACATGTCGCTTGGCTCCAGTGTGCATCCGGTGGCTACTGGAGATCACCTACTGCTCGCCAACAACACCCAATTCAATACCGTGGTGGGTAGGCATGGGCAGACTGAGCCGTTGGTTCCAATTTCAGTTAGTCTGAGCATTTCTGGCCTAAAGGCTGCTCATCTGGTCGATGATACCGATACTAATGAACAACGAGTTCAGATTACGATGAATGGCGGAGCACCGATGCGGATGCTATTCCTAGAACACGAAGGTACCGACCTTGCCAATTCTGACTTCCAAATTGTGCGGATATCGAATATGCCATCCAACCTTGCGGTGATATCTACTCCAACCACCATCACTTACAATTCGGTTGGAATCCCTGAGATTGTTTACTGTGGTAAAGAAGGCAACATCAGACAGGCGGTAGTACTGGAATCGATGCCGGGTGAATTCACCATGACTGTTTCTGATGACATTTCTTGGGCCTCAGAACAGCCAATTGGGTCCATTACGATGATGATTTCCGATTCAAGCCAGCCACGAACAATGGATGGTGATCACTTCTTATTCGCCCGTGATTCGAATTCTGACAGCATTACACTCTCTACCCGGATGACCGGACTTCGTGAAATTGGCTACATCTCTGCTGCTCAACCGGGAATTCCCGGACCCGACGGTCGAGGAACTGCATATCTGGTCGGACCGGGTAATCGCACCTTCTCTGCGGTTGTCATCGATGAAGTTGATCATGATTCAGTAGCAGACGGATTGAA
Source organism: uncultured Candidatus Poseidoniales archaeon (assembly GCA_964647665.1). GTDB lineage: Archaea > Thermoplasmatota > Poseidoniia > Poseidoniales > Thalassarchaeaceae > CAUZSM01. The sequence goes on from CAZYIX010000001.1 coordinate 157,411, forward strand.
CGCACACGTCTTGCTCGACCCGATGCCAGGCACTGTTTCACTTGAAGTTCCTGAGAGTTCAACAGGATCGAGCATAGATGTGCCTGAATTCACCACCGAAGGTGGTTTGGCAGGTGTTGCATTCTTCCTCGGTGGATTCACCGGCTTTGGAGACAGTGTCAATAAGATGCTTGGGGACCTTGTTACCAGCGTAACTGGAGGCAATGGAAGCGATGCTGCAGACCAGTTGTCATTTGGCATGCAACTAGCTGCTGATAGTGCATTTGATCTCGTCGTCGATGCATCCCAGGGCAGTATGGGCTTGAATGAGCCAGAATGGGTACATGGCCTATCTATCACCGCAGAGGAAGCACCAGACAATCACACCGGCTTCCATCTTCGCGGTTGGCTGCCAGAAATGCCACCAGCAATTGACGTGTCCATAGGTTACCAGAACCTCTCTGTCACCGAACAATGGGATGTCAGCGTCAACATGGTAGGGTGGGAGCCAGCGAGGCCAGAATTCATCCTACAAGTTGACGGTTATCAGGGTCAAGATTTGCATATGACAATGCTTGGATTTGATACCGGAAAACCCACCGATATAAGCATTGATACACAGACAACAATCGACTTCCGCTCAGTCATTCCTCAACTAACTGTAGTTAGCCAATATGAGTTGAGTCAACGGCTCGGTGCTGTGCATGCAACTTACCTAGACCGTGAGGCTCAAACTCGCTACGAGATGTTGGTACAAAACATTCCCAAACACATTGACATCGCCTCCTCGCTGGGCTCTACCATCTCGATTGGAATGTCAGTGCCAGAGGAGGACAGAGCGGCTGGGCTTGCTCTGGATTCGATGATGATCGAGATGACCTCCTTTTCCGAAGGAATGTGGTGGCCTGCTACAGTTTTCTTGCATGAATTGCCTGGTGAGATGAATCTGACAATGGAATCTTCAGATATTTTCGATATTACCAAGGAACTTTCCTTCCAAGGCATGCCCACGCTTTCTTATTCATCCAGTGGTGAGGGCATGGATATGTTCATTTCAACAGCTGGGCGAGCGATTAACTCCAAGGGCGACACTCTGCTGATGGCAGAGAATCTAGCCAGCCATATGAGTATTGAGCCAACCGAAGACTTCGGTCTGAGGGTGCGTAGCAGTGGTGATGGCATTGGCCGACTATACCTGCGCCAGACCGATATGCCGATGCAACCGGGAATCCGGTTAGTACAGATGGAAGCTGTCGGTGAAAATCTGAAAAGCGCGACAATTCACTCCTATACACTCGGTGGCGTCTATCCCATCATAGAAATCAGTGATGTCAAAGGTGGCCGAATGATTGCTACCGCTCGAGCCGATGTTAACCTCGGGTCGTGGACGTTAGATGGTCGCGCTGTCCTCATTGATGCGCAAGCAACCAGTGGTATTCCAACCGGTTCCACAGTTTCGATGAATGGTGTGGCTGCTGACCTTTCCCTGCTCAATGTGCTTGGGTTTGACGGTTCGAGCACCCACTATTTGCTTCCGGAACCACTAACCAGCGGCCTTGCGACCGGAATCGCAACTTTGTTTTGGTGAAAATCATGTCTGACGAGGAAGATATTGAAGGCATGTTCACTTTGGTGGGCTCACCTGATAATCCCGACCTTGAGGAGTCAGATTTGTCCGATAGTCCTACCCTGACCGACCGGGCTGAACAGATTTCTGAAGAAAAGAAACAGGAGATCACTCACGACGAGGGTTTTACCGCATCAATCGAGGAAATCGAACTCGCTGAGAAGGCTCTAGAGACCGCTAGGTTGGTTGCCCGGCAGGTCACTCCATTCCGGGTTATTCTCGCTACAGTTTTCATGGCTGCGTTGATGTTCAGCGTCTTCGCCATTGGTTTCTGGGCAGTGCCCAGAGATGCGGTTTCAGTCGAGGTGGCTTATCTTCAGGGTGGCCCCGGTCAGGTCGTGCTGCTGCAAGTGCACAACTTGGGTAGCCGAGGTATTGGCAGCGTCAATGTTGAGGCTGAGTTCCAAACTCTAGATGGAGAAGTACTGAATTCCACTCGTTTTACGCGTAGTTCCATTCCTGCTCACACCTCTGTTGCTGGTGATGATCTTGAGATAATGGTCTCAGGAGTTTCTGTTTGGGATGAGTACATCATTGTCGTGAGATTAGAATACGATTACTATGATGGCTCAGTTGAGGAGCAATCGTGGAGATATCAGGTCGGTGAATGGTCTAGTGAGCATTTCACTTTGAAAGCCGACCGACACTGGTTCTGAGCAGTATCATTACGCTGACAGGATGCGATAAGATACAAAGCGGACTCAGCGGCCCCCTCCCATAGGAGAGGGGGCCGAATGAGGAAGTCAATATTGCTGATGACGCTGTCGATTTTGTTGTTGGCTAGCCTATCTCCGCTGCTTACTCAGCCAACTGAGTCATACGGTTCTACTGCGATTGATGATGATTCTCGCAGCGTTGAGAGAGTATCAATTCCGGCTGTCGCTGATGCAATCAGTGATATTGAGCATTCGCAGTTATTACTGGGCGTCGAGATATCTCGCCAATCCAACGCAGACACCCACCTCGGAATGTGGACGACAAGTGGCCTTTCCTCAAACATGGACATTCCAACGCAACTCCGTTTACCACGTAATGACATCGCCTTGGCCATAGTTGATGGTGACGTAGGATTGTGGGATGCTCGCAGTTCTCTGTCAGAGGTTTCTGGGCTTGAGGTGCGTGCCCACATCCCCCCATCTGGGTTCTTGCTGCAAGGGTCTGCCCAGTCGCTAGAAGCAGCAAGAGGTGCTGAAGGTGTGCTGTCAGTCCATGCCGTGCCTTTGGCATTCATGCTCGATAGTGAATTGATTGAGATGTACATCGATGCACAATCAGTTGTCAGTTCTGGCCTCGCTGAAGGCGGCGAGCCGGTGACCTCGGTCAGGATGCATGGTTGGCGCCTCGCTGAGACAGCAATGCCACTCGACCATCTTTCTCTGTCAGGATACAATTTCGACCTCGATGCGAGAGCAGATGAACTGCTCATCGACCATCGCGATATTGACAATGGACGTCACGATGGTCTGCTTCGACTCGTTGACCTACCAGCCGCGGCAGCCTCTCCATCGCTCTCATGGCTGAGCCTTGAGCCGGTTTGGATGCCACATAACAACGAAGCCTTCGAGAATATCCACGCCGATGACGTGGAGAATTTCTTTCTCACTGGCCTGAATGGCTCTGGACAACTGGTAGCGGTTGCAGATTCAGGAATAGACCGTGACCATGGCGACTTCGGCCAGCGAATTCAGCACGTAGAATCGGTTACTTGGGGCGACTCAAGCACTGAAGATACCCACTCAGGTCATGGAACTCACGTGGCCTGCACGGTTCTCGGTGACGGCTTCAGAGGAGCATATGCCGGAATAGCTCCACAGGCGGAACTGTGGTTCCAAGCCATGGAAGATGACTCTACTGGTGATTTCAGTGGAGCGAGCATGGACTACATGCTGCGGACTGCTTACGAAGGCGGGGCTCACATTCACACAAATTCATGGGGCGCTCACCAGAATTACGGTGAATACACCTCTAGCAGTGAGGACGTCGACAGCAGGACCAGCCAGTATGACCAATACTGGTCCTACGATGGTTTGGTAGTGTTGGCTTCGGCTGGAAATGATGGACCTGATTCTGACACAGTGTCTCCTCCTGCAACAGCAAAGAATGTCATCGCAGTTGCCAACACTCACAATCGCGGCGGCGGCGCCCCTGACACTCTATCGCAGAGCAGTAGCCGCGGCCCTACCGATGATGGCCGCATCAAGCCAGACGTTTCTGCCCCGGGCGCTTGGGTTCGCTCATGTCGTTCACAAGATGCGACAGAAACTTCTGGAGCATCATGGTCTAGTCAGTGGTATCTGGAATACTCCGGCACTTCGATGGCCGCTCCCAACGCGGCAGGCGCAGCCACCTTGATTCGCGAATACCTGACTGAAGTTGCAGGCCGCCCATCACCACAGGGCGCTCTAATCAAGGCGATGTTGATTCTTGGCGCTGAGGATATTGGTAGCAGAAATATCCCGAATAACGACGAAGGATGGGGTCTGATTAATTTGGCAAATTCACTGTTGCCCGGCTCAGATACCGGAGTTTGGGTAGCAGACCGTTACTATGTGCGCTCAGGCAATACCGAGGAGTTCCTGTTCAATGTCTCTCGCAGCAACACACCGTTCAAGGTGGTGCTAGCATGGTCAGATTATCAGGGGAATTCATGGGCCAGCAAGCAGTTGCAGAACGACCTTGATTTGGTGGTAATTGCCCCCGATGGTACCGAATACTTGGGTAATGACTTCTCGAGCGGTCGTTCGACTACCGGTGGAACTAGAGATTCGACCAATAACGTCGAGGTCACGTTGGTCGACAATGCAGACATGGGCATTTGGACTGTCCGAGTGACCGATGTCAGTCACGGTGGCCAGCGTAGTGAGCAGTCGTTTGCAGTTGCAGTTCGTGGCGCAGGAGTCAACGACCTGCGCAGTGACCCCCTACCTCTTGCCGAAACCTTCACCCTCTCAACTGAGATTCCTCAAGTCAACGATGTGACCACAATCTCCATCCAAATTCAGAATCAAGGTGGTGGTCCTGCCAATGGGTTGCCGGTACAGGCAATAGCAGGCGGTCAGAACCTCGGAGAAGTCACCCTTGAACTCGGCCCCGGCATGATTCGTTGGGCAACATGGGATTGGACTCCAATTACAGAGGGAGAGCAGGCAATCACCATCCGAGTCGACCCATATGATGTAGTATCTGAAATTGATGAAGCCAACAACCTATTCCAGACAACAGTTGCAGTCAGCGCTCCGGGTGTGCGCATTTCGACTGATGAAACCACCAAACGTCTCGTTGACCCATCGACGACCAGTACGTCTTGGGATTTTGTTCTGAAAAACACTGCTTTACTGCCGACAAACGCCAGTGTTTCAGCGACGAAACCAGTATTCCTCACTACCGGACAGGAAATGACTTCCTGGTTCACTTCGTTTAATCTCACTACTTTCCAACTGAACGGTTCTGAGGAGTCGAGAGTCGGTTTCACGCTTGTGCACTCATCTCCTACTTCGCCCCCGTCTCCTGGATATTACCAATTCACAGTTACAGCGATGGACGTTGACAATAATGTTGCATTCCCTCTAACGTTGACTCTCGATGTACCAGTACTACCTGACGTCTCATTCCAAATGCCATTCACCACCCTTTCCGTTTCACCGGTTTACCCGACCGAATTCACTGTTGAAATCCTCAACGATGGCAATGGAATGCAGGGCTACAACCTGTATCTAGATGGTCCTGTTGGATGGCGACTGGGCCTCGATGAACTTGGGACTACAGAAGGAGCTTCATCGGGCTCAACCGGCTCAATCCCGGTCTCGGGAACCAGAGCAGTGGCAATGACCCTGTATCCCCCTGCCTATCCTGCATCAGCAGGGCAATCACTGGTCTCACAGATGCGTGTAATCAGTCAGATGGACCCTGATTCTCAATGGGTGCTCGAGATTCCAATGGAGGTATCTCTACACGAGCAGATTGAGATGGAAATAGATATCGAGTATGGTGTACTACGCCCAGATTCAGTTCTTACTCTACAATACTCAATCACTAATATCGGCAACGCAGATATGACTCTGCATCCCGACTTGAATGACAGGCCGGGTGGCTGGGATGTGACTGCTGGAAGTGGCTCGTTCACAGTGCCTGTTGGAGAATCACGAGCCTACCTGATTAACCTCGAAGGCAATGGATATGCGGTTGGTGGAGAGATGAATTTCCACTTATCGACAATTAATGGCTACCGTTACACATGGCACGGGTCCATGGAAGTCACCGCACCTCCGCAACCAAGCCTCTCCTTCTGGTCAGTTAGAATTGGTGATGGAGAGGAAGCCATAGGAGACCCATATGGCGCGGGTGAGCACCCTCCTGGTGCTCCTGGTGTAACATTTTCATGGTTGATCGGAAATACTGGCAGTGAGCCTTGGACTCCTAGCGTGGATTTGGAACATCCTGTTGGCTTGGATTGGTTCAAGGCGTGCGATATCCCCGGCGAGGTCATTCCTGACGAATCGGTCATCGTCGCATGTTCGTTATTTATTCCACCTGATACCGTAGCCGGTAGTCAGCCAGAGATTACTTTCACGATGAATATCGATGGCTTGTTGCTCAGTGATACTCTTACTCTGTATGTTGCAGCAAATCCGATTGTGGTTTGGCGGCCACTTTCACTTGATGAATTCACAGAAGGTAAGCAAGGTGAAGTTATGCTTTCAATCGAGAATATCGGCAATACGCAGATTTCCGAAATGGTGGTGATTGATGCCCCTGAAGATTGGAAGGCCGAAGTTGATGGTAGCCCCGCTTTGACTCTGAACATCGGTGAGACTCGAAATGTACGGCTGCTGATTACTCCAGCAGATGTCGGTGAGCACAGCTTGTTAGTCAGCATCGGAGAGGATGGTGATATCGCAGATGCTGTCCATTCGATAACAGTCAACGTAAATCGCGACGTGAATAGTAACAGCGGTAGTGGTTCTGCCCTAACTGTCGCCGCGTTTATTTTGTTTGTACTAGTCATTGTAGGAGCGGTGCTTTCCGTGCTTTTGTTTATCCCACGAAAGCAAGAAACTAGTCCCTCGAAAAATATGGCTGCAGCGACCATGCCGCCACCATTGAATGCACCAGCAGCACTTGCCACCTCCACCACCTCTACAACCTCCACCACCACCACATCCTCCGCAACCTCCGCAGCACCCGCTACGGTTGCTTCAGCAGCAGAGAAGAAGCAGGCAACTGCGCCCGCTGTTATTTGCTGGGGTTGCAATAAAAACATCACAGGTCCACGCCGTGCTTGCCCATCTTGTGGAGCACGGTATCACGCCGAAATCTCAGACTGTGCGGGGGATAAATTGGATGAATGCAAGAACTGTGGTGACAGTGCAGACGAGTTCGTCGATGAGGAAGGGGAGGGTGATTGATGGCATATTCTAGTCAACGAGCATCTGCATTCCTGCGCGCAGGCGGCCTTTTGAGTAAAGCGTGGTGTCCGTCTATTATGCGCAGGCGTACGCGAAGCCGAGCAGTATTACTCTCCGCCTTGCTTCTACTGCTTCTCGCAGCTCCTTTCAGCGCACCTACGGTGGCTGCTGATGGTCGTGATGCCAGCGTTTCTCTGTACACAGACTCGACTGGCAAGGAGGCTTCACCGGGAACTCCGGCAGAGTATACAATCACCGTGTACAACGATGGCGATGTCGATATCACAGTGCAGTTGAGTACTCAGGAGGATGCCGGTGGCTGCCAAGGGTGGTCAAGTTCTATCGAACAGGTACAGAGTCAGCCAATTGCACCAAGTTCATCCGAGCAGGTTACCTTGACAGTCAATGTTACTGAAGGGGAGCAGACCTCCGATGAGTGCGACACCACCGTGTTAGCGACAGCCAACAACGCTGAACCCGGTTCACCGGGACCCCCAGCACAGGCAGATGTTACTGTTACCACCACCAAAACCGAAGGTAGTGGTAATGCAGTATATGGGGTCGAGTTGTCAACTTCTACCGCTACCAAAACCTACAACGGCGAAGATACAGTTGAGTGGACAGTCACTGTGAAAAATACCGGTCAAGCGCAGGCTCAAATTTCTATTGATATGACTGATTCAGCCTCCTGTCGTTCCGATGGGCTCACCGCCAGTGTTGACCCACAGACCATGACACTGCAGAGTGACGAGGACGAGCAAGCAACAGTCAGTGTTCCGGTTCCAAACGGAGACCAGACCGAGGCGGGCAGCCACTGTTTCATTGTACATGCCACGGTAACCAATGACCCCAATCAGCAGAATCAGGCTCAGGACAACCTCTCTATCACACTCAACATTCCCGAATTACATGAATGCGATTCCTCACTCGCTTCAAATAGCATGAGTTTGGACCCGGGTGAATCGGCCTCAAACTCGTTCAACCTCGATAATACAGGCAATAGTGACTGGACTGTTACATTCGGGACTAACGGCCAAAAGGCATCTTGGGTCGACTCATCAACAAGTAGTAGGCTGCTTCCATACAACAATGGTAACGGAGCAACATCATTCACATTCTCAGTAACTGCTGATGATAGTTTGCCGGCGAATGAACAGACTATCATCAAAATACAAGCCCTCGATGGCAATAGCCTGCGTTGTGAATCGACTCTGACAGTAGTCGTAGGCCAATCTCACGGTGCTACTGCCAGCCTGTCTAGTCAGACGCTGTCAAGGGTTGACCCCGGCTCCTCTGATTCAACCTCATTGACGATTACCAATACAGGCAATGGGGCAGAGACCTACAGTGTCGGCACCTTTGGCTCACCCGCCGGATGGGGAGTCAGTGTTGAGGAGAGTTCGGTTACCTTGCAGGGTAAACATTCGCCACAGAATGAGCGACAGACATCGATGTATGTCAGCGTCTACGTTCCTGAAGACGCTTTGGCAGATGAGGAAGTAACAGTCACCATCACAATTAGTGATAGCAGCGGTGGAACCACCTATGCGACGGTTGAACTCAGCGTCACAGTGGCAGAGCGTCATGAGATGTCAACCACGGTGCTTTCCGTCGACCAAACTGGGCGCAGCGACTCGATTATTCAGTTCCCGTTCACAGTTGATAACACAGGTAACGTACAGGATTCGTTCCGCCTCCGTGCCTGTGACCCCAGTCAGCCCAGCGGTTGTATCTCTCCACCTTGGCCGACTCGCTTCGTCGATGGCACCGGACAAGAAATTCAGAATTTGGTGATTGGTTCTGGAGAATCTGACACCGCTTACCTTGAGGTCAGTGTTCCGAGTGAAAATGAAGCGGGTGAGGGCGACTACCTTCAGGTGAACATCAAGGTCACAATCGTCGATGCACCTTCAGTGGATCATCAGCAGATGGTGACTGCACGTGTATCGAATTACGAATACATGATGCAACTTGTTCTCGCCAACCCACAGGGTGCTCCTGACGCTACCAGCGCGGTATTACCTCCAGGTGGCTCGGTTACATTCTCCATGTTGGTCAGTGATGTAGGTACTTCACCTTACATCGAGAACGCGTTGTTCACTTCAAATGGCATGGAATCAACCATCTCACGTGATCTTGAGATTGAAGGAATGACATACCAATTCTCGGGTCTGCCTTTCGAAGTCTCCGATGACAGCATGGTCTACCAAGTGAATATCACTCTAGCTGTTCTTGAGGGAGTTGCAAACGGTGCCGATGGCATCGTACACATTTGTGCCTCATCGATGCGAAACACCGCGAGCCCCTCGTGTGTGAGTATCTCAATGACTGTACAAACACTGCATCAACTCAGTGTGGATGTTGAGGGTGGGCCAATACACAATACGACCCACCCCGCCTTCGCTGATTACATCGTAATCATCAGCAACGATGGCAATGTGGATGAGACTGTCGTAATCACTACTACCGATGGACTGCGCGGCTGGACAATCGACCTCAACGAGACCGAAGTCGACATCGCTGCAGGTGAGGAAGCCTCGGTTCGCGTTCGTGTGAAGCCACCTCACGAAATGTCTGTGGATGACAGTTTTGAGTTCACTTTGACAGTCGCTCCTAAGGACGAACCAGTTGCATCCCAACCAATCGACTTGACGGTGAATGCCGAGATGGATAACAGTCTGTTTGGCTTGACTAATTCTGTAATTGACATCATTTCTTACGTCATTCTTGCAGTCATAGGTATTCTGATCATTATCACCCTTCTTAACAATCGTCGTCGAAGCGAGATTTGGTCCGACGAAGAGGAATTAGAAGAAGATGAGGAATTCGACGAAGACTGATTTCTCTCATCCAGTTCCCGATTCACCCTAATGTTAGTTTGTGGTGGGGCTCGTCGCTCTCCGGATATGCTTATGTTGGGCCTTCATCCCGATTCGACTCAAGGAACCCTGTAAGGGTTCCATGAGGGGTCCAAATGGCGACTGTTCCTGAGGAGTATTTGTCATTGGCTTTGATGACTTTGATTGGCATTGGTTTCCCGCTTGGCGGTTTCGTAATGTCGAGGTTTGTTCGACCGATGCCGGACCCGAATGACCCAACTCGTTTGCGCTCTTTCTTGCTGCGAGGATACGAGACTGACCAGTCGCTCTATGTCAGACGCCTCAGCACCTACGAATGTGGTGCTGACCCGGTCGGAGATGCGATGATTGACTTCCACTTCCAGTACTATTGGTATGCCATTATTTTCCTTGTGTTTGACATTGCTTTCATGTTCCTTGCTTTCGGAGGCATAGTCGCAGCGAATGCTGACCATGCACTACCAGACTACGTACAGGGACAATTGCAGGCAGGCAGCGTGGCAGAAGCACAGGGCGCGTTGGTGAGTATGTCGGTGTTCCTCGCTCTAATGTCTCTTGGCGTCTGGTACGCGTTCCGTAAGCGAGGTAGAATCTACATCTGAGGTGCTTGAATGAGTGATGGACAGAATTACACCGCTTTCAGCAGCCGAGCGCTGCTCGATGTAGTCGGGGACCTCAACGACGAGGTGTTGGAAGCGAGTCGCATGAAGGACTTCATCGCTGTTCTTGGCGGCAGGTTCCTCAACTGGAGCCAGCGTAAATCGCTATTCCCTCTGCATCTGGGAATCAAGTGCTGTGCTTTGGAGATGGCAGCAGCTGGCGCAAGCCGCTTCGACGCCGAGCGTTTTGGCGTCGTATTCCGTTCTAGCCCACGTCAGTGCGATGTGATGCTGGTCAACGGTCCGATATCAAAGAAATTCGCTGACCCAATCGTTCGACTTTGGGAGCAGATGCCTGAACCGAAGTGGTGTATCGCAATGGGCGAGTGTGCTATCTCAGGTGGACCATATTTCCAATCCTACAACATTCTCGAAGGTGTTGACACGGTTATCCCGGTTGATGTGTACATTCCGGGCTGCCCTCCGCGGCCTGAGGCATTGATTGATGGATTTGGCAAACTGCGTGAGAAGATCATTCGAATCGGCGCAGTACCAAGTGGAGATTCTGAGAGTAGAGGTGCTCCAATCATCGTATCGGACGATTGAGGTGTTACTATGGGAATGGCAGTCAGTAATAAGCAGTCAACAAAAGCAGTAGAAGCTGTTGTTGAAGCTGCGAACGCTGAATTCAGCGACGTACTGAGTGCTGAAGTCCGCAATCAAACCGGTGGTTCCCGCAAGTGTGCATATGTTTTCTTGCAAGTTGAGGCAGATTCATGGAGAAAGGTTGCCAAGTGGCTGAAGCGGTCGCAAGGCATTGATTTCTGTGCGATGATTACCGGTATCCATTGGCCAGATGCCTCAGACATGAGTTGGCAACTAGTCATTCACCTGATGCGATTTGCTGTTTCAAATCCACCGGTGGATAATGGCCAAGTCAATCCGGTACCCAGTGTTGCTTCAAACCTATCTGGCGCGGATATTCCAATCCAGGTTGAGGTCAGCATCAAGTTGCCCGATGGTCGTAATCCAAGCGTTCCGAGTGTCGCTGATATTTGGGTTGGTGCGGATTGGAATGAGAAGGAGACTTGGGATTTGGTTGGCATCGAGTTTGAAGGACATGAGGGAATGCGCAGGGTACTGCTTCCGCACGACTCACCCACAGGCTACCATCCTCTACAAAAGCAGCACAAGTTGCGCTATCACGATTTCAACGAGATGTACGATGACCCGCAGGGCTTCATGCGCAAGCCTGTGGACATAGGGAAGGTCAAGTGAGGAGGTAATCAAATGGCAGAAATGTGGATTTCAATGGGGCCTCAGCACCCAATGACCCACGGTCTGTGGACACTCAAAGTCAAGGTCGACGGTGAGACGGTCGTAGATACAGAACCTGATCTAGGATACATTCATCGCGGTGTGGAGAAAATTTGCGAGGCTCGCGATTTCACTCAAATCACCACTTACTGCGACCGTCTATGCTATGCTAGCGCCAACACTTGGTCACACGCTTACATCTACGCGGCGGAAGACCTGCTTGAGGTCGAGGTTCCTGAAAGAGCCGAATATATCCGACTTGTCGCTGTTGAACTGCAGCGTATCGCATCCCACCTGATGTGGTTGGGTGCTTACTGTCCAGATGTCGGCAACTTGTCTGGCATGGTCTGGTGTTTGCGCGAGCGAGAGATGATGATGGATTTGCTGCAAGAACTCGGCGGCTCGCGATTGCATTACAACTTCCCCCGTGTCGGTGGTGTGAAGCGAGACCTCCCGATTGGTTTCGCACAGCGTGCTCGGGCCAAACTCAAGTTGTTTCAAGATAGAATTCAGGAATATGAGGCAATTCTCGATGAGAGTACCATTTTCCTCATTCGCACTCAAGGTGTGGGATATGCCAAGGCTGCTGAGATGACCAATCACGGTGTCTCCGGTCCTAACATTCGTGCGGCTGGCGTCAATTACGACGTGCGCTGGGCACATCCCTATTCGGTGTATGATGAGATTGATTGGCAGCCAGCCATCGAGCGCCCGTCCATCAAGGGAAGCGATTGCTATGACCGCTATCGTGTCCGCGTTGAAGAAATGCGACAGAGTGCGCTGATGGTACTAGATGCGCTCGACAAGATGCCGGGTGGAGCTGAAACACACTATTCACCTGGCGACGAGGCAATCATCGCCAAGGCGCCAAAGCGTGCGGCTGAGGGCCAAACCGGATTCCATCACTTTGAGGATAGCCGCGGTGCATCTACCTTCTATCTGGTGGGCGGCGGCGAGGGTAGAGGCAAGCATCCATATCGAGTATCGATTCGATCGCCGATGTTCATCACCCTTCCATACGCATCAAAGTGCATGATTGGCTACAAGGTGGCTGACATCCCAGCCATCATGGGTTCATTTGACCCATGTATAGGAGAGACTGACAGGTGAGATGATGACTGAGGATATTCTTGACATACGGGGGTGGGTATCTGCCTTGACACAGTGGTTATCCGAGAATACCATAGGTCAATCTCGACACTGGGGTTATACCGACAATGTTGCATTCTTCCTCACTGAGTTCGTGATGTGTGTGATGATTTTCGGTGGCATCATGACCACACTACTGGTTCTGTTGTGGATGGAACGCAAGTTGCTTGGAAGATTCATGGATAGGCGTGGTGCAGTCACTTCACTGCGCTCACTATGGATCGGTGAGAGTGGAGTGACTGCCGGCGAATGGTGGAATCAACTTCCGTTTGGCACTGGTGCCCCGGTCGGTTTCATTGTTCGCATGTTGAATAGCGCCGCAGGGAGTGACCATGAGTTGGAGACGGTCAGTCGAGTCAACAACCGTTCCTATCATGGAGTGTGGTGGATGCTTCCCGGCTTCTTCCAAAACTTGGCTGATGGTATGAAATTTCTGACCAAGGAGCATATGGTTCCCGAAAAATCCGACCGACTCATCTACGAGGTTGCTCCATTCATCATCATTGCAACTACGGTGATGCTGTTCGCGTTCATTCCACTTGGGCCAAACTTCTGGGCCAATAACTCTGAAATGTCGATTTTATTCTTGATGGCGATTTTTGGTGTAGCCCCACTCGGAGTATTCTTCGCAGGCTGGTCTTCCAACAACAAGTACACCCTACTCGGTGGTATTCGTAGCGCAGCCCAACTTACTGCTTACGAGATTCCACTATTGGTCACCGTACTCTCCGTAGTCGTCCTCTCTGGTTCTTTCAATTTGGTTGAGGTCATTGAATTCCAGGCCGATACCGGCGCTTGGAATCTATTCCTGCTGCCGCTCGGCGCTATCCTATTCATCGTGACAATGGTTGCTGAAGTCGAGCGAATTCCCTTCGATATGCCTGAAGCAGAGGCGGAACTCGTTGAGGGCTGGTGGACTGAATACGGTGGAATGCGCTGGGGTCTGATGTTTGCTTCAGAATACTTGCGTGTTTACGCCGCTTGCTTGCTATTTGCACACTTTTTCCTCGGCGGTTGGGAGGCTCCCTTTGAAGACACAATTCCGTTCATTTCCTATATCCCGCATATCACGTGGGTATTCCTCAAGTCATGGACTGTCTTCATCGTCTTCGTTTGGTTCCGAGCAGCGTTGCATCGAGTTCGCACAGACCAAATTCTAGAGTTCGGCTGGCGCTGGTTGCTGCCGTTGAGCCTTGTCAATCTCGCATTCGCAGTCGTCCTTCGCCTTTGGGTCTACGATGGAATCAACGAGGAGTGGCACATCTTGGTACCCGTGCTGATTACCTCAATCGCTCTTGCACTGCTGACAATCCTTGCAATAGATGAGGATCCAAAGGCTCTGGAGGAGCGCAGGCGCCCATTCAGTGTACAAACAACTGAAGTGGCGAGTCCAGGACAACACAAGGAGTAAGGAGGGAGAGAAATGGCATATCACAAGCACGCAACACCTAATTTCCGCAATCTGTTTATTCGTCCACTATGGATGACTTTGAAGACAGCTTTGCGTACGTTCCCGATTATTGGTAGGGCACGATTCCTCAGGCAACACAACAGTGGTGAGCCGTATCATGCCGTGCCGACGGAGATGCTGTCTGACGCTGAGCGAGAGAAATTGACTAAGATAGCTCATCAGAGTACTACTCACACTTATGCTGCGGATAGGGAGAGCACAGACGTTGTCCCTTACCTTCAGCGCCCTGTTACTGTGATGTATCCTTACGAGCGACTGGAGGATATGGAGCCCTGGTTGTTTGTTCCGGGTAATTACAATGGTCGAATCGGCATCATTTGGGAGACTTGCACAGCCTGCAAGGCTTGTGTGCGCATTTGTCCAAATGACTGCCTACACATGACGACCGAGACTCGGGTTAACGTCCTCGATTACACACCCGAAGAAGGTGATGATATGCATGGATACGGTGTGGAATTGGAGGTCGGCGGATTGACAGCGCGACGCATTGAGGGCAGTGAAGAGGTTTCAGAGGCATTCGACCTTACCACCGCACACAGCGATGCCCCACAGGAGTTTGACTTCGGTGAAATCCTAGACCTTTCAGGAGATACAGCCACTGTACGGTGGGATGACAGCGGTGTGACCGAGGAGGTTACTACCAGCGAACTTGTCGGAGCAGAAGTTGATATTGTCAGTGGAAGGATTGACCTAGGACGTTGCATGTTCTGTGGACTGTGTATGGAATCCTGCCCGTTCAATTCTTTCTTCATGACCAATGAGTATGATGGAATGTCTGGACATAGCCGCGAGGAATTGTGGATGGACGCCAGCAGAACTCGTGTGCTCCCTACGGTACACGCAGAGTGCGTTGACATCGAGTTGGGCAAGAGAGTTGAGCAGGAGCAGAAGAAACTCGCTCGAGCGGCAGCAAAGGCATCGAAGGGGGCTTGAAAATGGAGTTGCCCGCCCTCATCATGGACCCTATCGGCGATATGTTAGGCTCGGTAGAAGGGATTTCATTCCTGCTCTTGTCGATATTTGCTATTGGTGGAGCGGTAGGGACCGTTCGCGCTCGCCGCGTTGCGCATTCGATGTTGTACCTGATCGGGGCTTTCTTCGCGGTCGCAGGTGTATTCCTGATGGCTGGGGCAGAGATGCTAGCAGCAATTCAGATTCTCGTCTATCTTGGTAGCGTCATGCTGGTTTACGCATTCGGCGTCATGTTGTCACGACGGCAGATTCAGGAGGAGGACTTCGAATGAGGATGGTAGGAAATCTCGCCAAGTTGGGGCTGATTGCCCTGCTCGCAGTACTCCTTTCAGTATTGATGTCGGCCGATACTTGGCAAGGCGGTGCTCCTCTAAATTGCGACAACACTCAGGCCGATGACGATATTGGTTGCTCTGGCAGATTCGCAGTTTCTATGCTCACTGATTGGGCCTTCGCGGTAGTAGCTCTAGGTGCTTTGCTCGCCATGGCGATGGCTGGTGCAGCTTACCTGGTGCGCGACGAGCGTCTGATCAACCTGATGTGGGAGATTGGAGGTGAGGAGGAATGATTCCGCCTTCTTGGATTGCTGGCCTTGGTGCCATCCTATTCTGTGTAGGACTTTCTGGCGCATTCTCTCGTAAAAACGCCATCATCGTGTTGATGGCGGTAGAGCTGATGCTTAACGCTGTCAATCTTAATTTCGTCGCCGCTGCTGCACATCACGGTGACCTGACCGGCTGGGTTTACACGGCCATAGCGATCGCTATTGCGGCCGCTGAGGTCGCCGTTGGACTAGCGATTTTCCTAGCGTTATACAGCCAACACGATACCATCTCGCTAGACGATGTGACTATGCTCAAACATTGAGGAGGAATAGGAATGGGTGATCACAGTAAATCTGAATGGCATCTGATGATGCCTGTTGCAGCGATGCTGCTATTCCCGGTTATTTGCTACAAGATAGGCTGGGATGCCATTGATTCCTCAATGTTCATTGTAGCAATTCCACTAGTTGTATGGCCAATTATCGCCATCGTCGGACAAGTATGGAAGAAGACAGATTGGTGGAAGAACCACCTGAAGGAGGGTGGCATCATTGCTCTCGCAGCCCTTGCAGTCTCGCTATGTCTGACGATATGGCTAATCATTCAATTCCTCGGTGAACACGGTCACTTTGGGGCACAGGATAGTGACATTGCGTCCTTCGCTTGGCTGAATTTCGACATCCTCTCACACGATGGTGTATCATGGGAATTGATTGGCTCTGACAAACTTGGATTCACTATCGGCTTCGGCATCTACGTCGATGCACTAACCCTGATGCTGCTATTCGTCGCTGCATTCCTCTGCTTCCTCATCGGTTGGTTCGCAATTGGTTACATGACTACTGATGCAGTGAACGAGGACCGCAACCACCGCTTCTTCGCAGAATTCCTGCTGTTCTCCTGTGGCATGTTCGGTATGGTATTGGCAGACAATTTCCTGTGGCTGTTCATCTTCTGGGAGATAATGGGGCTGTGTTCATACCTGCTCATCGGATTCTATTGGGAGAAGCCCAGTGCTGCTGCTGCTGCCAAGAAGGCGTTCATGACCACACGCGTTGGTGACGTATTCCTGATGGTTGGACTACTCATCATCTACGACTTGTACAACAGTCTCTCATTCGAGGTCATCTTTGACCCCGCCATCATCGACACGGTTGACCCAGAAAGGCTGCGTCTCGCGCTGATTATGCTGTTCATAGGAGCGGTAGGCAAGTCGGCTCAATTCCCACTACACGTGTGGCTGCCCGATGCCATGGAAGGCCCAACTCCTGTGTCCGCTCTCATCCACGCAGCGACCATGGTGAATGCAGGTCTGTATCTGGTCGCACGTATGTTCCCATTCTTCGGTGCATCTGGATTTGAGGGTGACTTTTCCGATGTGGCGCTGCTCATCACCTGGATTGGAGGTATCACTGCCATAATGGCGGCAGCAATCGCTTTGGTTGCGAATGATATCAAGAGAGTTCTCGCCTACTCGACGATGAGTCAACTGGCTTACATCTTCGCCGGATTGGGTGCTGCTTGTTGGTTCGCTAATTCCGGTCACCCAGAATATGCTGCTCTTGCCTTTGGCGCTGCCCTATTCCACTTATTCAATCACGCCATGGCGAAAGGAATGCTGTTCATGGCTTCTGGTTCGGTCATCCATGAGATGCATCACGCGCATCACCATGCGCATGGGGAGCACGGAGACGACGACGACTTCGATGCTCAAGATATGCGCAATATGGGTGGTCTAGCATCAAAGATGCCAGTGACCAGTGTAGCCATGATGTTAGGCTCGATGTCAATCATCGGCATCCCACTCATCGGTGGCTTCTGGTCGAAGGAAGGCATCATCGCTCAGAATTGGCACGCGGCCATCTCGCAAGATGGTGGCGCGATGTTGGTTCCAGCGTTGTTGTTACTTGCTACCGCGGGTATGACCGGATTCTACATGTCAAGAATGTGGTTCATGACCTTCGCTGGCAAACCGAAGACTGAGGTTGCTGAGCACGTTGGAGAAGATACTCATTGGATCAAAACCCCGTTGGTCACTCTTTCGCTGGTCACCGCTTTCACTGGAGCGATCTTTGCAGTACTGAATTTCCCAGAGTGGCTTGGCGACGGTGAGCATTTGATGCATGGAATCGAGAGTTATGGACTCGCAGAACAGGTCGTCCATGTGCTTGAGCACACTTTCCTGCCCCATGAATCCACTCTGATGACAGTTGGCTGGACTGCAATAGTAATCTCAGCCCTTCTTGGCCCATTCTTGGCTGCTCGAATCCACGGTGGGCGTCTTGCCGCAGGCGAAGAAGCCAATCCATTCGTTGGTTGGTTGGTGCAGATATCAGGCAGCGTTGGTCGCACCAATGTCGACGAGATAGCCAAGTCAGGATTCGCCGTCGCACTGCACAACCGCCTCTACATTGACGACTTGTACGAGTGGGTGATTGCTCGAACAGTCGTGCCACTCGGTCGCCTGTTAGCGTGGTTTGACAAGAGCGGTATTGATGGTGTCATCAAGGGTATAGAATCGGGTAGCCAGACCTCCTCGTCGTGGATTCGTCTGATGACCACAGGTTCCGCTCGAGATTACATCTTGATGGCTGCTGTCGGTGCTCTGTGCATCTTCGCACTTCTCTGGGGGGTGGCCTGAATGGATATGATGGAGATGATTGGTAACCCGCTCACTATTCTCGTGCTATTGCCGTTCTGCGCCTCTTTGCTGCTGATGCTTGTTCACTGGGCTGCGGCCGAGGACCGTCAGGCTGACATTAGCAGATGGATTAGACACATCAATCTCGGAATCGCACTTCTGATGTTCGCACTTGCCACCCTGATTGGACTAGAGTCATTCAGCACAGACCTAGCAGGGCTACAAGGCTGGTCGGGCCTCGGTTGGCATGATTATCTCTATGACAACTGTGACCAAGGTGTTCTGCGTACAGGCGGCTGTGCGGTAATCTCCAGCGTAGGTGTATCATGGCACGTTGGCATCGATGCACTTTCCTATCCGATGGTGTGGCTCACTACCTTGCTGATTCCCATCTCAATGCTCGTTGATTGGGGCGCAAAGAAGGGTGCATATTTCCACAGTTTGATTTTGATGATGGAAGGCGCCCTCATCGGTGTATTCGTCAGTCTTGATTTGTTCATGTTCTACGTATTCTGGGAACTGACATTGATTCCGATGTTCTTCCTCATCCTGTTATGGGGTGGTGAAGATCGTCGCTATGCTGCACAGAAATTCTTCATCTACACATTTGCTGCCAGCGTCTTCATGCTCGCTGGTATCCTTGTGATGTATTTCCATAACCCGGTTCCAGCATGGACTGGCAACTTGACCGGTAATTCATTCGACCTCGTGTTGATGAATGAACAGGTGGCTGAGTCCTCGTTCATCAGCGGAGGAATGCAATCTCTTGTCTTCTTGCTATTGTTGATTGGATTTGCAACCAAGATGCCCAGCGTACCTGTTCACACTTGGTTGCCTGATGCGCACGTGGAGGCACCTACCGCTGGCTCAATGCTGCTGGCTGGCGTCATGCTGAAGATGGGTGCATACGGATTCATTCGACTGTCTGTCGCCTTATTCCCTGAGTCCATCATCGAATATCAGTGGCTGTTGGTTCTGCTTGGGATGGTCAGTCTGGTCTATGCTTCGTGGGTGTGTCTGGGACAAACCAACCTCAAACGGCTGGTCGCCTATTCTTCGGTATCGCACATGGGCGTGATTTTCCTTGGTGTGGCGACTTTACAGCCACTAGGAATTGCTGGTGCGATTTTCATGATGTTCGCGCACGGAATCATCTCACCGCTTCTATTCGCTGTGGCTGGCGCTTTCAAGCACCACTATCACACGCTGGAGATTGGCAGTATGCGAGGGCTTGCGCATCACAGCCCGTGGATGTCCGCGCACATGATGGTCGGTTGGATGGGCAGCCTCGGCTTGCCTCTGATGGCTGGCTTCGTCGCCGAGGTGGCGATACTCATCGCATTCTGGATGACTTTCGGTTGGCTAGTTCTGCTACCTGCTCTCACCCTAATCATCACCGCTGCCTACTACCTGTGGAGCATGCAGCGGACCATCTTCGAAGGCGGTGGAGTAGCCCAGTTACCACCAACGATGGGAGATGATGAGCCAAGCGACATCACTTGGCATGAGAACATCGGCATGATGACTCTCGGAATATTGGCGGTGCTATTCGGCATCCTCCCGTTCATTTTCTTCGACATGATGTCGAGCTGGTCGACTGATTTGATTGCTACGACTTTTGTCGATGTGATGAATTCACTGGGGGTAGAGCCATGAGTTTGGGTACGCTGTTCAGTGGCCCTGAAATGGCTAGTGCGCTGATGCCAGAGTGGATTCTTCTCCTCGGTATCGTCGCGATGGCTATCGTTCCCAATCTTGGAGATGGCACGTTCCGGTTGCCTATTCCGGGTACCAGCATTCGCATCCCGCTGTTATTTGGCGGCAATCGGCTTCCCTTCACCAGCGATCCTCGCCTACCCGCCGGTATTGCTGCTGTGACTCTAATCGCCTCATTTGTCACCGCATTGATGTCACAGATGCTTGACCCGAGCGTCGGCATGAACATGGCTTGCATCGATGGTAATGGAGCAGTATTCACTTCCTGTGATGTTGACCATCAACACCTGTTCCGCGTCGATTCGTTCAGCCGACTATTCGAGATGATTTTCTATGCAGCACTGTTGTTGGCGGTCGCTGCTGGCTTCAACCGGATGCCTGCTACCCCAGCATCTCGCCTGCCCACCAGAGTGCAGCAGGATGACATTGTCGAGGAGCGACGCCTGCAGAAGTTGCTCGACAACCGCCGACAGGTGGACTTCTACCTTCTAGTGCTGATGGTCGCTTTCGGCATGTCGATTGTCGCCCTGTCGGTCAACCTATTCGTGATGTTTGTCGGCCTTGAACTTGCCAGCCTTGCCTCATATGTGCTCGTGGCTTTCTTGAAGGAAACAAAGGAGGGCTCTGAAGCCGGTGTCAAGTACTTCATCGTCGGAAGTGTGAGCAGCGCCATAGGTCTCTACGGACTATCACTGCTCTACATCTGGAATGGCGACCTCTCCATCACGGGACAGGTTGGTTTAGCAGAATCATGGGCTGCGATGGAATCACCAGAGCCCCTTCCGCTTATTGGCCTAGGCCTGATGCTTGCCGCCTTCGCATTCAAGGTCAGTGCAGTACCCTTCCACTTCGCTGCACCTGATGCATATTCCGGTTCTCCCGGCCCTGTTGCGGGTGTGCTCGCTACCGCCAGTAAGGCGATGGGTTTCCTGGCTCTGATGCGCGTCCTCATCGGTGTGACGCTTGGCGACGGAGAGAGCGAATGGCTCGTGCTGCTAGGAATTATTGCGGCTATCACAATGACTTGGGGTAACGTCGCTGCTCTAGGCAGTAAGAATCCAAAGCGAATGCTCGCATACTCCAGTGTTGCTCACGCGGGTTATGTATTGGCTGGAATAGCAGCTGTCGGGGCCATAGGAGCCGGCGATACCGCCGCCCTTCTGACAACTGCCGTCATCTTCCACCTCGCTGTGCTTGTCACCTTCAAACTCGGTGCCTTCCTTGTAATCAGCCTGCTTGAAATCGAAGGGCGTGGGCACGACCTTGCGCACTTCAACGGCCTTGCTCGACGTGACCCACTGATTGCAATCTCGATGTTCATATTCATGCTCGCGCTCGCGGGTGTTCCACCATTGTCAGGATTCCTCTCGAAACTGTTGATGGTCAACGGAATCATTTCTTCCACTATCGGTGATATATCCAGCGCTAGCCTCGGTGACCTGACCGGTACTCTATCGTGGGTATTCTGGCTGGCCATTCTGATTTTCATCAACAGTGCTTTCAGCCTATTCTACTACCTGAGAATAGGTGTCGTGATGTTCTTTGAAGACACGGATCGTAATGTTCGTCTTGCTCGCGCACCTTTGCTGAGAATGGCCATCATGCTGTGCACAATCGGTGCGATAGTATTCGGATTTGGCGACCTCGCTGATGGGCTGCTTACATTGGCAGGAAACGCAGCGTCAGCGCTAATGCCTTGAGTGGACGCTGCTTTATGTAGGGTCGGCGGGTCGGCGAGGCTGAACACCATGGGACGTCGACGTGAGGAGACTGTTGATGAGGAGCTTCTGGCTCGTCTAGAGCAGGGCAGTAGTGACAAAATTCGAGTCCCAACACCCAACGAGCGAATCAATGAGATGTTCGCGATTGCAGACCAAATTCTAGGCGGGCGCAAGGTTCGAGTCGTCTGTGCTGATGGGGAGAGCCGACTCGCTCGGATTCCTGGCAAGATGCGCCGTCGACAGTGGGTGCGCGAGGGTGATTTAATCATCGTACAACCATGGGATTTTCAAGACGCCAAGGCAGATGTGAAGCGACGTTATACCAAGACCCAGTCTCTCTATCTTTCAAGGAAGGGAGTACTTCCTGAGATAGTCGATGTATTTGGCAGTGGTAAGGAGTCGTGGGATGACTACGACGATGCAGGCATCTTTGGCGATGATGACGCTAAAGCGCCTGTGAAAGTCGTTGAAAAAGTGGTCGAGGAACCCGAAGTGGTCGAAGAATCTGAAGAATCCGCAGAATCTGCCGCGGCTGATTCTAGCGAGAATACAGAGGCGTCCAGTGATGAACAAGGCCAATCAGAACAGCAAGAAGCAGTTGCTGAATCATTGCCTGAGCCAACAACTGCTGATGTTGATGACGAGGACATTGACAGTTTGTTCGGTCCCGCTTGAGGAGGTTTTCACATCGCTCGTAGGCGAAAATCTCGCCGTGATGGCAAGAAACGAGAATGGACCGACATGTTGGATGAGCAAACTGCAGATTCCAACGAGGCTGCAATGGATCTGGATGCTGAACCTGTCAATAAGTACGCAGATGCGGATTGGCCGGAAGAAGAGGAACTCCCCGAGTTCCACTCCAATCTACAAGACGAGGGCGACCAATGGAAGTGGATGAAGGAAAAGCGATTCAAACAGATGTTCAGTGAAATTGAACATCGCCTCGAAGGAGTTCTCGGTAAGGGACAATACGAGTGGGTTGACCGGCGCGTTTTCGACCAAGTTTTCGACCAATCCACCTTGCTCGCCGTTTACAAATTGATGCAGCAAGGTCACATTGATACCATCGACTGGCCAATTGCGCGCGGAAAGGAGGCTCACGTATTCCACGCTACCACTGTGAATGGAGTTGCAGCGGTCAAGATTTTCCACACCAGCAATGCTGTGTTCAAGGGACTGATGCAGTATATTGAGGGTGACCCGAGATTCGGTGGACTACGCCGTCGCCATCGAGAATTGGTCAATATCTGGGTGCGCAAGGAGCACCGCAACATGCTGAGATTGGCAAAACATGGACTCAGAGTTCCTGAACCACACGCGCTATTTCGTAATGTATTGGTCATGGATTATCTTGGAAATGAGCAAGGCCCCTCGCCTAGATTGCGCGATATTGAGATTGAGGATGCTGGTGCGGTGACAGAGGAGTTGCTCAACTTCCTTGAGGTGTGCTGGAAGAAAGCCAGCCTAGTACATGCTGACTTCAGCGAGTACAACATTCTGTGGCACGATGGCGAGCCTTGGGTGATTGATGTGGGCCAGTCCGTGACCGATGCCCATCCGAGTGCGGACAAATTCTTGGTACGTGATGTAACGCGGCTGGTCCATTGGGCCAACAAGCAAGGCGTAGAGGTAGAAGTTGCAGATGCCTTGGCAAGAGTGCTCTACTGAGTCACTCTTCTTCGTAGGAAATTTCCTCATCTTCTGAGAGTTCCAACATTTCGGTTACCGCTTCTTCATCATCTGGGTCGACCTGAGAAGAGCGAAGTCGGCGTTCCTTGGCGCGGCGAGCCGCGGCAAGACCGGGAACAAGAGAATCGAAGCGGTCGAAATCTTCCCGAGTTTGTATTGATTCTAGATTGCGAGCAGACATTCGCCTTCTACGACGTTCCCCCTCAAGATTCTTCAGAACCGAGGAATGCTCTGCTCCATGCAGTAGTCTTTCGATTGCCTGAGAGGCCAGAGGAATCCCCTCCTCGGTGCCTATAATGACGATGGTAGAGCCATAAATGGCAATTTCCGCCCCTGAATGTTCCTCAATCAGTTCGCGAATACGTCCGTTGCGCCCGATGATTCTAGACCGAATTCGCCTCTGTTGGTTAGACTGCTTGCCAACATATTCTCTGATGTCAAACAATTCGATGAAATGACCGTCCTGCAACAATTGAATTGCTCGTTCTGGATTCATTCCTCTACCTATGGCTTTGATGACGCCTGGGAGTTTTAACTGCTTAATTGGATCAAAATCGTCTTCCCATTCACAGGAGACATCACCGCTACGAGAGTCGATGCTCAACTTGGCTCCACTCGCTTTCTCGATGGCGCGACGGGTAGCCCCCTTACTGCCGATTAGGACCGCAATGCGGCTCATCGGGATGCGAGCTAAAGCCTCCATGACGAAGATGCCGGGCTGCCCCCCCTCTTTGAAATCGCCGGCTCAGTCGGTTTTGCGTCTTTGTAGCAGGAATCCAACAAATAGTCCAGTCAGTAGCACTGCCATGGAGTCCGGGGAAAATCCTGAGACAGCACCGACTGTTATTGGCTCAGCAGCGCTGATGAGTAGGAATTCATCGTTATTCCCTTCGTCTTTCTCAGAGATTACATCGTTGGGATCGATGACAAGCCTCAGGTCATATTCCCCAGCTGTCAGCAATGTGATGTTGATTGTTAGAGTCTCGGTTTGGTCAATCAAATCCCCTGAACCGGTAATCACAGTTGCAAGGGTAGTCCATGCTGTTCCGCTGTCTCTGTCAGCAGGTGCGCTCTGCAACTTCACTGTAACAGGGCTTGTGAAGACCTCATTGGTAGCCAATTCACCGGTGACGCTTACCGCGCCTTCTACACCGGCTCTAACCACCATTCTATCGATACTGGTGCCCGTCCAGAACAAATCAAGTCCGGGAAGGATGAGGAAGTGTGACTCCTGTGAGGTGACTGTATTGCCTGCATCATCTTCAAGGACAGCCCGCAGAGAGAGATACTGACCTGCGCGGGATGACCAATCTATTGATGAGGAGAGTTCGACGGAGGTACCGGAACCAGCGTTCAACCATGATGAGGTGATATCTGGTATCGCTCCCGCGCCATCGCTATCGAATCCGTATTCAATTCTAGAATCCGTTTCATCGATGCCTGAGTAACTGTCTGATGCTGAAACACTGATTGCCACCTGCCCGGTGATGCTGTCGGTTAGTTCCGGAACATTCCAGCCACCGATTACCGGGGCTGTTCGGTCAACTTTCATCGTAGCATTGAGCGGTGAACCGATATTGCCCACACGGTCAGTAGTTCTGAATTGAATCGTGCGAATTCCCTGTTGCAACGGCATACTTCCACTGCCACCTGCTCCAATATCGGTCCACGAGTCCACGCTATCGCGTACTGCGTAGGTGTCAATGCCGCTGCCGCTGCCGTCTGTAGCCCCACTGCCGAGTCCGCTGAAAATCAGCGTTGAGGCAGTGGTCCAAACATTCTCAGTTTCAGAAAGAGTAGGGGTTCCTACAGTCGGGCCGGTTCGGTCCACGCCGATATGCAGGGTTGTCTGTGATGACAGTCCCCCCTCATCGAATACGGTGAGCAGGGGTGTCCATGTGCCTTCTGTGATGTCACCGGGCGACCAAACCCACTGATTGAGCAAAGTTCCGGGACCATCCTGTGCAGGTGTGCCAGAACCGGGAACTGAGGTCAGTGTCGCGTGTGATAGATGTGCATCGCTTGCAGACCAACTGAAAGTCAGCGAGCCAGATGATTCGATGTTGAACCATGCTCTGTTCACAGTTGACGAGCCATCTCCGATGATAGCATTGGAGATTGAGAAGGAAAGGCCGGAAGGTGCAGTATTGTCCAGAGTGAAAGTCGGGCTTTCAATCCAATCGGTTGAGGTGGTGTTGACGAATGTTCCATTCATTCTCAATTTGTAGTCGCCATCGCTGTACTGCGTGGTATCCCAAGCGGTTAGCCATGGGGCCGATGTGATGTTGGCGATGGCAGCCCAAGCGGCGCCATCCCACACTTCCATGTTGATGTAAGACATATTTGCGACATTTGACGCCACTACAGTGTACGTACCCGAGATAACCTGACCAGCACTGGGCCCTCCACTGAAGGTCAATTCATCCGCGCGGGCTTGCGTTGCCGAGGTTTCTCCAAGCCATCCCTGAGGAGCCATGCTGAGCACCAACAGGGTGGTGAAAGCGATGACAAGGCGTCGGTCCAGCATGCGCACCAGTAGGTGCACCACTCGATTTGTCCTTCAAGCCTTTCCAGCATGAACTCCGATGCAATACGGCTGTGAAGTGGTTGATTCCGGGCAAAAGTAGGTTTGAAGTGCCTCGGACGCTCTCTTGAACACATGGGGCGGCGTAGTGGTGCAACCTTTGTCAGTGGCATCCTAATTTTGATGCTGTTGACAATTCTTCCTACAACCTCTGCAGATGATGCCGGTGGAATCGCGATTAGCGAGGATAGTATCAGTATCTCGCCTTCTACTTTGACTGAAGGCTCTACCGCTCAGATATCAGTGGTGTTGCAGAATACCGTGAATCAGTTGGCAGACGACGTTTCTATTGAATTCCACAAGAATCAGTACTTCGCTGGCTCGCCCAGTGCTGTATTCTCGGTTGATATTGATGCGAATGATATTGAAACGGTTGAGATGGAGTGGACAAACGTGCAGTTTGGCGAAAACCGCATCTATGTCAGAGTCAGTTATGGTGGTGACAATGTAATGAAGCACAAGGAATTCGATGTGGAGGGCCTTCCTAATCTACGAGTTTCCACATTGAATGTGCCAGCGGAGAGTTTTGCTGATGATGTTATTCCAATCGCTATTGAGATTGAGAATTCAGGAAATGCCGACGCAGCCGCCTCTCACATTGAGTTGACATTCGCCGGTACTAGCAACATGATTTCAGTGCCACCTTTGGCTTCTGGCAGTCAAGTTTGGCTCAATCAAACTGACCTTGCACCAAGTGCAGGGGATTATGAGGTCGAGGTCGAAGTCAACGCTGACAGCAATGATGGCGTGATTGAGACCACTGATGCCGACAACCGCAATGTGGTGATACTACACGTAATCAGCGACCCTGATTATCACCACGGCGAAGGAATCCTCCTATCGCCTTCCATTGGCTTGGCCGGTCCATGGACACTGTCAGGCGAGGTCGTTCGAGACGGTGGTTCAGGCTCAAGCAGCCTAAACATGACCATCAGGTTGCTCGGTGGAATTGACCTAGTAACCATTCCACTTTCCTTTACAGAAAACCAGCCGAGTGCAGTGTGGAATCATATCATTCAAGCAGCCAATCTTCCAGATGCATCACCCGGCGATGTAGTAGTGGAAGCCGCAATAGACCCAGAGCAGGAGGTTGAGCAGTCGAGTACTTTCAACGATATTGAGCAATTGATACTGACTATTTTTGCAGAACCAAATGTTGTGGTCAGCCCATCAGCAACAGCGTCTCCCGGAGAAGTAGGGAACGGGGAATCAGTTACTTTCACCGTCACATTACAAAATGTCGGAATGGTCGAAGTGAGTGGGACACTTACAGCCACATTTGATGGCAATCATCTTGATTCACGGTCTATACATATTCCACCTGCATCTTCGGCCACCCAAGGAACCCTGACCGCATTCTTCGATGCTCTGGTTCAAGGTGCCGATGACCAAGACTTTCAGTTCACAGCAACTTGGCAAATGGCCGTAGGCTCCTATGACCGGCTGACTAGCGATAATCAGGCAGTGGGTACAGTTAGCCTAACCTCAGCCTTGGAGTTGAGGTTTATTCAAGAGAGCGAGAATTGGGAGCCCGGTTTGCCGTTGTACAATGATTACGACTACGTTTATACCATTGAGATAATCGCTGACCGTGGTATTGGTTCTGAGACAATTGCCTGCGTAGAGAGTAGCAGAGGTGTTATTCACGACGAGGTTGCACTGACCTTTACTGAACAGGGCCAAAGGCAGACGTTGCGTTGCCAGATATTTCCTAGTGGCGTCGGCACTCTTGAACTCTCATTGGTTACTCAGGGTGCGTCTGCTCCAACACTAACTCAGACTTGGGAAGTAGAGTTGCGTGACGCCGACCAGAATACAATTGCAGGACTGAATACTCCTCTTGCAATCGCTTTGATGACTTTGGGTGCCTTAGGCGCGATTGTTGCTTTGGTGTCCGCAGTAATCTTGACTCGACGCGGTCTAGCTGATGCCGAGCGAGAAACATACGAAATTTGTCCTGCCTGTGAAGGTGAAATCGAGGGTGATGAGGAAGCCTGTCCCTACTGTGAATTTGACCTCACTGGCGGCAGATCCTCATTCCACGATTGCGATGAGTGCGGTGCTACTATTCCTGATATGATGGAACATTGCGCATACTGTGGTACAGAGCAGGATGTCAGCAGTAGGTTTGAGCGTCGGGACCGCAAGCATGACCCAGCAGTCGTAGAGGAAGAAGTAGTGGAAGACGAGGACGAAGATGATGACGAAATTGTCCGTGGTCACCAGGACTTTGATTCAACAACAAGCGGTATGGGCTCAGGGTCAGCGGATTGGGAAGAGGAATGGGATGACAGCCTTGAGGAGGCTGAATCACACTTTGAGGGCATCGATGCAGAGTATGATGCAGTGGAGGCTCTAGAGAAGGAAATCAGCGAATCCAAGGACGACTTCGTCGCCGCTACACATCTTTCATCACACCTCGATGAAATGAGCAAGCATGACCTCGATGCCTTCCTCGGAGATGTCTCAAAGCGCACTCACCTTGTCGATGATGAGGTCGAATTAACTGCATCAGACGCCCACTATCGTTCCCATCTTTACGATATGACTGGTGAGGATGGTGTAATGCCCGGAGACAAGGTCAATGCAGAATCTATCCCCGACCACTCAATTGTTGGCAATGAGTTGCAGACCGCTACCAGTGATTTCACCGTTCCCGGCGAACCGGATACAGACGTCGGCGTGGAAACTACTGAGTCCACTGAAGAATCACCTGCCGAGGAATCACCTGCCGAGGAATCACCTGCCGAGGAATC
>CAZYIX010000001.1:186539-224459 GCA_964647665.1 uncultured Candidatus Poseidoniales archaeon
GAATCACCTGCCGAGGAATCACCTGCCGAGGAATCACCTGCCGAGGAATCTGAGGAAACTGAAGACAAAAAGTCGGAGAAGAATAGCGAAGGCAAGCGTAGAGGCGTTCGAAGGCGCAAATCTAACGACTCTTGAGCCACGTCACCTTCAAACGGCCATCCTCGATGGCGATTACGCCTGGATGATGAAACAGTAACGCTGAGCCAACTGGCGATGAAGTGCCCTATGAGTGCGGACAGGCATCCACACCTCAATCGTATGCAGACCTGCTCTTTGACGCATCAAGTCCAAAACAGGCGCAGTATTGGGAAGTATGAAGGGTGACGTGATGAGGTTGCGCAGTTTGCTTTGCTTTTTCGCGGTATTCCTCATGATGTCGGTGTCATTATCGGGCTGTCTTTCGCTTGTAATAGGTCGTGAATTGATGGAGGGTGCTAGAGATGAGCCGGAAATTACCGATGTGGCTGAACAGCATTTTCTTGCCTACACATTTACTACCAATGCTATTGATACTTATCAGCACTCAAACCAGACCAATATCAGCATCGACCATACCGTATCAGACATCATTATCACTTTCCGAGTACAGATGGACGCTGACAGTATTCTTGGGCCGCTCAACATCAATGTTTCACAGTGGACCGGCGATGAGAGGTATGTTGAGGCTTGGCTGTACGAACCAGACGGCTCAGAATGGTGGAATATGCGCACTGAAGATGACATGGCTCTGAATCGCACCGAGTACGAGAGCCCTCCTCTCACATTCCCATCTGGTGAGTGGAATTTGGTAGTTGATTCTAGAGGTTTTGGATGGCAGACAGATTTGATGGAAGCTCACGATTCTTATGAGTTGACAGTTACAATCATCAAACCATGCGTTACCTTCGGTGAAAGCCCAGATATTTGCATTCCGTTGGTCGATATGGATTAGTTAAGCCAATGATTCTGGACATTTGTCTCGACGCGAACAGTTTGTGCATTTCCCTACTCTCTGATGATTACGGGTGGCGCCGCCTTTAACCATCAATCGATGAATCTCTCTGATACCTTGGTCAAGTATTGCTTCAGCAGCAGCATCCCATTCTACTGTGAACAATGCATCGCCACCGTAGCGTAGAATACCGTAATCGGGGCGAACTCCGGTGGTTTTCTCGACTAATCGCAGATAGGCGCGCACTTGTTGTTCGTGACTTTCATGTGCGCGGAGAGGGACGTTGCCAGTTTTTTGCTCTACAGGAATGAACTGATTGTCAATGCGAACGATTTGGTCAGGTCTGCCTCTCAGACCACTGACTTCATCGACGAGTAGTGAAGCGCTGATTCCATCATCATCACTATAGGTTAGGATAATGTCCTTGTCTAGTCCAACCTTACTTCGAGCCTTGACAGCCGCAACTTCTGTAGATAGAACTTGGTGTAGTTTCCAAGCGGTGATGAGAAGCCAGGCAATAGCGAATACTAGGAGTGTAAACGATGCGACAGTGCGTTCCTCAGCTAGATACAGTGCTAGACCATGCAGCCCGATAGCAATCGAGGCTATCAGAATCCTCGATTCTAACCTGCCGCCAGAAGATCCTTCTCCCTCATTGTCTGTGTGTAGGGAATCAGTAACCATTTCCACCTCATCAAGTCCCGAACTCTCAGCAAAGGATGGGGGTTGGGCAAGGCCGAATGGATAGCCTAGCCAACGTCGCCAGGGTATCCAGATTAGGGTCAGTGCGATGGCAAGCCATACCAGAGCCAGCAGAACTAGGAATCTTGCAACATTGCCCACAAAAACTTCGGAAACAATATCTTCGCCGATGAAAAAGAAAGCAGCTGCATCTGCGGCGAGGGTGATGACTACAGTAAACCACCAAGTCCAGATAATCATCTCGTTACGAGCCGTTGATTCGCGGTCCCGATATTTCTGCATCTGTTGATGAATTACTTCATGGCTACGTCTGCCCTTCTCTAGCGCATCGCCCTCGCCTGACACGCCTGCCTTTGAGAGGTACCAAGACATCGGACAGTAGGCGTGTCTCTCCATATCTGAGGCAGATACGCGTAGGACTGCTCCCGTTGAGTCCATCCAGTAGCCATCTTCACGTTCGGAGCCATCGATGAGTGGAAGCGCAAAGGCCTCGGTTTTCTCACCACCATCTGCGCTCATGCTGAACTCTCAATATATGGTATGCAAAAGGGTAGTGCCGATTCGCTCGCAGATGCCCAACTTGTTGTCGCTCTGTTATTCATGCTCAACGGCAACGCTAGCAGTTGCTCGGTATTTGTGCCTGTGAAGCCGGAAACGTAGTACTGCGACCTACACCGCAGTCGGCTCTCAGCGAAGCGGTTATCAATAGGGGGTGGGTGGCGAGGCCGCACGAGGAATTGCAAATGAGTGAAGGCATGCTTATCCCGAACGAGAGTTACGAGGAATATGCCGTTCACGTAGGAACTCAACAGAAGAGTTCGGACATGAAGCAATTCATCAGCGAAATCAAGGATGACGGCAGCGGTCTGCACCTGATTGACCTCAACCGTACTGATGAGCGGGTGCGAACAGTCGCAAAATTCCTCAACAATTACCGACCCGAGAGAATTCTAGTTGTCAGCGCCCGTCAGTATGGACAGCGCCCGGCTCGAATGTTCGCAAAGGCGATTGGAGCGAGCCGAATCGTAGGTCGGTTTATTCCGGGTACACTGACTAATCCGAACCTCCGCACTTACACAGAACCCGAGGTTATCTTCGTGACTGACCCTCAGGCTGATCAACAGGCCCTCTCCGAGGCAGTTTCTTCCGGCCTTCCTGTCGTTGCAATCTGTGATGCGAACAACAATTTGCGTAACGTCGACCTATGCCTTCCGGCCAACAACAAGGGTCGCAAGAGTCTCTCTCTGCTCTACTGGCTAATCGCGCGCGAAGTTCTGAAGGCCCGCGATGTTATGGATGACGAGACTTGGGAGTCGATGAACGACGTCGATGACTGGGAATCAACTTTCTGAGACGTTGTAATTGCAGCGTTTGAAAACGGAGCAGCCGCTCCGCCCAATAATGGTCGAACAGGTGCCGCTGTTTCTCGCACCAATGGCGGGTGTAACCGATCTTGCATATCGGCTGTTAGCCAAAGAATGTGGCGCTGACGTGACCATCACAGAGTTCACTGCTGCAAGTGGGCTTTCTCGCAAGGACACCCGTTCATGGTCTAAGATGGAATCCGATCCTCGCGAGCGCCCGTTCATTCCACAGATATTCGGTGGTATTGTCGATGAGATGGTTGCTACCGCTGCTCTGCTCTCGGAGAGTGCCGACGTTGTTGACCTCAACTTTGGTTGTCCAGCCCCAAAGGTCACCCGTCATTGTGCGGGAGCTGCGTTGATGGGTACTCCAGACGCATTGGTGTCAATAGTGGAGCAGTGTGTTGATGCGTCTTCGGTACCGATATCTGTCAAGATGCGTTTGGGCACAGGCAGTGGCAACCTGACAGTACTGGACATCGCCGAGCGTTGTGCTGCTCTCGGCGTACTGAGAGTCTGTGTGCATGGACGTACGCTTTCCCAGAAGTATCGTGGTGTCGCAGATTGGCAGGCGATAGCACAGGTGGTAGAGGCATTACGAAGTGGAGGTCCCGATGGAACCATGGTTCCTGTGGTAGCAAATGGTGACATCGTAGATGCAGCTACCGCGGCCAGTTGTTTGGAGGTTACAGGTGCAGCCGGTTTGATGATTGGCCGCGCCGCCATTGGCAATCCATGCGTATTTTCCGAGATACGAGAGGGATTAGGCTGGAAACAGGAGAATTTGCCTTGGGCAGGATTTGTCGAGCAGGCTCCTACTCCAATCGCTGAGAAGGCTGCAGCCAAACTTTGGGCGTGGAATCGCTATGTTGAACTGGTCGAAGAAATAGATGTCTGGGGTGCTACCCGCAACATGAAACAGCATGCCATCTCTTTCACCAAGGGTTTGCCGGGAGGTAGGGATTTGCGGGTCGCTTTACATCGCATCAAGGACCCATTACTTCTCGCGGAACCACTTTCTGATGGCCTACAGGCTCTTGCCAGTGGTCTAAGTGACCGTCTAGTGGTGCCAGACGCACTGATTGTCTGATTGTCAACAATCAATCAGCGTATGTCTTCTCAATCAACTCAGCGACTCGCTTGATTCTACGGAATGTTCTGTCGACACGCGCCAACACTCTTTCTCTCACCTGAGTTGATGTTACTCCAGCCAAACGCCAGCCAACTGGCAATCTGCCTCCGAGCAGGTTCAACAGTACCATCTGGTCGGCTGCAGGAACCTTGGCAAACACCTTCTCACAGGCTTCAACGGTGAAATTATCCTTGTCGATAGCAGAGAGTACAGCCTTCTGCACTTTGTTGTCGATGCGGCCAAGCCCTCCCTTATTCACTAGCCATTCAGAGCCACGCCGTCCTTGCTGTGACTGGATGGCTGACCACAGGGTGACCGGGAGCCGGTCGAGCCTTGGGATTCTTTCAGCGAGTCCAGCGGCGCGGAATCTATCGAGAGTGCGGGTTAGCCGTGGACGGGTGGACCCCCATTTGTCCAATGCCTCATCGAGTGAGAGTGGTGAATTGGAGACCAACATGTGTTCAAACATCAGCCGCGCAAGCGGCTTCCCACCATCTTTTGGGCGGCGGACCCTATCTCCATAAAGTCCGAAATCATTCATCCAAGCATCCATCTCATCTTGGCCATCTAGCAAAGGAGCGCGTCCACAAACGACAATTTTGAATGAGACATCCTCGCTTTTTTCCGAAGGAATCGACATCCTTGCCTCGCTTTCTTCCATCCAATCATCAAGAGCACCAAGTCTCTGAGAGAGTACCATTCGCGTTTCAGTCGCCATCAAAGCCACAGCATTGGATAGGGAGCCATTGCGGAGGTGATGGATTCGCCACCCATCACGGTTCACACCCGCTACAAGACCACAGTCGTGCAGTTTACTGACCTGATGATGTAATGCAGTCGCAGACATACCCAACTCATCTGCCAATGCTGCCGAATCCCAGCCTTGACTTGGTTCTGCTAACAGATATTCCCTCAGCATCCTATGCAGTGGTGAATGCACCCCTTCTCCGCTCCAATCATCGTTTTTGCGTCGGACAAGGCCAAGCGTGTCAAGCAGCCACGTGACAAGTTGGTCAGCGTCGCG
This sequence comes from uncultured Candidatus Poseidoniales archaeon, assembly GCA_964647665.1. GTDB lineage: Archaea > Thermoplasmatota > Poseidoniia > Poseidoniales > Thalassarchaeaceae > CAUZSM01. The sequence goes on from CAZYIX010000001.1 coordinate 191,693, forward strand.
AGTGCCGGCAGGAGCTGCCATCTCCTCAAGCCGAATACTGAGCATGGCAGCGTCGGGTATCCGGGGGTTCAAAGCCCCTCCGTCGGTAATGGCGATTCAGGCCTAACAATCGCGTATTGATTGAATATACGGAAGCGCCGAGGGGGCATCAACCAGGAAGTGGGGGTCACTACGAATTTGGGACTCCACCAGGAAGTGGGTTCACTCAAAGTTGGTTCACTCAGGAAGTGGTCGCTCATCGATCCAATCGTAATCGACAGTACCTGTTTTGAGACCTTGTAGATGCGGGGCGAGTTCCAAATCGTGAGCGTGCAGGATACCACGTCGCCTCAAGACTTTGACAGCAGAATGCACAGTTGCTCGTGACCGACCCAAATCTCGAGCCAATTCGGCTTGACTTTTCGGAAGTGGGTCTCTGGTCATTCTCGCCACGATGAGACGTTGTGCTCCAGACAGACCGACCGGCATCATTTGAGCTGCTCGCTCTGCATCGCCGATGTTCATATCTCGCAATATTTCCAATTGTTGTGGTGCGCCGGCATAGTGGCATGAGCGGCCATTCACCGGAACTACTGTGATACTGCGTGTTGAGATTAGCACGTCGAGGTGGTGGCGCAGTGTTCCATTGGCTGCGCCAAGTTCTCTTTGGAGTTCTCGATATGCAAGGCCGGGTTTCTGCTCCAAAACCTGCATTATACGCTTACGTAGAGGATGTTCCCAATAATGTTCAGCATTCGTCGAAATGACCCCTGCAGCACCCCAATTCCATGGCATCGAGCCCAATATTGCATTGCCAGCACCAAGGAATCCACCGGATACAGCAGCCAAACCTGCAGTTAACCACGGGCGCTGACGGTGCCATTGCTGTAGCAGTGCCATCGAATCCCTTTGGGCTTCAGTTCTTATTGAAGCAATTGGTTCGCGGTTCGGACAGAGGTATCACTCGCTGACGACTGAATCCTGCTTCAATTTCATGTATGCAACTAGAGAACCGAGTAGTCTTCCCGCTCGCTTGCCATGCTCGGTCAAGCGATAGGTGACGCGGATAGGTGGACCTTCGCTCACTTCCCGCTCAATCAATCCATTTTCTGTACTCCTGCGCAATTTGTCAGACAGCGTTCTGCTGCTGATGCCGGTGAGTAGATGCCGCAATTCATTGAACCGCCTATCACCGGCTATGTAGAGTGTTGCGAGTATTTCGATTGTCCAGCGACTGGTGAAGATTTCCAACGCATCGACCGCCGCTTCGACCTCCCAAGCGATGTCGTTATCTCCGCCATGGGATTCTCCGAGAATTTGGCGGATACGGGCACCCATTCCTTCAGATGTCACAATGCAGGATTCTACTTCTTTCATACTCTCTCTCGGGATTATCATAGGTGTTTCGACCATGTATGTCACCTCAGTGTGGGCTACTAAACATGGTGTGGAAGTTGCACCTTAATTTAACCTTTACAACTTAGCAGTCTAAGTATGGGTAACGGTAGCGGTTTACTATCTGCACCGAATTGGAGGGGAGAAAATGGATAAATGGCTTGAAGAATGGCTTGAAACGATTGACTTTGAAATGGATGAACCTGTGAATGAAAAACCAAAAAGACGTAGATTTTCATTGGGAAACCTATTGCTGCTCGGCTCAGCACAATCACGCGCTGCTCTTGAGTTCCTGCCTCGTCGTTAGAGCTTGTGAATTCAAGCACCGGATACTATCGCGATCAAGAACAGTAGCACATAAAATCCCACCATCGCTATTGTGAGTCCGATTACAATCCATGAGATGACCTGCGCAGCCTTAGCCGAACCAGAATCTGGGTGACCGGGATTGGCATCGGTGATTGCTAGAGCGGAATTTGCCATTATCAATCCAGGAATTGCAAAACAAATACCACCACAGACAAGGCTCAAAATTGAAAGAATCAGGGCAGTAGTTGCTGAAGTTGCGGGGTACATTCCACCCATGGTGGGGGCTACACCACTAACGTATGGAGAAGTTGCTTGCGGTTGTTGGGTACCGATGACTTGCTGCTGTGGTTGCATTTTTCTCACTCTCAATTTCACGCTCAGGTTTCATGGATATATAATAACCCGGCCGTTGGCTTCTCTTACCATTCCTGGTATTAGAAATATGTCGATAATCCAACCAAAGCCACAGAGGGCTCCTGTGAGTAGCCAGAGTACTCCAGTGCCAATATGGCCAGTGTAGAACCGGTGAATCCCCAACCACCCAAGGAAAAACCACAGTAGATAGGCCACAGTAGTATCTTTTCGACTTCCTGTAGGAATGATCTGAGGACCGGTTGCCATCTGTTGTGGTTGTTGTACAACAATGACTTGAGGTTGAGCAGCGGGTTGGGGTTGGGCTGCATGCTGTGGCTGTGGTGCAGGTTGAGGTTGAGGTTGAGCATCAGATTGTTGGGAGTAGTGGTGATGATGTACATCTCCAGAAATAACGCTATCACTGATTCCTCCGGGCTGCGTATCATCCGGTTGCATGGTTCCCGACAGATGTAATCCACTTTACTATGTCGCTAGCCAATTTAGGCAACCTAGGCGATTTCCCTCAACTGTTCTGATATTTTGGTCGGCGATTCTCAATAAGGGCGGAGAGCCCTTCCAACGCGTCATCAGTGGCGAAGATTATTGCAAGGTCAGCCAACTCAAGAGAAAGGCCTGCTGCGAGGTCATCTCCGGTCTGGGACGCACCATTCAGTAGGTCGTTTGCCATATGCAGAGCGATTGGTGCGGTGCGGGCAAGCGACTTCAGTTGGCGGCTGACATTCTTGTCCTCCGCATCAAATCCATCTGGACAGCCGCCAGCAAGCAGCGTCTCCATGTTATCATCAGAAAAGAACGAGGCGGCAAATGCTGCAACCGGATGCTCAGGTTGAGCAGGTGCGCCCGAATACTTGTTGGCGGGCTTACCGGCAGCGGCGATATTCTCAACTGTTTCAGCAACTTCACCTGGCTCGACTAGATGGGTGAGCAGTCCGAGAGCAGCAGCGGTTCGATGGTCGACAAAATTGCCAGCCAAAACCGCCCATCGCGCCGCTTCAATCCCGCAGATACGGGGGGTACGCTGCGTACCGCCAAGACCCGGATAGATGCCGATGCTCGTTTCCGGGAAGCGGAATTGACTCCTGTATGTGCCAACCCGGTAATCACAGGCGAGTGCCAACTCAAGGCCACCACCCAAGGCCAAACCTGTGGTCAGTGCAATGGTAGTCTTAGGTGAGTTGTCCAATTTATTCAGTACTTGATGTCCGAACGCAGTGAAATCATAAATTTCCTCGATTGAGTCTGCGCGAATTTTGTCGACAAAGAATTTCACGTCTGCTCCAGCAACAAACGCCTTACCCGCTCCTTCCAACACAATCGTCGATACACTGTCATCCGCGTTCAATCCGTCAAGCACAGCGCCCAGTTGGGTGACTAGAGTTTCGTTGAGTGCATTCATCGCTTCAGGTCGGTTCAGTTTTACCGTTGCAATTCCGCCGGTTTGGATTACATCGACGTAGTTGAATTCCCAATCATAACCGCTACTGGCTTTGGCCGCAAAGAAGGCTGGGAGTGAGAACGAGGATACTTGCTCCCCACTGTGATGCAAATCGTTGTATTTCGAGGCCATTCTATGCGCTTCTTCGATGCCTATTTCGTTCATCAATTCAAATGGGCCAGACATCCACCGTAGCCCGACTTTGGCCCCGCGATCGACATCTTCCATACTGCAGATGCCCTCCTCGACAATCTGGGCGGCGACAGCGAAAACCTGACCGAGCAACCTCTCGCGAATGATTGCTGCTGCCGCATCATCGCACGACTCATCGCCACTTATTTCCCACATATCTCCGTCTTCAACTAGGTCACGTAGGCCTTGAGCGCCGTGGTAGCGAGGTGTGTTGAGTTGCTCGCTGAGGTAATCGTTAGCATGTAGGGCAATTGTAGGCCCGGTAAGATTCATCAGCGCAAAAGGACCCATGCCGATGTTGAATGCCTCACGCGCTACGGCGTCAATCTGCGCGACAGTGCCGACGCCTTCCTCAAGTAGTAAGCAGGCCTCATTTAGCCACGGTACGAAGAATCGATTCACTACGAATCCCGGTCTATCCTTGCAGATGATGACAACCTTGCCAAGCATCTTGCAGTATTGCTCGACCGCTGCGACAGTCGAGGGTGAAGACGCTTCAGCAGGAATTACCTCAACCAGCCGATTTTTTGCTGGATGATAGAAGAAATGCAGGCCGACGAAGCGATCTGGACGGCCAGACGCCTCTGCCAGTGCATTAACAGAAAGCGAGGAGGTGTTTGATGCTAGAATCGTGTCCTCGTTGCACGCTTCATCAAGAGTTGCGAATACGGCGGTTTTGATGTCAAAATCCTCGAATACAGCTTCGATTACTAGGTCGGTTTCGGCTGCAACATTCTCGACGCCTACCACTCCGGTGATTCTGTTTTTGATTTGCTCGACCTGTTCTGGGCGGAATATGCGTCTTTCTACTGCCTCATCGAGGAAATTCGAGATGATGCTATTGCCCTTTTCGACCCATTGCGCTTCACGGTCGACCATTTGAACTGTGAATTGTTCCTGTGCTGACTTCTGAGCGATACCGCTGCCCATATTGCCAGCGCCAACCACTGCGACCGTTTCGACAGGTTCCATGTTGCGGCCGGGATGGATTCCCCCCATGAACTCAACGGAAGCAACACTCAGTGCTCTACCAATCAAACCTCCCACTCGGTTCTTATGATGACCGAGGTTGAGGCCGAGCCATGTCGGGGCGCAGGAGTGCGATTAGTGCCCTAATTATCACCGCGCTTCTGATGCTACTTCTAGCAGCGCCGACCATAGATGCTAATTCTAGCGGCAAGCACAACTCCGCTGGCGGTTGCGGTTGTCATTCCGGCGGCTCAGGTTTGGTCTCCCCGTCGTTATCTGGTCTACCAAGCCAATACACTCCGGGTTCATCCTATTCTCTGACTATCGCCGGCTCGGGTAGCCCATCTGGCACTGAGGGTGGCTTTTCGATGATCGCCAACAAGGGTTCGTGGAGCAACCCAGGGAGCAGTGTGAAAATCAGTGGTCAATCTGTTACGCATAGCAATGATGCGAGTAGGACGTGGACAGTCACTTGGACCGCACCAGTAGCAGGTTCAGGAACAGCCATCATCAATCTCGCAGTCAACTTTGTCAATGGTAATGGCAACAATGGCGGAGACGGCTACGGCACGATGAGTACCAATGTTCCTGAGATGTTGCCAACGAATAATCCGCCGAGCGTCAGTAACGTCCAAATCGTGCCTACCGACCCAACCAAGGCCACAGGAATGGCTCTTTCATACACGTATAGTGATGCAGATGGGGATGCGGAATCGGGTACGACAATTGAGTGGTATCGTGATGGCGCGCACGTCAGTAGCCTCGATGGTATTTCCAATGTCGGTGGCGGCTTCATGACCCGTGGACAGCAGTGGTTAGTGAAAGTTCGACCGAGTGATGGTACGGACACAGGTGCTGAAGTGAGTAGCAATACAGTCACTGTTGACAATTCTCTGCCGGTAGCGAACTCTGTGGCTATTTCACCAACAGATCCTGATGATTCTGACAGCCTGTCGGGTACCTACAATTACCAAGATTTGGATTCAGACCCGGATACGGCAAGCACGCTAGAATGGTATCTGGATGGTTCGCGAATTCCCGAATTGGACGGAGTTCTCACCGTGTCCTCTTTGATGACTAGATCCGGTGATGCATGGCAGTTTGTTGTGACTCCAAATGACGGGCTGAATGCTGGTGCTCAGACTTTCAGCCCGATAGTGATTATTTCCTCATCCAATGCCGCTCCTACCTGCACTTCAGTGGGTGTAACCCCTGCCTCTCCAAACACGACGGTGGACCTAACCGTTTCATGGGCATGCTCCGATTCAGATGGCGATGCTATCATTGAGCAGGAGTTTGCGTGGTATCGTGGCGGCAATCAAGTCGTTGGACTCGATGGAGAGCAACTTGTACCATCTGCATCGACGAACAAGGGTGAATCTTGGTACGTGCGCACGCGGGTATCAGACGGCATGGTTTGGTCGGATTGGATACAGTCCTCAGCAGTGACGGTACAGAATATTGCTCCGAGTGCAACGAATGTGGTGATTGCACCAATCGATGCGGATTCAATCACCAACATTTCTCTACAATGGGATTTCGTTGACGCTGATGGCGATGCAAGTTCAGGTTCAATGGTTGATTGGTTCAAGGATGGCAATATAGTAATGAGTTTGCGAGGCACGCTTGAGTTGTCGGCGGAACAGACCGAGCGCGGCGATGTTTGGATGGCGGTGATTACGCCATCTGACGGTTCATTATGGGGTATTAGTGTTCAATCAAATCAGATTACCATCGGCAATAGTCTACCCGTTCTCACCGCGTTTTCTATAGGACCAGATAACCCTGACAGCCTTGTACCGCTTTACCTCGATTGGTCAGTCTCCGACGGTGATGATGACGAGATATCAGTGGGTATTCGTTGGATTCGCAACGGCTTCCACCTAGGCGAAGTTGATGGATTCGAGCAAGTCGAGGTGGAATGGCTCGGAGTCGGCCATTCTTGGATGGTAGAAATCACCCTTGATGATGGAAACGGAGGAGTTGTGACTGCCTATACAGATGTAGTAACCATTCGCAATTTACCTCCAGTCGCACTATTCGATTCTCCTGACACCCCGATTGCCGAAGCTGTGACTGTCCTCGATGGCACTCTTTCTACTGATGCTGATGGCGAAGTTGTCGCTTGGTTCTGGGATGTAGGGGGCACTCGTTTCATAGGTTCTGAAGTTTCGATTATCCTCCCAGCCAATCCGACCGTGGTCAATTTGACCGTTATAGATGAATATGGCGGGGAAGCATCAACGGAGCGGACCATCTCGCCTCAGAACGGAGCCACCGTCAGCGATTTATCGGTTGCAGTCAGCGAAGGACAGGTCCAACTTGATTGGAACTGGAACGGTGCCGATACGGAATTCACAGTTTGGCGGACCAATACCCCGGTGTTCACCTCTGGTGACCTGCCCGGCATTATAGCCGTGGCCTCGACCACTGAGACATCTTGGAAAGAGCCAGTACACGTGGTTGGAACGCATCACTACACGGTAACTGTCGACATTAACGGCATTCATAATCCGCGGGTATCCGACGGCAATACGGGTGAAGTCACTCTCGATAAATCAGACATGATTACCTACGAGGCTGAGGGCACCTCAAGCGGTGCAAGCCTAGCCATCTTCGTCTTGTTCATCATCGGTACCATTGCAGCGATTGCAACAGCGATGATTGACCGTTTTATGGGGGTAAGTCAGTGATTCGTCGAGCATTGCTGATTACTGTCTTGCTCGGGCTGTTGTTCGCAATGCCCAGCATGCAGGCTAGGCCTAGTGGAGTTGGTGATGATAACCGGGACTTCACCTGTGGTGGTTCCTGCCATAGTGACCCGGGCTTGTCAGGAGAATCATCCGCAGTCATCGAGATGTCATCAGACCGAACCGAGGTCTATTCCTCAGGACTGCTGACGGTCTCGGTGAAGGTAACGGAAATGGAACTTTCATCGAAGCGTATCGTAGGAGTTTTCCTGCTCAGTGATTTACACGGTGTAGCCGATACCCCCGAGGATGCTGGCTGGAAAATCCTTGACAATGACAATGGTGGAGAGAGCAGTTATCAGGAAACCCGGGCGTTTGATTCTAGCGAAGGAGTGACTGTATCATGGGTGCTGCGATCTCCCGCTGAACAGGGTAATCACACCCTATTTGCAGCGGTTCACCACGGCGGCGGTGGTGTGGCGAGAATGGCGGTTGATGAGGTGGGCATCAGCATCGAAGTAGGTCCGATACCGGAGAATTTGCCGCAAATCGCTCTCGATTGGAATCCCTCGAGCAATCGAGAAATTGGTGAGGGGACCATGCTCACTCTCCCAGTTGTCAATGCGACTACTGTACAGGTCGAATGGCGGATTGGTGATGATGGCCCTACCCACATAGTCACTGCTATTTCAGGTGAAGATGGTTGGACTGCATCGGTGCCCATGGCACTCTCAAATGTGGAGTTTCAGTATAGAGTGTTGATGTCGAACGATAACTTTTCTGAAAACTCTCGTTGGGTGACGCTGTCCAGTGAACAGGCTGAGTGGAGCACGAATATCTGGGCTGTTCGCCTACAGATGTGCGGCATCATGTTCGCAGTCATCGGTTTGTGCATTGCCGTTCAGCGACGCCTTGCTAACAGCGTAGGACCTCAGGACGATGCGATGGCTTCCACGCTTGCAGTTGTGCCAAACGCTATGATTCCCGCCGACCAAACGGCTTTGTTCATCGAATCCGCACCCCCGCCCCCTACCCTCGATGAAGTTAGGGCGATGGCTGCAGGTAATTCTCCACCGATGGGCTTTGATGAGTTGCCTCCTGTACAGCAGGATTCCACTACAGTAGTGGATGCCAGCGAATCTGCAACATTGGCGTTGGACGACCCGCGCCGTCCGGGGAATTGGAACGATGAGCAATGGCTGTACTATGGTCATGAGCACATCAAGGAACTCAAGGGTGATTTGTGATGGTCGGTGCTAGTTCCTTCCACGCATTTTCGGTCGAACTCGTCGTCGGCTCGCTATCAATAGCCGTGCTTGCGACGATATTGCGTTGTATCGCATCATTCAGCAACCCACTCGCTCAAAGAGCAGGCCCACAGGTGCTGAACGGTATTGATGCAGCGTCCTTATGGGCGGCAGGATTTGGCCTTGCGATGATTCCATTCGCTATTATTACCGGCTATCTCGCATCGGGGGATACTGCTTCCAACCCACAGGCGGTCAACAAGATGATTCTGTCAGGCCTGTGCACTGGGCTATGGATTGGTTTCATCTATGGTAGGATGACTCTTGGGCCCGGTTTGTGGAATCACCGCCGCTTGGCGGTAGTGCAAACTGTCATCGCATTCCTTGCCATCAATGTGACCTACCTGCTCGGATCTATCGGTGGTTTGCTCGCTAGAGGAGAGACTGTAATGGACATCTTCCCCTTCTTCCCACACTTTGAGAGCGCACCTGAAATCGGTACCTTCGTGTCAGTGGTACTGATGCTGGTTGGCCTTGCAACCATGCTTGTTGTCATCTATTTACAACCCAAGCCGCAGCGTATGGCAGAATGAGAATCACAGTAGAATAACGAGGGCAGCTATGCCTCCCTTACCTGTTATGCCCATTGAACCAAGCATAGAGAAAACGTTGTTTCCGACTTAATAGGGATTTGTGGGTGGAAGTCTTTGATACTCCCAGAAATTGTCATTTTCTCATCAGAAGGGTTCCGACAATTTTTGCCAATCTTGCCGCTTGGTCTTGTGGCCTCAAGCCCATATCTGTAATATTTGCCAATCCACCCTGCCTCCATGCTTCACGGGTGTGTGGATCGGCAGCCTCCTCAAGCGCAGCATGCCACTTGAGATGTGATTCACCGGTAACGGGTCTAGGTAGCAGACGGCCGGAAACACCGTCTTCGACTGTGTAACTGAATCCTCCTTCATCGACCATGATAGCGGGTGTACCGGCCGCTTGCGCCTCTACAGGAGTGAGACCGAAGGGTTCTGCATGAGCGAGTGATACGACCGCCCGCGCCCCCTTGACCAAAGCAATCAGAACTCCTTGTGACAGCCTTGGCATCAGGTGCAATTCAACCCCAAGTGCGGTTGCGCGTTGCTGTAATAGGATAAGGTCAGCCTCATCTCCACCTCCAACCAGAGCTAGAGAAAGATCGCTACCCGCTAGCATCTCGACGGTTTCCCAAGTACCTTTGACCCAAGAGGCGTTGCCGATGCTGACTACATAGTCACCTTCTAGGGGGGAACTCACCATCTGTTCAGTTGACCAGGTTGTGGTGTCTACTGTTGGAAGAAGAATACCTGCTTCGATACCATATACATCCTCAATGCGCTGCTGAATCCATGGGCTGTTACCGCTGATAGCAGCGTGTCTGCGCGAGGCTATTGCTTGTGTCAAACGGATGTCAGAGCGGCGTTGGCGGGTGAGCAGAGCCTCGGTAATGGCGAGTGGTTGCTTTGGTCGACCATCGATACGGCGATGCAACACGCCTTCGTGTAGCCCGCGATGTGGCTCAAGGCAATGATAGTGCAGTGGCTTATCTTCTGGAACCAGTGTAGAAAATTCCAGCGAGCCGACGCCGCTGGTGATGTGAATCGCGTCGGCGGAGTCGAGCGCATCAGCAAGCCCGCTGTCCGCATCAGCGAGCAGCCGCCGCCACTCCTTCTTCGCTGAGCGACTGGCTTTGGCATTGATTTCAGCAAGAGCACCGGTAGGCTTGTTCCAATGCTTCACAGGCGTGATTGCCTCAACCCCGAGTGCTGCGAGTCGTTCGTTTGCTTCTGCAGGCAGGTTGAGTGAAATCAGTGTGATATTGAAGTGAGACTGCCATGCGCTGAGATTGTTCAATAGGTCACGCTCGGCCCCTCCGAACTGCTCAAACGTGCCTTTGGCCACTAGCAGCCGCGGTCCCGACCTAGAATCGCCTTCCACAGATGCGCACTCGCTCGCCCGTTTAATATCAGCATGGGCTGGCAGAGTCAATGGTGCGTAGAGTTCTCGTCGCTCGCGGAGGAGCGCTGCCCAGAGCAAGCGGCCTTGGGCGTGCACATGCCGACCTTGTAATGAGGCTGCGAGAAGATGCAGTCGCTGGTTGGGCTCTCGCAGATGAGGTAGAGCATCCTCTAGGCGGTAATCCATTCGCCCGTTGGAGGCGACGACGTACTACGCATCCAGCATATGTAGCAGCCGAACTTGAGAGGCTGGTCGCTGAGTCGGCAGTCGACCTTCTACACATCAGCGACCAAGAACAAGCGCATCTTGTTCCAGTCAACCCGGTCACAGATTCTGATGACAAGCCAGTACCAGTTTCAGTCACCGTTCACGACCTTTTCCACCTATCGCCACGAAAAGTCAGCACATCGGATGGCAAGGTCAGTGTTGGCCATCAATCACCGGGAATGCTACGCAGTCGTGACATTTCACATCTCAAGGAAGGCCTTTCGCGAGCCGATTTGCTGGTGTGCATCTCGCAAGCCACTGCCAAAGAGTGCAGAGAATTATTCCCTAATAGCGAGGTAGCGGTGGTGCCACATGGAATTGACTATGTGGGATATGACAGAATTAGCCACCCTTTGCCACGGCCTAATCGAATGGACCCTAATCAACTCAATTTCCTATGTGTAGGAAGTGAAGAACCGAGGAAACGGTTGCCGTTCCTGCTCAAGGCACTGGGGCGACTTCCGCCACAAATTCGCAATAATTCGGTGCTGCATAAGGTGGGAGCTGAGACCAATAGCAAGGCGCAGAAGCGATTGCGTCTGCTCGCAGAAAGACATGGAGTGGAATTGCGTTGGGCAGGCCGTTTGTCCGACATTGATCTACTCGGCATGTACCAGCACTGCGATGCCTTACTTTTCCCAAGCGTTGCTGAGGGATTCGGCTTACCTCCGCTGGAAGCGATGGCATCGGGTTGTCAGGTGAGAATCGCTGACGCAGCTGCTCACAACGAAGTTACTCCGAAGGAGTGGAGATTGCCGATTGATGATGCTGACGCGTGGGCCGCCGCGCTCGCTGAGATTGCAAGCACAAAAAGCGACGGCGCACCAAATGAAGTCGCGCTCGCCGCCGCTCGTCAGTTCGGTGAGCAGCATTGGGCAAACAGTCTGGCAGAGGCGTGGGACTCGCTATTCTGAGTCACTCCGCCTCACCCCACGGGTCATCGTCATCGGCGAGGCCTGATGACTTGGCAATTGCATTTTGCAATTGCCGATACTTTCGTTGTTTTCTCCGCTTCATTTCATCATCAACTACAGTCATAGGAACAGAGGTCAGCAATACCGCAGCAATCAGCAACCCGGGAATCAACGTAATCAGTGCCAGCCAAGGCAGCAGTGCGAATGCCGAAAGTGGTGCCTCAAGCAGTGGAGTGTTGGGACAGACAGCCCCGGAGTCGCCGAAAGAATCGCATCCAGCAAGCATGGATAAGCCGTCTCCGACATACCAGGCCGCCAGAGGTCCGATGGCTAATCCAAGTGCCGTCAGACCCCCGAAGAGGTTCCGTTTTGTGCGTCCCATTCATTGTAGAGTTGGACTCGACCCCTTTCAATACGTGGTGGGACTGCTACGGGAAAAATACCTATTTCCGGGCTATTGAACTTGATTAGCGCCCTTTTCCTACAGAACAGATAGAAAAATCATCCGGCATCAGGAATTATCGCCGTTATCAGGCGGGTGTGGATTCGGTTCACCCTCACATCAGATATTATCTTGAGTCCATTTTCCTTGAGTATCCGATGCAACTCGACATTCCTGCCAAGACCTATTTTGTCGCGGATTGGCTCCCATGCGCGTCCTAATAATCCCAACTTGCTTTTGTGGTGGTTGACCACAACCAGAGTCCCCTTCGGTTTGGTCACTCGAATCATCTCTCGAATCACCTGACTAGGGTCTCCCACCACTGCGATGGCATGGGCGATGATTGAATGGTCGAAGACTGCATCTTCAAATTCTAGATGATGAGCATCCATTTCGAGCAGGATTACTTCAGCTTTCAACTCATCAGATTCGACCAGTTTACGTGCCTTCGCCAACATTTCAGATGAGGCATCAATGGCTGTGACAGTAACTCCTTCGCAATAGTGATGCAGTGATGCTCCGGTGCCGACGCCCACCTCTAGGACAGCATCCCCTGCCACCGCTCCCAGCGCCTCCACCATCTTCGAATGGCCTTCCTTGAACGAAGGTGCGAACACCTTGTTGTAGAACGGGGCGTACAATCGATACATCCGGTTGTGATTCGCCTTGCGAGGTTTATGTTTCGCGCTCGCCCCTGCCATGGGACTTGCTCTCTTGCGCTGCTCTTGATAACTTCCGGTTTGCAGTCTAGCACAGAATTCAACTGATGGAAGGTAGATGGATGCTCTGCGGCTTGGCGATGCCTAGGTCATTCGGGAAAGCGCGGGTGGCTGTAGGTAGCGTAACTGGAATCATCTCTCGACCAATCAGAGCAACCCTACTCTCCCGTCGGTCAGACAGCACCTCACGACCGACCAGCGGAGCAAGTGCATGAGCGAACTGCATTATCTCAGGATGAGATGGCATATTGTCGATGGTGTGATTATTCTGTGAATGGCCTACATGCACGTAGCCCTTGGCTTCGATGAAGTTCGGGTCAGCAATGTTGTCGAGCCTGGAATAGTCCTCATGATGACCAAGAGATTCGCCCTTAATCAGGGTGTGACGACAAACCGTGCGGGTGTCTAGGGAAGGAAGCAGTGCAAGTGTTTCCTCGAGTTTCTCCCACGCATTATCGTTGAACTTCGGCTTGCAGAGTTTGTTGAACAGTTGCTTGTTCGGCGCATCCACACTGACGTAGAGTTGTGTCGGCAGCGGGTCAAGGTTCTCAATCACCTTCGGCAGTGAGCCATTGGTTACCAGAAATGTCGAGACACCATGCTGATGACAAACGTCGAGGAATTCGCCCAGTCTAGAATACAGGGTTGGCTCGCCATTCAAACTGATTGCCACATGCTTCGGGTTTTGTGCATCCTGCCACTTCTCGAGAGTGACATCCTTGTGGCCCTTGAATCCGGTCAGCAGACGTCGATGCGCTCGCACTGACTCGTAGAATAGCATCTCCGGGTCATCATCGATTTTGTTGAGTGTCTCTGAGTGCGGCTCACGCCAACAGTAGGTGCAGGCAAGATTGCAGGTATCGACGTTGGGCGCCATCTGCATGCAGCCGCTGCTCTGGATTCCGTAGAAGGTCCCCTTGTAGCAGTGGCGATCGTTCTTGAGGTCCTCCTTGGTCCAGTGGCAGACCTTGACGCCGCCGTGCTCTCCGACTAGATGGTAGGACTGTTTTGCCAATTTCACCGCAATCTTCGGTTCAATCTGGGTGATTGGCGAATCGTATGCCTGCATAGCGCGCACCTCCGACAGCACATCCCACAGCGGGGCAGTGTCAGATGGACTCGCCAACGGCCACTCAGCCTTCAATTCGCCGGCGGGTCGCAATAGCGACGCAGCATAGGATGGATAGAGTCAGCACAAGGCTGAGCGCGGGCGTTTGTTCAGATGAAGTGGTATTCCCATCGTCATCCGGGCAGCCCATCTCGGTGCAGGCCCAATTCCCATCCTCCATGCAGACACAGTTGTTGCAGCCATCGTCCGCGGGCATGGTGTCACCCTGAGTGCAGTTGTCGGTGCTTTCCTCCTCACCATCGCCGCATCCTTTCAGAGTGCAGGCCCAAACGCCATCATCTGTGCAGAAGCAGTTGTTGCAGCCATCATCCGCTGGTTGCGTATCACCGGGCGTGCATTCGGTATCGTCGGACGGTTCCTCATCCGCGGTCAAGTTGTCGTAGTCAACAGCCATCATCGCATTGCTCATTGTGGTTGAGCGGTCGGATTTCCACGATTTTCCATCGACAGTTCCTGAAGGCTTGCTGTTGATGAACAACACCGCGATTACCGACTCGCCTGATTCGGTCACATCCCGCTTGAAGCGAGTCGATGAACCGGAGAACGCGCCGTTGTGGTCCCACACATCGGTATTACCGCCGACAATTGAAACTCCGCGACCATAGAAGGTTCCCGAATTGTCATCAGGGTTTTGGGTGAAGTAATCGAATGAGTTGTTGAAGGCGCTTGAGGTCAGCGTGCCATCGATGTGAGCAATGAACTTGGCGTAATCGGCAGACGTCGCAATCCATCCACCCCCGCCATCCTTCTCCTCAACCACGAAGTCGCCGCAGTCTGGGTCTGGGGATGTGGGGAAGATCGGGTCACCATTGCCATCCTGCCCGGACGGGAAGTGACAGGGTCCAGTAGTTCCCTCGTAGTCATAGTAGGAAACCTCGCCTTCAGCTCTTGCGTCAGGCATCGTCATGCCGATTTCCATCGAAGTGATGCCCATGGGTGCTAGCACATTCTGTTGCACGTAGGCCTCGTATCCGATCCCACTCTGAGCCTCGATGATTTGTCCCAATATCTGGTAGCCGATGTTTGAGTAGATATATTGCTCACCTGGTTCATAATTGAGGGGCCTTCGCAGCCATTCTGTGAGGATTCTTTCCATGGGAATTGGGGCCAAATTGCCTCCGTCATAGTCAGTAACCAGCCCATCTATATCCAAGCACTCATTAGATTGAACTTCCCAAGTATTCCAGTGCCAATATGTCGGATCTGAGGAAGGGTTCCACCCGGCCCTATGATTGAGAATCTGTGACACAGTGATGTCATTTATAGAATATGAAGCAGCGTGATTCGGATAATCACAGCCATCCAATCTGCTTGGTAATAGGTCAGGAATCAAGTCGACCATTTTGTCATCAAGTGCGATGGTTCCGTTCTGGATTAGAGTCAGAATTGCTGCTGAGGTAACCGCTTTTGACAGGCTGGCGACTCTGAACCTTGAATCAACACTTACAGGTGTCTCTGAACCGGTGTCTGCCATACCATATCCTTGGTTGAAAACCAGTGTTCCATTGAACATCAGTGCCACCTGTCCGCCGGGAACATCCGACCATCTGGCTAGTAGGTCCGTCATCGCTTGGTCAAATTCCTCAAGGCCAGTTTCTTCTTGCTTATCCTGTGCATAGGTGACCGGTGTTAGCAGCAGCAGGGCCACCGAAACCAGAACCAACATCCTACGGTTCATGCATCTCCGTTAGGGTCAAGCAGCATCAAGCCTCGGGCAGCGACAGCCTCATGATGCTGATTCTATGGTGATATTGCAATGAAGGAGGCAGCTTAGGTGCAACGCAAGAACTTCGGAGGCAATCAGGAGCTTAAGCCGTCGTCGGCCTACACCCCAGCCGACGAGCAGGAAGTTCTGCAGATTCTCGACAAACACCGAGGCCAGCGAATCCGCGCCGTCGGCAGATTGCATAGTTGGAGCGATGCGATTCTTGGTGACGACGTGCTGCTGGACCTGCGACGGTTGAATGACGTCCAACTACAGCCTGATGGTGACCAGTTTGTTGCTACGGTTGGGGCCGGATGCCAGATCAAGCGCCTTCTCAGAGAACTAGATCGCGATGGCGTTACCCTACATTCGTTGGGTCTAATCACGGTACAGACGATTGCCGGGGCTATCTCTACCGGCACTCACGGTTCGGGACGCAACAGCATGTCGCACTATGTCGAGGAGGTGCGGTTGGCTCGCTATGACGATTCCACTGGTCAGGCGATTATCGAGGAGGTTAGCGCTGGAGAACAGTTGCTGGCCGCTCGCTGTTCACTGGGTTCGCTCGGAATCATCCTGTCCGTGAAGCTCCGCTGCCGTGCACAGTACAACGTGCAGGAGCACTTCACCGAGTCTCGTCGGTTGGCGGACGTCTTGGATGCTGAATCGTCATTTCCGCTGCAGCAGTTCTATCTCATCCCTTGGCGCTGGTCCTATTTCATCCAGCATCGTCGTGAGGTTGACCGGCCACGTTCCCGCCTCGCTAGGCTGTACCGGCTCTATTGGCTGACGGTGATGGACTATGGCCTGCACCTACAGATATTGTTCCTAAAGCGCGTGCTGCGAAGTCGGCGATTTATTCGGCTTGCCTTTCGTCGCATCGTCTCGACATTCCTGATTCGCAATTGGAAGGTTACGGATCGCTCCTCGTCGATGCTGGTGATGAAGCACGAGGCCTTTCGCCACATTGAGATTGAGTTGTTCGTACCCCGGGACCAGTTGGCGGATTCGCTCAGGTTTACCCATGAAGCCATCAAGGTCGCTGCAGGGATAGACTCAACGTTGTCCGCAAACAACCAGCGGCGAATTGAGGTGCTAGGCATGCAAGACGCTCTGACCGGTCTTCATGACCAGTACTGCCACCACTACCCAATCTGTGTAAGGCGGGTGCTTCCTGATGACACCTTGATTTCGATGGCCAGCGGAGGGGGGCAGGACTGGTATGCACTGAGTTTCATCAGTTATGCAAAGCCAACACGGCGTGCTGGTTTTTTCCTATTCGCGAATTTCATGGCCCAAAGCATGTCACAATTGTTCCACGCACGCCCGCACTGGGGCAAAGTATGCCCACTGGAAGCCAATGAGTTGACATCCCTCTATCCCAACTTCGATGATTTCCGCACCGTCTGCAATACGCTTGATTCGCAAGGCGTCTTTCAAAATGATTGGACTGCGGCGCTGCTGGAAGCAGATAATTCTGTGGAAGATACTTCCTGAAGGATGCCCTTGATTAGTCAGTTAGGGACTATTTTGACACCGTCTGGCCATAGAACGAGAATCAGTGTTCGCTCGCGGGTTTTTGGGTTGTGCTTAGTGCCGGGATCCATCCAGACGATGCTACCTTTTGGGTAGGTTCCAAACTCGTCGTAGACTTCGCCTTCTAGCACGATGTAGACTTCTCCACCGGGGTGCATGTGTGGCTGAAAAGCCTCCACCTCCACTTCCGCATCAGCATCGTAGAGTACCAGGCTGGTCGATTCCTCACGCGCGATTCTACCCAAGCGCACGCCAGTTCCGAAGTCTTTCCAACGGACATTCTCCTCCAACCACTCTGAATCGAAACTCAATCCAAGCCAATCGGACAGGTCGTGGCTGAAGTTCGCCATGAAATTGCCAAGTCGAGGTTGGGATATAGGGTTGACCGGGATAGTAGACTGCACACTTATGGGGGTGGAAGCCTCACAGCGAGACGTGGAACTCATTCCTGCCTGGCCGCCCGCATCCCCGGGAGATGCCTATCTGTTTCTGGTTTGGCTCCCTCTGCTGCTGCGTCTCGTGTTCGTTGGGCCCGGCGTCGTTCGCCTCTGCCTGAAGTATGCACTCACACTCAAATGGTTCTGGACCAGAATCAAGCGACTGAAGATTGATGGCCTTGGTGTCATCATATTCAACGAGATTCTAGCAATGGTACTTCCCGTTGCATTGGTGCTGTATGCTCGTACCATATTCCCTGAGTTGGGTTGGGAGTCTTGGGAATCTACCCCTACAATTGGCTTACTGCTCATTTGTATTGGTGGTGCGTTGTGGATTATTGTCGATTTCAGACGTGTGTTGAAAACTAGGGGTATGGTGAAAAAGGCTCGCAAGCAACGGCTTATCCTCACCATGGCGGCGGTGGAATTCATCACATCATCGGCCGCAATCAAGGGCTGGTTACACAACCTCAACCCATTGAAGTATCACTCGCAAATCCGTGATGCAGACGCGTTGATGGAAGGAGATGAAGGGGTCAAGAAGCGCGGTTTCTTCCGCCGATTTGGCGCTTCTTCTGCCGATAAAGTACTCGAGGTTGCTGATAGTGCTGTTCGGGGTGCTGAGAGCAAGGTTGAGGTATTGTCGGACGCTGCGGATGAGGTCGTTGAGGCAGGTATCAATAATCTAATCAAGATGACGTTCATTTCGGCCATGCGTAAATTGGTATGGAGCATTATGCCCATCCTAGTGCTGGTAGGACTTGGGACCTATTGGTGAGGTTCGTCATCATCGAAGACCTCTACCTCTGCCCAGCGTTTGATGAATTGGGTGAACTTAGAATTGAATCTGGTAGCGCGAACAGTGTGGTTGTCCACCCAGTGATAATTGCCTCCGCGTGGCTTGTCGTAGAGCACACCGTGGTAGCGAAATCCGTTGTTGTCCAGCCATCGCTCAGTAACTTCTGCAAGATCTGAGGTTCGGCTCGTGAAGAAAGTAATCATGTGACCTTCGTCATACCAACCGTTGATGACATCGACTACATCTTCGAACACTGCAGCATCCTCCATGCGCTCCGGTTCCTCGTTGGGGACATCTTCGCAGACGGTGCCATCTATGTCGATGAGGAAGTTCTTGCAGTCTTCTGGTAGTGAGGGGCTCATGGCGAGCCCACGCTCGTCCACTTGGTCAACGAGGTCCACCATGAGCCGAGCGCCACGCGTGACGCTCATGAATCAATCGCTGTCGCCACCGTCTCTTTGCTTTTAGCAAGCCTACGTTCACCCGGCGCGGTCAGCAAGACCCAGATGATTCCAGAAAGTATCTGACCTACCGCAAATAGTTGCACGACCTCAGCCAGAGTGAATTCACCGGATTCTAACATCAAACTGGCCACTAGCGTTGAGCAACCGTTGACCAATGTCATCAGAAGGAAGTCGGTTGAGAACATCCGTCCTCGCCATTCATCTTCACTTCGTTCTTGCAGTAGAACGGTGGAGATGACCCAATTTGCTCCACTCGCTGCATGAGCGAAGACGACAAAAATGGTAATCCATGGACCCCATTCAAGAAAGCCAATGAGTGCATATCCGACACCGCAACATGAGACCAACCAGCCCAGTAGGTATGGCCAGCGGCTTCTGTTTGTGAATAGGTATCTCGCGAGAATCGGGCCTAGTCCAGTCCCTAACCCTCTTGCGGCGAAGATGATACCGATTCCGGCTGCGATTTCGCCAATTCCCATGTCAGCACCAACGAGGACCAACATGTAGACCAAGCCACCGCCAAACAATCCCCAAAGAGCCTTGGCAGTGATGACACGGCGAACCGGCGGAGTTTTGAGAATGATTCGCAATCCCTCAACAATCTGCTTCCCTCCAGAGGAGATCAGTCCTCCTTTCGGTCTCGTTGCCTTCTGCTGTGGAATGTCCAAAGAGGCGATGAGTACAGCAGCGACGAGGAAGGCAACAGAGTCGATGATGAAGGCGGTGTCTACTCCGTATTTTGCTACCACAAGGCCCCCGATAGCAGAACCGATGGCGAGAGAAGCAGACCAGGTGGCGGAATTCATTGCGTTGGCAGTCAGCAGTTCATTTGGGCGGGCGATGTTGGCCATTGCAGCGTTCTCTGCAGGCACATATACCGCGTGTAATGCCATCAGCAAAGCGGCGATGAAGTATACATGAGTAATCTGCCCGTTCTCACCGATGAATAACAGGGAGGAAACAGCGACAGCACTCGCGACATTTGCTGCTACCATCAGCCACTTCCGACTGTATCTGTCTGCGAGTACTCCTGTCAACAGTTGAGGGAATGACAGAGCGAACATTCGTAGCATGAAAAGAATGCCCATAGCAAGTTCAGAACTTCCACTCAATCTATCGATTAGAACGAAAAGAGCGACAGTGTTGAACCACTCTCCGAGCATCGATATTGAATTGGCTATCCAGTAATGTCTGAACAGTGAATTGACCCGTAGTAATTCTATGAAACCGACTTCGTCAGCCCCTTCACTAGCCACCATAGCCATATCTCAGCCTCGCTACTTCGCGCGGCCTACTACCTATGAGTCTGACCTACATATCCAACGCCAATGATGATGGACAGAAAGCACTGCGACCAAACGATGACCTCCAACCGGCTAGTGTGGATTGATTTGGAAATGACCGGCCTTGACCCGGTTGAGAACAAAATCATTGAGATTGCGACAGTGGTGACAGACGCTGACCTCAACATCATTGCCGAAGGGCCAAACATTGCTATATTCCAGCCAGAAGAGGAACTGGAAAAAATGAACGAGTGGAATGTTGAACACCACACTGCGAACGGTTTGATTGAACAGGTGAAAGAAAGTGAGGTCTCCGATGCGACCGCAGAGGTTAGGACCTTGGATTTTCTACAGGAACACTGTGAGCAAGGACAGAGTCCTCTTTGTGGCAATACAATTGGGCAGGACCGGCGATTCCTGCGCAGATATATGCCTGATTTGGAGGAATTTTTTCACTACCGCAGCATTGACGTATCTTCGGTGAAGGAGTTGGCAAGACGCTGGTATCCAGAGATGGGTAATTTCCGCAAGCCCAGCGGCCACCGTGCGCTTGACGATATCAAGAGCAGCATTGAGGAAATGCGCCACTATCGTGAAACTATTTTTCGCTGATATTCAATCGAATGGCCATCCGTGAGGCATACCGTCATCATCGGTCAGCACGACGTTGATTCCTACTCCAGTGCGATGGAATGAGATTAGTTCAAGCCCATGTATTCGGTGACCGGTGGTAGCTGTACCTATCGCAGGTCTTTGCTGCCTCCTGCGCCAATTCCCCCATGCTCCGCGTCGTTTGCTTCTGCCGGTTTGCTTGACTTCCTCCGGTTGTAGTCGCCTACGCACACCTTCGGCATCCTCGAACCACGACAGAGGTCCTTCTGGAGAGAATTCGATACCGAGAATCATGTCGACACCAGCAGTGTGCTGAGCGGCATCAGCATCAGCCTCCGATGGAATCGCTACGCAATTTGGATGGGTGTGCAGCCAATGAGTAAATCTAGCTCCTCGTGACCCCCGGTCTGCTGAGAACATCTCGTCAACCCATTCTTCTGGAACGTGGTGGACCGAGAACGAATCACCTCGGTTAACCAAATGTGGTTCACCGACTAGATAACCTTGGCCAGCGAACAACTCATCCTTCTGTGCCTTACCAGCGAAAGCAGCCACTACTTCGTCTGGGACCGTAGTATCGAGCGCTGGGTCAAAGCCGACCAATATCTCGTCTGGCAGCGACTGAAATGCCCAATCAAGTATTGTAGCGAGATGAGAGGAGGGAAGCAGTAGAATTCCAGCATAATTGTCCATTTCAGCGCGCGAAGCGCGGTTGTACGCCCCCGCCGCATCTGCCAACCACTCCTCGACCATGGGGGTCGGTCCGGCGGCAAGTGTAAATTAGGGTTCCATCGACTGACAGGTTGAGCGACATGGCGAAGAAGAAGGGTGGATTCGGCCGATTCATCGGTGGATTGGCGGGCCGTCCCTACGACAGATTGCTCGGAAGATTGGAGAAGTTGGTCGCCGAACAAGAAGGCGCTGCCCTTTCAGCGGAACTTGATAGATTTGCAAAAGTTGTTCTGCGAACCTACGAACAAGAACAGATTGATGCCGATGACCACGACCTGATGATGGAGGAAATTGAAGAAGTCCACCCCGATGGCCGTCGCTTCCAAAAGTTTGGTGATGACTCCGATGAATTCTATGATGGAGAGGAAATACCCAACGCCCCTGAACTAAGTATGGGAGGGGACGTTAACCTCGATGATTTGATGAAGACCAAATCCGGATCCTTCGTCGGTTCCTTCGGCCGAAACGAGTTTGAAGATTATCGGCAGCAGATGGCTGAGGATTTCTTCAAAGAATCAGACGAGGCCATCGCTGCCGGTGACCACTACGAGGTAACTTCACAAGACCCAAGTCACCGCACTTTCCACGATATTGAGGATGAGGCAGCTGAAACCAAGCGCCGTATCGCCGAAGAGTCAGGAGTCGAGGGTGAAGGTGAAGAAGCCAAAGATGAGACCTATCGAGTCGATGATGATGGTACCGAATGGTGGCAAGACGATGATGGCCAGTGGTGGTATCGACCGAGTGGCGAAGAGGATTGGTTCCCCTGGGATAACTGACTTAGCGACGTGGCCAGAACTCAAGGTTCGCCAAGTCGAATTTTACGATGGTGTGGTCTGCTCCCTCATCGCTCATTTTTTGATTAGCCATCGAGGCGGATGAGATACCGACGATAGTTGCAGGTCTGTCGAGTTGTCCGGCTTGCACTGCGGTGTTCAATGCCCGAAGCACCTCCAGCCCCTTATTTGGCGGAATGTAGTGGTCGAGTAGGAGAATATCTGGAGAGTAAGTTCGAATTCTCTCTACTGCGGATTTGGTATCCCAATGTTGTAGAATCTCGATGACTCCAATGTCGACTCCGCCACTGTCAAGCAGCCGCTCAATGTCATATGAGTCCTCGAAGGCTAGTACTCGCATTGATCACACAGCCTCTTCTTCTTGATGTTCCCACCAAGGCGGCACGTCGAACCAACGTGCATCGTTGTCCGGGCGGTCGATAAGCGGCAGGCTGAGAGTCGATGATTCATCAATAGATACTGCCATGCCCACTGCAGCACAGGTCGAGGGCAGGTAGTCCTCGCCAGACTCGGTAAGAACTACGCTGATGTCGTGTCCTGCTGGCACTATGACATCCATCGGGTTGAATTCCATTAGCATCAGATAGGTCTGGTAAGGGATGACCGGATTTGCATCGTAACCACCGTCACGGTATCGTAAATCCATGGTTGCATGGCCAAGACGAAGACCTGCGGTTTCATCATACATCGTCGCGAAAATTTGCCCTCCATTGCACAACCCCGGCTGCACTGATAGGTGCAGACGGGTCAGGCCGGAGATGTGAATCTCCTCCTCAGAGGCTGGAACGACGAAGGTGGTCGAGATGGTCGCACTCACCCAATTGCCCTGTGCATCCGCTTGCTCTAGCCCAATGTCCAACCATGCTAGGTCCTCCGGCGGCCAAGTGTCTTCGACGTGCCACTTTCCATCGTTGGTCTGGATTTGCACATGTGCGTCTGGCTCATCGCCGATTCCTTTCAGGTAGTAGTTGAACCAGTTGTACAACTCGATAGCCCAATCCATTCGACTCATGTTAGGGTAAGCCTCAGCTCCGTAGCCACTACCTAGTGAGCCATGTCGGTCAGGCTGGTCCGGGTAATTATGCGCCCACTGTCCGATAAAAGCCCGGGTATGGATTCCGGCGTCGTTTAGCATCTCATAGGCTGGGAAGGCGTGATATGGGTCAACATTCCAATCCTGCAATCCCCAGACAATGTACACACTGCCTTCGTAGTTGTTGAGTACATCTCCGAGGTGGTATCTCTCCTCCCAGTAATCCGACCACTCGGCTCCAAAAGCCTCTGCTGCAAGCGAAGTGGTAATCGGCATGGCTGGGCCGACGATGTCATCGCTGCAAATTCGCATATCGTCGGTGGTCGTATCGGTAGTCGCACCTTGATACGCCAGGTCATAGCCAACTGCACGGGCTTCACTGCTACCGTTGCGATAGAACATCTGCTGAACGCCGATACTGCCAGAAATCGGCACGATTGTCTTCAGGTGCTCACTGGGGTTCTGAGCAGCCTCCCAATTGGTGGTTCCAGCGTAGGACTTGCCCATGACACCAACGTTACCGTTGGACCATTCTTGCGTGCCAAGCCACTCTACTGCTGCTTGGATTCCTGTTTGTTCGCCAAGCCCTTTCACGTCCTGACAATGGGTGGATTGACCCGAGCCGAAGGTTGAGACCTGTGCAAGAGCGTAGCCGTATGGAACGAATTCGTCTAGTACCCATTGACCAATTCCCGCATCAGGAACGGTGTTTGGATTTGAGTCATCACCGAGGCCCGGTACACCTTCGCCACCGAAGTCGTAGTAAGGATGAATGGTGGCAATGACTGGAATAGTCTCCCCCTCAGGAACATCTGGCAGCCATAGTGCAACGTGCATTTTCGCTGGTTCAGGGTAGCCCGCATCCTGTTCGCTAGCAGGCAGATCCACATCGACGAAATGCTCGGTTGGGCCGGTCCAGGAATATGGTCCAACTACTGGCAAAGTGGAGCGCGATGAGGTGAAGTTCAGGTCCATTTCATGGCGCATTTCCAAGGGAACCTCCCACCACTTGTAATCCGAGACATCCTTCTGGCCACTTGTTCCGAAGGGTCCGGTTCCCCAAAAAGCGGCGAGAATCATGAATAGAACGACGATGCCTGCGGTAGCGACCATCGCTAGATTGAGTTGGAGTAGTTCTCGCCGTTCCTCAGCAATGTACGACGAAGACGATGTTTCGACGATTTCAGCCTCAAACACCTCGTCGTTGACTTCCTCGCCCATACACCGCCCAAGGGGCGGTGCGCCAAGAGCATGACGTTGAAGCGAATTCCACCTTCGGTGGGCTCTTGAGTGCCTACCCCCTGCAAGTATCGATGCGCCGAGCCCTGCTAATCGCGGTGATGCTGCTACTATTGGGAGCAGCCTCCGCTTTGAGCCCAGTTACAGGGGAACTACTCGGCGACAAACCGCCTGTAATGTCCGCCGAGATGAGAGATAACCCATCCGCAAGCGAGAGTGAGGAATGGCGAGACAACGAGATTGACCCGGCGACGTGGGAGGATGGGCCAACTTTGGAAGGCTCTCCAATGGATACTCCACATCCTGGTGACCCAGTGGTTCGCATGGTTATCCGGTACACTCCAGACCTCGGTGGTAGCGAAGTCGAAGGCGAGGTCATTCTGGAATTGTTCCCGAAGTGGGTTCCAACTACCGCATTCAACTTCGCAGGCTTGGCTGAAAGCCAGTTTTATGACGGAATTTTCTTCCATCGAGTAATCGATGATTTTGTGGCGCAGTCAGGCGATCCTAGTTGCAAAACCGTAGGGGTTTATCCCGGCACCAATGTCAACTGTGGAGAGGATGGCAGTGGCCAGACAATTCCGCTTGAACACGACGAAAATATGAGTCATGTCGACGGCGCTATCGGAATGGCGCGAAGTCTTGACCCAGATAGTGCTGAGAGCCAGTTCTATCTCTGCGATGGAGAGCAGCACCAACTCGACCCCGAGAATCGTGATGATGAGGGGTATGCCACCTTTGGAGTGGTGCGCGATGGCATGAGTCACGTTCGTGCAGTTGCAGCAGTTCCAACTAGCAATGATCCGTTTGGTATCTTGCACGTACCTCCTGCACCAGATAGACCGGTTGACGAGGTGCGGTTAGTCAGCGTCGAGTTGATTGGCGTGGTGATGTGGGGGGACAATCATAGCAATTTAGATTCAGATTCCAGTTTGTTTGCAACAGGTGGTGTTGTCGGCTTTATGGTGAACTCACTGTTCCTGCTTTGGGCTCTAGCGCTGATTGGAGTTGCCGGATGGAATGGATGGAATATGGACAACGAGAAATTGTTCCCATTCCTAAAAGAAATATTCGCCGAGCGTTCGCGCGATGTCGAGATTGAAGGCGCGGTTGACGCTGTGCTAGTCGAAGGGCCTTGACTTCAAAGCAGCATCAGCGCCCAGTAACAAGCAGGCGCTCCGAAGATGAACGAGTCAACTCGGTCAAGAATACCTCCGTGACCCGGAAGCGCATTTGACCAATCCTTGATTCCGAGATCACGTTTCAAAATAGACAACGCCAAATCACCGGTCGCAGCGATGATAGCGACGAAAACTGCCAATCCAATCACCTCAATGTCGCTAAGTTGTGGTAGCAAGGACCTGCCAACCCAACCACATAGTGCACCGATGATGATGCCACCAATGGCTCCCTCCCAGGTCTTCTTTGGTGAGATGACTGGCCTGAATGGGTGTTTGCCAATTATTCGGCCAACCATTAGAGCACCTGAGTCTCCCATAGCCACTACAAGGAATGTGAAGATAATTGCACCAGAGCCATTTTCGAGATGCATCAGGAAGGCACCGTGCAAAAACATCCAACATAGTGAGAAACCGACGAATGCTCGACCAAGGTCAGCACTCGCTCCTTCAGCCCGGTCGCGAGCCACAGGCACCAGCCAAAGTAGCATGATGGCGAGCATTGCACCTAAAGACAGCCAACCTTGTCCATTATCTCCTGCCCAATCGAACATTGTTTGGTCATGGGTCATGCCCGCTGCAATTAGCAGTATCAGCAACGCAGTGGTGACCTTCTGCATGCTCGAGTCACCGAATTCAGTTCCACTGCAGTATTCGCGGTAGCCGATTAGAACGAAAATTCCGACTAGGAATCCCCAACCCATTGGGCCGATTTCGACGGTGATTAGAATCGCTGAGATGATAGGTATTGCAACCGCGAGTCGCTTCCAGAGGTTGGCAAGTGGGTCACGTTTTTTGAACCAAGAGATTAGACTTGCAAGAGTCTGAATCCCCAACACTGCGAAGAATAGCATGATGATTGGCACCAGCGCGATTTGCAGCGCGGGGTCACTCACACCCAGAACCATTGCTGTTGCGGAGTAGCGTCGGTTCTTCAATCGTACCTTTACCGAGTTGTACATTTTACATCGACAACGACGTGGCGCCAGTGTGGAGAATACCACTTGACATTTTCTAGATGAGCGACCTCGAAATGTAGTTCCCTGCCCTGTTCAGTCGCTATTTCTTGAAGTCTGCTTGTCAGTGCTTGGGCCCATTCTGCTTCGTCGCCTCCCGGTGCAGTACCGTGAATGTGCAGCCAGCCGCCTACTGGCGTGAGGGCGGCGACCGCCATTGGCAGCCCGCCCTCTGCGCTTGGCAACAGTCCAAGTACCACCCTGTCACAGGATGCAATGCATGCTGCTGCTTCTCCATTTACTGTAACAACTTCTCGATTATCTCCGGAATATATTGTGCAGCGCTGTTCAACTCCATTTCGCTGCAAGGACCAGCGTAATGCTTCGACAGCTTGTGGATTCCACTCGCAGGCGTGTACGTGAGATGCACCCGCTCCGACGAGCAGAGGTAGAGTGTAGTATCCGATTCCAGCATATAGGTCCAGTATGGTTTCATCTTTGCAATCAAAACCGGCCATACGCCCCCTTTCAGTGACATTTCCACTGCTCCACATGCAGCGGGTGAATCGATAACCGAACTCAATGCCGTGTTCCCTGCGCACTACCCAGTCATCATCTCCGAGCAACATCTCAACCCCACTTTCTCTGCGCTCACCGACCACCTCTCCTTGGCGCCCGAGTCTACTCGCTCGTAGTGAGGTTGCTACCGCCTTCCACAGGTTGGCTACGCCTTCGATTTCTGGTAACGAAGTGAAGGCGTCGGCTGGCAACAAGACCACATCAGCAAATTTCTCCCAACGCTTTGGAATGCCAGCCAAAACTTGCTGCTTTTCACCGACAGCAAGTTCGGCAGCGTCCGCCCAATCTTCTACCGCAGTCTTCAGCGAATGATGTGGGTTGCTATTGGGCGGCATGTTGAATCGCTCAAGCACTACCAAATTAAACCAGCAGCGGAGAGAAGTTCACTAGTCGCCGTGTGCGCGGACACAAAGAGGAATCACAATGGCACGTTCTTCTCGGCTCGCAATCATCCTTTCCGTTCTGTTTCTATTGACGCCTCTCGCATCTACCAATGTGCTCGCCGACCCCGGTTCTCCAGAAGTGCAAAACAACATTTGTTCTACTTGGAATAGCACATCAGGGATCTGTGATGACTACAATTTCGCTGATGATGCCACGCCGAGCCAAGAATGGATAGAAGGCAATTATCACATCAGCATGGCGAATACCTCCGTAATGCAACTAACATTGGAGTGGGCTGTGCGCGAAGTCAATCGTACAGATATCCAACTGGAAGACTTACCATTGGGCAATTCATCCGATGCAGCGCTCGACGGTATTCCAGCCGATTATATCCGCAATTACCTCGATTACATGACTCTGTCTGGTGTTACCGTGCGCGATGCACTGCTCGCTGAGGTCACAAGTACGGTGACAAGCCTGATTGACAATGGATTTGGCCAGACTTCCAATTCTCAGACAATATATGTCGATTCAGTGACTCTCGGTGATGCACAGGTGCAGTGTACCTCGGACCCGGATGAAGATAGTGCAGACGAGGTGGCTGGACTTCCCAATGATGCCTATAATCCCCCATTGTGTCTACGCACCACCCTCGATGTGGTAATCGACCCGGCTCAGATTGGTTTGACCAATGCCGGCTTCGACATCGAGCGGGCATATCAGGGTCTGTTGACCATGGGTGCTACGGTAAGGACTGACATGAATCTGACAGCATTACCTGGGCATTATTCGATATTCGAATTCGCGCCACCGAACTATGCAACGCTGGTTGATATCGGCGCCGGTGGCCAGACCATCACTGAGAATTCAGGAGGTTATGATTACGATTACGGACGTTGGACTCTTGACCATATGCAGGCGGCGAACGGTGCGGAATGGCTGAATCAATCAACTTCAGTCACCATGGCCAGACGCACCACCACAACCCGTGCGGTCGAATTGGATTTGGCTAACGATCGTGGGATTTCACTCGATGTAACTATTGATGCAACAGACGAGTTAGCAGCTACGATGACGATGACTCTCTCCATTCATCACGTTGGTGCAGATTCACTATCAAACTGGGGTTGGACCTTCGTCGATGAACGTGTTGACATTCCTTGGGTGACTTCTGACGGCCTGCGTCTCGCTCATAACACCGGATTAGCGAATATCAGCGAGTTCGCGAACTTGATACCAGTTGATGCCGCCAACGAGGTGTTAGCCAACAATTCTCCGACAAATATCACCATCTCAGAATTCACCTTCCTTCCTGCCGATGATTTGGGTGGATTGGATTTCCAGCACGTTCCCGGCGTAACTTGTGCGGAGAGCGCATCAAGCCCGTGGTGTATTCAGGGTTCATCCGCGATGAACGGCACTTGGCCGATTTATCTTGGAGCATCTACTGATTTGTTTGAGTTAGACATCATCGGGGTGGCGGAAAATCTCGTGGACGATACCGGCGCAGATATGGGTGGGTTCAACATCTCGTTACTCACTGATGCAGATATTCATTCATTGCTCAACGCCGTGAAAGTCTCTGGAACTCTGGACACTAGCATTCTCACGTCATGGATATCTCAGGACTTGCCGCCTGCTGAGATTACTGTGAACATCATCTTGCCCACTTGGATTTCTTCTACAGAAGGAGATTCAAGGGTTGTAACCATACACCATGTAACTGGCGAGAGTGGCAACGTATCATTGGGTGCTACTGGGGCGCAGCCCTACGATTGGCGACACCCGATTTGCGCTTCCTCCGGTCCATGCGCAGAGAATAGCGAGGACCGGATATGTTCGCGAGACAGCAGAACCTGCGTGGCAGTAAATGCCGAAGTTGATTTCACCGAATTCGAAATACACGAGTGGGATCAGGGCATTCAGTTGCGGGGTACCTCTAGCGTCGAGGTTCTGATTCATCGTATTGCCGTGCCTTCCAATACAACCGCCGACATCGACGAAATTGAAATCGAGGCGGTTCCATCAGACTTGATTCGTCGAATCCTTGACATTGGAGAGAGAATGGATGGGGGATTGGCTGCCGGAATAGATGACAATCTGTCCATTCCACTTTGGGGTGAGAATCACACATTTGAGGTATCTAGGAGCGGAGTTAATTCCCTGTTAGACAGCCTTGTTGCTGCTGTACAGAATGAGTTAGACATCGCGATTACTGATATCGAGGCGATGAACGATGACGAGGTACCGATTGAGGTGTCTGTATCCTCGGTAACTCTCGATGCGTGGGTGGATGGACTTGAATTGTATCCCGGCACAGCAATGGACGACAGGCGACCGATTCGAATTGCGGCCGAGACTTCACAGATAATAATCGATGTAAAGTACACTGGCGAGGGATTATCCGAATTACAGGGTGGAGCGAATGCTGCTGGCTCGGCCATCTTCTCCTTCGTCGCCGCGATGCATAACTCTGCATTGAGTCCTTATGCGGTAGAAGGTGGCATATCAGGAATCGAGATACCTAGGAATGGTGAAGTTATTGAGTTCGATGTACCAGCTCCGGCCGAGGAATTCGATGGCGAGGTATTCTCCCCAGCAGTCACAGTGACTGCCACCTTCCCTAGAGGACTCGGCTTTGCGCAATTCGATAGCAGACTGGATCGGGCGACTCTCACAGAGGATAGAGGTCGCCAAACATTGGTCTACCGTGTGCCGGTTTGTGCTGAGGCAACATTAGAGGAATGTGAGAGCCAAACTGACCACATTTCTGTTTCTGTGGTAATTGGTGTTGATTATATCCTTGGAGAATTGGCACCGTACATCCTTGGCGTAGCGGGTTTGATACTGCTGTTGATTATACTCAGATTACGCCGCCGCCGAGGCAAGGCAGAAATGCTGCATTCAGCGAAGAATAAGCAGAAGAAGTTGCGACTTTCAGAGGCTGAACTCGCAGGCGATTCGATGTATTCCGGGGATGAAGACCTTCCATCCATGGCGGCTCTTGCCGAGAATGAAGCGGAGTTATGGGGCGAGAAGGATGTTGCGGGCTATGAGGATTTACTCGCCTTCGAAGATGACCCGTGATGGGTTAGTGGAGTGAGTCCCAAATCCGTTCCGCAAGTGCAGGTCCGATTCCATCGACTGTTCGAAGTTCCGGCAATCCCGCGTGTTCGATTCCACGTCGGCCACCGAAATGACGTAGCAGTGCTTGCAACTTTTTCGCTCCCAGCCCATCGACCCCCTCAAGTGGGTCTGCAAGACCTTTCTTTGAGCGCCGTTTGCGGTGGAAATTGTTGACAAAACGATGCGCTTCATCTCGAGCGAATACCATAACTCTCCCTTGCCGATCAAGAATGATGTCGTCCCTGCCCGGTCGATGCAGAGTTTCCTCTCGTTTGGCTAGAGCAGCCAAAGGAATCCGGTCGGCCAGTCCATGGCTTTCGATGAGTTTGGCAACTCCGGCGAGATGCACCTCTCCGCCGTCGATTAGCAGCAGGTCGGGCCACTCCTCCTGTCTACGTAGCCAGCGTTCGACGACTTCGCACATCATACGAACATCATCAACGGCCCCGCTTTTCACCGTGTAGGTGCGATATTCCTTCTTCTCAGGGCGTCCACTACGCAAACTGATGCAAGCACCAACCTTGCCTTCTCCCTGAAGTTGTGCCATGTCAAAACAGACGATGTGGTCGAGTGATTCAACGGACAGTAGCGCGGCTCCATCATCCGCCGCTCTCTGCTCGAGGCTGCCGCTCTGCTGTTTCTGATTACGCTGTGCGAGTGCCTTGGCATTGGCATCAGCCATTTTTCGCAGCGAGGCCAAAACCCCACGTTGCGGCACTCGAACCTCAACGTTGGATCCCCGCCTCTCGCCGAGCCAACTTCCTATCCATTCGCCAAGTTGAGTTGGAACGAGTACCTTCTTGGGTGGTCGGCGCCCCTCATAATGCTCAAACAGCACACGGCTTACCGACTCAGCGACATCGCCCCTGTGCAGCAATGGATACTGCACTTGTCCCTGTACCATGCCCTGCTCCGCACTGAGCACGACGACACATCCCATTTCTCCGCTATCAGCGAATCCAATGGCGTCGCACTCTTGGTAGAACCTGCTGTGAATCACCTGTTGGCCAAGGGTCCTGCGCACAGAAGCGATCAGGTCTCTGGAACGACCGGCCTGTTCGTAGTGCATGGCTTTGGAATATGCATCCATTTCCTCTTGCAATGCCTCAATGAGAGACTCACCATTGCCGTCGAGTACCCCGATGGCCGCATTGACACTTTCCTCGTATCCACTCGCATCGATGCATGGACCAGTGCACAGCCCAATGTGCATGGCAAGGCAGCCCTGTGGCAGTAATTCCTTGCAATCGCGGACACCGAAATGGCGGCGCAGCAGTTTGATGACTCGTTTGGCAGCACCAGCGTCGGGAAATGGCCCCCATAACCGAGAGTTTTCAGGAGGGTGACGCGTGTAGAGTATGCGGGGGATTTCTTCGTTTGTAATGGCAATATATGGATACGATTTATCGTCTTTCAATAGCGAATTATATCTTGGCTTATGTTCGCGAATTAACTGTCTTTCCAGCAGCAGTGCTTCCGCCGGACTTGTGGTAACTATGCAGTCAACATCATCTGATTTTCTGACGAGTGTGGGAATCATCGCCCGGTCTGGGTCGTTAGTGAAGTAGGAGCGTACTCGGTCTCTGAGATTAGTCGCCTTGCCAACGTAGAGTACCTTACCGTCCCCCTGTTTGAACAGGTAAACTCCCGGTTCAGTGGGCAGGTGAAGTCGGCTCGCATCAACAGGCATGCGCGTATCCTAGCCGAGCGATAGCATTCAATCCTCTCCCTGAGGGGGATGCTCAACTCAGGTCAAGGGCCTTTTAGGACGGCTTTGCTGCGAAGAGTGATGCTACCGGAGGCGCAGGCGCGAATCGTGCGACTGCTCGCACGCTTTCCCGCAGAGTTAGAAT
>CAZYIX010000002.1:0-44975 GCA_964647665.1 uncultured Candidatus Poseidoniales archaeon
TCCCAGCCTTCATGGTGATAGCTTTCGTTTTCATGTCACTCATATTCTGGATTGGCGGTTTCCCGCTGGGTGCAGCCTTGATTTTCTCTACTGTCGTATTACTGACTACCTTCCTGCTAGGTGCCATAGCGGTACGTGTGATGGGTGAGACCGGAATTGAACCGGTGTCAGGGACCTCATTCATCGTACTGTTGATGTTGCTCGGAATCTTCCTCGGAATTGGCGACCCACTTGGCTTGTCCGCGACTCAAGCAGTTCTGATGGCTCTCGTAGGTACCACTGTCTTCGGTTCGGCAATATCAATGTCCGGCACCGTCGTGGCTGATTACAAGAATAGCCTGTACATCGGCAACCGACCTTATCACATTTCCAAAGGCAACATCATGGGAGTCGTTCCCGGTGCCGTTCTTGGTGCTGGTGTTGCCATCTTCCTCTCTCAGATGCTCGCCACCGGACAGATTGACCTGCTAGCACCGCAGGCCAACGCATTTGCAGGATTCACTGTCATCTTATCACAAGGCCAAGGTAACATCTCGGCGTTGATTGTTGGTTTTGCATTAGGGGCTTTTGTGGAGTGGGTGACTGGCATGGGCACCTCCTTCGGACTAGGGATGTATCTGCCGACACCATACACCTTCCCAATGCTGATTGGCGGAGGTGCACGCGATATCTGGGAGGCGAAGCGTCTCAAGCCCGCAATTGACAAGGTGAAGGAGGCTGAGGGCAGCGGCAAAGCCGAGCGAACTCGCGCTCTAATGCTTCTGATGACATTCATGATTGCGGCAGGTGCATTGACCGGTGAAGCATTCTTCGGAGTGGAGGCCGCAGTCCTTGCTGTTATAGATGAGACTGCACTTGCCAGTGGAGCGGCGTATTGGATCATTCGCATAACCGGATTCGTCCTCATCAACGCGGCCCTTGCGGCTGGAGTATACCTGCTATTCCGCGCTGCTGGTATTTTTGGTCAGCCATCTAGTTCGGAGGCGAAGTAGTCGAGTGATGGTGAGGCAGTGCAAGCCCACTCAGCACAGTCAGGTAGCAACGGTACTCCGCCGATGCAGGCTTGGCTCATTTTGGCTATTGCTATTGTAGCGGTTAGCAGCGCAGGCGCGGTTTTCCGTACCATGGAAGGAGTTGGGCCGCTGCTGAAAGCGTCTTGGCGTCTGCAAGCAACCTCCCTAGTGCTGCTAATCCCATTCATCTTTCAATATAGAAGTGCAAGCAGTGTGGAGAGAAAGCGTTGGTTTTCAGGCAATAATAGTCTGATTCTGCTCGGCTCAGGATTTTGCCTTTGGCTGCATTTCGGTTCTTGGGTCTGGTCACTCGAAGAGACTTCATTGACTCACAGTTTACTTTTTGTCACCGCGCATCCATTGGTTTTCGTAGTTGGGATGTTCATCATCCGCAACACACCGCATCGCCTTGAGTCGTTGGGGGCGTTGCTTGGATTTAGCGGCGCTGTCATCGCTTTACAGGATGTGGGCAGTGGAGGTGAAGTAACACTGATTGGAGACGCAGCTGCATTTCTTGGAGCGCTTGCAATCGTCGGCTATCTTGCGGCAGGCAGAGTGCTACGTAACCAGCAAAGAATGCCACTTTTCATCTACGCCTTCCCAGTAACCATGATCTCTGCGGTGCTTCTGACAGCATCGGCCTGCCTGTTTGAAGATGCCACACTTTCCCAATCTGTTCCATCAATCGCCGCCTTTGGATGGATTGACCTTGCGTGGCTGCTGCCAGTGGGCTATCTTGCACTGGGTCCCGGGCTTGCAGGGCATACTGGAATCAATGCCTCGCTACGCTGGCTACCACCTCTTGTCATCTCAGTTGGCGTTGTGCTAGAACCTCTCATCGGTTCGATGATTGGTTGGCTCCTTGGTGTTGAGGATGTGCCGGGGTTATGGACGCTTGTCGGCGGGCCGCTGATGATTCTTGGATGCGCATCAGCAATAGTCGGGACGCAACGTCGTTTGTCTATCGATGTGACTGACCATTCAAATGAGGCTGAGTGAACACGCCGTTTCACTCTTGAACAAGGGACTCCTCGCGCACGTGGTGATGGGGTGGTTGAGGCTAAGCACGCAGTATTTCTGACCAACGACGACGGCGTGGAAGCAGCAGGTCTTCATGCGCTGATACGTGCACTGCACAACCGTGGCCACCCGATTCTCGTTTTGGCCCCTGAGACTGAACAGTCAGCATCTGGTATGGGTCTGAGTCTGCATAGAGATCTCTCATTCAAGGTGCGGGATGATGTCATATCCTCACTTGATCTTGCAGAAGGAGGCCCGCCACTCAGGGTATTTTCCATTGCGGGCTCACCATGCGATTGTGTGATAGTAGCCCTTGAGGGTGGCATGCGAGCATGGGCTCCTAACATCAGACCTACTATGTGCATCAGCGGTGTGAACTTCGGTCCGAATCTATCGGTCGATGTCATGCACTCTGGAACCGTTTCAGCGGCTCGTGAAGCTAGCCTTTACGGAATGCCGGCGATTGCCGCTAGCCTTGCCACTTACCAGCACACCGATTTCGATGCGAGCATGGACGCCCTACTGGTAACCATCGATGCAGCACTATCTTGTCTGCCTGAGCAGCCAGGGAACCTGCTTCGCCCGGAAGGTACTGCGCGCCGCCCTTGGGATGATGAGACACTGTCTATGGATGAGAGGTGCAGGGCGGCTTTCACCAATGGTGACCTACTACTCAACCTGAATTTGCCTGAGAAATGGAATGGTGAGATAAGAACCGTTTCATTAGGAGCACGCTGGTATCGAAACGCCACCGATAGCAAGGATGTCGAGAATGTCGGCGTATCGTTTGAGGTTGGTGCGGCGACTATTGTCGACGAGGAATTACCTGACACCGATTGTGTGGCAGTCAACGATGGTGCAGTCGCTATTACACCACTTTCCGCATGGCCAATCAATCATCCACTCGGATTAGATGAGGTAATTATTGCAGCCGCCCTCAATAGCGACGAGAATGGCATTCCAAGATGGTTGAGTTCTGACTGAGCACAGAAGTAAGTTTTTACTCACTAAGGTTTAACTCCACACCCCTGTCAAGGATTTGGTGAATGATAGCGATGCAGGCATGACCCTGCAACCACTCATCTCCAAGCGAGCGAGCATCGGCAACAATCTGCAATGTTTTCAACTCCTCGGCTGTGAAGGGCTTGTCGTCCGACAAGAAAAAGCCAAGGCTCCCATATGCCGAGCCTCCTTCTTGTGGAGAACCTTCAGCCCACAGCCGTGGCGCATCTGCATCCATGAGAATGAGTTTGACTTGCTCCCTCTGCCACTCAGCAATGGTCGTACTGACATCACCACCAGAATGCCACAGTCCTGGCCAGATTTCTACCAATTGACCTATGGCAGGCACAGGCTCGCGCAGAACTTTGGCAATTTGACCAGCTATTGCCCGCTCATCTGGATGCACCCCTTGCAATTTTGAGCCATCGAACCAGATTCTACGTGCAGGACCGGGTCCACCCATCAGATGCAACGTAACATGTGAGTTTGTGCGCATTCCATGCGAGAGGAAAAGCGCGACATTCACCGCTCGGACAAGCACGTCCATCCTACCTGCAGCACCAGCCAGATCGTTAAGGGGAAGTTTGCCACTACTTTGGGCTCTGTGCCCAATTAGAGCGAAGCGCCGCTCCATATGCTCACCTCACATGGGGAGGTCCATGTCATCCATGTCGCCCATCATCGACTTCATTTCTCGACGCATTTGGCGATTGCCCTTGATTCCCTTCATCATCTTACGGCTTCGATTCCACTGTGTAAGCAGACCCCTCACATCCTTTTCCTGAACTCCAGATCCCTGTGCAATCCGTTTGATTCTCTCTGACTTGAGGAGATTAGGGTCATTCTTCTCCTCCTGTGTCATCGAGTCCATGATTACTCGATACTGCTCAAGATTGCGCTGGGTCTCCTCGGCCTGCCGCTTGTTCATGCTGGACATGCCGCCGAAGAGGGCATCAGGAAGATGAGACATAATACGGTCAACAGTGCCAATTTTGCTCATCATCTCCATCTGCTTGTACATGTCATTGAGTGTGAATCGACCAGACATCACCCGTTCGGTGAGTCGCATGGCCTCCTCAGCGTCCAATGAGTCTGGTGCAAGGTCAATGAGGCCCTGAATATCTCCCATTCCGAGTAGCCTTGAAATGAATCGGTCCGACTCGAATCTCTCCAAATCTGCGATTTTCTCTCCTTCACCAATGAAGCATATCGGAGCCCCGGTAGTTGCAACCGCGGAAAGAGCACCGCCACCGCGAGCAGTACCATCCAATTTGGTGACAATTACCCCAGTCACTCCGACTAAATCATGGAATCCGGCCGCGACAGGCCCAGCGGCTTGACCTACTTGTGCATCAATGACGAGAAATCTCTCGGTTGCATTAGCGACTTTGTGGATGCGGTCCAGTTCATCTTGTAGTTCGGCATCAAGTCTGTCTCGTCCCGCGGTGTCTACGATGACCACGTCAGCATTGCCAACTTTCGCTAAGCCATTACGAACAATGGTTAGAGCAT
Organism: uncultured Candidatus Poseidoniales archaeon; assembly: GCA_964647665.1. Classification (GTDB taxonomy): domain Archaea; phylum Thermoplasmatota; class Poseidoniia; order Poseidoniales; family Thalassarchaeaceae; genus CAUZSM01. Next base: position 4,548 of record CAZYIX010000002.1, read on the forward strand.
CGGTTTCGTCTGGCTCGCCATAGACTTCCACCGGTGTGTCAGCAAGCAGTTGAGACAATTGTGCGTAAGCACCGGGTCGGTGTACGTCGGCCTCAATCACTGCGACTTTGATCCCGTGCCTCCGCCTCCACCAATCTGCGAGTTTTGCTGTAGTGGTAGTCTTACCTTGACCGTACAACCCCACCATCAGGATAGTCTGGTTGTGTGGGCGAATCTCTCTAGTAGCCCCGAGCATCCTCACAAGTTCAGTGTAGATGATATTCATCGCATGGGTCTGCAGAGTCAAACCGGGCCGTAATTCCTCATCGGTCATTCTCTCCTCAAGTCGTTCGGTGATTTCTTTGGTCTGCCTGACGTTGAAATCAGCTTCTAGCAATGAGCGGCGGATGTTGCGACTAAGAGCCTTTAACTCGGCCTCATCCAGTTTTCTCTTGCCTTTCAGTCGGGCGAGTGCACCAGTAATACCGGCCTTCAGACCCTCTAGTGCCATGCCCCTGCGTCCCAAGCCGTCCCGTTTGAATGCAACGGATGCGGTTCATAGAACCGGACAATGCTAAGATGGGAAGTCTAGAGGACCGCATCATGGCGACGCTCGACATCCCGCTATGGCAGGTGCAGATTGCTTTCAGCATCGGCATTTTGGGCATTTGGATTGGATGGAGAGGCGGAATGAGATTAATGGTCGGATTCTACGATCTTCCTAACGCCACCAAGCACCTGATGTTCGGTTTTGTAATCGGTGTAATCAGTGCCGCTTTTGTCAGAACATACCTGATCTTCCCATTTCTGATTGATTTCGCCCTACCATTGGCAGCCTTTGGCGTTGCTCTTATTCTGGGGTTTTCCCAATCATTGCTCTCGATGCTGCTGTTGACTCGCAAGTCAGTACGCGTATTGAATGCTCAACCAACCTCTGGCTGGGCACTTGGCTTAGGCATGGGGGCAATGGAAACCAGTGTACTCACTATCACTTTGGTCGAGTATCATAGTGGCTTTGGTCCAATCACCATACTCATGGCAATGTTCCTCGCAGTCTGTGTGCCGTGGTGCGAGGCAGTGTTGACTTCCTACCAGGGATTCCGAACCTTCGACGGCGCAAGATTCGCTCCTGCATTCAGAGTAGGTGCTGCGAGAGCAGTACTGTACAGCATTCTTGTTTACAGCATACTTTTTCCGCCAGTGCTACTTTGCCTCCCTGCTCTGATGCTGTGGGGTCAGAAACATGCTGACAGTACCTGGCTCCCAGCATCTCTATCACCACAAATGAAACAAGAATGGATGAGAATGCGGCGTGGCCGCCCCTCAACGCGGTTCTCCGGCCATACTTCGGGGAATGAGTTTGAGGACGAATGAGGGCCTGATACCCGGGGGGCCTCGCCGAACATTGAAGAAGCGGCAGGCTGCGAATCAATAGGATGGCGCGGTGCCCATACTGCTTGGCTGAAAACCAGCCCGGCTCAACTGTCTGTTTCAATTGTGGCAGGATTACCCTCGGTGCGGCCGGTCTTTCCATCCGAGTACAGCCTACAGCACCACCTTCACACTATTCAGGACACGCGCGAGCAGGGGTGGCTCCGGGCATTGGCCGTCGCATAGAAGGAGGCTCACGACGTCGCTCCAAGAAGCGTAATCGAAATCTGCGAAATCTTGCTCTTGTTCTTGCCGTTGCCTTTGTATTCTTATTCACTCCTGCTCAAGAGCAAATCACAACTCAGTTGAATAAGTGGATGAATGATATTCTGCAAGAGTATGGTCCAGCCCATACCTACCCTGTGCAATCTGAATATACCTTAGAGAGAAGTGTAATTCTGACCAGTGGGCAAACAGAGGAATTCAACTTCCGCTATAGTCTGCCAATCCCTTCTTACAGAACTGAGAGAGGAATCTCGAGTGCTGGTTTCCAGTATGTCGGTGGGGGAAGTTCCTCCGTAGCCTCATTGCAGACATTATCCAGTATGACAGTGAATAGTCCCGGTGGCCCGGCCATTTCAATTCCGTTAGATGGAACTATCAAATCAGCTAATGATGCTGTGCAGTTGACCGATTGGGATACAGAAGTGTTCTGGCCATCGCAAGGCGGAGACTCAGAGCATTGTGATACCGGCCCTTGCGTAATTTGGAGGGGTAGTATTCCAAGTGCCGCAGAAAAAACCTTGGTCGTCACATACGATTTGATAGCGACTACATTCAGTTGGTGGGATGACGATAGTCTGGAATCCATCGTTCCCGGTGCGCACAATGGAAGGGGCCTGAATGTCGATAACTCGGGAACCTTCGACGACCTTGACCGCTCTGGTCATCTAGCCTCAACACATCTTGCCGTTGGCCAAGTCAAGCAATGGAATGACCGAGCTCCCAGTTCTTTTGAGGATTGGGCCATCGACGGTGAGGAGTCATTTGTCAAGCAGATTGCAGACCAGATTTATGCCTCACTTCCACAAGACGAACAGGATAACGTGTTCTCATTCAGCCATGAGGCATTCATCTTTGTTCGAGATACAATCCTCTATGATGTCGGTCTGTCAACCCCTAGAAGTGGACCCGATTGCTTGGTCGATGGAAGAGGCGACTGCGATGAGCAATCGAATGCATGGATGAGCATCCTACGCACCCGCGAGATTTCAACATGGTACGAATTTGGTGCATTGACCGATAATGGATTCCTATACTGGGAACCACATGCTTGGGCAAATGTGCTGTTGCCTCTTTCAGAAGAATGGTGTGATACACAAGGCATCGAGATTTCCTCATGCTGGGTGGAGGGTTCGGTCGATGTCGTCAACAACAAGTGGCTTTTGCACACCCCAACCGGATTCAGTGAGTGGGTAGAGAGTCCCAGTCCCTCTGGCATCGATGCATACAAATTCTATAGACCACTATCCGTTTCCGGATATCAATATATGTGGACCGAGAATTGGGATACCATTACTGGGCCGGTGATTACCGGTGGGACTTATCGGGTTCCATACCTAAGTGGACAGTGAGGTGTTAAGAGGGTGGGGCGAAGCCGACAAGACACCCCAAGGAGGAACACTCCATGCGGATTATCATAGGCGGCGCCGGTGAAGTTGGACGAGGGGTCGCTCGGGCCCTGCAGGACGAAGGTAAGGACGTAGTCCTAATCGACCCCGATCCAGATGCTGTTAAGGAGGCCCAATCGATTGATGCCTTCATGCTGCTTGGCGATGTTACCAGAAGGGAAGTGCTGAAGGAGGCAGGCATTAGGAATGCGGCTGTATACATCGCGGCTACCGGTAACGATGAGCGCAATATTCTCTCCTGCGCTCTAGCACGAGATTTACTCGAGGAAGTTCTACCACTGGATAAGAACCCGAACCGTCAACATCTACTGACGATTGCACGCATTCACGATGAAGGGCTGATTGCCGATGAAGGCAGTAGGTTGAATCGTTGGGCAGGAGTTGATGTGGCTATTTGCCCACATGCGGCTAGTATAGAGCGGCTGCGAGCAGGTCTGAAGTCATCGAGCCTCAATGAGGTTCTGCCGCTTGGTGGCGATGCTTGGATTGTTGAAGTCGAAGTCACACAGAACGCTTCTAGAATGGCCTCATTCACACTAGCTCAAGCGGAGGAGAATATCGACGGCCTACCCCGTGCCTTCACACTATGTCGTAAAGGAGAGCGTGCCTTCGTCCCAACACCTGAGACCATTATTGAACCAGGTGATAGAATCGTGTTTGCCACCATCGGCGAACACACATTCAAGCGAATATCCAAGGCAACTGGTCACGACGAGCCACCATTCCCAGAAAGGCCACGTGTGGCCATTTTTGGAGCGACGTCGCTTGGACGTAATCTAGCGTCAGCCTATTTGTCTGAGGGTTGCTGGGTTACAGTTCTCGATGAGCGACTGGAATCAGCAAATGAATTGGTTGGCAGCGGAGTTGGTGCGAATAAACGACTTGATGTAATTCATTGCAATCTATCTGACCGAGAGCTGTTGAAGGAGATTGAATTGGCCGATCACGATATCGCAATTGCTGCGCTAGAAGATGACCATGCCAACATCGCTGTGGCGATGCGCGCTGCCGACATAGGAGTCGTGCGCACTGGATTAATTCTCGAGGACAGCAATCTAGCTAGGGTGGTGCGTCGTATTGGCCTCACCTACGCAGTGAGTCGACGTCGAGTTGCCATCGATTCTATCCTAATGCAGGTACACTCTCGTATCCCCGGCCACTACCAGTTGATGCCCTCTGTGCCAGAGATTGTGGCGATGAGCGCTAGTATTGGCGAGGACCATAGTCGCATTGGCGAGACAATATCTCGCATTGAGAAGCGAGCCACCTCTTTTCGTATCGCTTTCGTCGAGCGCTCAAATAATGACGATGCAAGACTGATGCTCCGCCCTAAGCCGGACATGACGGTGAAAGCAGGAGACCGTCTAATTCTATTCGTTGCCTCTGATGATGTGGGGACTGTGGAGAAACTACTGGAGCGCTGAGCGTGCGTCACGACATAATTGGCTTGATAGCCGGCTGGAGCCTACTGCTTCTTTCTGTGCCATTGGTCGTCAGTGCAGGTGTCGGGTTTTTGATGCAGGATGACTGGCGCATTGTTCTAGCCTCATTCATTCCTCCAATTATTATCAGCATCCTCGTTGGTGGAATTCTGGTTCGTTGGGGTACCCGTACCGACACGCCCGAACGTTTGCGTGACCGCGAGGCCTTCGCAGCAGTAGCACTTTCATGGCCAATTATTGTCGCTGTCGGTGCGCTTCCATACTGGTTGGGGCCCACCTTCCACGGACCTATCACATGGAATGGCGATGGAGGTACCTTGCACGAAATCGTCGGTGGAATGATTCGTGGCTGGTTTGAATCGATGTCTGGTTTCACAACAACGGGTGCTACCACAATCCACCCAGACGTATCACCAATCTGTGCGGCTGCCGCTGATTGCATCGGTAGTCAGCCCTATTCCATCCTATTTTGGCGGTCACTGACACAATGGTTGGGTGGGATGGGAATCATTATGCTCGGACTACTTCTTCTAAGTCGAGCACTCGGTGGAGGCATGTCAATTGCTCGAGCAGAACTGACTGGTCCATCATTGAGTCGACTCCGCCCTCGTCTGCAGGAAACCGCTCAAGCCCTGTGGGGGATTTACATTGGATTTACTGTCCTCGAATTTATTCTATTGATGTGGTGGGCTGACCTAAATTGGTTCAACGCAATTAATTATTCATTAACCACGATGCCTTCAGGAGGATTCGGCACGACAGACGCTGGAATTATGCAATTCGACAGTCCAATTGTTGAAGGCATCATCACCTTCTTCATGGTCGCCACTGGCATCAATTTCACTCTTTTCCACTTCATCCTACTCAAGGAATATACCAAGGTTGTCAACGATCAAGAATTGCGAGTTTATCTGTTAGTACTAGCAGGCGCATGGGCTATTTTCGCAGCCAATCTGGTTTACAGTGCGGGCTGGGGGTGGGGGGATGCTTTGAGACATGGTGCCTTCCAAGCGGCTGCAATTGGTACTTCAACCGGTTATGCTAGTGCGGATTTCGCGAGTTGGCCAGTTCTTTCCATGTTCGTACTGCTATTCCTGATGGTCGTGGGCGCATCTGCTGGCTCTACGAGTGGCGGACTGAAGATTCTGCGCCTGAGACTGGCCTTTGGCCTCGCCCGACGTGAGATTCATCGAATGGTTCAACCTCGAGCCATCGTCAGCGTTCGAATGAATGGCGAAGTGGTTGATGATTCACGATTGTGGGTGGTTATTGGCATGCTGTCCACATGGGCTGCTCTAACGATGATTAGCCTTGTAGTGCTGGCTTTCTTTGAGCCGACTCATTCGCTAGTATCGATTCTTTCGGTCATTTTCGCAGCACTCGGAAACACCGGTCCTGCTTTGGGGGCGTTTGGACCTACGTCAACTTGGGCGGGTCTGAATTGGTACTCGCTGTTCTACACATCGCTGCTGATGTGGGCAGGACGTCTGGAATTACTGACAGTTCTAGTGCTATTTCACCCAAGAACGTGGCGTGCAGAGCGTCGCGAGTGATTAGAACAGGTCTAACCGAGTTTGACCCTCATCCGGCTCGCCTTGTTCATCTTCATCTTGGGCACTCGCCTCCTCATTCTCTACGTGCTCAACCGGCTCTTCGTCTGAGGTAATTTCTGGCTCATCCATCAACTCGGCGAGGTCTTCTAGAATTCCGGAATTAGACTCAATCCATGCGGCTTCGTAGGCCGCTGCAATTTCCTTTGATTTGGCAGCACTTGCTGGCAGTCCGTGCAGTGCTAGATGATCCTCAGCAGATAGGTTGAGTGCTAATGACAGTGAGAAGTCTCGAGGTCGCGCTCCAATTGCGCTTGAAGATACAGCACGCAGCGGCGGCCACAATTCCTCACGCACCGCCTGCTGGCTGGCTCCGCAGGTTTCCGCCAATCTCTCGACTATTGAGCCGCGTCGCCACGGCTCATTGCCCCGACGAAGGAATTCCGGGAAACTCAGCGAAATACGGTCGGGTGGTACCTCGTCCGAAGCGATATTAGCAGCAAGTGCACCCAGATTACCACCCCAATAAGATGAGCGATACGCAAGATTGGAGTATCTCACGAATAATGCCTGGTCTGCCGATGCAAGAGTTTGCATACCACGCGCCTGATTGGCGCGTTGACGAAAGATAGAGGCATTATTCCATGCAACCCATGCAACTAATTCCTCTGGAGATTTGTCAAGGATTCTACCTAGTTCGGCGGCCTCATTTGCAGATTGGATGCGATACAGTTGGTCTAGACCTGGAAAAAGGTCAATCTGCAGGTCTCGAACGCCCATAGAGACTTGAGAAACCACAGCATCAGCATCGATGTGCTCTGATGTTGACGATATTGCTTGCAGGTCACGTACCAATGCACGGATATCACCGGGATTAGCGCTGACCAAGCGGTCAACTGCGCTGGAGTCGGCAGTAATGTCCTCAGCGGCAATTACTCGATTAGCGATTCTGCGAAGTGCAGTTGGAGAAGCCCTGCGGAATTGGATTATTTCAGCAAGCCGTGAGAAGCGGTCTCTAGCAGTTCGCCATCCTCTACCGCGACCCCACAAGCGCATCGGGTCATTACAGGTGAGTATGACTGGTTGCTTGGAGATTTGCAGCAACCGTAGCAACTCTGCCTTACCACCGGTATCCCCACGCAATTCGTTGACATTGTCTTCATCTTCTGAGCGTGCAGCGATAGTGCTGGTGATTCTCTTTTCTGAGGTGGCTCTGAATGAGCCTCCAAGGTGATCGACCTCATCTATCAGGATGAGAGAATGCCTGGTCTCATCGGTGGTGAAGGAACCATCGAGACCGAAGGTAAAGTGGGTGGCGCCGCTTGTGGCAGCTCTACGTAGGGCCGCAGCATTACGTTCATCTGATGCATTGAGTTCAATCACATCCCAACCCATATCGGCGGCAATGGCCAGAGCGATACTGGTCTTGCCGACTCCGGGCGGCCCGGTTAGGAGTATGCCCACTTTCTCCGGTTTTCCTTCACCCCATTGCTGTAACCATTGGCGAATCCGCTTGCGCTGGGCTTCATTTCCTTCAAGGTGTCTCTCGGACTTGGGGCGGTAGCGTTCAGTCCAGTCCTCGACCCGTTCGGCCCCATCGGTGGAATCTGCCATCGCTAACCTTGGTTGGACGACGCCTCTTGAACATTGAGAAAGAGTCGGCGCTCAGAATGCGGAACCAACATTCCCCATCAGTAGTCTTTCGACAGCATCATTGACGCTCATCCGCAACTGCTCCCCGTCATCTCTGCGCCTCACCGTGACAGTTCCATCTGCTATGCTATCATGGTCGATGGTGATAGCCCAAGGTACACCGATTTCGTCAGCCCGAGCATAACGGCGACCAATCGACCCCGATCCATCGTAATATGAGGATAATCTGCCGGATGCACATAGTTTTGAATGGACTTCAGCAGCCACACTATCCATGCCGTCCTTCTCCATTAATGGCAGCACCACTACATCAATAGGTGCAATATCCTCATGCAGATGCAGATAGGTGTAACTTTCACCACCCTTCTCAGTCTGTTCAAATGCGTGGTCCAACACATGCCAGATTATTCGGTCAAGTCCGAAAGCCGGTTCGACGACATGAGGAGTGAACCACTCACCGTGTTCAGTAGTCTGTACCCTATGCTGTTCAACCATATTCTCCTCGATGCTAACCGTAGAGCCGTCCTCTAGGTTAAGGTCGAATGGCAAGCCTTCCGGCATCTGCTCAAGTGCGGTCAGAGCAGCAGACACCGCCCCTGCTCGGTCTCTGAAAGCCGGACCAATCACCGCGCCAATAGGAGTCAATCCCTCCCGATCTACTACTCGTGCCTCGTCAAATGGACGCCATGCCCTAAGATTGGAAGAACCAGTAGCATCCTCATGCGCTTGCAGGTCATAGCATCCACGATGGGCGATTCCAACACATTCTATCCAACCGTAAGAGCCGTCAATTTCACAGTCCCAGCAATCACTTGCGTAATGAGCCATTTCAGTGCCTTCGTGTTGACGGAATCGGATGCGTGTTGCATCAATGCCGATTCCGACAAGGAAATCCCAGGTACAAGCCATGAACCATCCAACAGTTGAATGGCGAACGATTCCTTCTGCGCATGCAGACCCTATTGTCATCTCACAGGCATCGGGATGGGAGCCATTCGGGTCTGGGACCAGACAGAAAGGTGAACTGTCCCATTTGGAGAAGTCGTGCGTTGGCGCAACCTCAGGGTCAATGAAATACTCCAACTCAGCCATGTTGAACTCACGCAGGCGAATCATACCTTGTCGTGGACTGATTTCGTTGCGGTATCCCTTGCCAGTCTGCATAGCTCCGAAGGGTAATCGATTACGGAAGTGACGATACAATGAAGGGAATAGCATGAACATACCCTGGGCAGTTTCAGGACGCATGTATGCGGGCCTGCCGGATTTCATCGAGCCGATGTTAGTACTGAACATCAGATTCATTGGACGAGCAGATTGCCATGCTGATTTTCCACAGCCGGGGCAGGCGACACCGTTTGCCGCAATCAGCGCATCGAGTTCTTCGCATCCAAGAGACTCCGGATTGGAATGAACATCCTCAAGCAGGTGGTCTGAGCGGAATGCGGCTCCACATACGTCGCATTCCGACATATGGTCGTTGAATTCACCTACGTGGCCACTTGCGACGAGTACAGGCTCAGGAGTCAGGGTAGGGCTGTTGATTTCGACGATATCACCATGTGTGGCCCAATGCTCAAGCCACGCAGTCACAACCTTGCGACGTAATCGGCCACCAACAGGCCCGAAGTCGTAGAGTCCAGAAATCCCTCCATGAATCTCAAATGCAGGGTGGATAATTCCTCTTCGGCGTAACAGGCCGATGAGCAAATCTAGCCGTGCGACGTCTTCACTCACCACGCTTCCCCAGTCCTCCGGCGCATCATGAGTCCCATCAACCGTTCGGCTGAGGTGGCCGTAAGAGGTACAGCCTGAAAGGCTGAGGCGACTTCCCGAGTACATGGGTCAATCCATGGTAATCATTGATGAACAGGATTGTACCGGTTGTGATCTCTGCATCTTGCATTGCCCATTCGAAGCATTATTGCCAAGAGCACACACCTTACCACACCGTAGGAAGCGAGATGTAATCGTACTAAACGAGCGATGCGTTGGTTGTTTGTCCTGTATCGGCTCATGTCCCACCTATGCCCTGAAAGAGATGGTAGTACCTCCAACATCACGGAATTCACCTTTGATGGATGTGGATTTAATCAGCCCTAGTACTGAGGCGGTGAGCCGATGGGGGCGCAACGACAAACATTGGGCATGAATCAGCCATACTTCTTCCAAGGCGGCGGAATGTCACGAATAAAGATAGGTATCGCCGCTATTACCCCACATACCGTATTCTGCATTAGACCCCCCACAAAACCAATTGCGGCTGACATTACTGGAGTTATTGGGCTATCTGGCATTGTTGGCATCAGTGCTGCACCTATTGCGCCTATCATTGGTTGAAGCAATAATCCACCCCAAATGACCCAATATGCTGCGGGTTCTTTCTGTAGTAACATAACTCCTCCCAGAATAAAAGCGGCGGTAGAGATAATGCCCGAAAAAACGGAAATTGTGTACCCAGGTCCAGTGAACATGTCATCAACAGAATCCAAAGCCTCTCTATCTTCATCGGTCAGTTCTTCATTGTCGTCAAGGTTGTATCTTTCTGACATCACATTCCAAATTGCGGGAACTGCTGCTGCTAATATCACATTAAGCAGGCTAAACACTCCGGCAACTATCAGAAGAATGGCGATGACTTTGACAGAACCACCTGAACCAGTGGTTACTACGGCTGCATTTCCACCCGCCTGCGGAGAATATGGTGTACCGTGTCTCGCATCATCAGGAGATTGTTGCATCAAACTCCTGTCAGCCTCAGGTTCTGATAAGTCTGCTGTGCCTATTTTTTCCTATGTACACGAATTGTTCATATATCGCTTCGTTACGCTGTCGACTGAATAAAAGGTCGCGACGAGCATGGCTAAGACAGTATATCTTGATTCATTCACTGAGGCAGAGGAGATTCTCTCGCGTCTTTCACAGCCAGTTAGGGATTGGTTCAACGAAACCTTTCCCGATTTCACCGAGCCACAAAAAATGGCGATTCCATCGATTATGGATGGTGAGCACCTACTGCTTTGCTCACCCACTGGTTCTGGCAAGACAATGACTGCATTCCTAACTGTCATCGACCAGTTGGTTCGTAAGGCATTAGCAGGTGAGTTGGAGAATCAGGTATACTGTGTATACATCTCTCCAATCAAGGCCTTGGCCAATGATATTCAGAAGAACCTAATCGGCCCATTGACTGAGATTAGTGACCGATTTCTACCTCACCGTGCGCAGGAGATTAAGGTGGGGCTTCGTACTGGCGACACGCCGCAGTCTGAGCGGCAGAAAATGCTACGGAAGCCACCGCATATCCTCATCACCACGCCTGAATCACTTGGGCTTGCTTTGGCATCGAAGAAGTTCCGTCCTTTGATGAATGACCTACAATGGCTCATCATCGACGAAATGCATTCACTAGTACCCACTAAGAGAGGGACGCTACTAGCTTTGACCACCACACTTCTCGACACTCTTATCGCAAATCCAGTGCAGAGAATTGGCATTTCAGCAACGATGGAACCACTCGAGGAAGTCGCACACTTCTTGGTACCTGCGAGGAAAGAGGATTCTGATGAACAAGGTCCACCAATTTCTGAGATGCCGAAGTTCGATGATGAAAGTTCAAATGTAGTGCATATAGCCAAGGTGAGCGGCTCTAGAGAACTAGACCTCGACATTATTCTGCCTAACGAGAGATTTAGTGAGATTCCAGTTAAACAACTCCTCGACAACAATGTGGATGTCATCAAGGAATTGGTAGAGGCTCATACCACTACCATTGTCTTTGCAAACACTCGACAGATGACTGAGATTATCACTCAAAAACTCAGAATTATCGGAGTTGCTGGAGTTGAGGGCCACCACGGTTCAATGGATAAGGCGATTCGCCTAGATGTCGAGAGACGCCTTAAGCGAGGCGAACTTCGCTGTGTAGTTACTTCTTCTAGCCTAGAATTGGGAATAGACATTGGCAGCGTTGACATGGTAATTCAGTTGGGATCACCCGGCTCGATTGCTACCGCCTTGCAGAGAATCGGGCGAGCAGGGCACCATGTTGGGGGGGTGCCTCGTGCGCGTTTCCTTCCGACATCTTCGCACGACCTCCTTGAATTGGCAGCCCTGCAAGGTGCAATCCTCTCAGGCGAAATGGACCTGCTGAGATTTCCAGTTAATTGTCTCGACGTGCTAGCACAGTTCATCATTGGCTTGACCATCACCAGTGAAATGGATATGGATGAGGTATACGGCCTTATTCGTGGTGCTTGGCCCTACCGCAATCTTCCATACGATGATTTCATCGAAGTTCTCAGCCTGCTCGAAGATGAGCGCAGAGTTTGGGTTGATTGGGAGGAGAATATCATCGGCAAGCGTGGCTATGCGCAGATGATTTACTACACAAACATCGGAACCATCGCTCCCGACAACAACTACCTTGTGTTCACTGCTGATGGTTCGATGGTCGGACAACTATCTTCCTCGTTCGTACAGAATATCCGTTCTGGCGACGTTTTCCTGCTCGGTGGCACAACTTACCGTGTGCATAGAATACAGGCAAGCAGAGTTTCAGTAACTCCAGTCACTGGGTATAGACCCACAGTCCCATCATGGTCGGGAGAGGCAAAGAGTCGAAGTCGCGAACTGTCGAATGCCGTGATGGACTTGCTGAATGCTAGCGCTGTTGCCATCCGTAGGCGGAAGGACCCACGCAGACTTCTCACCAAAGGATACGGATTGTCTCAGCCGGTCGCCGAATCTCTAGCGCGTTTCCTAGAGGAGCACACTATCTCATCATTCCAGGTACCGAGCAAGGACAGAATTCTGTTTGAGCAGATTCTCAATAGTCCAGTGCCCACCTACATCGTTACCACGTGTCGTGGCAGAGCATTCAACATGGCCCTAGGTTACTTCATGGCTGGACTTGCTGAAAAGAATAATATCAATGTCATCGAGATGTCTTACGATGAGAATTCTTTCTTGTTCAAGACTTCAGTAGAGGTGCCCCCCTCTGAAATCTATCCATTGTTCAAGGAGAATCAACGCGATGAGGTTCTACAACGGTATCTACTGGACAGCCAACTATTCGCTAGACGCTTCAGAGAAATTTGTGGTAGAAGCCTGATCATTCCACGCCGCATCGGCGGAGATGAAATTACTCCGAAGCAATTCCAGCAGCGCTCAGAGAAGGTTTTCAACCACCACCGCCAACAGCCTGACTCGTTACTGGTAAAGGAGGCCCAGAACGAGATATTCCATACTGATCTTGACATGGAGGACCTTGAGAACTTCGTTACTCGGATGGAAGAAGAGGACGTGCGTATAGTCCACTCAAGGGTGACAATTCCATCCGCATTGGGAATGAACCTCTACATGGCGGCATTCGAGGATTTGCTTTCGATGCGCACTCGCGCCTATCTTGTGAAAGACATTGACCCTGAGATTCTCAAGCGCTTGCTCGGTGGCAGACACCGAGCTACTGACCTCACAGCAGAATCGCTCAGCAATTACTACAATGACAAAGTCGCTACACCCAGCGATGCAACTAGTTTACTCCGCTTGATGGAGATGGGTGGAGGATTGGAGCGCGAGTTGACCAATCCGTTGTATCAATCTAAATTGCAGAATATTTCAATCGATACAATTCGTGAGTGGGTCATAGAACTCGCTGACAGTGGAGAAATCACCAAAATATCGGAAAGCGGTTCTGAACAGGTGGACGACAAATGGTTCAGTATGCGGATGGCTGATATCCACGGAACTTTGGGTGTGCTAGCATCACATGGCGCAGCAAAGATGGACGACATGAGGGAGTTGTACACTGGCGGCCTTACCTACAAGATGGCAGAAAAGTTCAGTGGTACTGAAGTCACAAAATGGCGTGATAATTCTTTGTCAGACCCACATGAATGTCTGCGAGTGAAAATAGTGGACATGCTCGGTTCTGAAGGACCTCAGACTTCCGAACAGTTGGCGGCAAGACTTCCGTTCCCTGCTGCACAAATAGAGTCGCTATTGCATGAACTTGAGGTTCGCAACATTGTATCGATTGGATTCTATACACAAACCGAGGAAGGTGAGTACATCCTCCGAGTTGATGAACACATCATCACTGGTGGTGAGGAGGAAGTAGTGGAATATCGTGCGCTGCAGAATCTTCTACTCAATAAGTCGTTCAAGCCCTATCCGGATGCAGCCACGGCGCTAGACGACGGCCATATTCTGTTCGCGAAAATGCATGAGTTAATCGATAGAATAGAGAATTTCCGCTTTGCAGATTGGAAGGACCTCAAACACGACCCTGATTTCGTGATGGGTCGTCTTTTGCACAGTAGAGTTGGATACACCACGAAACAGCGCATCCCAATGCTGCTTGGCCTGAGGCCAGAGCCATGGCTAGGTGAGATAGAGACCGAACTTCTTGAGAATATCATACCTAATGAAAACGTAGAGCGCTCGGACATCCTAGGACATCTGCCTAGAGGCGAAGAACACAAGCATATCCAGCGCGATGCGCGTAATGCACTGAGTAATTTGGAAAGACAATTCGTCTATGCTAAACAGTTCGAGGAATTGCCAAATCGCAAGCGTTCTCTATCACTGTATCACCGCATTCACGAAGTGTATGAGCCGATGCCTTTCGAAGATTCACTTGAGGAATTGATCCGCAGGACTGGGCCGATTAAGTTGCATGAGTTGCGCAACTACATCAGCCACCCTGTTGAACTTCTCGCTGAGGTGCTGCGTGACCTCGAGAAGGCAGGTCGCATCACTAGAGTGGTCGCGCTGCAACCAGACCCGACTGATTTCTGGTGCGCCCCTATCGATGCAGAGGCATTGCTGAAACCAACGCGTGAAGACCGGACCCTGCGCATTTTGACTCAATCCGACCCATTTTGCTCGCGGTTCATCCAAGAAGTGCGATATGTGTTGAAACAGGGCTGGTATTATCCTGTGTTCAAGGGTGTTGACCCAGTCGGTAGAGTGTTGATGTACAAAGTAAATGATTACTTGGAGATTAAGGATATCCACATACCACACGCCTATCTTGATGAATTCAGCGATGCATTTGAGACACTTCTCGATAATTACACAGATACATTAGTCGATGTTTCAGTTCTGCACAATGTCAACGGCGAACCGATTCACGATTGCGACCAAAATATCCTCAACGCAGTTGAGAGAATTGGCTTCCGTAGTATGGGTGATGGTGCTCGCTATATTCGCGGCGGTGTGTTAGATTCTAGGCCGCGAAACATTGTACTAAGGTCATTATTTCATCATCATCACTTGCATCAGGAAACCCGGGCTGAGAACGAAACCATTGCAATGAATCACATCGCAGAGATTCGTGATAATTTCGCACTACGTGGCCGTTGCGAAATGTTCCGAGTCGACCTGAAGTCGATGGCTGCCGCCCACCAGTTACATCTAGGCACGAATTTACGCAACCATCAGGTCTGGGCCCCGTACTCACATTTCCAGAAGTTATTGTCGATTAGGAATAGACCGCCCGAGGAGGATTTACAAGACGTTCTGAACTTCTTCGCCGACCATTCTGACCCCAAGGTGTTCATGGACAGATATGCTCTGAAGCGCTCCGAGTTCCGAAAACTCGCCCAACCACTGATTCGAACTGGGCATTTGGTACAGGACTATCGTGGTGGATTTCGGACAGTGAACCCATTAGTCGGAAAGGAACTGTGGGACATCAAACGAGATTTCCTGCGCGAGATGGTTGAGAGATATCCTGTAATCACACTAAAACAATGTGAGAAACTGGCTGGCAGTCCATTTAAGGCAGAGGAAATATCGGCAGTTCTGCATGAATTTGAAGAGGATGATACACTGATTAAGGGATTCTTGATTGACGATGCGCAAGAGGTTTGTTGGGGTAGGAAGGAGATGCTGGAAGAAGCAAATTCGCTGACCCCGATGCGAGATTTCGTGCTACCTCCATCCGACCCACTGCTACCGTACTTCGCCACGCTATTGAGACAAAGATTCGGCTTTGGTTCGGCGTACATGGTCTTCCACGACGAGGAGCCGATTGCCGCTTTCAAGGCCAACACTCGCAACAATATCATCGAAGTCACCGACTTCGTAGGCGATCCAAAATTGGAGAAGGATGCATTTCGTGTGATGAAGGAGTTTGCTTGGGAGCACAATATGCCTCTGAAGGGTAAGGGTAAGGTTCTCGAGCGTCTGAAGCGGCGCTGATTATCTCGCTATACCTAGTGGCTTCAGCACCGGTGAAATCACCCTGAGAACATGGCGGTGTAACTGCGGTAGCATTTCGAAGATTGCCAGTGCTATCATCAGCATTGCAGCGAGAGAGAGTACTTTCGCCGCATAAGAGTGAGCAAAATCAAACATTCCAATGCCCCACAGATTCCAATCAGTATAGGTCATATGTAGCCAGACGATTCCAGCATTACGGAATACGTTGAGGATGTGAATGGTAGGAATTACCAGCATGAAGGCTCGCATACGGATTCGGACTGGGGCTTCTCTAACTGCGATGAGTGCGCCGACGAACACTATCATCGATTGTAGGGCACTACATCCTAACACGAAGCCGATGTTCACAGGGTCTCCTCCGTCGTAGATTAGCGGCACAAAGAACCCGCTATCGCCGAGTGTATCGGTAAGTATCCACTGACTTCCAGCCCACTCTGCGTATGAAATCGGCGCTGCATTTGCACCAATATCGACCATCATCGCGCCTAGTTCTACATCAGCCGTCCCTGTCCAGTTGAGAACAGCAGCGGTGGACCATGCGGTGAACCATACCACTGCGGTATTGAGCAAAGGAATGTGCTTCACTGCTAGATATGGCAAAGCCGACCAGAAAACAGCTCCCCTGAGCCAATGCAGAGAAGGGTCATTGTGACCTTGCTTGATTTTCATGGTTTCCCAGATTCCATAGGCAATACAAATCGGCAGCGCGGCAGCGGACATGAAAATGAGCACTGGGTCCTCTATTTCGATGAAATGTCTTGCACCCAAGTAGAAGTAGAGCCCGACAAATACCCATCCGGGCATCGCAAAGTAACGTGACCCCTCAAATTCAGCGTGGAATGATACACCGAGGCAGGTAAGCCCGGCAAATACCAGCAATAGAGTGGCTTGGCCAATATCCAGACCGGCCAACTGACCTGCTGCTGCGACAAAATCGTGTATCGGTTCCAACCAATCCCCAAACCGACTGCTGTCGGTAAGCCACATATAGGCTCGCTACGACGCCGGGCCGAGTAAGATGCCTGACGAGTCGTTCGATTTCGCTAATTTCATGCGAGGATATGTTACCGACCTCTCGCACGCGTTGCATGCATTATCACCTTCAGATATCGGCTCATTGTACCAAATGATGCTCGATACAATCGACTCAGGCGGCAAAGTGCACTTCATCGGTAACGGTGGCTCCGCAGCAACCCCTAGTCACAGTGCTGGTGACTGGAGTAAGGAGTTGAAGTTACCAACGATTGCTCATACCGACAACACTGCCGCGCTGACGGCATGGGCGAATGATACCGGTTACGACAACGTATTCGTCGGCCAGTTGCAAACATGGCTTTCTTCTGGTGATCTCGTAGTGGCTTACTCTGGCTCAGGTAACTCAACCAACGTCGTCAATGGCATAGAGTACGCTAAATCGAACGGGGCGAGGACCTTCGGCATTACTGGTAACTATCGAAGTGGGGCTGGGGGCCGATTAGCGGAGATTGCTGATGCCTCTGTTATTTGTGACACCGAATCGATGGAGAGAATTGAGGATTTACAACTGATAATCAATCACATTGTGAAAGAAGCGGTCAAGGCGAGCAGAAGCCTGCCGAGTCACTCCTGAGGTTCGACTATGGAAATTCCTGGCCGCCACGGCGAGGATGAATTGGAATTGTTACCACTTCCAGGTGATGATGAGTGGGACGGCTCAATCGCCTATCTAGACAGAGATGGTGTGCTGAATGTCGGCTCGGAGAAGTACGTGAAGTCAAGCAGTGAAGTCATCATGCTGCCCGGAGCCGGTGATGCCATCGCTGAACTGCGAAGAGCAGGATTCAGAATTTGTGTGGTTACTAATCAATCTCCGATTAGACGCGGTGTATTCGATGAAGAGATGCTTGACTCAATCAATCAGACCGTTTTGGATGGACTGATTGAGGAAAATCCAGATGCGTTAGTGGATTTGGTGCTGTATTCACCATATGCCCCGTGGGAGGGCTCGGTTATTCGTAAACCGGGTGCTGGAATGTTGCAAGCCGCTCGACAGATGATTGACGCTGCTGCTTCGGGCAATCCCATCAGCGTCGATGAGGTAGTCGTGGGCGATGCATATATGGAAATCCAAGATGAATTTGATGAAGCGCGCTCATTCATGGCCGGAGATAGACGAGCGGACATGGGAGCGGCCTGGAATCACAATGTCAGGGCATTCTGGGTAGATGCCAGCGTTGGTATTGCTGGTGCTGTGCACCGGTGCCTCGACGATAATGATCAAGGCGACCTCAATTCTGCATGACGAGCCTTAGAAGGGTTGCACCCATCACGAGTACATGGCGTGGGTTGGCCTTGATGACACTGACAGCCTTGAGGCTGGCTGCACCACATACGACTTCAACGACCTACTGAGTCATCTTGAGCGCTCAGGAATGAAAATCAACGACCCCCGATTAGTAAGATTGTGGCCGCACGCGCCTAGGCGCACGCGAGGGAACGGTGCTCTAGCGGCTGAAGTAATCGGGGACGAGGAGAAACTCGACCTGCTTCTGACCTCATGGTTTGAAAACATGTCACTTTCGCGATTTCAAGTGGCAGGGGAGCAGACCAAAAACAGCGCACAACCAGTCCTCGTACGCAGTACTGAGCAGTTACCCGAGGAAATGTATTGGCAGAGCGTTAGAACTCATACCGAATTATCAGAACGTGAGATGGCTGTAGAAAATCTAAGGGATATTCGAACCTGGTCAATTCCTCAAAATGGTCGCTCCGGTTTGATCGGAGCAACATCCGCCATTGCTTGGCGCGGAGAAAATGATTGTACATGGGAATTGACTGCATGGCGCTATGAGAACCTAATCGGGAATGTACGACTGGTACCATCTGATTGCGTTGAGAGAATGTGCGACAAATTTCCGCTGACAGTTCTGAACAGAGACCCGAACAGCGGTCGCTCACTTATCACCCCTAGAACTCCCTGCCCGGTACTGTATGGTATTCGTGGGGAGAATACGCAGCAAGTGGTATCCGCACACAAATTCTTGCAGGACTGTACCGGCGTAGAGAAGGCAGCTTGCTATCGGGTGCATCGAAGTAATCAGGCTACTGATGACCACCTCAATGGTTCCCAGAGTGGTACTGTGACCCGTTTGCCACAGATTCGCCGCCGGGGCCACACATCATTTGTTATTGAGGGGGATACCAAAGTACTCGCATTTTCCGAAGGTGGTGACGTGAATATCCTTGCCCAGTCTTTGCGAACAGGTGACCACATTGAATGGATGGGGTTGCACTCACCTTCAGGGGATGTTCATCTGGAGAGACTACGCCTAATCAGTGCCACTCGTAACAAACACCGCCCGCTATGTTATTGTGGTCGCAGAATGAAATCGGCGGGACGTGGACAAGGGCTGCGCTGCCCTAATTGCAAAGCAACCTGTGATGATGAGTGGGAGTCCGATCGGATTGGACCAAGCGAATGGGTCGAACCACCAGCTAGCCAACGCCGCCATTTGGCTACGCCTCTTTCACGCCAAATACCATGACCGTCGGTGGCAACTCTCAATACTGACCTGACCAACCAGTCCGATATGGGAGCAGAAGACAACGCGACTATCGTTCTGGGATTAGTGACACTTGGTTTGTTGTTTTTCATCTTCTATTTGAGGAAGAAAAACGTTGCAAGAATAGAAGAAGGCCCTGCAGTTGCAGGAGATGACGAAATTGGTGGCGCTGCGGTTGACCCCGAACAGTTTACCAAGCCTGATGACGAAGCTTTGGATGAGATGGAGTCTCTACTCAAAGATGCGGCTGAGTCTCAGGGTTTGGACTACGAGGAATAGTCAACGACTGGTGAAGCCTTCTTCATCGAGTTGTAAGCCAACTTCCACTCCGTCTTGCTTGCGTATTACTCGACGGGATATGCCTCCTTCGTCTTTGAGTAGGAACCAGGTTTGTGCGCCAACGTCCTCTAGAGTAGAACGCCCTCTAGCCTTCCATTCAGCCTTGCCAGATGCATCCTCGTAGGCTGCTGATACAGCGATAATTGGCACCTCTTTCTCACAGGCATGCTCGATGATTCCGCACATTGCTTGGGTGACATCTGATGATGGCCTTCCCTGTGAGGGGCACCAGTCGTCAATGACCACCAGTGACAGATTATCTAGCAGATCCAATAGTTCTCTGGCAGAATCAATACCCTTGCTGATGTTGTCTCCGCAGGCTGCCAGGTGCAAACGTGATACAGCGATTGGGTTTACATTGGCGAATAGTTGTCCAAATCGAGCACTATTCGGCATTTCTGGACAGACCCAAGCGACGTGTCTATTCTCATTGAGATGGTTTCTGGCTATTTGTAGCGCGAAAGTTGTCCCCCCACAACCAGACTCAACCGCTAGATGAACCGCACCATCGAATTGCGTTGCGTCCATGGTATTCATTCACGGCTTGCGGCGGGGGCTCTTATGGACTGTGCCGGACCTCAGAAGGTGCGAATTGCTATACCGTCGATTTCACTGGCACTTACATGGGAGACGAGTTGCGCATCATCGAGGGGGAGAGAATTCCCCGCCGCAACCCACCTTATTTCGATGAACAGGATGATGAAACCAGTTGGATTTCTGGGGTGATGAATAGTGGCGGTCCGTTCGCTGTTGCATTCAACGACACCAATCAATTCGGCCCGCATGCAATGGTGTTGATGCTAGTAGGTTTTGCCACCATCACCGGCATCTGCCTATTCATACTGAGTAAGATATTCAGTTGATTACTGAATGGCTGCTCTTGCGTTAGCAACTGTTTCATCGACTAATTCACCTGATACACCTAGATGTGAAGATGGATTGAACAATTCATCGAGAGCAGCATTGTCAAAACGACTGGTAATCGACTCTACATCACCACAAACATCGCGAAGATTACGACTCTCGGCTACCGCAGTCATACTGGCACTGCGAAGAACTTCGTGAGCCTGATCTCGCGGCATTCCAGCAGCGACAAGTTCAATCATCACTTTTTCAGACATAACGAAACCATTCTGTGCAGCGATGTTGGCTTGCATTCTTTCGGAATCTACCACACATTTACCCATGATACGGTCACTCTTGGCTAGAACGTCATCGAGTAGAATCGCCGCATGGGATAGTGTGAATCGCTCAGCACTGCTATTGGCTAGGTCTCTTTCGTGCCAGAGTAGGGCGTTTTCGTATGATGGGATGATGAAAGAACGTACGACTCTAGCCAGCCCACAGGCATTTTCAGCCATTATAGGGTTGCGCTTGTGCGCCATTGTGCTGCTACCAACCTGCTTGTCAGCATCAAAAGCCTCGGCGACTTCAGCAATCTCGCTTCTCTGCAGATTTCGAATCTCCTGCAACAACTTCTCTACGCTTGTAGACACGTTGGCCATCCATGACATCCACTCTACATAGCGGTCACGTCCGACGACTTGTGTGGTTACTAGGGGCACACCAAGACCAAGATGGGTTAGAATCAATCTCTGCAATTCACGCGCATTGTCGCCTTGAGCAGCACCAGTTCCAACCGCGCCGAGGAACTTGCCTACACAGACTCTTTCATTCATTTCATCGAGCCGCAACAGATGGCGACGGAATTCATCGGTAAACACAGCCATTTTGAGTCCGAAAGTAATCGGTACAGCTGCCTGTCCATGCGTTCTGCCGAGCATTACAGTATCTCGTTCTCTCTCAGCAAGGTTAGCGAGCGTGGAAATTAGAGTGCACAGTATATCTCGATGGATAACGACACTATCACGAATCTGCAAACCTACCGCCGTATCGACGATGTCGTTGGAGGTAGCCCCGAGATGAATACACCACCCAGCATCTCCAGCAACTTCAGCCATCGCTTTGGTGAGGGCCATGATATCGTGTCGCGTCTCCGCCTCAATCTCGTCGACTCGTTGCATGGTCACAGATTCGCTATTAGCAATCGCAGCGACAGCCGCATAGTCTTCGTCTGATACTCGCCCAAGTTGATTGTGAGCCCAAATCAGGGCTCTCTCGACCTCAAGTTGGCGGGCGTGTCTGCCTTCCTGACCCCAGACCGCTTTAATCGCCTCCCGGCCATAACGGTAATCGAGGGGGCTAACAGGCATCCCATCCCTCCGGGATTGCGCCGACCGGGCGGCCCTGTTTGAGTCTGCCGCCACTTTTCACAAGACAATATTGAGCACAAATTACCTATTCTGGGGTTTCAAGTTCAGCAGCCCAGATATCAGCCCAACCTCTTCTTCCTGTCCAATGCGGAGTGTGATTAACCTTGATTCGACGTTTGAACCAAGGAGAATTCAGCACCGTAGTCTCGTATTCCCCTCCTTCGCCATCTACATTGAATCGATATTCGTTCGATGCCGACTCCAAAGCATCAAGCCAGCCATGGTCGAGCGTTTTGCCAACCCAATTCTCACCCATACCATCGGTGGTGACCGATGTAATCATCACCTCAAACCCGTGATTGACCAAGTCCCGCATGTGAGACGCAGCATCATTGTGCCATAGAGGGGTGTAGGAGATTATTCCAAGTCTCTCACACATCCGCTCAATACGTGTTTTCTGGTAGTCGCTTCGCAACGCCCCAGCCACCAAAGCATCGATTGGTTCCCCAGGACGCATCAATTGCAAATCAGCAGGCCATTGCCAGTTGTCGGGCCAGTTAACGTATTTTCTTTCCGATTCAGTCCACAATGGGTCGCGTCGCTTGCTGCTGCCAGCCACCACTCCTTCCAACTCCCTCTCCAATTCATTCATCTCTACTTCTTCGTGGCCGCTGACAGTTACCGGTAGCCAAGGTATCCCTGCGCTTGCAGCTTGTAAGGCTACGATAGCGGTGCTGGGTATCTGAAACATCATCGAATCATCCCCTTCAACCTGAATAGTGACTAGACCAGCAACCTCCCAGCCGCGTTGTAGAGCCCACCACGTTGAATAGACGGAATCTTTGCCGCCGGAAGACAGGACGAGGACTCTCATAGCCCTCGCTAATTACTCTCATTCCAAAGTCTCACCGCCGAAGTGATGCATTCGGCCATTATGTATCATTCAAGAACTGCCGTCGCTGCGGGAGGGATGAGCGCCGAAGGTTCATAGGGGACCGCGCGGGCTCGGCGGAGAGAGGGAATCAGATGCAACCAAGTGGACGAGGCTACGATCATGGAATCACAACATTCAGCCCAGATGGGCGACTATTCCAAGTCGAGTATGCGCGCGAGTCAGTCAAGCGAGGGACCACGACAGCCGGTCTGAAGTACCGCGATGGCGTCATTCTTGTAGTAGACAAACGAATAGCCAGCCGCCTCATCATTCCCGATTCAATCGAAAAGGTGTACAGAATAGATGACCACATCGGCTTTGCTACTTCTGGTCTTGTTGCGGACGCCCGACAGTTGGTCGATCGTGCCCGTGTGCAATGTCAAGTCAATCGCATTACTTATGCTGACCCAATCCCAATTGAGACATTAACCAAGAGAATCTGCGACTTCAAGCAGTCGTTCACCCAATATGGTGGCGTTCGCCCATTCGGCACAGCGCTGCTAATTGCTGGTGTTGATGAAGATGGCATACACCTCTACGAAACCGACCCTAGCGGCGCTTACCAGTCCTATCATGCGGGTGCAATTGGCCGCGGCCGAAGTTCAGTGGTAGAGTTCTTTGAGAAGAATTGGAAGCCTAACATTACAATGAATGCTGGAATCAAACTCGCCCTTGAGGGACTCCGCAATTCACTTGAGGAAGAACTCAACAAAGATGCCGTGGAAATCGCGATTATCGATGCCTCCGGATACAGTTTACTCAGCAAAGATGATTGCATCAAGCACATCGATAAATTGAAGCCGGCCTTTGAAGAGTGATTCGGCAAGCCTAATGTGTGGCAGTCCTGTCACAGACCGGGGAAGAAATGGTTAGCCTAGACGACGCAGTCATCGCGAGATTGGAAAAGGGCGGCAAGAGGTATGAGATTCTTGTCGATCCCGACTTGGTTGATGCATTCAAATCGGACCCAGAATCGGTCTCACTCGACGATTTACTCGCTACCGATGAAGTGTGGCATGATGCTCGAGGTGGAGAGCGACCAACAGAAGAGAAGTTAATCGGCATTTTTGGCACTGTGGAAATCGGCGAATGCGTGACACGTATCCTCACTGATGGCAATATCCAACTAACCACAGTCCAGCGCAAAAAATTGGTAGAAGATAAGCGTAAGCAGATTGTAGCGGAGATAGCATCAACGGCTATAGACCCCAAGACTAAACTCCCACACCCTGCGACTAGAATCGAAACCGCACTGGAGGAGGCCCGCTTCAGTGTTGACGCCTTTCAATCGATAGAGAAACAGGTCAAAGATGCAGTCAGCGTAATCCGCCCGTTGATTCCACTTTCTTTTGTTACTCTGAAATTGGCCTTTCGAATTCCCGGAGCGAATTATGGCTCAGTTCAGAAACTGGTACGCAACGACGTGCTTAGGGAAGAGTGGCTTCCCAACGGCGACTGGGCGTTCGTGGTTGAGATCCCAGCCGGAATGAAGGGTGATTACATCTCAAAGGTCGCAAAACGAGCCCCAGATGCAGAAGTACGTGAGATGAAATGAGGTTAATCTTGGGCTGACATCCACCCCTATGGGGTGTCAATGGTTAAAGAGGGTGTGCCGGTCGGCCCGCTCGGAAGTGAAACAGAATGACTGGTGACAGCACCTCTAACGAGCCCGACTCGGGTAGCACACTCGTGCACCCTGGAGAACGGCTCAGCGTCGAAGAAGGCGCACGGGCTGGTCACGGCGTCCGTCTTATCGACGGTACCCTCGTGGCCATGAAGACAGGAAATATGCAAAAGCATGGCAATATGGTTACGATTGAACCATTGTCAAGCCGATATGTGCCTCGCGCATCTGACCTCGTGGTTGGATACATCGAAGGCATGACCAACAACATCTGGTTCGTGGACATTGGTGCCGCATTCAATGCGATTCTACCGATGAGCCTCGCACCGTGGAAGGTTGAGTTCGGCGCAGTTCGACAACACCTCGGAATTGGTGATGCCATTCTCTGTCGAGTCCAAGAGGTTGATGAGACACACTCATCTGTAGTGACGATGAAGGGCATGGGGCTTAGAAAGTTGAAGTCCGGATTCATCGAGGAGATTCCCCCTCACATCATCGGCAAGGTAGTCGGTAAAGGCGGCGGAATGCTGCAACAACTCAAGTCGCTTGGGCAGAGTCGGATCATCATCGGCCAGAACGGACGTGTCTGGATTGATGGTGAGCAGACTGGAATGAGCGAGGCAAGGGAGGCGATTGATGTCATTAGAGAGACAGCACACCTCCCAGGACTGAATGAGCGCGTTGCTGCGCTTGCAACGGAGTAGTGATTGGAATGGGAGGATATGGAGACGTTCAGTGCATAGACGAAAATGGAATCAGGCTCGATGGACGCACTGCCGAACAGACGCGCAAGGTCGAAATCGAGTGTGGAGTAATACCGGTAGCAGATGGCTCAGCCCGCGTCAAGTGGGGTAAGAATGAGGTCATCGCTGCAGTTTACGGCCCGATGGAGGCACACCCTCGCAAGATTCAGCGCCAAGACCGTGCAATTCTAGATGTCAGGTACAATATGGCACCTTTCAGCACAACCGACCGAATAAGGCCCGGTTTCAACCGCCGCAGCCGTGAGATTAGCAAAGTGACTGCAGATGCTCTGGAGAGTGTGGTCGACCTCGAGTTGTATCCACGCAGCAAGATTCGTGTCGAGATTGAGATTATTTGCGCCGAAGCTGGTACTCGCTGCGCAGGAATTACCGCTGCAAGCATGGCATTGGCAGATGCTGGCATTCCAATGTCAGACATGGTTGTCAGTGTAGCCAGCGGAAAAGTGCACGACATTGTAGTATGCGACCTCAACAAGGAAGAGGACAACTACGGCGAAGCCGACCTACCCATGGGAATCCTACCGATGACTGGTGAACTGGTATTCCTGCAGATGGACGGCGACTTGAGCATGGAGCAGTTCCAAGAGGCTTGGGATTACAACATGCAGTCTGCACTGGAGGTGCATGCTGTCATGGTTGATGCTCTAAAGCGTCGTTATGGAGGTGAAGTCTGATGGCGATTCCAATCGTACCAACTCTACTTCGCGAGAACCTCGCTGCCTTGGCATCTGAGGATTCACGCATCGACGGTCGCAGCCGCTTTGAAGGTCGCAACATCGAGATAGAAATCAACTGCCTAGCCAATGCTGAGGGCTCTTGCCGAGTTCGGATGGGTGATACCATCGTGCTAGCGGGTGTGAAGTTCCAAACAATGACTCCCTACCCCGACCGTCCTACCCAAGGTGGACTGATGACCAGCGCAGAAGTACGCCCTGTATGTGGACCGAATTGGGAACCAGGACCCCCGAGTGCTGAGAGTATAGAATTGGGTCGAGTCGTTGACCGTGGCATCCGTGAATCAGGTTGCTTGAATATGGACGACCTATGCATTCTTCCGGGAGAGAAGGCTTGGCAAGTTATTCTCGATTTGTTCGCAGTGAGCGATGACGGTAATTTGTTCGATGCTTTTGGTCTTGCAGCAATAGCAGCACTAAGCAATGCAATAGTTCCCGCAGAGCGCTTTGATGTCGGAGAAGATTACCCACTTCCATTGACTGGAACCCCCATGATGGCCTCGTACCACAAGGTAGGTGGCCGCTTCGTTTACGATGCAAGTAAGAGGGAGGAACTCGGCGGCGACGAGCGAATTCACATCACTCTAGGTGATGAGGGTCATGTTCACTCGCTTCAGAAGGGACTAAGGGGAGTGTTCACCGCGGCCGAATTCACTGAGATAATGGACCAGGCACAAACCCGCTGCACCGAACTCAGAGACATTGTTGCACAACTGGAGTGATTCGAATGAGCAAACGCACACAGAAAACCGGAGCGACTGCCCGTTACGGCAGTCGGTATGGTGTTAGCGTCAGGCGACGCGCTGGTGCTGCACTCAACAAACTCAAGCGCAGTTATACTTGCCCGACCTGCCAGTATCCTAAGGTCCGCCGACAGGCAGCCGGGATTTGGGCTTGTAAGAAATGCGGGCACACCTTTGCCGGAGGAGTCTGGGAACCATTCACCCGTGCATCTGATGCGAATCATCGAATCATCAGACGTGGTATGGAAGGGGCCACTGCCACTGACATGGCCGTCATCGCCAGCCAGAAGGCGATTGATTTTGAAAGGGCCAAGTCGGAGGTTGAAGCCGGTGCCGATGAAGAAGAGTGAACCTTGGTCAGTGAATATTGACCTCGACATGAAGGACCAGTGCGCACCGATTATCGCTTCACTCGCTTGCGAGGATGTTGATGCCTTTGCGCAAGCAGGAAAAGTCCACATCAGTGTTTGTGGATATTCCGCCAGTGACCTACGAGCACGCTTCAATTCTACAATGCGCTCACTTAAGGCCGCTAGCGAAGCCCTGATGAGTATCGACCAGCAGCAGAATACCGAGGTGGCGGAATGAGTGATGGAGTCGACATGCGCAGCGCGCTAGAACAAACAATCGCTGAGTACCAATTGGTAAGCCAGCAAAGGGCTGCAATTTCAGCGCAAGCAAACGAACTGAGAAGCACACTTACTCACCTCAAGTCGCAGGATGAGAATAGACCTGTCTTCCAGCAGGTCGGCCCTATACTTGTAGAGGTTGACGATGTTGCACAACTTCGAGTCGACTTGGAGGAATCTTTGGAGAAGATAGTTAGCCATGAAGCTAGACTCGAGGAGAGAGAATCCGAATTGAAGACATCTTACGAGCAAGCAGTGAAGAAATTCGAAGATGCCTGAGGTGATACACATGTCGGCCCGCGCCGCCGATATCGCTGCTTTGGACAGTTGGCTTTCTATTGCTCTAGAATCTGGAGCTGTAGCCGTAGTAACTCACAGAAATGGAGATATGGATACAGTTGGCAGCGCGTGTGCCCTAGCTTCGATGATAGGTAGTAGAGCACGAGCATGTGGAGTTCATCTCTCTACTATTGCAAGGACCATTGTCAATTCCACAGGAGCAGATTTTCTCCGAATGGATTCGCAGCGCCCTGTATGGCCGCGTGAGTTGGGTGGCATTATCATCGTTGATGCTGCTGATGTTGGTCAGGTTGGTTTGGATATACCCGATGTGCCTCTGTGCATCATTGACCATCACGATGCAGGCGAGAAACTAGAATTGGGCTCAGATGACCTATTGATTCGCTGGCAGACCTGCTCGACAACTGAAATCATTCACGCCTGGGCCGAGCAATCTTGTCCCGAGCGTTTGGATGAGGCTGCATGTCGTCTGCTTCTAGCTGGAATAATCACTGATACAGGAAGATTCAGACATGCGGACAGCGGTGCACTTGCGGCTGCATCGGCACTGTCACTGAAGGGTGGTATTGACTACGCTTCATTCATTGAGGACATGGAGTCGATAGAACTCAACCATTCGCAGAAGGTATCGATAGCCAAGGCACTTAGCCGAGTCCAGACTATTGAAGCCGGCCCGTGGTTCCTGATGTACACCCGTGCAGGAACGAATGAGGGCATAGTTGCCCGTTCACTAATATCCGCTGGCGCTGATGTCGCATTGATACACCGGCATATCGAGGGAGATTGCAGATTGACAGCAAGAGCGAGCAGACGTGCTACGCAGGCAAACCTACATCTTGGTGAGATGATGCAGGATATGGTGAAGCGCAGCGGCGGTGAAGGTGGTGGCCATGCAGGCGCAGCAGGATGGACAGGTGGAATCGATCCGGTCGATGCTACAAGCGGATTCATCGCATTACTAAGTGCACATG
This sequence comes from uncultured Candidatus Poseidoniales archaeon, assembly GCA_964647665.1. Taxonomy (GTDB): domain Archaea; phylum Thermoplasmatota; class Poseidoniia; order Poseidoniales; family Thalassarchaeaceae; genus CAUZSM01. Next base: position 33,256 of record CAZYIX010000002.1, read on the forward strand.
GGAGGGACATCTGATGCCAATCGACCCCGCGATGCTGCTGATAGAACTGCGTGCGGGTAACGACATCACACCGAGGCTCAATAATGAGCCGAATGGAGCATTGCGAGTTGCTGAGCAGGCACTGGCCGAAGGGGATGACGACTCACTATCTGAACTGGAAAAGATGCTGACAGACGCTGAATCATCAATAATTCAGTTTCGACGGGCTCAGTTGGACAATGATTCGGATGCTGTACAGGAACATCTTGCTGCAGCACTGAAGTCGAGCAGAAATGCTACTCATCGTGACCATTTGCTTGAGGCCAGAATACGAATGGAATGGGGACTGCTCAGAGCCAGTCTTTCAGAGGCCGAGCAGGCTGGAGTCGACTTGAAATGGGCCGTGGAGAGGCTCAAGGCACTAGATGAAGGACACGTCTGGCATTCACTCGCCTTACTGAACATGGCCGCTTGGCACGAATCGATGAATGAGCATCTGATGGCTCTGGTCATCTATGGTGAATTCGCTCGCAATGGCCCGCACACTGTCGAATCCGTTTCAATGGCACGGCGTAGGGCGGGTGACATTCTCATCCACATTGGAGATATGCATGGTGCATTGCGACAGTTCTGGATTTCCCATCATGGATTCAGACAAACCGGCTTGATAGAGCACGCATTGGAAGCCGGACTTCACTGGTTAGATCTCGGGCTAACATCTGTTGACTCAAATAGCAAATTGATGACTGAGAGGGTTGAGCAGGCCAAGCCGCGCGAAGCAGGTGAGCCCCGTAAGCAACTGAATATCCATCCCGATGATGTTCGAGTGATGCTTGACTGGGTACTGGAGTCACCTGTGGAGTTCACAGGAGAGTATCGGCCTGACCTTGCGGTACTTCTTGAGGCCGATCGCGAGATTGAACATGGTGGTATTGAATCGATGATTGAACAGAATACCGCATCAATTCAGGATGAGAACGTACTTTCATTATTCCAATCATGAGCACTGATTTTCCTCAACTCCTCAACCCCCCATCCAAGGGGCTCAGGTGGTATTAGGCACCAACCAACTTCACTAATTCCAGAATCTGGTGAATCCCATGTGAATGGCGTGGGCTCTGAGTCAACGTGGATTAGTACCACATCCCCACTGTTTTCGATGAGCCCCTTCGCAACAGCTGTAGCAGTGCCTAACAACCCCGTCTCTTCGAACATTTCTCTGAGAGCAGCAATCTCGCTGGTTTCACCATCTTCAACCCAGCCACCTGGCAACTCCCATCCTCGTTCATTGTGCTTGACCATCATCCAATATGCACCATCATTTTCAATTGGGATGACACCTATAGATGCAGGTACTACCCAGCCTACAACCCATCGTCGGCCCAAATATCTCACCTACGGGATGTGTATTTCATCATCAGCAGCCAATGCCTCGGATGCCCTGTCAAGCCATTCTCGGGCAGATTCATCACCTGAGGCGACTAGCCTTCTAGCCAGGAAGAAGGCAGCAGAGTGCTCTCCGGATTCTAGTAATTCGGCAATTCGGTCAATATCTGTAATCGATTCAATTTCGTCCTCGACAACTTCCTCGATAGCCCCGACCACCTCAGGTGCAGAAATTCTGACAGCGAGGCTCTGCATTCTCGCTAGGAACTCGTCGCGAGCATCTATGGCTGGTGGTGTCCATGGCTTACGAACTCCATCGTCGAGCCTTGCCTCCATCCTCTCACGAAATTCATCACGCAATCGAGCCTCTGGATAATGAGTCTGGGCCTGGTCATAACAGAACCAAGCCTCATCATATTCCTCTCGACGCTCATGCAACCGACCAAGTTCAGTCCATAGTTCGTAATTCACCGGTCGCTGTGCTAGCAACCGTCTTGCAAGCGGGATGAAGGAATCCTCATGTCCGGCTGCCCGCATTCTTTCCAATCTTCGACCAAATAGGACATTGCATCTCGGATCTGAAAGATCAAGTCTACCCACTCTTTCGATGAATGCTGATAGTTCCGTATCGCCTGAGTTAATGTCTTTCCACCAATTCTCGATATCCAGCGCATCATTTGAGAATGCAGCCTCAAGTAGTTCTTCGCTCACATCGAGGATGGCTACACCATCGAGTTGAGCAATCTGTTCTGGATCTCTGCCAAGAACTGAGAATAAGTCCTGCATCAGGGCTTTCAGACCCGATTCATCTTCGCGTAACTTCTTGATGTGCGCCAAGCACCGCCAATTATCATCCGAAGTAAAATCGTGTAGCAAGGCCTGCCTAGCATTCTGTTCCGCCCAATCAACACTAGCGGCTGCTCTTTCAGGGTCCTGTTCAGCGAGGTTTAGGAACTTCATCGCCTGTGAGCGATGCCTGTCACCTAAACTACGCCTCGGATGCTGTAGACGCCCTGCCAACCCCTCGGTCATTCTCCCACCTCGTAGTCCATAACTGTGCATTCACCCTAATTGTATTGGGGTGGGATGAGCATCAACGTACTGATGTGAAAGGTGCCTTATCGCATCCCGGAGGCATTGTTGCATCAAATCCTACCTTGGATGTCGTCCCGTCAGCCGCCCTTGTCGGGTCAAGACTGCTACCCTTCTGACCGCTCAGGATGATTGTATCAGCATCGGGCTGCCATCGCGTCATCATCGCCCATTCAACGCGTTCCGCATCACCGACATCAATATCGGAATCAACGATGGTGACCATCTTCATCGAACGATGTCCTGCGAGGGCGGCTTCTATAGCTCTCCTGCCATCACCTTCATTTTGTGGGGTAATACTGACTACTGCTGCCAGCCAGCCACAGCCGCCATCAGTCATGTGCACGTCATGGCACTCACAGACCGCTGAAACTGCTGATTTCACTGTGGGTGCGCGTGGAAGTCCCATCAGGGCCTTATGCTCGCTTTCAGCCGGAATTAGTGCATGGAATATGGGGTCAGTTCTATGGTGAACGGTGTGGATTTCGAAAACTGGTTGCTGTCTGACTTCATCGAGAGTACCAGTGATGTCCACGTACGGCCCTTCGTCATCATCTTCCAGAGTGATGGTGGCGGTCATCGCATACTCCGCATCAGCGGGTACAGCAATTCCATTGGGTAATTTCACTACTTGCAAAGGAGTGCCGTAAACTGTCTCATGTAGCGAAGCAGCCACTGTCATCTCATCGATTGGTTCATCGAACGACATTGCTGCTGCGAGAAGAACAACCGGGTCACAGCCATTGACAATTGCAATATTCACTGTTTCTCCAGCCTCCCGAGCCTGGTCCACCATTGTTCGGAGGTGGCGAGGAACCAAGCGGGCAACAACATGATTTGCATCTCGAAGAAATTGTCGATGAAACGACACATTCCTTTGACCAGCCCATTCTGCAATCACAATGCTGGCTGACATGTATCTGCCACGGTCCTCGCGATAGTGCCAAGGAATGGGCAGACAGTGCAAATCCGGCTCCACCTGACCACTCTGTAGTACAGGAGCATCATTGTCAGCAACCAACTGCGGTTCACTGCGGACACCCATGCCTTTGCCTAACAAATCAACTACCTGACCAGGCGACATGCCGAGCCTTGCGCACAATCGGTCTCTTGATAGCACGTTCAACGCCGCTCTGTGCCCGGTAGCTTCAATCACGTCATTGAACACAATCAGGCAGTGTTTCAGATTACATGAGAGGTCGAAGAAGTCGTGAACACAGGACACCTGTTCGTTGTGCTCGTGCGCTCCCGCGAGGTGGTCCCTGAAGGCCATGATGGGGGCGAGGGCAGGGGAGGCATCAAGATTGGGGGTGGGTATTCGGCTTGATTTCGGCTCACAGTAAGGCGATTCACGGCCGTCACGCTCATATACGGGTTGTAAGTCGGCGGGTTGCTTCAAAGCGTGGTGCATTCATGGGTCGTGGACTATTTAGTGGATCCAAGATGAAGAATGACCGTCAAAAGTTTCGCTGGAAGGACCGTGGATACAGGAAGCGAGAATCGAAGCGTCGACAAGGTGGAGTTCTCAAGCACGACCCACTGCAAGGCAGTACTCAAGCAAAGGGGATTGTCATTGAGAAGGTAGGAATTGAGGCTAAGCAGCCCAACTCTGGTATCCGCAAGGCCGTGAAGATATCACTAATCCGCACCGGCAACAAACTCACAGCTTTCGCTCCCGGTGATGGCGCGATTAACTTCATCGATGAACACGATGAGGTCATGGTCGAAGGTATCGGCGGCCGCATGGGTCGTTCATACGGTGATATTCCCGGTGTGCGTTACAAGGTCATTCAGGTCAACGGCGTCTCGCTTGATGAGATGGTCCGAGGCCGTAAGGAGAAGCCAGTCCGCTGAACGAGGGGGAATGAACCATGGCAGACGATGAGATTACAGAACAACCAGCAGAGGATGTTCCTGCAGCAGAACAGGAAGATGCGGCAGATGAATCTCCGATTGCAGGTATTGGCACTCTGGTCTTCGGCAAGTGGGATGCCTCGGAGGTAACCTGCGAGGACCCCGGACTAGCACCCTACGTCAATTTGCAAACCGTCGGAGTACCACACAGCGGAGGCCGCCACGCCAATGCTTGGATGGGCAAGAGCAAACTGTCGGTTGTAGAGCGTTACATCAACGGCCTGATGCGAACCGGCCGTAATGGTGGGAAGAAGTTGTATGCCGCTAAGTCCTTTGAAGATGCACTAGACATTATTCACGAGCGAACCGGAGATAATCCGTTGCAGGTAATGGTCGATGCAATTACTCAATCTGCTCCGATGGAGGAAATTACTCGTATCCGCTTCGGAGCGGTAAGTCAGCCCAAGGCTGTTGACAGCGCCCCGAGCCGCCGTCTTGACGTTGCTATACGCTACCTATGCCAGGGGGCAATCAATGCTACAATCAAGAGCGAGAAAACCCTCACTCAGGGAATCGTCAACGAGATAATGAAGGCGAAGGATGGAGATGTAGCGTCGTTCGCAGTCTCCAAGAAAGAAGAAGTTCAACGAATTGCAAGTTCGGCTCGTTGATTCGGTCAATTTTGCTCCCCACCGTATATCTGTTATGTGTGATGGTCATAACAACCATAGGTGATACAGAGAGGCGACGCATAATGGATGATGTAGAGAGGGCGGCTAAGCCTTTCAATGTTAATTGGCTGAACGCGGTATTCATCCTCGGCACCCCACCCCTAGCAGTAATCGGTGGTGTATGGCATGGATACACATACGGCCTAACTTGGGTTGAGGCACTCATATTCTTTGTCTGGTATTTCGCCTGTGGTCTTTCGATTACAGTAGGATACCACCGGCTCTTTTCACACCGCAGTCATGAGGCTCGTTGGCCTCTACGCCTATCCTATGCACTTTTTGGAGCAGGTGCTTTCCAAAATTCTATTCTCGAATGGTCCAGTGACCATCGTCGCCATCACAAAGATACTGACCTTGAGGCGGACCCTTACAACGCAACTCGCGGATTCTGGTGGAGTCACTTTTTATGGATAATCATGGATGAACATGTTGGCAAGCCCGACTACACCAACGTTAGGGACCTGCAAAAAGACTGGGTTGTGAGATTTCAGCACCGATTCATTTTCACACTTGGATTCCTGTTTGGTATGGTAGCTCCAGCAGCGATTGGCTTTGCGATTGGTGGAGTAGGAACGGCGATTGGCGGATTCGTATGGGGAGGGCTAATTCGAACGGTATTCGTCCACCATGGAACCTTTCTGATTAACTCAGCAGCACATGTTTGGGGCAAGCAGCCCTATTCGACGAAGAATACCAGCAAAGATTCCTACTGGCTGGCTTTCTTCACTTTCGGAGAGGGATTCCATAATTTCCACCACGCCTTCCAAGCGGACTATCGAAATGGGTACCGCTGGTGGCATTGGGACCCGTCTAAGTGGTGGATTAGATTTTGGTCATTGTTCAATCTAAATAAAAGGTTGAAGCGAACCCCAAAATGGTCAATTGAGAATGCAAAGATGAAGACATCTTTCGAGAATACTGCGCGTGTTGTTGCACCCACAATTGGAGAGCAGCGACTTGCAGCATTCTGTAAGAGGGCCGAAATTTGCCGAGAAGCGGTGAGGAAGGCACACCTCGCTATTGACAATAGACGAGTGGAATTGGCACAGGCTACGGCAGAGAAGCGAGACCAGATGCATCAGCGCCTTGAACAGGCTCGAGCAACTCTTGCCATAGTTCAAGCAGATTTTCATCAATTAGTGGCTGAGATGACTGCGTCAACCACCACAGTCGTCTCAGTCTGAACTCACTTACGCGCCGCCTCGCACGCGCGCACCCGTAGGGGCGGTTAAATACCGGCTTCAGGTCGCGGGCTCAACATGGTGGTCTAAATGGGACGCAAAGAGGACAACATAGCAAAGGCAACAGAAGTAATGCATAACCGGGACAAGATACGGAACCTATGCATCGCTGCTCACATCGACCACGGCAAGACCACACTTTCTGACAACCTAATTGCCGGAGCAGGCATGATGAGCGAGGCGCTGGCAGGAAAGAGCCGCGTTCTCGATTTTGATGAGCAGGAAGCTGCTCGTGGCATTACAATCAATGCTGCAAGCGCGTCTATGGTGCACAATGTCGAGGGTTCTGACTACCTCATCAATCTCATCGATACGCCTGGACACGTTGACTTCGGTGGCGACGTAACACGAGCAATGCGCGCAGTCGATGGCTGCTTCATACTTACTTGCGCTGTTGAAGGTGCAATGCCACAGACCGAGACGGTTGTACGCCAAGCACTGAAAGAGAAGGTAAAGCCAGTTCTTTTCATCAATAAGGTAGACCGACTCATCAACGAGTTGCAAGTCACCCCCGAAGATATGCAGGCTCGCTTCATGGAACAGATTACCAAAGTGAATGTACTCATCAAGCAGTTTGCTCCTGAAGAACACAGGAAGGACTGGCAGGTCAGCGTTGCCGATGGCACGGTTGCCTTTGGTTCGGCATTCCACAATTGGGGCATCACTGTACCGTATATGCAAAAGAGTGGTATCTCATTCAAGGACATCTTCGAATATTGCCATGACGAAAATCAAGACGAACTAGCGGGACGCGCTCCTGTTCACGAAGTATTGCTTGACATGGCTGTCAGTAAGTTACCTGGACCCTTGAATGCTCAGAAGTATCGTATACCCAATATTTGGACTGGAGAACTTGAATCAGAATTTGGTAAATCGATGATGGAATGTAATGCAGAAGGACCTCTTGCTATCATGATCACCAAGATCTGGATGGACCCACATGCAGGAGAAGTCGCAGTTGGTCGAATCTATTCAGGTACCGTTAGTCAGGGAGAGAAGTTGTGGGGAATCGGCGGAGGTAAGGCTGAGAGAGTACAACAAGTCAGTATGATGGTCGGAGGCGACCGCATTCCTGTCCCGAAAGTTTCTGCCGGCAATATTGTCGCCCTGACTGGAATCCGCAGTGCTGCTGCTGGTGTCACTATTGCTAGGGACCCAGATATCGTGCCCTTTGAGGCAATACGGCATTACTCTGAGCCGGTAGTCACTGTAGCAGTTGAGCCACAATCGATGAAAGATTTGCCCAAGTTCATCGATGCACTGCGCTCACTTGCCAAAGCCGATGCTAGCCTTGTTGTTACAACCAATCAAGAGACCGGTGAAGCTCTGCTAGCCGGTATGGGTGAACTACATCTAGAGATTACAACCTATCGAATTGAGGAAGAGCAGAAAATCAAGGTCAATGTTTCAGAACCGATTGTGGTCTACCGTGAATCTCTACGCGGCGAAAATCGCAAAAGACCCTTTGAAGGTAAGTCACCTAATCGACACAACCGCTTCTATATCGAGGTTGAAAGACTTCCAGATGAAGTGATTGCAGCATTACGTGAAGGTGAGTTCGGTGAAGGCACAGTCAGACCAAACGATGCAAAGGAAGTAGGCCGAAAGTTTGGCGAATACGGAATGGACAAGGATGTTATGCGCAAGATTTACGCCATAAACGGAACCAATGTTTTCGTCAATGACACGAAGGGTATTCAGGGTCTTCACGAGACCAAGGAGTTGCTAATCGAGGCATTCAACGAGGTTTGCAAAGGTGGTCCGCTCGCTGGAGAGCCAGTGATGGGTATGTATGCCCGCCTAGTCGATGCCAAATTGCATGAAGACGCCATACACCGCGGCCCCGCTCAGAGTATTCCGGCGATGCGCAGCGCGATTCGAGGTGCAATGATTCGAGCGAAAACAGTAATCATGGAGCCAATGCAGAAATTGTTTGTCTCTGTACCAAACGACTGGCTCGGTGGTGTTACTCGCGAGGTTACTCAGCGTCGTGGCGTCATCGAGGACATGCCGGCTGATGGAGATGTTACAACTGTGATTGGGACAGTTCCTGTCGCAGAGACATTCGGATTTTCAAATGATATTCGCGCTGCATCTCAAGGCCGAGCGATATGGAATACTGAGAATAGTGGATTCCAAGAATTGCCTACGCATCTTCTAGAGAAGATTGTTGGAGAAATTCGAGAACGTAAGGGAATGAAGCCTGAAGTTCCGGGCGAGACCTATTACTCGGATTAACCCAATCTTGATGTCATCACATCGCAACGATGCCACATGGTCGACTGGATTTCAGCAATAGTCGCCTCGATATTTGGGGCTGGAAAGGCTGTTGAGGAAATTCTTGAAGAAGAATGACTCAACTAATTCTGGTCAACTGGAAGTCAGTCAGGGCTCGCAAAACCTTACTTCCAGTAGTTTGGGGCAATCTGTCCAAGCAAGCATGTGCAGCCGAATGATATTGCATTGCCTTTTCTCTAGCATAAGGAATAGAGCCACTATTCTGCAATTCACTAACAATTGCGTCGAGAGTATCGCGATCCAATGCATCGTTATCGGAACCAAAGGCGTGTTCGAAAGAACTCAGTACGGCAACATCCTGTTGTAGGGCATGAATCGCAATGAGTGTGCGCTTACCCGCTACAATGTCACTACAGGCTGGTTTACCCAAAGTGACTGAATCACCTGTAACATCGATGAGATCATCCATCAACTGGAAACATAAACCGACGTTTTCACCCCACTCAGCTAATGTGTTAATTGTGGAGGCGTCGGCATCTGCCAGCAATGCCCCTGCACTTGCGCAGGTTGTGAACATTGCAGCAGTTTTACCTGAAATCATTGCGAGGTATTCTTCTTCTGTAACAGAGTCCTCTCCTTCAAATGACATATCCATCTGCTGGCCTTCACTGACCTTGCGTACCATCGCGCCGATTATCTGCACAAGCGTTCGGAAATGATTAGCGTCAATATGCTGACTACCAGCCAGCACCTCAAAAGACACTGCCAGCATTGCATCACCTGCATTGATCGCAGTGGGCTCGTCAAATGCCACGTGAACGGATGGTCGGCCACGTCGAATAGCATCATTATCCATGATGTCGTCGTGCACTAGGGTGAAATTATGAATTATTTCAATCGCAGCACCTAGGTCATAATGCCCGTCATGTGCGCATTCTAGAGCATCAGCAACTAGCCAAGGCAATATCGCCCTTAGCCTCTTGCCACCACCTCCAATCAGGTGCAGCATAGCAGCCCTGAGAGTGCTCGATTCTGACTTCGATAGTGCTGCAATAACTCGCTGCTCGACCTCAGCTCGATGTGTGGAAAGACTAGCCATAAGGTCATCCGCATCGCCATCACCGCCATTCGGTTTACCTACTGAATGGCTGACATCGCCCATATCTCGGATTAGGTCATCGGCCATTGATGGTACCCCATCAAGATTTGGCCACCATTCTGGAAGTATCTGTTCGGCGATGCAACGGAACCACGGTGCGACAATACCTCCGTCATCTGGACCATTGCTAATCCAATCATCAAGTTCGTCTCTGCTAATCCATCGAAGTTCCGATATTTCATTTGGATTCGGTTGCATCGGTAAGTCGGAACTAGTCCGTGCAAACAGTATGTGGTCGAGTTCATACTCAACCCAATCATCATCCTGTCGCGCTCTATAGAGCATGCGAGTAATGGGGAAAATTTCGTCAAGATGCACTTTACCCTCGGCAACCCCCAACTCCTGTGACATTTTCCTAACAGCAGCATTCTTGACACCATTTCCATCACTCTCAGTATCATTATTCAGGGGATGACTACAGCAACTATTTGCCCAAACACTGGGGAAGGTAATCTTGTCGCTGGCCCTTTTTTGCACCAACAGTCTATCATTTTCGTCAAAAAGCAGGATTGAGAAGGCTCGGTGCAACACTCCGTCCCCAAGATGGCAGCCCAATTTGTCCATCGAACCGAGCACTTGGTCCTCCTCATTAACAACGATGAGTGATTCTGACATCATCTCGGACTGCAATGACTCATAACCCATGGCTTCAAGCCTATCTCCAACAGCGGAATCGGAGTCCTGCGAGCCCATAGAGTCCCCTCAAGTTATGCGAGCGCATGGGGGGTTATGACGATGAGGGGTTGTAAAACAGCCGATTCAAGACCTGATTCTAGTTCCGATAGGCTGCTCACCACACGCTGCTGAGACAATTCGGTCGGGATGTCTGCCATCTACGAACCAAACCGCAGGAACTGTGGCAGCAGCAGACGCCGCCCTTGCAACTTTCAGGAATATCCCTCCCGTCACATCAATCGCTTCTTCATGGTGCCCCTCAAACGAATCTGATGAGGACCATTCCTCGAGCAACGTCGCCACATCAGCTCCCGGGGCTACATCCATCAGACCCGCAACATCACCGAGAGCAAAAATCAACGCCTCGACATTGGGCAGTTCAGTAGAGAGTCGAAATGCTAGGTCATCGCCAGAAAGAATGCCAAATTCACGATCTCCTGCAACTGCGACGACATCGCCAAAAGTCACCTGTACATCCTCGCTATCTGAGGATAATAATTGCACATTTCCCGTAAATGAAGGACCTGTCCCTTCAACCCAGTCACGAGGTGGATGAATGATGCAATTGAGGCCTACAGCGGCCAATGCGTCGATTACATGGCCATTTAGTATGTCCATTTCACTACGCACCATCTCCACAGCCTCATCTTGACTACTACACCCATCTGTTGTATGTTGACTCTCCAGTTCAGATTGCCTACCGTCAGCCAATTGCCAGTCCTTAGCTCTAAGATGCCCAAATGAGCCTGCACCGTGGACTAGGACGACTTGTTTGCCCGTGTCGCATATCGCTGCTATAGCAATTGCAAGTTCCGAGAGCCTTTCTGGGAGGGCAGTGCACAGGTTGGTTTTGTCGGTAATCAACCCGCCACCTAGTTTCACGATGACTCTACCCATGCCTCTCTCCATTTGGTTCTCAGGGCCTCTCATTCAAAGGGGTGGCGCCCAACGATTCATGAGGAGTGGCCCTGTCGAATAGATATGAGCGAAGCAACCATTGAAGATTTTCGCAAATGGTTGCAGATGGAATGGGTCGACGCGGAGAACTCAGGTCGTGAGGAGGACCTGAAGCGCCTAGCCAATCTAGAGGTGACATTGCAAGAGGCACTTGCCTTCCAAGCCGAGTGGAATTTGCGAGAGGACTCGGGGGTCACTCCGGTACGGCAAGAACACGCTGTCCGCCTTGTTGCAACAAAGGAGGACGTGGAAGTCACAACTGTCGAGGGGATATGCAGTGTTTGCGATGCAGCCTTGCCGACTGATCTCGACTTCTGTCCCGAATGTGGCTCGAAATGCTAATCATTCCTGTTCTTCGGCTGCTGCTTCGGCTGCTGCTTCTGCTTCTTCAGCTTCCCACTCTGCAAT
>CAZYIX010000002.1:45075-84552 GCA_964647665.1 uncultured Candidatus Poseidoniales archaeon
CTTCGGCTGCTGCTTCGGCTGCTGCTTCTGCTTCTTCAGCTTCCCACTCTGCAATGCAAACCACAATTTCGGGGTGATCATCTTCAACGATACTACAGTATCGGGGATCAACTTCTTCTGTGAGGAATACAGTAGTGCCCGCATGGAAAATTGTGTCTCCATCTGCCTCCATACGAATACAATCAACCTCAACTATAGAAGGTCGGTGATGATGCACATGTCCTGCTCCCGATGCAGCAGTAACAGATTTGGATAGGTGGACGTACTTGCGGTCACCTGGCTTGATACCGTGCTCTAGCAAATGTGCCTCATTCTCAGGAGCGCAGGGGAAATATAGCAGATCTGGTGTACTATCAGTAGGTAGGTCCAACTCAATTTCAACAGTATGCGCATAAGTGGCTCGCACCATATCCCCGCGTACATCGTAGCGCCCCTTCTGGTCAGTCTCACTGACCGCTCGAATGTGATGGGGGCGTAGCCAATGCATGCGACGGTCCCTATTTCGCAATGCTTCGACCATTTCTCTAACATCGACCCAGCCGTTGATGTCCATATCTAGGTCAAATTTCTCTGGAAAGTGTCTGAGAATACCCGCCATTCGGCGGCCTAGGATATCCCTCTCCCTATCACTCATGATGAACTTGCCCTCATTGTTGCATGCAGGGCAGTTGTGTCCGTCAAAGAAGCCGTGTGTGTTGCAGTCTCGTATCATCGGTGCCGCCGACCCGACATCCCTTCATAACCCGTTCTATCACCACATGGAAACTCTTGGAGTGAACTGATGAATGATTATGGGAGAGCGCTGTGTCGGCGAATCATGCGAGGCGTCATCGTTGGTTATGCGCGGTCGCCCTTCCATCGTGCACACAAGGGTGAGTTGGCCGATTTCAGGCCTGAGGATCTCGCTGGGCAAGTTGCTGTTGCGGTAATAGAGCGGTCTGGTATAGATAGCGCACAAGTTGAGGATCTAATGTTGGGTTGTGCATACCCAGAGGGTGAGCAGGGCCTGAATATTGGTAGGATTGCGACATACATGTCGGGATTGCCTACCAGTGTACCCGGGGCAACTACCAACCGACTATGTGGGTCCTCAATGCAGGTTATCCATGATGCGGCTGGTGCTATGGCTATTGGCTCTGGCGAACTTTTCCTTTGTGGTGGGGTTGAATCAATGAGTCGCATCAAGCGAGGGGGTTGGCAGCGCAGCCCACATCCCGGACTTGAGCAATCATTTCCGGAGGCGTATATCGCAATGGGACTAACCGCTGAGAATCTGGCAGCAAGTTATGATGTTTCGCGAGATGCTCAGGAGGAATTCGCCCTTCACAGCCATCAGAAAGCCGCCAATGCAAGAGATTCCGGTAGGTTTGATGCTGAGATATCCCCGGTGTCCAATCTTGAACATACAGTAAGTAATGATGGATGCATTCGTGGTGAGACATCGTTGGAATCGATGGCTGGATTACTACCCGCATTCAAGGATGATGGCACAGTAACAGCAGCTACCTCATCGCCTCTTACCGACGGCTCGGCTTTTACCGTCGTTTGTACTGCAGATTATGTTGCTGAGAATAGTTTGAATTCACTAGCAGCAATTGAGAGTACTGCGGTAGCGGGAGTTGCACCAGAAATCATGGGCATTGGTCCAGTGCCAGCAACTGAGAAGGCACTGCTGAGAGCAGAATTGACTCTTGACGACATCGACGTTATAGAATTGAATGAGGCATTCAGTTCTCAATCTCTAGCATGTTTACAAGAGTTAGGCTTGGAGGCTGACGATAATCGAATCAATATCGATGGCGGGGCGATTGCAATTGGACACCCCCTAGGTGCTAGTGGTGCAAGGATTACAGGTAAGGCCGCCACATTATTGCAAAGGGTTGGCGGAGATTATGCCCTCGCGACTATGTGCATTGGCGGTGGAATGGGGATCGCCACCATTCTATCACGCTGCGATTGAGCGGCAGTTCCGCAATAGACTGATATGCCTCAAGTGAGGGTCGATACTTATGGCGAAGTGGTCACCACGCGAAGGCAGGCGGCAAGCCAAGGAGAACTTAGACTACACCGAAGGTGGAGATTGCGCCCGCTGTGGTGGAGATAAATCTCCTTCCACGTTACCTGGATTTTTGGTATGTCAGAAGTGCAGTTACGAATGGCGGGACCCAGACTATTCGGCACCAGACACTAACCACTTGGACTCGATTAAGAATCAATCTGAGAAAGTTGCAGAGTTCAAGCGAGAGATGGAATCAGGGACTGGATTGGCGCGCGTTCTTGGCATTGATAGCGAGTTGAGTGATGCGCAAAGTGCAGGGCTGAAGCGCTTGCAATCGAAGTGGTTTGATGGAATGCAAGGGCATCACAATCCTGCAGAGGAAGAACGTAAACCATTGATGATTTCATTCGACGATGATGACAACCTCCTCGAAACTCAGGTTGGTTCGGTTCATCTTACTGACAACACATTTGATGGTGGAGAGGAAATTCGTATTGAATATCCTGGATATGGCACTGAATTCTACGTTTACAATGAGGATGATTCGCTAGGTTGGCGCCGAGGTCGAACATTGGAGGATACGGCTCGTAATATCGCATCGATAATCAATCGGCGCAGCAAGTTGGTGCATGCGCAGAACGATGGGTCTTCAATATCCTTCGAGTTGAGAAGTAGTTCGCTACAGCCAGAATCTTTGGTTATCTTTGTAGATGATCCAGGTGGAAAAAATATGGTTGCTGAGAAATTGGGTGTGGTACTCGACCCCGATGAGGTACAAATGTACGAGGATTATCATCAGGCCGTCAGGCTAGTTGTTGCCGATGGCATCATTACACCCAGTGAGGACCAATTACTATGGGCAATGCGACAGAACCTTGGAATCACTGACGCCGATCATATTCGAATGGTGCTGGACATTTTTGGAGAAGAAGTCACCAAGGAATGTCCCGATTGCGGCTCACTCACTCCACTATACCAACAACACGAAGCATGGTGGTGTGAGCAATGTCAGCACTGGCTTTGATTCCCCCACCGTGCACTTGTGTTAGGCATGGTTGGAGTGGTATTGTTGAAATACCGGATAGGACCGGCCAAATCTAACGGTGAACGTATGGCTGACGATACTCTCTACATTGGTGTTGACTTAGGTACCTTCCGCTCGGTCGTGGTATCTTCAGATAGCCATGATGAGCAGGTACTGACGGTAATTGGTACCCCAAAGGACCAGATAGCGAAAAATTTCCTCAAGCGGGACGTGCTTTTTGGCGAGGAAGCCCTGAAGAATCGACTGGCATTGAATTTGTTTCGTCCTCTAGAGCATGGTGTGATTAAAGATACACCAGAGGATAAGAAGTTCATTGCTCATTTCATCACTCACATGATTGGCCTTGCCGATCCTGAGGATTTCGACAGGGTGGTTGCCGTCATCGGTGCGCCTGCCGAGGCTTCCCATGTAGACAAGTCATCGATTTTTGACGCCGCAGCCGGTAGCGTCAATGCTTGCATGATTATATCCGAACCCTTTGCTGTTGCTTATGCACTTGACAAGTTGGATCACACTCTAGTCATTGACATCGGTGCTGGAACTACTGACCTTTGCCGGGTTTACGGAACCATTCCGAGTCCAGATGACCAGTCACATATAGGCTATGCTGGAGATGCGATTGACGCACGACTCATTGAGGAGATTCAGCGCAAATATGTTGGAGCACAAGTCACCAAGGACATGGCTAGGCGCTGGAAGGAAGAATTCTCCTACGTAGGCAAGTCTGTACCTGATGATCCGATTATTGTTGACTTCTCGATTGAAGGAAAGGCAATGTCGCTAGATATCACTGAGTGTATTGAAATTGCCTGTGAGGCTATTGTTGAACCGATAGCAAACGAGGTCAAAGCACTCATTGCCAGTTCAAATCCTGAATATCAGGATTCATTCCGCCGTAATATTGTGTTGGCTGGTGGAGGTAGTGGAATCACTGGGCTAGGTGCTATGATTGAAGAGCGACTGTCCGATATTGGCGAAGTTGTTGTAATGACCGTCGATGACCCGACTCATTTAGGAGCAATGGGTGGATTGAGGCTCTCTATGGAAGTCCCAGAGGACATGTGGAAGAATCTCACTCTGGCACATCGCTGAGGCTATTCCTCTTCGGAGAGAGCAACGATAGTTTCCTCTAGAATCAGCCCTTCGTGGCAGTTTGGACACTTTTCACCTTTATCCAACCTTTCCGGTTGTATTGCTAACAATGATGAGCAATGTGGGCACGAAGCAAGAATTTCCCCCGCTGCCAGTGGAATTGATGACAGCATCGTAGTTGAGTGTCCATGATACCATGCAGCAAACATGGGATGTCGAAGCAATTTTGTGCGCTGATACATCGACCAGGTCAGGAATAGCAGCAAGGCCGCCTGAACCAATGACCACCGATCCGATGTGAGGCCTTGACTGAGGTCGACTACAGCTAGTATGCCAACAACTGCAGTTAGGCCGAACCACGAGACTAGCATGAATCCCAATCCCCATGACCTACGTTGGATGAATCCCCAAGAAACAGGTATCGATGCAATGCCTATTGGGATTAGCAATATGATAAGCGATGACAATTGTGGCATTGAGGCCAAATCAACCGAAATCAGGAATAGAACTAATCCGACTGTAAAGATGAACATCCAACCTACTTGCCGGTGTGCTGCGGCCAATTCACCAGTCTGCTCAGCTCTTGCCATAGGCCTGCGCAGCAAGTCGAGTGAAATCGTAATTTCGGCTCCCCGGTCTCGTAATAGGTTTGATGAATGGGTGCATTGCCGCTCAAATTGATGACCAACACTGCAGACACCGGCGTGACTAGTCTTGGAGATGCGCTACAGGGCTACAGGGTCCTATTCGGCATCAGTGGTGGAATTGCAGCTACAGAAGCAGTGCGTCTCGGCAGGGAATTGCGTAGGCATGGCGCAGAATTGACCGTAATCATGACTCCAGCCGCATGTAAGGTGATCACACCTCTTGCGGTAGGTTGGGCCTGCAAATGTGAGGTATTGACCGATTGGCAGCCTGAAATGTCTCAACTGGAGAACTTCGATGCGGTGCTGGTCAGTCCTACTAGCCGGAATTTGCTCGCGCGATTCGTCAATGGTATGATGGATTCTCCATTGCTGATGGCAATGTCAGCCGCTCGAGGTCGAGGTGTTCCAGTCATGCTTGTTCCATCTATGCACAATGACCTCTTTGATGACCCGGTTACGAGTTCACTGCTTGATTCTGCTTCAACAACCGGTGTTAGATGCATGGTAGGACCAGACCAGGAGGGTCGAAGGAAGCAGCCTGAGCCAGTTGATGTCGTTGCTGAACTGTGTAACTTTGTCAACTCAGCATTACCCGATCGCAAACGAGTGGCTATCACACTTGGAGCAAATAGGGCACCTATAGATGCGGTGCGTGCTATACAGAATGCCAGTAGTGGTGCCACAGGGTGGACTATCGCTGAGCATCTGCATCGGGTAGGTCATCAAGTGCTATGCATTGCGGGCAAAACCTCAGCTTCACCTTCCTTCGAGTTGCCCGAAGTCATCAGAGCCGGCTCGCCGGATGAGATGCTGGAGGCTGTTCTGTCAGTGGCTAAGGAATCAGCACCTGAATGCTGGATACATGCTGCTGCGGTTCTTGATTACTATACTCCTGCAGAACAAGGTAAGAAGGCTAGTGGGGCTGACTCATGGGATTTATCTCTAAAGCCAGGACCCAAGCATATTCGGGAGCTCGCTACTCATGTCGAAGGAGCTACTCGTATTGGTTTCAAACTCGAGACAGGCATAGAAGTGAGTGAATTGTATGAACGTGCTAGAGAGCAAATTACTGAGTATGGCGTAGATGCAGTCGTTGCCAATCTGATGGAACAGGTGCGAGACTCATCGACTCCACGTGCCCACATCGTTCATTCTGATGGTTCTGTTCAAGTAGCAGCCGATGAAATCGAGATGTGTAAGGCAATTGACCTCATTATCACCGGTTGAACTGCCCTGCTGCTGCGTCACATTGAAGCCTATTCGACAGGCGAGAGCAATCATGGGCGACCATGGCAAGGCCAAGCGCGGCATCCCTCCAAAGGAGGATTTCAACGCGTGGTACCCCGCTATCGTCGAAATTGCTGAACTAGTCGATAAGCGCTATCCAATCAAAGGAATGGATGTATGGAGGCCATATGGCTGGAAGTCGATGAAGTGCATCGATGCCCTCACTCATGCAGAGATGGAAGCGACGGGACACGATGAGGTGCGATTCCCGCTGTTGATTCCTGAGGACCTGTTAGAAAAAGAGAATCGTTTAGTCGCCCGCCTAAAAGCAGCGCGTCAAGCCGGCGTTGACCCTTCCGAATTACGTATCGACGAGGAAGACGCCGGTTTTACCAAAGAAGTCTATTGGGTCAAACATGCTGGGGAAACAGACCTCGATGTGCCAATGTTCCTTAGACCAACCTCTGAGACAGCAATGTACACCCTATTCGCATTGTGGGTGCGTAGCCATGCCGACCTGCCGTTGAAGACCTATCAGATTGTCAATACGTTCCGATATGAGACAAAGCAGACTCGTTCATTCATCCGAGTGCGCGAAATACACTTCTTTGAGGCCCACACGGCCCATGCTGACGAAGATGATGCAACTCGACAGATTGAGGAAGATCTCGAGATCGTAAGCCGATTAATGGAGGCCATGTGTTTGCCTGTGATGATATCCAAGCGCCCGGTCTGGGACACCTTCCCCGGTGCATGGTACACCATTGCAATCGATGTATTGATGCCTAACGGCAGAACATTGCAGGTAGCCTCAGTTCATCATTATCGAGACCAATGGGCTCAAGCATTCGAGCTTACCTATGAGGCTGCAGACGGCGAGCAGAAGTACTGTCATCAGACTACATATGGCATGTCGGAACGCTTGCTTGGTTCTGTTGTTGGCACTCATGGCGATGATAACGGTCTGATTTTCCCACCAAGTGTTGCTCCCATCCAAGTAGTAATCATCCCGATAGCTGCGCATGCATCCGAAGAGGTTGCACAAACAGTTTCAGGTATTGAAAAAGCTCTCAAAGAGGATGGTTATCGAATTAAGGTGGACGACCGTGACCTTCGCCCCGGCCAGAAGTATTGGGATTGGGAAATCAAGGGCGTGCCTTTGAGATTAGAGATTGGGCCTAGGGATGTTGAACAGGGGGTAGCAATGGCTGCTCGCAGAACTGGAGGAAAATCGCCAATTCCGCTCAATGAAATTGTTAGCGGAGTTAATGCGGAACTAGCGGCAATTCACAATATACTCTCCGAAAGAACCTCTGCATTCAGGTCGAACAGTATTCAAACTCTTGACTCACTTGACTCACCAGTGGAAGATGGCATGTTCTACGAAATCGCATTTTGTGGTAGTGATGCTGATGCTGAAGTCCTTGAGAAAGCAACCGGACTAACCGTTCTAGGTGATTCACTGTCACCATTTGATTCAGAGCGACCGTGCATTGTAACCGGTCAGATGACTACCCGCCGCCAACATTTGGGTCGGATGTACTGATTATTGGCGCTTGCCAATGAATCCAGTGCCAAGTATGGCGACGAAAATAATCGCAAGAGCAATGTCAGGTATTCCAATCGACCCAACTGGGCTCCATGCGATGTGGTCAGAGATATGATGAATATCCAACCAATTCAATTTTAGGTTCTCAGTGCATGATACATGGCCATCGTCACATAATGATAGGAAATGTCCCAATCCATAGAATAGGTTGGTGAGGACTGTAACAATACCAATCCCACCGAATACAATTCGAGAGAGAATCCGTTTGCGCCCTCCTTCAGCTTCCAAGTCGAGCAGATTTTCGGGGTCGGGTGGCATATCACCAGGCATTGGCAGCGGAGGTAAATCACCCTCTGGAAGGTCATCAATGAGGATGTCATCTTCACTCAACTGCTCTACAAGTGCGCGCTTGGTAGCGCCACGTGAGATGCCGATATCATCTAGAAAATCAGAGCCGTAGATACGTTCTGCGAGGCTTGCCAACATAGGGTCATCTGCAATCTCCTCGGCAGATAGCCCGCCGTCGAGAAGTAGTTTCACCCTATCATCGACCTCATCCATCTCATCCCCTCCGCCTAGCCTCAGCCTGCACTCACTCATCAAGGCTGTGCCGACTTGGTCTTCTTGTAAGTGGGCACTCACTTTCGAGCGATACAACGTAGTGCTGCCTCGCTAATATCAGTAGATTTCATTTTGAGCATCTCTAGCAACTCATCAGCACCACCCGATTCACCGAATCTGTCAGATACACCAATTCGTTCTAATGGGGCGGGGTGAGTTGATGATAGAGATTCTGCAACTGCACCACCCAACCCACCTATGATTGAGTGATCCTCCGCAGTAACGAATGCACCACATTTAGCAGCGAGGCTAGCAATTAGTCCTTCATCCAGAGGTTTCAAAGTGTGCATGTCCACAACTGTAGCCTCTACGCCTTGCTGCGACAGAACTTCAGCAGCTGCAACAGCCTCGTTTACCAAGACTCCACAAGCTATTATCGCTACATCTGCACCCTCGCGCAGAACAGAACCCTTGCCGATGCGCAGATTGGTTACAGTCTCCTCATTATACGTCCGTTTCACTTTATTTCTAACTGTACGAGTATACGATGGCTGCCGATGATTTAGCAATTGAACGGTCAACTCCTCAGCCGAGTAATCGTCGCACGGATGAATGACGGTCAAATTTGGAAGAGTACGATAGATGGCTAGATCCTCGATTGATTGTGCGCTGCTACCATCAGTTCCTGTGTGGATTCCACCATGACTTCCACAAATATGCACCGGGATGTTTGGTCTAGCAATCCCGTTTCGAACTTGCTCATACCCACGTTCTGTGAATATCGCAAAAGTCGAGGCGAATGGAATGAATCCACTCGTCGCCATTCCTGCCGCTACAAGCATCATATTTTGCTCAGCAATTCCCACACAAACCGTTCTCTCGGGAAACTTGACTCTGAAATGGCATGACTTGGTCGACTTGCCTAGGTCGGCCTCCAACACGACAACACGTGGGTCCTCGCTCAGTCTGAGCAAAGCAGCACCATACCCATCGCGTGAGGCACCAGGAGTGCTAATTCCACTCATGATAACTCCTCTCTTGCAACAATTAGTTGCTCTGGGTTTGCCGCCATACCATGGAATGCTGGGTTATTCTCCATGAATGACACACCCTTACCCTTCACAGTGTGGGCAATGACACAGCATGGCCCTTCATCGATTGAATCAGCCCAAGCAATTGCATCACAGATTTGCTGCATATCATGTCCATCGATTTCCTTTACATTCCATCCGAAGGCAGCGAACTTCTCTGCAACATCGAAAATACGCATTTGCTCATTGACAAAGTCATCATTTTGAATCCCATTCCTATCGACAAATACTTTCAGATTACCAACTTCAAGGTGCGTGGCTGCCATCACACCTTCCCAGATCTGTCCCTCTTGCAATTCGCCGTCACCCAACATGACCCAAGCGGTGCGCTCGCTGTCTTGCATCGTTGCAGCGAGTGCTACACCGATCCCAAATGACAGGCCCATTCCTAGACTGCCAGCGGAGAAATCCACCCCAGGACACCATTTCATATCCACATGACCTTGGCAGGGGCTACCAAGTTCTCGAAACGTCATAAGGTCCTCGGAGGAGAGGAAACCCCTCTCATGCAGAATCGAATACATACCCGGACTGGCATGACCTTTACTCATGATGAATCGGTCACGGTCTGTCCACTGCGGGTCGCCAACATCCACTCTTAGGCGAGTTCCATACAATGCACAAAGAATGTCTATTGCCGATAGCGAGCCGCCCGGATGTCCAGCATTAGCCGCACTGGTCATCTCAACGATGTTGCGGCGACAACGCTTCGCCATGTCCAGCAGTTCGTTCAGTTCCAACCCCATGCCTCGCTCCGTCAAGATTCACACCCCAGTTGTCAATCGATACCTGCCTCGGTGGAGGGTCTTTGAGGGTTGCCGAACTGCCTCGGCGTCATTACAACGCATCTTCAGAGGACTCTGGTGGCTTCAAACTAGAGATGAATCGACGAATACCGTCGATAGCAACGGCAATCCAGTCTAGTACTAGGTTTCCTTTACCACTAGGTGATTCGGGCATGGTACGGGTAGCCAACCAAGTGAATACTAAGAAGAACCAACCGAAGAAACCGATCGATAGAATTGGTCCTAGCATCTCAAGCAAACCCCAAGCACCACCCGGGGAAATTCCTGATATTATCAATAGTGCAATCAACACACCCATGATTGCTTCGCCTGCAATCATGCCAGCCGACAATAGCAGTCCCCTCGATGATATCTTTGAACCTGCTTCCTTTGCATCTTCACTGGGCTCACCAGAAAGCGTACCATCTATGCGAAGGTGAGCAGCTCGTATGACAAAGTGACTCAGCAGGCCTCCGAGGAATATTGTTGCAGATAGGTAGAATGGTAGGTACATGCCAATTGCCACTGACATCACCGGTAGCCCTTTCCAAATAATCAACACTGCAATCAGCGCACCCAAAGCCAACATGGGATAGTTCACGGTGCCACCAAATATTCCTTCAATCAGAGTACCGATAATCTCCGCTTGTGGTGCAGCAAGCACTTTCGTACAGCCTAGTTCGGGGTGTGGGTTCTCAGCGCAGTAGGTTGGGGTAATGCGGTAGACTTCATTGAGTACTTGTAGCGTCAATGGGGCAATGATGGCGCCTACAATTACCCCGATGATCTCAGCTATTTGCTGGCGCCATGGTGTCGCTCCTACCAGATGACCTGTTTTTAGGTCCTGCATCACATCTCCCGCGATTGCTGCGTTGACTGCGACTATACTGGCTATCAGTAATGTCGCATACATCAGTTCGTCGGTTCCCATGCCGAGAATCAAATCACCGAATATCCACACAACTAGAGAAGTTGCCATGAGTGTAGCGATAGTCATTCCACTTACAGGTGAATTGCTCGAGCCAACAACTCCCGCGATATATCCAGCAACTGCTGAGAAGAAGAAGGCGGTTAAGGCAAGGAATAGTGAACCGACAATTGCCAAAACTCCGGCCTGAAGCAAGGAAGCCCCTTCCGTATACAATCTAGCATAGTAAAACACGAAGGTCAACGCTACAATGACAATAATCACGATAACCATCTTATTCATTGGAAGGTCTTTCTCAGTGCGCAATACTGCTTCTTCATCCCCACCTAAATCCGCAGTACGAACCTTTAGAATGCCTTGTATGATTGTTCTACGCATAGACCAGAGTGTCCAGATTCCACCTACAACCATACAGCCAACTCCGACAAATCTGATTTGAGAAAGCCATAGTGACTCAAAGCCATGAGCAATATCGATACCAAATCCAGATGGCCACCCGTGGACAAGCCCATAAATCGGAGTGATTAACACCACACCTATCACAGCTCCAAGGAAGATGTACGAAGCAATGCGGAGTCCAACGATATAGCCTACAGACACTAATGCTAGCGATAGGTCAGCGGCTAGATAGATTCTATCACCGATTATGTCGACTGCTCCGTACACCTTTGTCTGAGTGATTTCGAATCCCTTGACGAACCACCCATAGATTGCGCCAAGTCCGAGCGCGTATAGGATAACAATGAGCGAAGAGCCACCTTTTTCACCTGCAATGAGTACCTCCTCGCAGGCGATTCCTTCCGGATAGAGCAAAGCCTCCTCAACGATGAAAACTCTGCGGAGTGTAATAGTGAATATTGTACCGAGTACACCGCCGAGCACTGCTACGATGAATGTTGTCAGCAAGTCCATTTCATGGCCCATGACTAGTAGAGCCGGCATGGTGAAAATCACTCCAGCCGCAAGGCTCTCACCGGCTGACGTCATGGTCTGGACGATATTGTTCTCGAGAATGTTCACATCCTTGAATCGGAACAGACGCAAAGCGAGCATTGACATCACCGCTGCTGGAATAGAAGCGGATACTGTCATCCCAATGTACAATCCAAGATATGTGTTGGCTGCTGTCATGAAAGCGCCGAGAATGACCCCAAGCACAAGCGCCCTGATAGTCAGTTCAGGCAGGGACTTATCAGCCGAGATGTAAGGTCCATCGCGGTCGGCCATGGTTAATCCACAGGTGCAGGGATTGTGAATGATGCGGTTATGCTAATCAGCATCTGTGTATGGGTTCTGTGGTGCCTCATACGGACAATCATATAGGTGCCGTGTCAAACCATAGTGCTGTATGCCAGCGGATGCTAAGTCGGAATCTGCAGAGAATGTACCCTGGCAAACGCTGGAAATCGATGAGGTTTTTGAACGATTAGAGAGTCATGAAGATGGTTTATCCTCGAATGAAGTAACGACGAGGCAAGAGCAGTATGGCCTGAATAGGTTGGAGACCAAGCCACCTATTCCAGCATTCATTCGCTTTATGGAACAATTCAGAGATCCAATGGTATATCTCCTCCTAGCGGCAGCTTTCCTATCCTTCTTCTTTGAACGCAATGAGCCGGGAACACCCATATTCATTTGCATCGCTCTGACTTTGAATGCATTTTTTGGATTTCTGCAGGAATCCCGAGCTGAACAAGCGATGGAATCGCTCAAGCGACTGCTAGTGAGTCATACAATCGCTCTAAGAGACGGTACTGAGCATAAGGTGAGTACTGAGGAACTTGTTCCCGGCGATGTTGTTTTCCTAGACGAGGGGCTCAATGTTCCAGCAGACTGCCGCCTACTTTCTGTGCATCAATATCGGGTGGATGAATCCAGTCTGACCGGAGAATCTGATGCTATTCACAAAACCCTCGGTACCTCCGATGATGGTGCTATTCTGCAAGATCAGAACAATATGGTTTTCATGGGTACTGTAAGCGCGGCCGGGCGTGCGCGTGCAATAGTTGTCAAGACTGGTATGAATACCGAATTGGGTGGAATTGCCAGTGGCATTTCAGATGTTACAACACCAAAGACTCCTCTTGAGATAAAACTGGAATCTCTTGGACGCTTTCTCGGGTGGATAGCTGTCACAACTGCTGTCCTCCTACTTTCATTGCATGTACTTGATGCTTGGTTTACTGGCTCACGAGGAGATGACCTTTACACGGTTATTTCGCAACAATTCCTTATTGCTGTGGCCATTTTTGTTGCAATAGTTCCCGAGGGTTTGCCAATCATCCTAGTCATCACACTGGCCATGGGTATGCGCTTCATGGCAAGGCAAAAAGCAATTGTCAGACGAATGAAGGCAGTTGAGACACTAGGCTCTACGACTGTGATATGTACTGACAAGACAGGCACACTAACCCGCAATGAAATGACTGTGCGGGCCCTATTCATAAATGGAGAATCCTATACCGTAACTGGTAGAGGATTCGACCCCTCTTTTGGTAGTCTGAATCTCAACGATGAGGAACTTCTGGAGCACCAGATGGCAGAGATGCATACTGACCCAGCCTTCCGTCGTGCCCTCGCTTGCTCTCTCCTATGTCAGAATTCTAATGTGAGAGAGGAACATGGTGAATGGGTGGCGGTAGGCGATCCTACCGATTCAGCTTGCGCTGTTTTTGGTTGGAAATTACGTGAATCAGTTGATTCATTTCGCCGCAAGCACCCTAGATTCCGTGAATTTACTTTTGATAGAGTTCGTAAGCGCATGACGACCATTCATGAGTATGACGGAGAGCGTTGGATGTTTTCCAAGGGCGCACTGGGCCCATTCGTAGGACTGTTTACGCATATCTACGAGGAGGGGGAGTTGGTACCTATTGAGGGAAAGCACAAGGATTTGATTAGCGAGGCTAATCTCCAGTTTGCTTCGCGCGCGTTGCGTGTGTTGGCTCTAACTTGCCGCAAATTACCAGAGGATCTAGACATCGATGAGCAAGATGAGGTGGAACGGGATCTGGTATTCCTCGGCCTTGTTGGTATCATGGACCCACCACGTCCCGAGGTGAAGGGAGCAATAGAGAAGTGCCACCATGCGGGTATTCGCGTGATGATGATTACTGGTGATCAGCGTATGACTGCAATGTCAGTCGGACGTGAGATTGGTATCGTCAGTGAAGAATCAATTCACATGAGTGGGAATGAGTTACGAGAGTGCAGTGACGATGAATTAGGGGAGCGGCTACAAAATCTAGAGGTATTCAGCCGAGTCACTCCAGATCAGAAGTTGCGTATTGTAGAGAGATTACAGGCAATGGGGCATGTTGTTGCCATGACCGGAGATGGTGACAATGACGCACCGGCCCTTTCGCAGGCAAACATCGGTGTGGCCATGGGCAATTCAGGCACTGACGTTGCGCGTGATGCCTCTGACATGGTGCTCCAGGATGACAACTTCTCCAATATCGTGGCCGCGGTAGAGGAGGGGAGGAAGTTGTATCAGAATATTCGAAATTTTGTGAGATATCAAATTTCTACAAATGTTGCTGCAGTATTATTGGTCATTGTATCAACATTCGTTTTCGGTTGGAATTTACCTTTGACAGCAACCCAACTGCTGGTCATCAATATCCTGATGGATGGTCCACCAGCAGTTGCTCTTGGGATTGAGAGACGACATAGTGACGTGATGGACCGGCCGCCGAGACCTATAGACGAGTCTCTGCCCAATGGTCACGACATGATGCTGATTGTATTCCTTGGCCTAGTAATGGTAATTGGTACCACTGCTGCCTTCTACTTCGTTGGTGGTGGTATGGTAACAGGGGAGCCATGCAGCGAATGGGATGGTTCTATCGAAGTGGAATGGTTCAGCGAAGGTAGCAACTATTGTGATGCTGAGGCCGAAGCAAATTGGATGGCTGATAGCGAGCAGAGATTTGCCAAGGCCCAAACTGTAGCGTTTGCTTTATTCATCTTCTTCCAACTATTCAATGTACTGAATTGCCGTAGTAAGGACAGAAGCATATTCGCTATGGGAATCTTCAACAATAAGGCAATCACCATTTCGTTCGCTTTTAGTGCCTCATTACTTGTACTGATTGTTTCTGGTGCCGAACTGAATGTTCCACTTATTGGGATTCAGCTGGGGGAGTTGCTTTCGGTCGTGCCGTTGGAACCAATAGAGTGGGTCATTTTGTTTGCTATCGGTTCGACTGTATTTTGGGTTGACGAGTTGAGGAAACTAATCCTGAGACGTCGATACTTCCGCTAGAATAGCATCTTGTTGGCAGAAAGGAGTTTTATCGCACAGACCTTTCGTCTGATACGGGATGGCCATGGAGAAGTCTTGGACCTCAACTATGGATGTGGCCGGTTCCCATTCCGATTGGCAACAGCGTCTAACAAATAGTGCTGCTAGTGAAC
Organism: uncultured Candidatus Poseidoniales archaeon; assembly: GCA_964647665.1. Taxonomy (GTDB): domain Archaea; phylum Thermoplasmatota; class Poseidoniia; order Poseidoniales; family Thalassarchaeaceae; genus CAUZSM01. Next base: position 60,419 of record CAZYIX010000002.1, read on the forward strand.
TCAGTGTTCCCCCAGGGCTAGAGACTATTCGCCAGAAGTTGGTACGTGGTGAGCGCCTCACATTACAAGACGGCATTATGCTGTTTGAGCACCCTGACTTACCCGCTGTAACTAGACTTGCTGACTTAGTCAAACATAGTAGATTTTCAGATGAAGTGTACTTCAATAGTAACCTACACGTCAACCAAACCAATGTCTGCACTCTTGCATGTCGTTTCTGTGCCTTTAGGAGAGGTAAGAATTCCAATGGCGCATATGCGCTTACAATCGAGGAATATGTTGCACGCATTGAGCCATGGGCTGATAATATCGATGAGGTACACAGTGTCGGAGGATTGCATCCTGATTGGGATATTGATTACTATGTATCGTTGTTCACAGCGACCAAGGCCGCTTATCCTAATTTGCACATCAAGGCACTAACCGCTGTCGAAATCAAACACGTAGCTGAGATTTCCAGCCTCTCGGTCAAAGATACGTTACTACGGCTGAAACATGCCGGGCTCGACAGCCTCCCCGGGGGTGGAGCAGAGATACTAGATGATGGTGTACGCGACATTATTTGTCGCGGAAAGGAATCCTCAAAGGAATATCTGCAGATTCATGCCATTGCTCACGAGGTAGGGCTGCCCACCAACTGCACAATGCTCTTTGGCACTGTCGAGAGTATTGAGCATCGTGTGCAACATATGATTCAACTTCGTGAGCAACAGGACCGCAGCGGTGGATTTCAATGCTTCATCGCTTATCCATTCCTCCCAGATATGACAAGATTGCCTGAAGCACAATTAGCAACCGGAGTGGAAATTCTTCGAACTATTGCGGTTGGCCGCCTGATGTTGGACAATATCCCTCACATCAAAGCCTACAGAATGAATTTGGGTGACTATGTTGCTGAACTGGCTTTGATTGGTGGAGCCGATGACATTGATGGAACTGTTGGACATGAGGAGATAATGCATGCTGCTGGCTCAACCACTGCCTTAGATGATGACAGACAACATCTAGCATCACTGATCCAAGATATAGGAGGGGTTCCAGTACAACGCAACACCATTTACACCAGATTCCGCCGATTTGAGGATGATGAAGATAGGGGCTCTCGTCCGCCATTATCCGTACTGCCAATGGCCTGAGGTGACGAAATGCGATCGCACTGGCACCGTGTAATCGGTCGGGTTTCATTTGTCAACTGCGACCCTCTCTACCATAACCTTCCAGAGGAATGGAAAGTATTGCCTGCTCCACCAGCCTGGTTAACAGGGCACCTACTCCGCAAGGATTGTCTTACCGCACCGATTCCTGCGGCGGATTTCGCGGACAACGCCGACCAACTTGTCCTACTACCCGGCCTAGGCATCGCATCTGAGGCAGAAGTCGGCTCAGTGGTGCTTTTCGGCGATAGAGACCCGTCGATGATGCGTGATATCGCATTGCCTTCAGATTCATCCACTAGTCGCAGATTGTTGATTTGGTTACTCGGCCAAATGGGATTTGAGCCACGCCCGGTTGAAATGGGGCCTGATTTAGCAGAGATGCTCAACAGATGTGACGGTGCCCTTCTAATTGGAGATAGAGCGCTAGATGAGGCTGCTAGGCATCCGGAATTGATTCGTATGGATTTGGGCAAATCTTGGAGAGAAATGACTGGTTTACCCATGGTATTTGGAGTGTTTGCAGTACATCGAGATGCTCCGATTGAGAAAGTGAGGCTAGCTCATGAAATGTTGTTGAAGCAAGCACGGATGTTTTCAGAAGATTCTGTTCTCAGACAACAGGTGATCGAGAGAACATCAAATCGCAGTGGATTCTCCATCGAGCGTTTGGACAGGTATTTTGGAGAAGTCATCCATGAATTGGATGAAACTGCCATGCAGGGATTGGATTTGTTCCTTCGAGAGGTTTGTGGGTTACAGGAATGGGAACAATTGTTGAGCGCTTGAATACCAATCACTTCGACTTCCTAACTCGACGTCTTCTAGTCCCCGGTTTCTTTCCGGTGAACTGTGACAGAGCATCTTCAATTTCCATATCTTCTGGTGTAGCAATCGACTCATCGATTTCTGAGAGGCGCTGAGGTGTATGGTCAACCTGCTTTTTCTTCCGGACCCTACGGCGCACAGGCTTGTTGACTGGTACTGGTTCGGGCTCTGGTTCATGAATAGGTGTAGTTACTCTCTCATCGGGTGGGGGCCTTGGCGGACTACGTTTCCTTGATTTACGCGCTATATCTGCCTGTACAGCACGCGGGGGAGTGGGCCTTCTCCTTACTTCAGGCTGTGACGGCATGGCTTCCTGCTGATATTCATCCGACCACTCCTGCTCATCTCCGTCCTCTACATAGTCTGCATCGTCATACTCATCATCATAATGTTCTTCAGATTCATCGTTAAACTCTTCTTCAAATTCATCATCGAGTTCAAAGTCAATTTTACCCCGACTCCGCATCAATACTAACATCAGAGCAATGACTGCAAAAATGCATAGAATCAGGACATACCAGTAGCTAATCGCCGCAGCCAGGGCTAGTTCAATCGGGGTTGGTTCTGCCTCAGCCAGCGGCTGCAGTTCAACATTGATATCTCCACCTCGACGATGCCAAATCTCTGTGAAATGTATTGAGCCGGAACTGTCCTCGATAGTGACGTGAGCAGGGAATACTGGAATTATCAAAGCTACTGTGTGGTCTGGAGTAGGAATCCCTTCTGAGATAGTGACGTTATAGGGAGTAGTCACCGGATTAGCAATGCGTCCCCTGATGGTCCAGGTAATCTCAATCATAGTGGTTTTGTCAAGAGTCGTGCGCCCCTCCAATCCACCTTTGAGGAAACAATGCACAGAATCTGCAGAAAACGACTGACCCTCGATAGTCAGTCCCGATACCCACCTCCCCATCACATCTTGAACATCATGTTGTGAGCACAGCATTTCCTGCATCAGATTTGCCTCTACAACATCTACGACAAAGTCCTGCACATTGGAATCCGATGCGAGAATACGGATGGCAGTGCTTTGGGTTGAATTCAGGTGTAAGGTATCAGTGACCGTTACAATCTGACCATCGACATGTACACCAATCCTACGGATTGATTCTTCATTCGGGTAGAGATGACAATCCTTAGCGGTTACACAGATGATGTCGAAGGAATCAGGTATCCCATCCCCATCATCATCCGAGTCAATACTGTTTGGCTCACCATCCTGGTCGGTATCCACTCCACCACCTTGACCCAAAGGTTCGGCCCGAGTATGTGAATAGAATGTTAGCAGTGTGGTTTGTGTGGAGACGGCGATGAGAGAACCATCAGGAATAATTGCGATGTCCACTCCGATGTGATTAGTCACGATTTTTTCTTCCATTGGCCACGATGCATCGCCTGCCGTCACATCATAGATAACAATGGAACGAGAGGAACCTGATGTCAGTACAGCCAGTTTTGTACCATCTCCGTTGAACCGCAGTCGCATAATATCGACAACGCCCATCTCACCATCATTCAAATTGAGTATGCTATGGAATGGGTTGCCCTCTACATGATGTCGTACCCAAAGGGAGGAGCCAGAAGTCCACGCCATATACGATGAATCTACTGAAAATGAGCAATCTGAGATTCCAGAAGGCGCAGACCATTGCTCAATTACAGTACTATTCCCACGCCACCTGACAATAACTACGCCATCACTGCTTCCACTAAGGATTCGGCTACTGTCGCTAGAGTATGAGATGCAAGAAATGGTACCTGAATGGCCAGTCGAATGAGTACGAATAAAGCTGGAATCCTCCATACTCCATTCTGTGAATCCACCATCCTCGTTTGGAATAGCATAGGTGGTGTCATTGTGATTCACTGCAATAGCAGATACACTCCTGCCATCCTCGTTGAAGTGTACTTGCTGCCAATCACTGACCTGCAGAACAATTAGTGCCGGTGTGCTAGGTAATACACTTTCAAGCCCCACTAGCAGGTACTGGCTATTAGGGCTGAATTCAAGTCCAGTAATCACATCCATCATCGTGGTAGAGTACACAGCTACACGACGATGTGTGTCAACGATTACCAGAGAGTCATGGTGGCTACTGGCAATCAACTCTCCATCAGGCGAGGCTGCTACGGCTGTTCCTATTGAAGCGCCAATTGGATTCACGACACCTCCAGCCCAGCCGTACCCAGCGACAACCTGCGGTGAAGCTACAGATAGGAGGGTGAAAAGAACAGCCATGAAGCAGGCCAATATCGTGGCCTTGCCCGACCCGAAACCTGTGTTGTCCACATAATTTGAATGACGCTGTACATCAAAGCACTATCGCACGTAGTGCGACAATAATGGCGTTCTTTGACCAATTGATAACACGCCATGACTAAATTGGTACATTCCTGAGGATTTACAGTCATTTCTAGCAATACAGCCTATTCACCACTTCTATAGTAACAATACACAGCAAGATTCTACGAACCAATGAAAGTCATTCCTTCAACATCAAAGGAAGAATTGACAAGACCGCAATCCTGCCCCTCGCGCAGGAATTGACGTACACTCTCCCTACCTTCATCATGATAGTCGATTGTTCTATCGTTCACATACATCTGGACGAATTCTGCATTGGTTTCGTCATCGATGCCACGACCCCACATTTTCGCGAATTGCAATGCTGCCTCGGGCTCAGCGATTGATTGTGCGATACTTTGTCGCACCCACTCTGTGATTTGTTCGCAAACGGCGCTGCCGAGGTCCTTGCGCACGACGTTACCACCGAGTGGCAGTGGCAGTCCATCTGTTCGTTCATTCCACCAAATCCCTAGATCTAAAATGAGACTCAGGCCGTGGTCGGCCCATGTCAATTGACCTTCATGGATAATCACACCACAACGATACTCGCCAGCAAGAATCCGGGGGATGATTTCGTCGAATGGAACCACATCTACATCTACATCCCCCCATGCCAATTGCAGTGCCATATAGGCTGATGTCTTCATACCTGGAATAGCAATTTTCGACGCCTTTGCTTCCTCCTCGGACAAAGGCTCTGCTGATACTATCATTGGGCCATATCCCTCACCCATACTTGCTCCGCAATTCATTAAATCATAATTATCAGCAATGTCTGGAAAGGCGTGGATGCTAACTGCGCTAACCTCATACTCACAATTCATGGCTTTCTGATTAAGAGTCTCAATATCCAGCAACACATGTTCGAATGTATATCCTGGGGTGTCAATCAGCCCATTGGTCAATGCATGAAACATGAATGCATCATCTGGGTCAGGAGAGTGACCGACTCGAATACGGACCGTGCCAGATTGTGTCATCAAATCGGCGTGCTAGGTCAAGCATATGACAAATTCGCAAGAAGGTGCTCAGTGCTAGTGCGGCGTGCTTAATAGACTGGGGCGAAAGCCACGAGGTGAGTACTATGGTTGACCAGACTCGATTGGCCGTCAGTAAAGGCGAACTCGGCCCTATTTGCGACCACTGTGGGGAGTTGATGACATTTGGGGAATCTATGGTAATTGATACTCAGTATGTTTGCTGGGAATGCTACCAGAAATCAACTGGCGCTGAACCTTCAACCGACTCCAGTGAGAACCCCGGCCTACCTATACACTAATTCTCCCTATTCTTGAAAGGCTGGCTGCTCCCGGCAGTGGAGGGTCTGTTATGTCGGGTTGGGCAAAGTATGCATTTCGATTCAGTGAATACTACCAATCACGAACTGTAGAGCAGCTATGGCTACCTCCGCGACTAAGGTCTCGTGAGTGGATGTTTGACGGTTTTGATGACAGACCTCCAGAAAGGCATCGTGGATTCGCCGATGGTAAGGGGTTGCTTGCCCATGTCATACGTAGAGCACCAAAATCATGTTTCTACAGCACGGCCTACTATGAGGACCCTAATCAACGTAAGATGTTGGATAAAAACTGGCGTGGTGCTGATTTGATATTCGATCTTGATGGTGACCATCTTCCGGGAGTATCTGGCACTGACTTCCCGGCTATGATTAGGGTGATACAAGAGCAGACATGGAGCCTATGGAATGACTTTCTTGAGCCTGAATTTGGATTCGATGAGTCGCATCTGCAAGTTACCTTCAGTGGGCATCGTGGATTCCACCTCCACTATCGTGCTCCCGACATATGGCATCTCGACTCCAGTGCTCGCCGAGAATTGGTTTCCCACATACGTGGAGAGGGTGTTGATGTGCAGGCTGTACTGAAAGGCTCTGATTGTTCGTGGCGTATGCGACTTTTGCGCGGTGTTGATTCGGTACTATCAAGATTGGACCGAGCAGTTGTTGACGATGCCGATGGCAGGGCCGCTTTGAAGGAGTTGAAGGAAATCATCGATGTCCGTTCAACTGCCGCTGATTCCGAAGTATCCCGTATAGGCAAGGACACCTTGAGGCTGGTGGCCGAAAAGGCTCAGAATGCTGCCCGAAGGGAAAATCTCCAGTCGGGCATTTCTCAGGGTCTATTGAAGCCAGTTTTCGGAGGTCCACGTTCAGGCAAGGAACACGACCGAGTATTCCGTGAATTGATTCGTGGCGATGGAGCAGTTGTTCTAGGTAATGCTGGAGAAACTGATGAAAATGTCACCATCGACGTAAAGAGAGTGATTCGCTGGCCCACCAGTTTGCACGGCAAATCTGGGATGCTTGTTACCGAGTTCCCATTGTCACGTCTTGATCCAGAATCCAGTGGTGCTTTTGAGCCATTATCTGAAGCGGTTCCTTGGGATATGACAGAACGTAATCATAGAGTTAGAGCAACGGTAGATGATTGCATTGCCGCAATAGGTAATCATACAGTTGAATTAGCCAATGGTGAAGAGGCTGATGTTTCCGAAGGACTTGCCACTTTCCTCATCTTAAAAAAGTGGGCTGAACCGGTGTGAAATATTTGCTGAAATTAAACTTCTACAAGCCACAAACCTATGCGTTCTTCAGCATACGTTATAGGTGATTTCTTTCTCAAGGCAATTCGTTGGTGGTTGATTGTGGTGAACTCCGAAGATGATGAAAAGCAGGTACCCCCCCCAGCATTGCCTGCTGGCATGGTACCTCCACCACCTCCAATGCCTCCAGCCGATATGCCACAGGTCCCATTGCCTCCTCCGATGCCTGAACCTTCCGCGATGCCCCCTCCCCCTCCGGTGCAGGAGATTCCTCCGCCACCATCCATGCCTGAAATGCCTACACCACCGCCCATGCCTGAACCAGCGGATATGCCACCCCCTCCTCCGATGCCTGAGATGCCTGCTGCCCCTGCAATGCCAGAGCCAACAGCGATGCCACCACCCCCACCGATGCCAGAGCCTGCTACTGCTCCACCACCACCTATACCAGAGGCGCCACCAATGCCGGAAGCGCCACCTATCCCGGATGCGCCACCTATGCCACCGGCACTAGTCGAGGAAACCGAACCTCCATTCGATGCGCTCTCAGCCTTCGATGCATTGAGTTCGGAACCTACTGAAGATGCTGTAGTTATTGCGGAGTCTGATGACGATAGTGTCTCTGACGACCTGCTTAGTGCACTGGACGCCCCTTCCGAGCCGGATGCTGTTGAAGAGGATGGGAAATTATCCGTCGATGACTTCAAGTGGAACGAGAATGTACTGCAGAAACTACTGGACAACAATGACATTTCTGACAGAGATGCATTCATCGAGCATGCGATTTACTATGACGCAGACCAGAATCAATACCTCAAAAAGAGTGAGATCCAGGATGCAATCGACGCATGGTTAATCGAGAACCCGCCAGAGGTTGAAGCAGAGCCTGAATCTGAGGAAATTATCGCAACCGATTCGTCCGAAGATTCATCTGAGACGACTGCTGATGATACTACTGTGAGCGAAGAGCCTGAACCTGTTCTGGAGCCACCTGCTCCCGCCGTTGATGACTTGCCACCACCACCGTTACCTCCACCAGTTGCTCCTGTTGAGGAAGCAACTCCCGAACCTGAGTTACCTCCACCTTCTACTCCGGAGCCTCCTGCTCCCGAACCGCCAACTCCCGAGCCTGAATCACCTTCTCTACCAGCACCTCCACAGCCTGTCGTGGTCATTGAGGAAGAGGATGAAGTGGTCGAAGTTGAGGAAGCACCAATGGATCACACGGATTCATATTCAGAACTGTGGAGGCGCCGCAGTGGTAAATCGCTCCCGCAGGTGTACGGGGCTATCGACCGGATCGCTAGTGGAGAGGTAGGTACCCTACTCGACCGTTACTCTGACCGATTCGGTCACGAGTTGGATAGAGAGATTATTGTGATGCGTAAGGCCGAGCAGGTCGCACGTCGCGATGCCGTACCAACCGTCGAACTGATTTCTACTGTAAGTGAAGAGGAAGATGAGGAAGAAGATACCTTCGACAATGAACTTGATTCTGAATCTGAGTTGGAACTTCGAACGGATTTGAGCGAGGTTGAGGACCTGCTCAGGCCACTACAGAGATTCTACAAGGCAGCTAGCAAAAAGTCGGAGAAGAAACTTGTCGCTCCAGCACTCAAGTCTCTGATTGCTGAGCGTAAGGCATTGCTTGCTGTTCTCGATGGCGAGGCCGATGAGGATACCCTCGATAATCTGCCCACCCGGCCTGAAATCCCTGAACTGCCATCCCAGGATGATGAAGATGAGGGAGAAGACGAGGACCGCTTCGCTGATTTCTTCACTATGATTAACAGTCTCCTCGGCGAAATGCCAGAAGATTGGGTGGGCGCTTTCGTTGAAAGTAAGTCATTCAAGTTGTTTGAAAAGATTGGTGAGGACCCGGATGGTGCCAGTACCAATACACGGAAACGCTTCTTTAAGATGATAAATGAGGAACTGGGTGAAATGCCTGAGGACATGTTGGACGATTTCTTGAACTCGGCCGACTTCCAGTTCTTCCAGCAGATGGGTGAATTGTACGGAGAGTGATTGAATGGGACTTCTAGAAAAGGCTGGAAAGATGCAGACGGATGAGCCGAAGGCTGCTAAAAAGAAGGCCGAGAAAAAGGTTGCTGAGCCTAAGGCGGCCCGCAAGCCCCGCAAGGAGCGACGCGCGAAGAAGGAGCGTACACCACGCCCAAAAAGAGAGAGGAAGGCCAGAGTGCCTCGAACCATGCCAGAGGGGTATGAAAGTGCAGGTAAGGCTGCGAAATTCGCCCGTCGTCTTGTTGACACGATAGTGACATACGGTGCTCTATTCGGAACATTGGGCACTTTCGCAATGGTTGATGGTGATTTTACCCTCTTTTGGATTGCCTCATCGGCATTGATGCTAGTGAATATTGCTGTTCTGCCGTGGAGAACCAACCGATCTGTAGGGATGTTCCTGACTAGAACCCGATTTATCAATTGGAAAGGGAATCATCCACATTGGTCCCATCAGGTTCTCCGAAATCTGACCACCATGTTTGTCATGGCATCAATCATTGGAATTGCCATCGGAGCTGGTGGAAACGTTAGTGGTGAGATGAACTGGACTACCATCGGAATAGGAGTCGCTATTGGTCTGATACCTGTCTCAAATTACCTCTTCACAAAAATCCGTCTCGCTAAGGGACAGGACCAGAATATGTGGGATACTATGTATGGTGCATGGCTTGTCGTAGGTGCCAAGGATGAATCCGAATCAGGAGGGCGCTGGATGTCACGCCTTGAATCACTGGGTGATTGGGGAGAGAAGCGCGGTTGGGCTGGCGGCGACTCCGAGGAAGATGATACTGACGAATCAGAGGATGAGAACTGATTCTACTGAATATTTTCGCGAAGGAGAGAAATACCAGTATCTCCCTACTCATCTCGTAGCAAGGCCGTATTTCAACTACAGGATGAATCCGAAAATGGAAATCCACCTTTGGCGCACTATGGGCACATTCCCAAACTATACACGATGGGGTGCAACTAGTTGATTGATGTCGATTGGACTATGATAATTCTGTATGGGGGCTTTGCCCTCGGAGCATCATTCCTGTGCTCTATCCTCGAAGCAGTATTGCTTTCAACCAGTCAGGGATTTGTTGGGGTCCTTGAGCAGAAGGGGAGTAGAGCAGCCCCTCTGTGGACTAGATTCAAGGCTGATCCGGAAAGGCCATTGACAGCAATTCTTACCCTGAACACAATTGCTCATACTGTGGGCGCTTTGGGAGTTGGAGCCGAAGTCGAAAAGGCCAATCCGGGCCAATATGGGATGGTTATAGCCTCCGCACTACTAACTTTGGGCATCTTATTGCTCTCTGAAATATTGCCCAAGACCATTGGTACACTATACTGGAAATCACTCGGTAAGCCTGCTGCATTCATTTTGCAGATATTGATTATTCTGTTAATTTGGATTGTCATCCCTATTGAATTAATTCGCAAAATATTCCCTACACCTAGTCAGGAGAAAGTCAGCAGAGAGGAATTGGCTGCCATGGCTGAGATAGGGGAAGATGAGGGGACTATAGAGGAGGATGAGGAAAAGGTGATTACCAATCTTCTGAAATTGCGAGAAATCAGTGTAGTTGATGTAATGACTCCACGCGTGGTAATGACTACAATCGGTGCTGAATACAATGTTTCTCAGATTCTTGATGAATTGCCAATAATGACTCATGGTAGGATGCCGGTACTCGGGGAGTCAATAGATGATGTCCGTGGAATTGTGCTTCGAAGTGATATCCTGAGACGCGCAGCAGTAGATGATCATGAAGCCAAGGTCGTGGATATCATGAGGGATGCTGCCTTCTGTGCCGAGAGTGATAGTGTCGATGCTGCCCTCGACATATTGCTAGATAAGCGGGAGCAGATATTGATTGTCCGTGACCAGTTTGGTGGCACCCTTGGATTAATCACAATGGAAGACATCATTGAAACCCTACTTGGAGTAGAAATTGTTGATGAGGCGGATATCGAGGCGATTGAGGAAGGCACTGCTGCTGAGGACATGCGTGAGTATGCAAAGGAGAAATTTGGCGATAACGGTGACAACGATCCTGCTGCTCACTGATATTATCAGTGGTATTTTCTCACCAATGCCTACATAGCGAGTTTACTTCGCGATAGCAGAAGTGGGTGACTTGACTGGTGAATATGTTCTCATCTGTGTGGCTTGGCCATATGCCAATGGCCCACTACATCTAGGCCATGTTGCCGGTTGCTATCTACCACCGGATATCCAATTTCGATACGAAAGGGCAAGAGGGAATCGTGTCCTGATGGTCAGTGGCTCTGATGAACACGGAACTCCGATTACAGTTACTGCCGAAACCACCGGGGAATCACCACAGAGTGTGGTCGATAAGTATCACCGAATCAATACCGAGGCCTTACTCGCATTAGGCTGCGCTTGGGAGCCAAATATCGATGCACGGGGCATCGAATATGGAGGCGCACTGTTCAATCGAACCAGTGACCCAGAGCATAAACGATACGTTCAGGATAACTTTCTCTCTCTAATGGATGCTGGACTGTTTGAGAAGAAGACAATGCAACAATACTTCGAAGTGCGGGATGAAGGTGGTCGATTTCTGCCAGATCGATATATCGAGGGTGTTTGTCCCAACTGTGATTCTGACGGAGCTCGGGGTGACCAGTGTGACGAGTGTGGGACTACCTACGAATCCCACGAATTGAAACTGCCTCGTTCGAAGATGAACCCTGGGGCTACAATTGAAATTCGAAACACTGACCACCTATTCTACCGATTGGATTTGTTTCAAGCACCACTTGAGGAACACTCGAAGAGTCGTGACCCCTACAGGAAGGCGAATGTCCGTGCAATGACCAAGCAGTGGTTAGATATGGGCCTGAGGCCACGCGCTGTCACTAGGGATTTAGAATGGGGTATTTCCCTTCCTATGGATGATGATGATTGGGTCGGCAAATGTGTTTACGTGTGGTTTGAGGCTGTACAAGGATACTACAGTTGCGCTAGAATATGGGCTGACAGAATTGCCGTTGACGCAGGCCATTCTTCTGGTAGAGATGCTTGGGAGTGTTGGTGGCGAATATCCAACGATGGAGTCGCTCCTCGTCACCTATATTTCCTAGGCAAGGACAACATTCCCTTCCACACTGTTATTTGGCCTGCAATAATCATGGGTCTGAATCATGCTTCATCTGGTAAGAATGCAAATGATGCACCCTCACTACCAGGGCCCGGTGATTTACAAATTGAGCACAATGTCCCTGCTATGGAGTACCTGATGCTCGCTGGTGGCCAATTTTCAAAGAGCCGGAAACATGCGGTGTGGTTGCCGTCGTTCCTAGAGAGATTTGACCCAGATACTCTACGTTACTACCTTAGCATCAATATGCCTGAAAGTCACGATACCGACTTCAATTGGCCCGACTTTGTTGAGAAGGTAAACAATGAGTTGAACGGGACATATGGGAATTATGTCAACCGAATCACATCCCTTGCAAATCGCCTAGAGGGAGATAATCCACTAGCACGTTATGAGAGTGAAGAACACTGCACCGAGGCGATGGCTCACCTTGAACAAATTCATGCAGATATTATCCAGAGCCTAGGTAGACACCGCTACAAAGAGGCTCTGCGCCATGTTATGTCAGCGGCTCAATACGGTAATCAATTGATGCAGCATGCTGCACCTTGGACCCACATCAAGCAGCCAGATGACGAAGACGCCAAATCAAGTATGGCTCATCTGGCTTTTAGTTGGAGAATCGCTAGATTTCTTGCTATTACCACCCAACCTTTCTTGCCATTTAGTGCTCAACGACTTTGGGAGATGCTCGGGCAACCGGGTCAGGCAAGTGAGGCCCTATGGGATTCAGCGATTGACTGGACTGTGCAAATGACTTGGGACAGGGATAAGGCAGCGCCGCTATTCCAGCGTTTGGACCTTGATGAGATTCTTGCTCAGGAAAAGGCACTTGCGGCTGGAGCCGATGATGGCATGGAAGACCCCGGTCACGGAGTAAAGGGAAGTAGTAGGAAGAAGAAAGGAGAAGATGAGATGACTGAAGCACCTGAAGGAACCACATACATTGATTTTGAAGCATTCACTTCGGTGGATTTGAGAACTGGTACAATCACCACAGTAGAGGACCATCCGAACGCCGACAAATTAATTGTCATAGGTATCGATGACGGAAGTCCTAGTGGTAGAACAGTTTGTGCAGGTTTGAAAGAATACTACAGCAAAGAGGAATTGACAGGAATGTCGATTGTCTTCGTTGCCAACCTACAGCCTCGCGAACTGCGAGGTGTACTCAGCAATGGAATGTTGCTAGCCGCTGACGATGGTGAAGGGGTTGTTCGACTAATCACCGTAGACGGTAGCATCAATAATGGCTCTACAGTTAGATAATCAGGGCTTATCGAAGAATTCCCACTGTATCTCAACCAGTTCGGCTCTGTCAGTTGCTGCAGCATATGCCGCCAGAGGCTCTGCATTGAGTGTCAGGAATTGCTCACCCCAAGCGAATGGACTCAGGATTCTACGTGCCTGCTCTTCACGGCTTAGCAGCATCAGGCATGTTGCAAGTGCTTCGACTGTTGAGAGGCGGCCTGGTTTCCCCCATGAAACTGGATTCGCGGCTAGAACAAGTGGCAGGGTTCGACCCTGTAATCTTGGAGAGCGACTCTTGACGCCCTCTAAACTACTATCCAATTGTTTCCAGGAGCAATCGAGAGCGACAAGAGCTTGTCCCCTCTCTATGAGTGGTAAATCATCAGGCCCGAGGATTACGCCAGATGCCGGGTCCAATAGGAATCCTCGGCGTGGAGGCCTTCGCATATTCTCATGCAGAATGGCTAGGCCCCGCCGTGCTAACTTTCGAGCCGTACACTTCTTTGGGTCATCTTGGTCTAGATGAATGATGTGCAATGGCACATCATATGTGATGGAATCTGCCATCAGGAACCCTCACGAGCCTCGTCTAGGAAGTCTGCAAGAGTAAGTCCTCGCGAACTTGAGCGCTTGACACTGCGTTCTTCATCCTCATCTCTGACAACCATCAATTCAATCTCCAATATTCTCTCAAACTTGCGTATAACAGAATCTGTTGGCCTTTTGCCCGATTCACTGTGTTGGATAATATTGACCCGCTCTGCCATCTTTTGTGCAAGTTGGCGCTGATTCAATTCACTTTTTTCACGGGCTGAGCGAATGGTTGCCGCAAAGTCATCGCGCAACACCTTCTCTCGCTTTAGCATGATGTCCTTACCTTTGGAGCCTTGACCGGCGTAACCGCCAGAGGCTCGTGTTGTCTTCGACGCTCTCGGTGTAGCGATTCTGGCAGTTGTCTGAGACTCAACCTCTAGACCCATACTCTCGATACATCGATTGCAAGCCTCAACTTTAGTCCGTCCCGTGCGTGCCTGCCTAGTACCTGTGCCCATGGCACCGCATAACTCGCAATCACCCACTACTACCGACTTCGATTCTCCGATAACAAATAACGATTCAAAGTTGTTTATTCCACAATCCCCTAATCACCTGTTTGCAATTGCAAGATTTCAAGAACAATAGATGCTACCAAACACCCGGTGATGGGATGACTTCAGATGCGGATGCTATCAATCCCGGCAAGGGAGATGGGCGTAAAGCGGCTACCGAGTCGGATTTGGATGGGCAATTAACTCGGCTTGAGAAAGATTACCGTGAATTGACTGAAACTGCTCAGCAGTTACTCACTGAGAGAGTGTATCTAGAGAACGAGGTTAGCCAGCAGAAGAAGAAAGTCAGCCGACTAGAGGAGGAAGTACGCCTACTCAAGTCCCCTCCGCATATTATTGGACATATTCAGGATGTCATTGACGATGACCGAATGGTGGTCCGTTCTTCGAATGGTACGGTATTTTTAGTCGCCAATAACCGACGTTTGGACCCTGAAAATCTCGGCCCAGGCACTAGAGTGGCGCTGAATCAGGACTCATTGGCTGTAGTCGATGTTCTACATGATTCGTGGGACCCGCTTGTCAGTGGTGCTGAAATGTTGGACAAGCCTGGTATCACCTACTCTGACCTTGGTGGTTTGGAGGAGCAGATTTTACTGGTCAAGGAGAGTGTTGAACTACCTCTTCAAGAGCCTGAGTCATTCACCAATTTTGGTATTGATCCGCCGAACGGAGTTTTGTTAATCGGCCCACCGGGCTGTGGAAAGACCATGCTAGCCAAGGCCGTTGCATCTTCTACTGAGTGTACCTTCATCAGAATGGTTGCCAGTGAGTTGGCCCAGAAATATATCGGTGAGGGTGGTCGAATGGTTAGGGAATTGTTCGACCTTGCTCGTGAAAAGTCTCCTGCAATCGTATTTATCGACGAGATTGACGCTATCGGCGCAAAACGCCTCGATACAGCAACGAGTGGGGATAGAGAGGTGCAACGAACATTGATGCAATTACTAGCTGAATTGGATGGATTCGATGCACTGGATGATGTGAAACTCATTGCAGCCACCAATAGGCCAGATATTCTCGATGAGGCTTTACTGCGACCGGGTAGGTTTGACCGAATTATTGAGATTCCTCTGCCCAACGAGAAGGCGCGTGAGGCTATTCTGAAGATTCATGCACATAAAATGCCGCTACAACGTGGCCTTTCGATCAAAGATATCGTAGCCCAAACCAGGGACTTCACAGGTGCTGAGTTGAAGGCGGCATGCGTCGAAGCGGCGATGATAGCGATACGGGCTGGTAGCAAGAAAGTCAGCGCTCATAATTTCAAGAAGGCTATTCAGCGAGTTAAGGATAAGAAGGCCAATGCAATTGGTGATGCCCCATCTGGCATCTACGGTTGAGATGGTCACGATTATTTCCCATACCCCCCCCGGTGAAGCCATGCAGCCATTGGTGGAGTGTGTCCCCAATTTCTCTGAGGGACGAGATGACACTGTCATTGATGACATCGTGAAATCCGCTAGCGGTATTGATGGATGCAGAGTATTATCTTCCGAACCCGATGCTGATTACAACCGCACTGTGGTGACAATCGCTGGTAATCCCGAGGCGGTTAGTGAAGCGGCGTTCAGATTGATATCACGAGCAAAGGAACTCATCGATATGCGTCAACATCAGGGGGAACACCCCCGTATAGGTGCTGTAGATGTTTGTCCATTTATCCCTCTGCGAGATTCAACTTTTGCTGAGTGTGCCACTTTGGCGAATAGTCTTGCAACGAGGGTTGCGGGCGAACTCAATGTACCTGTGTTTCTCTATGGACATGCCGCCAGTATCCCGGAAAGACGTGTTCTTTCGGACCTGCGTAGAGGTCAATATGAGGGATTGCAGGAGCGATTGAGTGATGGTGATTCTAACCACGGTGAGGAAACCCGATATCCTGATTTGGGCCCTCAAGAGTGGGGTGATGCAGTGGCTCGTTTTGGTGCAGTCGTAATCGGCGCACGACCAATTCTTGTTGCTTACAATGTAAATCTCGATGAGAAAGATGCAAGAGTGGCTAAATTGTGTGGTAGTATAGTACGCAGTTCTGGTCGTCTCATCAAAGGTGATGATGGTAGAAAAATGCGTGTAAGAGGTATGCTCGACAAGGTACAGGGCATGGGAGTACCACTTGAATCTCATGGAATCAGTCAGGTATCGATGAATCTAATCGACGTGTCAGTAACCGATATGCACGATGCGTATGAGTGCATCAAAACTGTCGTATCGGACCATGACGTTGAGGTATGCGGCAGTGAATTGGTCGGTCTTACTCCACTATCCTCTATGCTCAATGCTGGTAGGTGGTACCACGAATCGCCAGAGCATGCCAGTGATGAACAATTAGTTCAAGCTGCGATTAACGGTCTTGGACTGGACCAACTTGGACCGTTCGATGCCAATCAGCGAATCATTGAATGGGCAGCGGAGGCGAAATGATGAGCGATTATTCTGAATTTACTCTTGAGCAGTATCGCGATGCATTGGCTAGTTCCGACCCCACCCCTGGTGGTGGCACCGCAGCAGCGGTAGCATTGGCACAAGGTGCTGCTCTTGCCTGCATGGTTTGTGATTTGACGACTGGAAAGGAAAAATGGCAGGCGGGATGGCAAGCCGCCGATGTTGTCCGCGAAGTCGCGAGTCCTCTACTGATTAGAGGGCACGAACTTGCCAGTGAAGATGCTGCAGCGTTTGATGCAGTAATGACGGCTTTCAGGATGCCACGTGAATCAGATGATGAGAAATCATCGCGCATTACTGCAATTGAAGTGGCAACCCTTGGTGCTGCCGAAGTCCCATTAGAGACGGCGATTTGCTCTTTGGATCTGCTTGAGACTCTGCCACCACTTGCTGAGTATGGGAACGGAAATGCTGTCAGCGATGTGGGGGTATCGGCTCTACTGCTGAGTGCAGCATGCAGAGGTGCTTTGTTCAATGTTCAAATCAACGCCTCATCTCTACCCGCTGCCCAAAGTAAGGAACTGCTAGCCAAGGTCGATTCCATGCGCGGCAGGATACGAACGGTGTCAAAATTGGTGATGAATGTCGTAGATTCCCGCCTCAGTGACTGAGCGCAGAGAATAGTCGCTGCATGGAATTCTCAATGTCCTCTACCGATACAGCACCCACTGAAATTCTGAACCAGCCAGATTCTTCCTCTAAACCGAATGCCTGGAATGGTACTACTGCGATTCCGGGGACTTGCAGGAGCCATTGCCGAATATGCTCATTCGTTGAAACCCCGAGATGCTCAAACAGATTGAATCTGGTCGAAAGGTAAATCCCACCTTGTGGAGGAACATACTGCACCGCATGCCCCGCTGCCTGAATATTATCCAAACCCTCCATCAGTGCCTCCATTCGACTGTGGATTCCCTGATTCAATTGCGACACGTAGGATTCTACCTTACTGTGGTCTGCGTAGAATGAGGCGACTGCCGTTTGTAATGGTCGAGTGGGCCATGCACCCATGTGGCCAATTAGAGCAATTACCGGCGGTGCCATCGCTGCTGGTATCGCCATCCATCCCAATCTCAGTCCGGTCGCTGTCAATGATTTACTAATCGCATCTAAAGTGACTGTATAATCAGCAATCTCTGGACAACACTGCACAGGGTGGATATGCTCAACTCCCGGAGAAGTCATTGTGGAATATACTTGGTCGAACACCAGCATTACCGGCTTGCTGCCTGCTTGTTTCCTCATTTTGTTCTCGTTGATGATAACTTCACAGATCGCCTGTAATTCAGTAGATGAGAAGCAAGTACCTGTCGGATTCAATGGACTGTTAAGGATTAGGACGCGGATGTCGCCGATAACCTCGGCTATCTGTTTAGCAGTCGGCAAAAATCTATTTTCGGCACTGGTATTGATGGGAATCTTCTTCGCATCATTAAGGTGAACATAGTAGTGATTATTCCACGCAGGTACACCATATGCTAGACCATCTCCTGGCTCTAGGAAGAGTCGAAACGCTGCATAGAGTACGGGGCGAGCACCAGAACCGAGGATAATGCCCTCAACTCCAACATCCACTCCATATCGGTGTGACATCCACTCGGCAAGGCTCGCCCTCGCCTCGAGGATACCTGCTGCTGGGGGGTAGTTGGTCTCTCGCTGAGCAAATGCCTTGTTTGTCTCCTCGATTATTTCATCTGGAACACTGAATTGGGCTGGAGAGAAGTCTCCCACGGTGAATGCAGTGATTTCTCGTCCATCGGCAATCATCGCTCGCACATCGGCTGCGATGGAGAGGATTCTACTCCGCTCCATGCCGTTGGCCATCTCAGACAAGCACCAACTCGCTTTCTCAGCATCCATCGTACCACTGCGGTCCGTCACCGTCTTTAGACTGCTCCATAGGTAACGCTCAAGGATAGAACACAGTGAATCCTGCCCATGGGGGATGCTAGGGCACTTGCTACGCAAATCGGTTCGGGCATCCCACAGGAACTCCCTGCAATGCCGGAGTGGGACAATACTGTCGATCACGCGCCCGCGAGACGACTAGTTCTGAATCGTAGTGAAAAAGCATTGGCTCTACGCAACGCTTTGCGATATTTTCCAACACACCTGCATTCTACTCTTGCAGCAGAATTTGCAAATGAATTAGAAACTTGGGGACGAATTTGGATGTACCGATATCGGCCGACAGAGTATGAGATGCGCGCCCATCCAATCGATGAGTATCCAGCCAATTGCAAGCAGGCTGCGGCAATCATGTTGATGATTCAAAACAACCTTGACCCTGATGTGGCTCAATTTCCTCACGAATTGATTACCTACGGTGGTAATGGTTCTGTATTCCAAAATTGGGCGCAATATCGTCTCGTCATGCAATATCTCAGTCAAATGACTGATGAGCAGACCCTTGTGATGTATTCAGGTCATCCTCTTGGGTTATTTCCAAGCAGTTGCGAGGCTCCGCGGGTGGTTGTGACCAATGGGATGATGATTCCCAATCATAGTTCTCAGGAGGATTATGAACGCTACAATTCACTTGGTGTTACTCAGTATGGACAGATGACTGCTGGCTCCTACATGTACATCGGTCCACAGGGCATCGTACATGGAACGACAATCACCCTTCTCAATGCGGCACGTCGTTATCTTGGTAGAACTACTGAGGAGGGCCTTTCAGGTGTTACATTTGTTTCTTCTGGACTTGGGGGGATGTCAGGTGCGCAGGCTAAGGCCGCTGTAATCGCAGGTGCTTCCTGTCTCATCGCAGAAATCAACCCAAATGCCGCTCGGAAGAGACATGAGCAGGGTTGGTTGGAGCAACTCACCGATAATGTTGATGAGGCAATTGACAAATTGATGGCGGCCAAGGCTTCTATGCAAGCAACCAGCATTGGATACATTGGAAATATCGTAGACCTTTGGGAACGACTAGCCGAAAGGGAAGTTGAAGTAGACCTCGGTAGTGACCAGACCAGTCTGCATAATCCATTCCAAGGTGGCTATTTTCCCGTTGGCATCTCATTCGATGATGCTAGGTCACAGATTGTCGAACTACCTGATGAGTTCAAACAAGCAGTACAGAGTAGTCTGCTCAGACATTCCAATGCTGTTGGCCAAATGGTGGCCAATGGTATGCATTTCTGGGATTATGGCAATGCCTTCCTTCTCGAGGCATCGCGGGCAGGGGCGGACATACTCAACCCAGATGGTTCGTTCATCTATCCTTCATATGTGGAGGATATCATGGGGCCAATGTGTTTTGATTACGGCTTTGGCCCCTTCAGGTGGGTCTGCTGTTCAGGACTTGCTGCAGATCTCGAATTGACTGACTCTATAGCAGCTAAGACACTGAGGATTCTGGCAAAAACAACTGCTGGTGATATTAAACAGCAATATTCTGACAATATCCGTTGGATTGAACAAGCAGGTGCAAACCAATTGGTGGTCGGAAGCATGGCACGCATACTGTATGCAGATGAGCAGGGTCGCAGAGCCGTGGCATCAGCATTCAACACTGCAATCCGTGAGGGTGCGTTGCAAGGGCCTGTCGTGCTCGGTAGGGACCACCATGATGTCAGTGGCACAGATTCACCATATCGTGAAACTGCGAATATTCACGACGGGTCAATGTTCACCGCAGATATGTCAGTACAGAATTTTGTCGGTGATGGATTTCGAGGTGCAACCTGGGTCAGTTTACACAATGGCGGTGGTGTCGGATGGGGCGAGGTCGTAAATGGCGGATTCGGCTTGGTACTCGATGGGTCGGAAGATGCGGAGCGCAGATTGCAATCAATGCTCAGTTGGGATGTGAATAGCGGAGTGGCCAGAAGGGCATGGGCCCGCAATTTTGGTGCAGAACAGGCTGCTGAAAGCGCAATGCTGCGCGACGATAATCTATGTATCACGATGCCACACCATGCAGATGATGACCTAATTGACGAAGTTCTTCGCTCCTGATATGGTTATAATGCGCACATAGGTGGCGCGAATCATGGCGATTGAACTCAGCGGCACCGGCCTTACCATTCAACACATAGAGGCGGTAGCAAGAAATCGCGAGAACATCAGCGTTTCTTCGGATGCTTGGAAGCGAATAGAGTTGTGTCGCTCATTGATTCAGCAGAAGGTGGATGACCACGAGATAATGTATGGTGTCACCACGGGTATTGGTGAATTCAGTGAAGTAGTTCTCACTCCAGAACAAGTGCAGGAATTTCAGAGATTTCTCATCTATTCTCATGCCGCGGGCATCGGGGACGCAATGTTCGAAGAAGTTGTTCGCGGAGCGATGGCTGGTCGAATCAATGTTCACTGCCACGGCAATTCCGGTGGACGCTCCGAGGTCACAGAACAAATGGTCAACATGCTGAACCGTGGAGTCACACCTGTAACAGCGGCTAAGGGGTCTGTGGGAGCTTGTGGTGACCTCTCACCTATGTCTCAGATAGCCATGGCGATGATGGGTGAAGGTGAGGCTATCTATGATGGCAAGCGTCTTCCAGCAAAAGTTGCCTTGGAAGCCGCAGGTCTACAGCCAATCGTATTGCATGCTAGAGACGGTCTAGCCATCATCAACGGCAGCAACATGCTGACAGCGATGGCAGCATTGAGTCTGTGCGATGTGGAGAGGTGGCTCAAGTTCCAAGATATTGCTGCTGCGATGACGCTAGAGGCCTTGAATGCCAATATGACCCCATATGATGCACGGTTGCATGAATTGCGTGGATTCAGCGGCTCTCAGAAGGTCGCTGCTAACCTGCTCCGACTGACCGATGGTTCTGAAATACTCGCTAAGGCCGGAAAAAAAGTCCAGGATGCATATTCCCTACGTTCGACGCCGCAAGTGATTGGTTCTGTACGAGATGGATGTGATTTCGCGCGCGAACAGGTAGAAATTGAATTGAATGGCGTAGGAGATAATCCAGTCTTCATTCCAGAAGATGGCAGTGTAATTACCGGTGCCAACTTCCAGGGCACTCCTGTAGCCCTACCTATGGAGATGGTAGGCACTGGGATGTCGATGGCTGCAGTGCTTTCGGAGAGACGTCTTAACCGCCTGACTAACCCCGCGTTGAGTTCTGGACTACCTCCCTTCCTCACTGAGCGTGCTGGTATGCATTCAGGACTGATGGTTGCTCAGTACACTGCATGCGCTTTGGTTGCTGAAACAAGGATTCTTTCTCATCCTGCTGCTAACCAAAGCATTCCTGCAGCAGCTGACCAAGAGGATTTCGTCAGTATGGGTATGACGACCACGCAAAAGACTCGTCAGATTATTGAGAATTGTTACGGAGTACTTGCTATCGAGATGATTGCAGCGGCTCAGGCTCTCGACATCAGAGGTGGGGCGCCAGGAGTTGGTGTCGGCGCGGCACATCAAGTGATTCGCAAACATATTGCTCATCTCGACGAGGATCGAGCACTATTCCCTGACAACGATGCGATGGTCAACTTGCTGAAAACTGATGAAATCATTGAGGCTGTTGAAGCCGCAATAGGCCCTCTAGAATGACTACTGCTCACCACTTAGCAAGTCGTCAAGAGAATTCTCGACATCGGTTAGCCCGGTCAGTTGCATTATTCGGAAGCGCATTTTTGTTGCATGAACAGAATGACCCCTTACCTCAATCATACCGATTCGCCGTTCGCATTCAACTGCTCGGCGAATCGCTGCCTCTACATTGCGATATATCTCATATCGACGCTGTCCAGATAATGATACAGCATACCTCAGTGAGGACATGTCAAATCCCATCTCATCCCATTGCTGGATTCGCCGTTCAAGGACTTCTGTTGACAATGCCGCCTCTGGGATTGACGAGAGCAGTTTGAGGTTGCCACTAGATACCTCAATATCCTGCAATTCCGCTGTGGATTGTTGCTCAATTTCATCTTCCACTAATTCATTGACTGCAACGGAAATTTCAGGCGCAGAGCTTGAAATCAATTCCGTGACTATGTGAGGTTTAGCCTCCCTTCTCAGCCTAGCAGATTCACTTGGTTCCAATGCGGCTGGGTCGTAGGGCATTATCAATGACCAAGACGTACTACTGAGCAGGTCGGCCATACTCCTTACAAACGAAAGAAAAGACTCGAATCCCTGTACACTGACAAGGAATTCCACAGCATCGAGAAGTATCACCCCGCTACCGCCAACTACTCTGCCGGAAATGTCGTGGTGGATGCGCTCAAGCGTAGGTGTTAGCGAGTGTGGCGAATCAGCTTCACTCAGCCATTTGAAGGCAATGGCCTCGAGTGGGAAATGTGCAGCCAATCTATGTGGGGAAAGTCGAGAGTAGACCACCATATCCGTCGAGGTTTCATGCCTCAGTGTGGCTGCCCAATGCAAACTGTCACGTGGAGAACTCGATGGTAGGCTGAGCACCCTGCCAATCGCTGGGGACTCAAGGGCTGTCGCAGTGCTGGCCATCTGGAACAATGTGTAACAGAGTCAGACGATTCATAGCACATTCGGCTGTAATCCTAGCATAT
Organism: uncultured Candidatus Poseidoniales archaeon; assembly: GCA_964647665.1. GTDB lineage: Archaea > Thermoplasmatota > Poseidoniia > Poseidoniales > Thalassarchaeaceae > CAUZSM01. The sequence continues at coordinate 83,757 of CAZYIX010000002.1, forward strand.
GGGGTATCCAAACCGTGTCGTAGCCTATGCTGAAACATTATATCAACCGCTATTGTGGTCGATGCGGGGCTTCTATGACGGGTGACGATGCAAAGTCTGATGGCGACATGGCGGAGTGCGGTGCATGCCGAGCCATTATTCCCGTCGATTCAGATTCCTGTCCAGAGTGCAATGTCTCTTTCACTGGACTATCCGAGGATGATATGGGCGAATGTGGAGCCTGCGGTTCTCTAGTGTCCATAGATTCCAAATCCTGTTCGCAATGCGGTGTGCAGTTCGTGTTAGATGACCTCACAAGTGCTCTCAGTGGTTGGATGAAGGAAGAAGGGCACACCGTCTCTAGTCTGTTTGGAGAGGTTGATGCTGATGGTGATGGTTCAATATCCGCTGGCGAGATTAAGGGTGCTTTGAAGTCTAGGTCTCTTGCTTTCCTACCGTCGCAAGACCTTGAGCGATTCATGTCTCAGATTGACCTGGATAGTGATGGCAGCATTTCATTTGGAGAACTTGCTGCAGCACTCCTACTAGCTGAGGAAACAGAAGGTGACGTTGAGTCAACTGATGACGAAGGGGCCGACGAAGGGGCTGACGAAGATGCTGATGCAGAATCAGCAGATGCAGGTGAGGATGAGCCCGAGGATTCTGCTGAGGATGAGCCGGATGCTGAGGAAGATTCTGCTGAGGATGAATCCGTTGAAGATGATTCTAGCGAAGATGATGATTCAGATGACGACGAGGATGAGGAGGACGATGAGGAGGCCTCCGACGATGACGATGAGTCAGATGAAGATGAGGA
>CAZYIX010000002.1:84652-192358 GCA_964647665.1 uncultured Candidatus Poseidoniales archaeon
GAGGAGGACGAGGATGACGAACAGATCTCCTCTGCTAGCGACGTCTTCATGCGTCTTGTTACTGCGATTGAGGAATCTGGTGAAACTGCAGTAGCCGTCTTTGAGAATCTAGACCGAAATGAAAGCAAGCATGTATCTCCTGACGAATTCAAGGCAGTAGTTGCTGAGAATTTTAGTGAAGATTTTTCCGACGAGGATCTTGATTTAATTATCTCCTCACTCGACAGCGATGACGATGGCTATATCGACATCATTGAACTCACCGAGGCCCTCGAAAAGCCCAAGGATATTGTCGAGAAAATCGACAAGCCGAAGCGTGAGGGACCCGCAGAATGGCAGCGATTCTTGATGCGTCACTACGAGAATATCTTCCCCGTTCTCTATGCTCTAGCGGCAATTTGGATTGTATTGTGGCTAGTCAACGGTATTGTCGGGCCCTTCGATGGTTCCGGCGGACCGATTGCCTACGATGGGGATATATCAGACGTCTACGAAGTTGTAGGTGGATGGGAAACAGTAAACCCTGGTGAAATATATCCCTGTTCTGAGGCAATTCAGGAGTCCAAATGTGCAAATTCACTGACCCCTTTGGCTGGTCAAGCCTCATCGATGCCTGTTGGGTTCTATTGGGATGGAATAGTATTCATGATTCTCGGTCTGATGGGTTGTGTGGGTATAGGATTCCTGCAAATGAAGACCAAGAAATGGCGAGAGGAAAGTCGTTCTCGCAAGTCTACCGAGGACGGTGATGGTGACGAGGATGATGACTCAGACGATGATGAGGATGATGACTCAGACGATGATGAGGATGATGACTCAGACGATGACTCAGACGATGACGAAGATGATGACTCGGACGATGACGAGGATGATGACTCAGACGATGACTCAGACGATGACTCAGACGATGACTCGGACGATGACGAAGATGATGACTCGGACGATGACGAAGATGATGACTCAGATGATGACTCAGATGATGACTCAGACGATGACGATGACGAGGCAATCGATATCGGTTCCCGAGTTGGGGTAGAACTTGATGGAGAGGAAGAGTTTGGCGAAGTTGTCGGCTTCAACGATGATGATGACGAGGTTGTTGTCAAGTTAGAAGATGGTGAAGAGGTCACAGTGTCCTGGGACGACCTATTCGTCGAGTGATGAACATGAGCTCTGACCCCTTGGATATTTTTGAAGGCCTAGCCCAGTGTCCATCTTGCGCTACATTAGCCGATTTTGGCATACTCAGGTGTCCCGAATGTGGTCACTTTCACATGCACATTGAGCAACGCGAGGAACCATCGCCATCGGAGATGAGACCTGCTCCCGAACCTGAACGGAAGTCAGACCAAGCCTTCTACAGTTTGAACCCTAAGGGAGATATTCCACAAGAGGAATTTGAGTCTGATGAGGACTCAGTGGTGGACTGGGATGGTGCAACTACAGATTTTACCGTGGAGGATAGTTGATGGATGAGTTGGGTCATTTGAAGCAACATCCTGGACTGACACCTCCTGCATTTTCGGCTAAAGTTGTTGAATATAGTGAAGATTGGCTTCGTTTGGATAAGACATTCTTCTATCCGATGGGTGGAGGTCAGCCTGCCGATCACGGCGTAATTTCAGGTGATGGATTTTCCTGTAATATCTATGATGTGAAAGGCAGGGAAGGCGTACTTCACCACTTTGAGATAGTCGCTGGTGAGGTGACTCTTGGCGACGTGGATTGCAGTATTGATGCAGCGCGGAGAAATGCGCTGTGTAAAATGCACAGCGCACAGCACCTATTCAGTGCCATAGCCCACGATACTTGGGGTGCAATTACTGTTGGAAATCAGATTGGTGTTGACAGAACTAGAATTGACCTGAAATTTGAGGATAGAGATGCCTTCGATTCAGTTCATCTACAGGATTTAGTCAACGATGCAATAAATTCCGACCTGTCAATCGCTATGGAGTTCAGAGAACGGAAGGAATTGATTGATGACCCGAAAGTCCGAGTAAATCTTGCCAGAATTCCTGCAAATATCGACGTATTGAGAACTATTTCCATCGATGATTTGGATGTATGCCCATGCGCCGGGACACATGTTGCCAGCACCGGACAAATACCAAATGTTGCTGTGAGCAAAGTCAAGTCAAAAGGTGCAGGAAAGTTGAGAGTTGAGTATTTATTCAATAAACAGGATTGATAGGTTCTATTTGACAAAAACCAATTAGTGTACTGATAAGCGTTAAACGTTATTTCATTAATTGTTCATTTTCTGAGTTCGGGAACGTAGTGTTCATATCCCCTGCCCGGGTCTTTCACCTTGAGGCGCATGGCTAGCTACGAAGGGTTCTGTCTGAAGTGCAAGACCTATGGTCCAATAAGTGACCCTGAGCACTTCACCATGAGTAACGGCCGCAAGCGTGTTGCTGGTACCTGTTCACAGGATGGATGCACTGGCAGAATCTCGAAGATAATCGCTTGATGTGCGCTCAGGTTGCGGCCGAACCTACCAAATATCCAATCCGAATCGACAGTGATAGAGGGCCCGTGGTCTAGGGGTTATGACGTCGCCTTGACATGGCGAAGATCGCCAGTTCAAATCTGGCCGGGCCCACTCATCGAACACAACGTGCAGGATTTCATGTAATGATGAAAATGTCCTCAGACAATTGACCACGGCTCCAGGTCTTGCGACTCATTCAACAATTGGCCTATTTGCACCTCAAAGTAGGGGGGGGCCGAGGGGTATTTGGGTAAAACACCGCCATAGTTCAAGAAAACCGCTGCACTGCGAGCCTGTTCAATATCCATCTCAGTTGAACTTCAAATCCTTAGTACCGATAATGTGTCTTATCGGTACTAGTATGCAATGGTATTCCTAGCTATCTAACAAGTTCACAGTAATTGGTGACAATCTCTGTTCAAATGTCATTAGATGATTAAACGATAATTGTGGTTACAGCAAGTAATACTGTAAGGGTTGGTGGGGCTTAGTTCGGCCGTCTATTCATGTTGATGCCAAATCCCATTTGAGATGGTGGCGAGAAATGGAGTCTGACCTGGGGTCTGACACCAACCCTCAATGTGTTCACCCCACAACACGTTTAGATTCGCGGCTGCACCAACTTCGATGATTCCATGTTTCAGGCCATCCGCCCTCAAAAGCCCCGTAGCCGGATTTCGAGAGCAAGCGACCAAGGCAGCCAGTGGGTCTATCCCGAGACGCTGTGTAACTACACTGCCTGTGAAGGGTAAGGATAGTGAATGGCAGTTCGGATTGAAGTCGGTAGCAAGACTCCACGCCCAATCTTCAGCAATACTCTGCTGGATTGGCGGCCATAGGTCTGTCCCTAGCACGTAGGGCGTTCCAGGCAGAAATCCCTGCAGCGTACCGCTGTCGCTAGCAGATGCCCGTGCATCATCTGTTGAGTGAACAGCATGGTCCGCGGTTACCGCACCCAATTCTGCCGCTAATTGTAAGCCACCACAATCAGCGAATTCATCAACATGCAGTCGGATCTCTATACCGGATTCTGCGGCGGCTTCACAGATACTTGCTGTCTCCTCGATGGTAAACCAGCCATCTTCACAGAAAACATCTGCATACCTTGCCAAGCCCTGCTCAACAACAGCAGGTAATTGCTCAGAGAGGATTTCCTCAACGTATGCCTTTCGTGACTTGTCTGGAGGTGTGTCATGTGCACCTAGCCATGTTGGTGATATTTCGATTGGCGAATTATTCCCAAGAATGCTTGCTGCTTCGATTAATGCTAATTCAGAATTGGTATCTAATCCATATCCACTCTTTGCTTCAATTGCAGTAGTACCGCATCTGAGGGCGATGGACAAACGTCGACGGCCTTCGGATAGAATGCCCTCATTCTCATTGTGCAATGCCTTGCGTGTGTGCGATACGGTTGACGAGATGCCTCCACCAGCCGCAGCAATATCTCGGTAAGACGCTCCACTTTGTCGCAAACGCATCTCATTGGAGCGGTCTCCTGCCCATAACAGATGGGTGTGCGCATCGACAAGTCCGGGCACTATGGCTCGGCCGCCGAGGTCGCGCACTATGGTCTGGGAATCGCTGTTATACTCCTCAGCCAGCGATTCACTGTCAGAGAGATGGGTGAATATACCCCCTTCTATTACTAAGCCGAAACCACTTGGATGGACTAGTGCTTCCATGTCCATCATGGCTACACCTGTAAGCGCTAAATCGGGCCGTTCACCGGATAAATGCGCGATGGGGCCGGCATTCAGTAACACAGTGCGCATGAAGTCGCATTTGCCATTAGGCTTGAAATGATGCGGTCCCTCGGACCCTGCATGTCAATGGCTGCCGACATGACTCCATCTTGCGTCGCGAACTGCGAAAAAGACGCTGGTGGCATCATTATTGGTATCGAATCAACGGCTCATACCCTTTCCTTCGGATGGGTTGACGGCAGGGGTGTTCCTGGCAAATCTTACTCATCATTCGTCAGGCCAATAAAGGGTGGCATCCACCCTCGTGAAGCCGCAGACCATCACTCGGAAAATGCTGCAGAATTGCTTGAGAGTCTGCTAGCGGACGACGATTTTATCCTAGATGATGTGGTGGCAATTTCGTTCTCTCAAGGGCCGGGATTAGGACCCTGTTTGCGTATTGGTGCTAGCATTGCCAGAGCTCTCTCAGCAAGATTGGATGTACCGTTGCTTGGAGTAAACCATTGTGTTGCACATATCGAAGTTGGGCGCGAGAGATGCCACTGTGATGACCCAGTTCTTCTGTATGTCAGTGGAGGTAATACCCAAATCATTACCAGACTTGATGGAAGGTATAGGGTTCTTGGAGAAACATTGGATATCGGCATCGGAAATATGCTAGATAAATTCGCACGCACACAAGATATTCCGTTTCCTGGTGGACCTAGAATTGAGCAGTTGGCGGCCGAATATTTCGAATCCGAGGAAAATCCGACATTGCATGGTTTGGAATTGCCATATGCAGTGCAAGGAATGGACTTGGCTTTCTCTGGAATCCTCAATGCTGCACAGCACCTTATCGATAAGGGGGCAAGTTTGCCGTCAGTTTGTTGGAGTTTGCAGGAACATGCTTACGCCGCCTGTGTCGAAGTTGCTGAAAGAGCATTAGCACACTCAGGCAAAAATGAGCTACTGCTCGGCGGTGGCGTTGCTTGCAATCAGCGACTGCGGGAAATGTGTGAGGTGATGGCAGAGGACCGTGGAGCAACTTCGCATGTACCCGAGAAGATGTTCTGTATCGACAATGGCTCGATGATTGCAACGCTCGGTCGTCTGCATTTATTGTGGGGTGAAGATACTGCTCTGGATGCATCCGGTGTTCGTCAGGATCTTCGAACTGATGAGACTGAGATTGTCTGGAACTGATGTATTGGTCTGTGTTTTCCAATCCAAATGGTTATCATAGGTCGGTGGGACGAGAGCGAAGTAGGAGCGGGACTCTTGGCACGTCGTGATGAACCAGTTAACCCTTTCACGAAGAAGCCTGGCCATTCTGGGCCAAGGTATGGCCGCACACCTCGCGAGGATTCTCGAAACAAGCGCACGTCTGGCTCAGCTCCTCAACCACCGGGTGCTCGCAAGCCTGTTCAAGTTCCGCCGCCGCCCGGTGGAGATAAGTCACAATCCAAGAAACCTGCTGAGAAAAACGTAGGTCGAGGCGCTCCTGTTGCTGCCGGAGGTAGGCGAAGTGTCGGTCTGCGCCCTCAAGCCAAGGAGACGAAAACTGAGCCAATAACAACTGAGGAACGCGCGAAGTTACTAATCGAGCAGAAGGAAGAAACTGAATTGATCCAGGAAGAAGTAGAACCCGTAGTTGTTGCAAAGACTGCTGCTGCTGCTCCGAAGCGAGTAATGCCATCCACTGCTGCTAAGAAACTCACGCCAGAGCAGCGTCGTGCCAATGCTTGGAAGAAGAAGAATCGTCCTCGCGCTCCGGCAAAGCGAGTGAAGAAACTTCACAGAGGTAAATACATGGAATTCAAATACGATGTTCGCAGGATTCTGGATGAGGAAGATGTCTCAGATGAGTTTCGATCAAACATACTTGGACAGACTTGGGCCAAGGGTGAGCGAATGGGAGTTGAGGACGCCAAGAAATTCCTCAACGAGAAAGTTGCCGAAGGGGAATTGCCTGAGAGGGCGGCAACGAGAATTATTTCTCTAATCAATTCCCTAACAACAAGGAGATGAGATGATGAGTGATGAAAAAGTTAGTGAAAACACAGTAGTGACAGTCCATTACACCGGTACATTCCCGGACGATGGTGAAGTATTCGATACTTCGAGAGATAAAGAGCCAATGACTTTTCTTGTCGGCCACAAGAACATGATTCCGGGCTTTGAGGCAGGAGTTATGGGGGCATCCACAGGTGATGAGGTGAAATTTACCCTCGAACCAGCAGATGCTTATGGAGAGGTTGAGGAAGGGCGCGTAGTGAGCACTCCGAGAGAACAGTTTCCTGAGGAAATGCCATTAGAACTCGGCCTTCAACTGGTTGCTGATATTGGAGGAAATCCCACACCATTCACGATTGTGGGATTCAGTGACGTTGAGGTCAAGTGTGATTTCAACCACCCTATGGCTGGAAAAACACTGCATTTTGAGGTGGAGATTATGGAACTTAGGGATGCGACGGAAGATGAATTGGCGCATGGGCACGCGCATGGGCCTGATGGTCATCATCACCACGACTGATAGCGGAACCCTTGATGGACCGCACTCCAAGACCCGTTTGGGGGGGGCTCCATTGTCGAAGGAAAGTAGGCTCAGGAAGGATGAATTCCACACCCTCGGTGGGCTGCCAATCTCTGATGTCCCAAATCCTGAGGATTTGGCTGCTGTCGACTTTGATTCGGATGACCTAGGGTCACCGGGAGACCCCCCGTATACGCGTGGTGTCCATTCTACCATGTATCGCAGCAAATTGTGGACCATGCGCCAATATGCCGGGTTTAGCAGTGCTACGGAGACCAACCAGCGCTTCCGCATGCTGCTAGATAAAGGTCAAAGTGGACTTTCGGTGGCGTTTGATCTACCGACCCAGTTGGGGATGGATAGTGATGATCCGCACTCGATGGGAGAAGTGGGGAGAGTAGGAGTTCCCATCGACTCAATTGAGGACATGCGGGCTCTATTTGATGGTATTAGACTTGATGCAGTATCTACTTCGATGACAATCAATTCTCCTGCGATCATCATTCTCGCAATGTATGTCGCTGTGGCTGAGGAGCAGGGCTGTGATCTGGCTACGCTCAGGGGCACAGTGCAAAATGACATCTTGAAGGAATATATTGCTAGAGGCACCCATGTTTTTCCACCTGAGGCCAGTGTTCGGCTAATTACCGATCTAATGTCACATTGCAAGGATGAGCATCCACTATGGAATACCATCAGCGTGTCAGGTTACCACATCAGAGAGGCTGGGTCAACTGCCGTCGAGGAAGTTGCATTTACCCTTTCAAATGCGCTTGCATACGTCGATGCTGCTGTAGCGTGTGGAATGGATGTCGATGATTTCGCCCCACGACTTTCCTTCTTTTTCGGCTGTCACAATGACTTCTTTGAGGAGGTTGCAAAATTCAGGGCCGCTCGGCGACTTTGGTATCGACTGATGACTGAGAGGTATTCTCCGAGCAATGATAAGAGTTGTATGTTGAGATTTCATACACAGACAGCTGGTGTCACCCTAACTGCTCAACAACCGCTGAATAATGTAGCTAGAGTCTCGTATCAGGCAATGTCTGCAGTTCTAGGCGGAACTCAGAGCCTCCACACCAATTCTTTCGATGAAGCGTTGGGGCTACCAACTGATGATTCAGCGACAATCGCTCTGCGCACTCAGCAAGTATTAGCTGAGGAAACTGGTGTAGCGGATGTCGTAGATCCGCTTGCGGGCTCGTACCATGTAGAAACACTGACTAATCGTATTGAAAAGGAGGCTCAATCCCTCATTACTGAAATGGATGGCATGGGTGGTGCTTTGCCAGCATTACAGGCTGGATTTCAGCAGAGGTGCATTCATGAGTCGGCTTGGAAGCAACTCAAGGACATGGAATCAGGCGAGCGCAGGGTGATTGGGGTAAATCACGCACGATTAGAAGGTGAGGCGGCGCCAAAGGGTCAGAGTTTGGACCCAGCAATTGCTGAAAATCAATCGGCGAGACTTATTCAACTTCGTGAAACCCGAGATTCCGAGGCAGCACTAGCGGCTTTGCGTGAGATTACAGATAGGTCTACAGATGGGCGGAACCTATTCCCCGCCGTTTTAGCCGCTGTGAAATGTGAATGCTCAATAGGTGAAATCATGAATGCAATGAAAACGGTATTCGGAACATGGATGCCACCGAGTGGATTCTGAGGTGTTATTGTGGGTGCTGGCGGTAGGATTCGACTCGACCACATCGGCATTGCTGTAAGCAATCTTGAGGAAGGTTCGAAATTTTGGCAAATTCTGGGTCTAAAACAGCAAGAATATGATGAGTCTAACGCCGAACAGGGAGTTGAAATCCGATTTTTCGAAACTGAGCCGACAAATGATGGCCGAGGGGGAACTCGTTTGGAACTGCTTGAGCCCACTGGGCCTGAGACTCCTGTCGGTCGCTTCATCGATAAGCGAGGTGTTGGTGTACAGCAAGTCGCCTTCAGAGTGGATAACCTCGCGGCTCTTCTAGCTGAATTGAAAGCAGCAGATATCCGCTTGATTGATGATGAACCGCGCAAGGGTGCTGGTGGTAGCAATATCGCCTTCGTTCACCCTAACAGCACTGGTGGAGTGTTAGTGGAATTGGTAGAATACTGATTTCAATTTGTCAATACGTAACTGTCATAGCGGAAGTGTAGCGGGGCCGTTCACATGCGTACTGTAATTGAGTCACTAATCGCGCTGCCGCACGTTGACAGCATAACTCTGCACAATGAGATAAACTTCATCGAAAGTAGTCTTGAATCCCTAAGAATCGATGCTGCAATTACCAATGATGCATACCTAGCAGCAGGCGCTGTTCAAGGTGGAATGTCGATGATTCGAAACATGGTCGATGCTGGGATTTCACGAGAGGAGGTACAGAATCATCTGAGGGACCTTCTGATGCGAGCCATCAAGGTAGATGAGGCTCATCCCGAACTCGATGGGGCAATCAATAGTCGACGCTGATTTGGAGGCGAGCGCATGGTAAATGCGCCACTTCTCGCCGTCAGTGGCGTCACCAAAAGTTTCGGTGAGATCGTAGCGCTCGATGGTGTTGATGTAGATTTTCATGCCGGTGAAGTAGTCGGATTGGTTGGTGGTAATGGTGCTGGTAAGACTACACTGCTGCGACTGCTGTGTGGACTATATCGTCCAACAGATGGGACTGTGCAAGGCTCTCTTGAAGGTCAACGAACTGCCATTCACAACATGCGTGGGAGTGTTGGGGTGGTTCCTGAGGCTACTGGTCTTTATTCGCGACTGACTGCATGGGAGAACATCCGCTATCACAGTCGGCTGATGGGGCTCGATGATGACCGTGCGTGGGAGCGCACCCACCGATTCTCGAAAGCCCTGGACTTCGCTGACAGTCTACATCGCCCAACCAGAGGATTCAGCAAAGGTATGCGTCAGAAAACCGCGCTACTACGGGCATTGGTACATGGTCCGAAAATTCTGTTACTTGATGAGCCTACAAATGGCCTTGATGTGACTAGTGCGCGCGCTGTGCGCAAACTGGTTCGGAGATTGGGTGATGAAGGTGGAACTGTCATCTACAGTACCCACAATCTCGCTGAGGCGCAACTTGTCTGTGATCGCATCGTGATTATCCACAATGGTACTATCCGAGCTGATGGTGGGCCGGAGATATTGTTGCAAGCGACTGAAACCTCTGATTTAGAATCGGCATATGTTGCTTTGACCAAGGATGAGGCTAGAGCGGATTTACCCGAATCCGAGGGAAAAGTTGCATCGTTCTGGCGACGACTAATGACATTCAGTGTAAGAGGAGGTGAAGAGGATGAGTAATTCAAAATCAATTCGCCTTAGGCGGATATTCGTAGTCGCACAGAAGGAGATAATTGATTTCGTCAGAGATTGGCGGACAATTCTCGCTATGGTGCTGGTGCCAATTCTCATCTTCCCGGTACTATTCATCGCACTGCCGCTATTTTTGCAAGGTGAGGCTGCCGAAATTCAACAAACCTCACTACACATCCAACTGCAGACTGAAGCCAGTGAGCAACCGCCCGGAGAATTGCTTAGCAGATTCAGTGATAGCAATCTACTCTGGACTGAAATCTCAATGGATAATGGAACTGAGTTATCCTTACCGGGTGATGATGGTCAATTGCTGACTTCTGGTATTGAGAATGGTACACTACACGCAATTCTGCGAATGCGTTCCACGGTATCCAACGCCTCTGAATCATGGAATTATTCAGTAATCTATGATTCGACTAACGAATTGTCTAGGGCTGCGGCAAATCGTGTATTTGACAGTATCATTTCTTGGGAAGATGATGTGATTAACGCCACACTAGCAGCGCATGACCTCTCCCGGCAAGAGGTCTTTGACCCAATTCATCGGGAGGGGGAAGCAGCGGACTCAAACATTGCAACAGAGGGTGAGGTTGCTGCAATGAGCTTGGCCATGTTCATCCCGCTTGTGGTGGCATTGTGGACTGCCACCGCTGGAATCCAACCCGCAATCGATTTGACTGCTGGGGAACGAGAAAGAGGGACCATGGAGGCATTACTGTCTACCCCAGTCGCCCGAAGTGACCTGTTGATGGGTAAATGGTTGGCTGTGGCTGCTGTCGCCTGTGTCAGCGTAATCGCTCAACTAGGGGGTCTGTTATTTGCAATCTCATTCCTTGCTGCAGGAGCAATGGCCATGCCTAGCATCTCTGTTGTTGATGCATTATTGCTACTGCTAAGTGTCCTGCTATTCGCTATCTTCACAGTTGCTATCGAAATTGCAGTGGCTGTTCGCGCTCATAGCGTGAAGGAGGCAGGGGCGACGCTTGGGCCACTCATCCTCATATTCATCGGGCCGACGATGTTCGCACAATTCGTCAATCTTGAAGGGATTGAATCTTGGTGGTTTGCCCTTCCTGTGTTCAATGTAACACTTGCAATGCGTGAAGCACTGATGGGAATCCATGACCCAACTCACATCGTGATTTGGTTTGTTACCTGCTTGTCATATGCCATCGGGGCTGTGCTTTGGGCTAGTAGACAATTCAACAGAGAGGACTTGGTAGTGTCAATATCCTAGTATTCGTGAGATATTACTGTGCGAATACTTCATATGCTGAAGGTCGGCCCGTAGGGCTATGCCGAAGATCAGCCTTGACATGCCTCAGGAGTTGCTCGATGACCTACGTTTGCATGTTGGCGATGAGAAGAAATTTGTCAGCGTTGCTGATGCAGTTCGAACTGCCTGTCGCAAGATGTTGGACCAACTGGATGCAATTGATACACGTCACGGACGTATCGGAGGGGATGAATGATGGTAAGCAGAAAACAGGCTGAGTCGGCAGTTGATACTCTAGTTCGCTGGATTGAAGGCGATAATGGTGAATTGAGGGAAGGCCTAGCAAGAACACCTGCGAGAGTCATTGAGTCCTATGGGGAGTTATTCTCTGGATATTCGGCTGATGCCAGTGAACTCCTTGATGCGACGTTCAACGCGGAGGGTTACGATGGAATTGTGCTGTTGCGCGACATCGAGTTTCACTCCACTTGCGAGCATCATCTGCAGTCCTTCACAGGCCGCGCACATGTGGCTTACATTCCGATAGAGAGAATTGTTGGTATCAGCAAACTTGCCCGATTGGTCGATGCACACGCTCGCCGATTGCAGAATCAGGAGCGAATTACCAAGGGAATTGCCGATGACCTTGAGCAACACCTTGCGCCATTGGGGTGCGCAGTTGTCATCGAAGCCTCGCATGGTTGTATGCAATGCCGCGGTGTGATGAAGCAGAACGCCGTGATGACTACCAGCGCTATGCGTGGCGTTTTCTTCGATAAGGCAGAGGCCCGCAGCGAATTGATGCAACTGATTAGAACCGGCGAACTGTGAGGTGAGCAACTGACCCAAACCTACCCGATTGTCGAAATATTCCACTCTGTTCAAGGAGAGGGAGCTCGTTCAGGAATCCCGCATGTTTTCATTCGTTTTGGTGACTGTAATCTTCGATGCGAATGGTGCGATACCGATTTTCTTACCTTCGATGAAATTGAACTCAACGAAATTGTCGATAAGGTCCTTTCATTCAATTGCAAAATGGTTCTCTTCACTGGGGGAGAGCCGGCCATGCAGGATCTTGACACAATTGGAGGTATACTGAAACAGCATGATTGCGAGTTGAGTATCGAAACTAATGGCACAATACCGGTGCCGGATATCATCGATTGGATTTGTGTCTCTCCAAAAGACCAGGTGTACCCAAATGTTGCTATTAAGCAGCGCACTGGAGACGAACTCAAAGTTGTATATTGCGGACAATCCCTTGATATGTACTCAGAACTCAAACAGGGTTTCGAGCATCATTTTTTGCAGCCATGTTACATGGAAGACGAATCAGTGGAGCAGAATGGTCGCGATTTCGTGGTGGTGGAATCTCTGGTAAAGGACAACCCGGGATGGAGACTCAGTCTGCAAACTCACAAGTGGATGGGGGTTGACTAATTGACTCGGAAGGTCGCCGTGATGGCACTTTCGGGGGGCATGGACTCCACATCGTTACTGATGAGACTAATTGCCGATGGATATGAGGTGCATGCCCTATCCTATGACTACGGGCAGAAGCATAAGGTCGAGTTGCAGCGGGCACAGGCTAACCTAGCCTACCTAGCTCGAAATGACCACCATGTCACCCACCATGTCATCGACCTGACCTCTGCTATGTCCTGCTTCCACTCGGCGCTTACTGATGATTCGATGGCTGTACCTGAAGGTCACTATGAGGAAGAGCAGATGAAGCAGACTGTGGTGCCAAATCGTAATGCTATCTTTGCCTCAATCCTCTATGGACACGCCCTTTCCATCGCCATCAAGCAACAGGTGAATGTCGAAATTGCTCTTGGCGTTCACTCTGGCGACCATGCTATCTATCCCGACTGCAGGCCGCAATTCTATGCCGCCTTGGCACATGCATTTGAAGTCGGAAATTGGGATTCTGAGTTTGTTTCTTTCAGCTTGCCCTATATTGATGGTCACAAGGAAACAATCCTTCGAGACGCTGAGTGGGCAATCAGTAAACTCGGTCTCGACTTCGATACTGTATTTGCCAATACCAACACTAGTTACAACCCCGACATACAGGGGCGTTCTGCTGGTACTTCCGGCGCTGATGTCGAGCGGATATTAGCCTTTCATGCGATTGGGCGAATCGATCCTGTGCCATATGTCAAGCCGTGGGAGGACATCCTGTCACATGCGCTTTCAATCGATGCTGAGCATAGGGGGTTGACACTATGAGTACAAGCATCCGAAGGTGGGTGGAGACTGATACCGGACATCGCGTTCCAAATCATAGCAGTAAATGCCGACACATGCATGGTCATCGCTACCGCTGGGAAGCAGAAGTTGTAGGCGAGGTGGTGACCGAAAGTGGTGTGTCCGAAGAAGGGATGCTCATCGACTTCTCAACAATCTCAGATATCCTTACTGAACACATCCACGATGTGGTAGACCATGCTTTCATAGTTCATTCAAAGGATAATGTTGCGCTTGCCGCTCTACAGGCAATGGGGGATGAACACAGGACAGTTGTAGTAGACTTCATTCCGACTGCAGAGAACTTAGCTAAGTGGGCATTCGATGAGGTGGCCCCTCACATTCATACCGCCTATGGAAACAGTCTGCGCCTAGCGGCCTTCCATGTGCGCGAAACTCCGAAGTCTTGGGCGACTTGGCGACCCTAGTCATCCTGCATTGCTTTGGTTGCCAAATCGAGTAGGCCGAGAAGTCGGTGTGCTTCATCATCGGTTGGCATACCTCGTAGAATTACTCTACTCAGGGTATCGGCTGCAGCTTGAACTTGGTCCTCACGCTTGGCTGCAATTGAAGCAATTTGCTCGCTTCGCCTGCGAATCTCGCGCTTCAGATTGGGGTCGAGAAGGCGCTGCGTGTGTACAGTCTTTGGCAATGCCTTCTCTTGGCCAATGCGACCAGCGTCAACAAGAGTTTGGAACCACTCGTAGCAAATGATTGCGACAGAATGACTGAGATTCAGGGATGGTGAGAAGCATGTCACAGGCTCGCAACTCCTCATGTCCAAGCCCAATCCCTTCAGGACCGAAAACAATTGCCACATTTCCCTCTACTACGCTAAGCCTGTCAGTGAACTCTTCTGGTAATAGGAAATGCCGAAACTGCACTTTATCGCCCATCTCACGCTTGCCACTTGTGCCAATTATGAGGTTGATGTCATCGAAGCACTCATCCCATGAATCAGTAATCTTAGCCTCACGAATTACAGTCTGCGCATGCTTCGCCCTCTTGCGCACCTCCTCGCCCAATTCGGTTTTAGGTCTAAGAATGCGCATTTCATGAAGCCCGAAGTTGCGCATTACCCGAGCAACAGCACCAATGTTTCCCTCATTTTGAGGCTCAACTAGCACGATAACAAGCCGACAATTCCACTTTGGTAGTGGAATTGTCCTATTTGTCCCCATGGATTTCACTCCACGGAGGAGGTATCGAATGAAGTGACCAATTCGTCATCAATCGGTGTGTAGAGGAACATGAGCCACCCCTCACCCTTCTCTTGGTCTGGCATCGGGTAGGAGAATTTCAGATACCCATTGACCTGCAAGTGGTCCTTGAAAGCGAGAAGTACTGTCCTTCGTGTGTGACGTACTACCTGGAACTCGCCAGAATATTCGACCTCTAGGGCCGCCATAGCACAACCTCAATCCTTGCGGCGCTGAATATAGCGGGTGATGTAGCCAGCAATCCAGTTGCGCATTCTCTTGTTGTCGACATCGGTGTACTGACCGACCAGGGCCTTGTTGTGGTCGAATGGGTCATCGTGTGGGAGGTAAGCGTCAGTGAACTTCTTACCCTTACAAGGCACTTCATTGGTCTTGCCACCCTTTAGAACTTTGATTGTCACCATTTCGCAA
Organism: uncultured Candidatus Poseidoniales archaeon; assembly: GCA_964647665.1. Taxonomy (GTDB): domain Archaea; phylum Thermoplasmatota; class Poseidoniia; order Poseidoniales; family Thalassarchaeaceae; genus CAUZSM01. The sequence goes on from CAZYIX010000002.1 coordinate 99,781, forward strand.
TTATCTCGCTTATCATTGAAAGACATCTCATGTCCACAGGTGATACACCGATGTATGTGGTCGCATGTGCACACTGGGTGCTGTTCACTCGGGCAGAATCTGTCCGGATACTCTTCGCAGAGCCTTATCGCTCGAATCTTGATGAATGATGGCCTAATATTCCCCATTTTCACTCCTCCACTAATTTCACTTCAATCGGGAAGCCTTCTTCCCGTGTGACTACGATAGAGATGCGGCGAGGGGGCTTTTGTATGCCCCTTTTCCAGATGGCATGGTTGACTGCTTCGTCGATCCAAATATCTTCGTCCTCTGTGACCTTCATGTGCTGTGTAACATGCTTACGAATCTCCTTCATAGCACGAGCAGCACGCTGAGTTCTTGGTACCGCCCAAGCAGCACGAAGGGGTACAACCATCTCCTTTGTTTCAGCCATACCTTATTCCTCCTCAGCGATGCAACTTACTGCGACGCCAATGATGACGGCGCGGGTGATTGGTGACTTTTCGACTAGTGCGGAGGGTGACCCAAACTGGAACGCGGCGGTTCTGGTTAGTCACCTTACTCAGGCGCTTCTTCTTTGCATAGTGCTTGTTACGCGACATATCAATCACTCAGATTCTTCGAATAGTAGTTTCTCGACGGGTGCTATTTGACAATCCCTGCAGTATTCTTTTCAGGGTGGAATCATCGATGCTACCTGTAAGTTGACCATTTGACTGTAATGTCACCAGATGCTGCTTGACCATGGTAGCAAGTTCGGGGAATGCCATCTCGACACGGACTAAGCGGTCACGGGCATCGGGGGAGAGGATATCTCGCATAGCCATTTCAAGTTCAGCAGACTTGCGTTCTGCAGTAACTTCTGCCTGCTTAATCCTAGCCTGTTCGTCAGTTTGAGCCTCGAGGTGCTGCTGGATTTCCGAATATTGATTATGATTCAATTGACGGATTTCATCACCTTGTACTGACATAATCATCACCACTCCACATCATCCATCAGTATCTAGCAAGTCCAGGGTAGGACTCCTCTGCCTGTGGGCGTACCTGTTGTGCAGCCTCGTCGAGCATCCCGTGGCCATCAGGGGTCACAACTCGCCCTAGTTTGAGGCCAGCGACGGTAGTTTCGATTTGGACCAATCCCTCATCACTGAGTTGCTGAAGTATGGTTCGAACGATGTGGCGGCTACCAGTAGCTGCCTTATTTGGTGCTGAGCCACGGTTCTTCGGACCACCGTATTCCTGTGCTAGATGATTGACACCGATGGGACCGTTGCGGGCTACCTTGCGGAGCACAGCGGCTGCACGTAGTTCCCACCAATTATCCTGAGTTGGTGGGCGCTCACGATGGACACCTGTCTTAACGTAATCCGCCCAGTCAGGGCGCTGAATACCATCGCGCTCTGCCAACCTTGTGGCAATAGCTGGAATCAGAAGTTCTGCTGGGACATCGTAAAACGTTGTCATGAGAGCCACCGAAGCAGTCCGCCGACCGACCGCCCGTATATAACGCTGACCGCCCACCTTCCGTAGGAAGGGGGCGCAGTAGTCCACTCAGTTATGCTCGATGCGATACCCATTGATTCAAGAATCCCATTCAAGTGGCAAATTCGATGAAGCGGTCAATGGCTCAGAACCCTAACATGATGAGGACACTGATAGGCCTGGGCCTGACGCTGATTCTGATTCTTTCTTACGCTGTGTATTCGGCGACAGTAGAGACATCGTACTACCTCTATCACTTCGATGCCGAAGAGCAATATCCTGCCATCACACACCAAGGTGGAACAGACGACAACACAACCCACACATGGACCTTTCAAACAGAAGGGGCGCTGACTTGGATTAACATTTCAGCCGACGGACTGCCTGCTGGAGCAGTGCTAACCGCCGAGGTATCCGCTGGTGAATGGTGGAGTCATGAAATGCTTGGCTCTGACCAAGCCACCCGATTTAGTTGCCGAGAGTTGAATTCGGATTTCCAGTTAATCAATGTGTGTCAAGCAGCCACTTCTCACTCCGCCGAGGCTGACAATGAAGGGATGCTAATTCTCCGAGGCCTCGGCTCACCAGACCTTCCTTTGACTGGGTTGGGGTCGGTGAATGCACTCTCTGTCGAAGAGGCCGAGTCGTATGCGCTAGAAATGGAGAATAATTCCTATTACTCACGATTGTGGACAATCACCATCGAGTCTGATGAGGGAATCCACCCCGAATTTGTCGACATCACAGCCCTAGTGGTCAACAATACCTACTCACATACCGCCATGTTTCAAGTGGACCCTTTCACTGAATTGATGTGGTCTGTTACTGCCTTGATAGGATGCTTTGGAATAGCACTACTTATCCCGGTTTCAGTCTATATCGCTTCCCGGGCTAAGGAAAAGCGTGATGAGAAGGCCCGAATTGAGGCTGAAAGTGCAGATTCTAAGGCCCCAGATGGTAATTCCACAATTGACGAAGTTCAGATAGATGCTGGGTGATGCAGGGGCAATTCACCGACCGTGATTTTGATAACCCTTTGATTGAAGTCGGAACTGAGGAAGACGATGCAAAATCGCGGAATACCCCGACACCGCCGCGCGGTTGCTCTTGCAGCATTGATGTTGGTTTCCGTTCTCGCTGCATCAGTGAGTGCCGCTTCAGGCAGGGCTAGTGGAATCGATGTTAGACCCATTAGTTGGGATGTCGAATACGTAAGCAATTCCGATTTCCAAAACTATGGCATTCTCTCATCTCATGACCCATCTGCACTAGGTCTCAATCGACCCACTAATCTGTGGATTGTCGATGGGATGGTCAACACAAGCCAACGGATTGAGGTAGTCGTGGAGAATATAGGCACCGCGCCAAGTGGTCAATTCAATGTGCAGATTGTGGTTGAGCATGATGAATATCTGAATTTCATACTTCTCGACGAAACCGTTGGTGTGTCAAATCTTGCTGCCGGTAGTACGACTACCGTGAGTACTACGTGGACTCCTAAGTATGGTGGTAATCACACAATGTGGGCGGAGACTCTGCACACCAATGATGACAATGGCGGCAACGACCGCTCAAATCGTCATCTGACAATCGGAATGCTCTACGATCGCTGTGAAACTGTCTCACAGTGGTCTTTGGGTGCCGGATGGAGCCTTTCCAGTGAAGCATCACTCTCTGGGTCCAATACCTACCATGTGGGTGGAGCAACCTCATCATCAAATTACGGAAACAATTGGAATACCCATCTTGAATCTCAGATAATCCCAACGGGAGATGCACACCCCTCACCTACCAAAGGATATGGTGTCGGCTTCTTCTATACAGGCGACGTTCTATCAGGAGATGGTCTTGACCTTGATGTCTGGACCGGTAGTGCGTGGCAACGCGTTACTGGCAGCACCATCAACGGATTCGTCGATGGTGATATGTCTGATGGCAGCAGTTGGCTAATTCAGATTAATACTGTGAATGGTCAAGTTGTTCCTTGGTATGGAATCCAACCCAGTTCAATGAACAAGGACTTCAAACTTCGATTCTCATTCCACTCCGATTCTAGCGGCTCAAGCATCGGCTATTGGCTAGAGGACATCGTTCTATTCTATGACCAAAAGGCGTTCAGAGAGGAATATTCTGTTAGGTTAACAGCAGGGCAATCTGGCCACGCTAGAGCAGGTGAATGGGCTGAACAGGTACTCACACTGAGAAATGATGGGAATCTGACAGACCAACTTTCTCTCTCACTGTCTGGCCTACCCAGTGGATGGGATGCTAAATTCCAGCACATGTCTGGTTCGCAGATTCCGTCAGGCTCAACCCTTGACCTTGATCCAGGTGAGAGTCGTAACATCAAGTTGCTAGTACAGCCCGCTGAGGGTACACCAATGGGCTCCGAAAATATGCAGGTCACCATTTACAGCAGCGAGATACACACTAGTGATTCTGTGCAGGTTACGGTGAACATCGACCCGGCCTATCAGCCGGTTTGGGAGGAAGGTGCACACAACTTCCATTGCCTCCCAGGTGACACATGTGATTTCCAACTGTGGTTGGAGAATGATGGTGATGGTCAAGATACATTCTCAATATCTACATCTGAGATTCTTACTCACTCAGGGTGGACATGGGGGCTGACTTGGGACCAGGGCAGCAGTGTCACCCTAGCTTCAGGGGCAGGTGAATTTGTCTCTATCTCTGCAAATGTACCTTCATCTGCTCTCACCGGAATGAAAGCGACAACGGATTTCATCGCCACTAGTCAAGCCGACTCCTCAAAGATGAGTGTACTGCGCGCCAATGTAACGGCTTCAATGGTATCTAGTGGCAGTGTGGCGGTCGACCCCGCTGATATCCCTGATGGAGGGTGGTGGATAGAGCCGGGAGAGTCGGTGACTGTACCATTCACCATTTGGAATAACGCTACTCGACAGGATACCTATTCTTTCTCTTTGCAATCTGTAAATGACCTCAGAGGATGGGGGGTTGCACTTCCCTCAACGACAGATGTAGTGATTTCAGAAGGGGGTGTCGCGCGCCTACTCGTCACAATCACCGCTGCAACAAACGCTCAGGCCAATGACCCTGTGCCAACATTGATTCCTCAGGCGGTTTCTTCAGAAAGCGGAACTGCGGCTACCCCGTACGAATTCTTTGATGTAAGGGTAAGTATGCTGCATGATCTGCAACTAAGTTTGATTCAACCACCTTCACTTATCTTACCCGGTTCTGCTACTGCATTCCCATTCGAAGTTGAGAATGCAGGGAATGGGCCAGAATTGCTAGTGATGACCGTAGAAGGAGCGCCGAGCGGTTGGCAGTGGTGGGTTGAGGTTGATGGGGCGTTAGTCAGTGGCCCGGTTACACTTACCCCCGAATATGAGCAAGGACACATCGCTAACGGCGAAGTCTGGGTGCAGCCACCTGGCAATGAGGAACCAGGACAAGTGCTCGATTTCACAATCACTGCATCGCCATATGAGGGTGAGGATGCATTTCCAAATGACAATTCGGTACAGGTAACAGTACAGACACAGCAAACCGTTCATCCAACGCTGACCGATTTACCCTCTGAGGTGACATCGGCATGGATCGGACAGGAGTTGGCATGGGATGTGACTCTAAGCAATGATGGCAACTCCTACGACAGCACTCTACGCGCTAGAGTAATGGTTGATTCAATTCGGACAGGGATGTTGGTACAAATGGTATCTGACAGAGGTGCTGGCCAATTGAATGGTTGGATAGATATTCCACTAGGAGGCGGTCAATCCGAAGTACTGACTCTGACTTTCCTATCATTCGAGGATTTCCCATTGGGTCAGTCCGTGGTCATCACACTTGAGGCAGAGAGTACTTGGGGTGGTGATGAGACAGTTCTAATCCGAACCGAACACACTGTATTAGTTGACCAAAGGAGAGATATTGAAGTAGATACTTCACTGATGGAACCTTATCTGTTCGACCCGTCTGAAACCCATTCATTCACTGTTGATGTGACAACTCGTTCCACCATGACGATTACAGTAGAGTTGCAAGTGACTTCACCGTCTAGTGTCGATTTCACTTGTAGGCCACGTTCGCAATCTGGAGAATATATGCTTCTGCTTCCAATCGCCTCAAATGGAATTGAGGAGACTCAGACTTTCACCTGTGATTTCACCATCGCTGCTGATGAACAGGCACGAACCGTCTATATGCTGATTATCGATGAAGATGGAGATGAGGTGTGGAATAGTGGTCCAATACACATGAAGACTCCCGTGCAAGAGAAAGCCGGAGAAGGGTTTGGAGGATTCTCGTTCAATTCTATACTGGGAGAGCAGGCGATTGCAATCTCCGCTGCAGTGTTATTCCTTGCCTTCTTCCTCACAATGTCCGTGCTTATTCTACGCAGACGCAAACATCTGCATCACCTTGAGGATATTGAGGAAGAGGATGAGCATGAAGATCAGGGAGTGGCTGCTGCGGTTACTATTGCTCGACCACCTGTCGCAGTTGCTACTACCACACCAGTTCAACAGCAGCCTGCACAGTCCGAACATCCGGGGTGGATTTGGAACGCTGCTGCCAATCAGTGGGTAGCAGACCCAGCATTTACCGCTGCACAACCTGTTGCCCAACCAGCGGCAGTACAGCAACCTGTGCCGGAGACAACTTCTGCGCCAGTTGTTCTTGAAAACGCGTTCGGGGCTCTCGGTGAGCCTGAGCAGGAGCCTTTCTCTGGGGTACAAGAGGATGAACAGCAGCAAACAGTCTCCAATGAAGGACCTCTACTTCCGTCATTCCAATGCATGGTAACAGGTGTAGAACTCACAGCGGAAGTAGCATGGTGGCAGTGCCCATCTTGTGAAGGCTTCGCGTCCTCAGAAGCAATTGCTGATATGACAGCCTGCCCACGATGCGAGCACGGATTCTGAAAGTCTATTCAGTGATGTCACCATCTACCGCAGAGCAGTCCAATTCCAGTTGGTCTTTACACTCACCCAACTCGCCGGTGGGGTCAATACCGGGCCCAGTCAGCCATTCTCCGTCAAAAGGAGTCTTTGACAAGCCAATGAAGCCAAGATGCGATAATTCGTTGATTCCGGCTTCGGTTCTTTCCTGTACGGGGGCAATTCTCTCGCGAAAAGTGCTATACATCAAATCACAAATGCTATCGAAGTCTCTGTATCCATCGCATAACTCCCATAACAGACTGTTCATGTCATCAAGTGGGCGCCGCAATTCTTTGGGTGCACGTAACAACCTAGCAAGCAATCCTTCAAACTTACGAAATCGCTTGACGTGACGCATGACGATGTAACGGCCGGTGACTCCCGGTAACTCAGGATGTGGGCCAGCGGCTCCACGCCTAGCCCACCAAACTGGCATCCTGACTGGATAAATCCCCTGCAATGTCATACCGATTCCTCAGATATCTAAACTGAATGTCCACACAACCAAGGCAATCATTCCACAAATTCCAAATCCAGCGCTGACCTTGATCCAGTTCTCGTCCTCAGTCAGGTTGCGAAGATACCACGTTGCCACTCCCATGATGGCGCAGAAAGCAAGGAGCAGGTACCAAAGTGGCGGAAGCACGGTGCTTCGACTCGACCATTGGTGATAGCGATGACGGGCTAACGCAGACTTGGAAAACGCGTTGAAAGGGTCGACTGATGCAGTCGCCCTTATCGGCTGCTTGCCCGCGCTGGTATTTGGGAACATGAAAGTCGGACAGCTTCGCACTGCGCTTATCGCGCTGGATAGGGGTTTGGTTAGCCTATCCAGACTGTTTGGTACTGGATTTGTCCAACTATTCCCCCAAATGGTAGCACTACTGGGGATGTTTGGGGTAATCTTGGCTTTGGCATTCCTTGTGCCTGGATTGCTATCATGGTTGATGCTATGGCTAGGATTCGTAGGAGTTGTTGCAGTCAGTAGGGCGTGGGTGAACAATGAGAATAGGCGTGTACAAATTGCTCGGAAACTGTCTGACGATGATGCGGACACTCTGCCGGACCTGCGTACAAGTGCACTGATATCTTCCGTAATGCTGCTATTTCTTGTGCCGATGATACTCAAAATGGGCCATGAACTATACCAGCTTTTTGACGCTCCTACTGGAGCGAGTTTCACCGACTGGATATTGTTTGGAATCGACCTGCTGTTCAGAGCACTTCTCGACTGGTCAGAAGTATATGGAGTACAGATTAGTGAAGTTCGATACGAATCTCTGGCTGGAAGGCATATCGTGATGCTGATTCTACTCACTATCGACTTTATTCTTATTCAGGGAATCGTGCGTATGCTAGCAATCCGGAAGTCCATAGAAGAAGGCGTTGGTGCCGGTGTGAAAGACCCGGAAATGGCCTATCGTCTCGGCCGCAGGGCTACCCCACGATTGCTTGCAATACTCGATTCAGAGGACTTGGAATCAGGCGAAAAGTTGCGAGTTCTAGAAGCAATTGCAGTCATTGGAGACCCGCGCGCCTGCCCTTTACTGATAACCAAATTGGACGATGAGGTACTGCATACCACCAGCATCGCCGCTTTGGTACGAATCGGGCACTTCTCACCGCTATTCACCGCGCTTGAAAATGATAATGAAATGGTCCAATATGGAGCCATTTCGGCTCTAGGTAGGATTGCTGACCCAATTGCAATACCATACATTGAGCAAGCAGCTGAAGGAGCATCTGAGCAAACCAGAGTAAGATGCGTGAAATCATATGGGGAAATGCAGGGTAGTAGAGCGAGGCAAGTCTTGGCCCGGGCATTGACTGACAAGTCTGCTAGAGTCAGGGTGACGGCTGTGCAGGGTTTGGGAAGATTCGACACGAAGGATGTGATGATTGCACTTGTCAGGAAACTTGCTGACGAAGATGCTGAAGTTAGACTCGCCGTTGCTACTGTGTTGGCACGATTCGCAGATGCTAGAGTCGTCGAGCCTTTGGTGCAGGCTTTGGAGGATGATGATGAGAGAGTACGTGAACAGGCTAGGCGTTCTCTAGATCATCTGCAAAATGTCGTTGAGTCTCGCAGTAGATAGTCAGAGCAATTCTACAACCCGTTCTGGGGGACGGCAAATACGCGCTATTGAGCCATCATCGACAATTGGTCGTTGCAACAGGAGAGGAAATCGTGAAATCAGAGCCGCCAATGCAACATCATCCTCGTTGTCAGGCTGCTCTGTCAGGTTACGCCATTCTTGCTCGTTGGTTCTGATTGCAGTGATGGGAGGGCTGTCAAGTCGCGAAAGAACGGAGGCCACGTCAGACTGTGATGGCGGTGACTCAAGGTATCGGATGACCTCGTAGTCCACTCCACTAGATTCAAGCAAAGCGAGGCATTGCCGACTCTTACTACAACGTGGGTTATGAAAAATTCTCATTGAACCACCTCAATCCTTGAGGCGTTTTGTTGTGTCAACCAATGCTTCGGCAAATTCCAGCAGTCGCTCAGCAAGTTTGTCGTCGACGAAGGTTCCATCTTCATTGAAAGCCTCCTTTACCTTGCCAACTGCAATCTGTTGTGGAATGACGTGGCCATGCAACCAACGCGCTGATAGGCGCATATGGTTCAGTGTGTTTGAATTGGCTTGGCCACCGAGAGTACTCATCACACCCCACACCTTGTCCCCTACATGGTCAAAATAAACCCAATCGAGTTGATTCTTCATCACACCCGACATGGTACCGTGGTATTCCGGGCTACTCAAAATGTATGCATCAGATGATTTGGCAAGTTCCTGAAAGGCCTTGACATTGTCGTCTTCCCATGAATCGGGTGCACCTACCTGTGGCAGTGGATTCTCCTCTTGGTCCCATGTCACCGTTTTCACACCTAGGTCAGAGCAGGCATCTAAAGCCATCTTCAGCAGGTGACCATTAGCAGATTCATGCGAGTATGTCCCACAGATACCCATGATGACAACGTCGTCAGTCATGGTCTTGCGAGTAGGTGATGGTTCAATGGGTTTGCGCCTACTGAAGATCGTCATCTGGTTGTTGAGTGCCAGAAAATAGATGACCAAAAGCCGAGAACACTTATCCGTAAAACATGAGCGTGCGATGCTCGGTGTTCTGATGCCTGAGCATGGTCATGCGAACTGTCCTCACTGCGATACGGATTTGGAAGGTGGCGAAGCGACTTGCCCATCCTGCTCGGGACCGCTTTTCGGTATTGCACCGAAGAACCCAATCGCTGAGCAAGTGACTGAGCAGACTGAGGATTACAGTGAAGGCGCGCTTGAGCATAGTTCTGCAACGATAGACGAGGTGGTTGTACCTGTGTTTACTCCTGCAGAAGTTGTGGATTCTACCAGCGATTCTGCTGATGATGCAGCATTTGAACAGCCTTCAGATGATGGCCTAGATGCTGCCGAACTAATCCAACGTGGTGAAGCTCTAGGCCTTGCAGGTGAATACAAGCAGGCTCTGGAATTATTTAATCAGGCTATTTCTCTCGACCCGTCAGACCACATGGCTTGGTTCAACCGAGGAGTTGTCAACGAATCTATGGGTGATATACCCGAAGCACTCAAGGCCTTTCAAATTGCATTGGACAATAACGAGGCGCATGGACCCAGTGCTGCAAACATGTCGGTTCTTCTAGATAAATTGGGCCGTAGCGATGAGGCTGTCCCATTTGCGCAAACTGCTCTGCTTTCCTTCCCTGGACATCCGGCTCTTGTCGATATGGTCGAAAAAGCAGGCGCGACGGTCCCATCCTACCAAATCCCTGAGGAATCGGTAGAGCAAGACGAGGTCATTGAGGACGCTGCTGTGCCGGAGGCTGCTGCAGAGTCAACTGAGACGCTGTGGCCGGAGCCCAGTGGCTTTGTCAGGACTCTTGAGTCTCACCCGGACAGTGACGAAACCGAGCCGATGGTACAGGAGGTCGCTGAGGTATCAGCCGACAGTGGGCTTGATGCGCTCGCTGAACAGGCGGCCCAATTAATTCGTGAAGGTGATGCAGCGGCCGCTTTGGATATGCTGAGACCTCAACTTCCTGAGGCAGCCGCAAATCACCCGCGTTGTTGGCGCATCGCCGCTGGCGCTATGGCTCGACTTGATTTGAATGACAATGCTAAGGAGGCCTTCTCTTATGCCCTTGAATTGGACAATACGGATTCCGCTGGTTGGTTCAATCTTGGAACGCTCAATCGCAAGGAGGGAGATGTTGAAAGCGCTTTCACATGTTTCTCTACCGCTGTTGAACTGAAAGCTGATTATCCCAAGGCAATGAATGGTCTTGCTATGGTCGCTGTCGATACCGGACGTATCGAGGTGGCGATAGACGCGTTCCGTCGACTTCTCGCTCTTGAACCAGGACATCCGTCTGGCGCTGATTTTGCTTCATTGCTAATCGACCTTGCAGAGGGTGAAGGAAAGGTTCTGGAACTAGTGAAATCCATTCCTACGACACTACCTGAAGGTCCGGAGATGGCTCAAGAGGCACTGGGACATATTCCCATGGACGGTCAGCAAGTTCTCAGGGCTCGTGCGCTCACTTTGGTTGGTAATCATGTCGATGCGGTCACGCTCTACCGCTCACTGCTTGAGGCAGACAAGGATAATGCCACACTGTGGGGCGGACTTGCACGTGCGCTAGATGCCGCCGGTGATTCTGCTACAGCAGGAAAATGCCGCGATAAGGCTGCGGCACTACTAGGAGAGCCCGTGCCGAGCCAAGTGGTCGTTGCAGATGCAAATGCTGCCTTCGATGCCTCGGTGACTGAGCAAGCGGTTGAGGAAGTAGTTTCTGAGGAGCCTGAGGAAGATTCGGTTGTAGAGGCCGCGTGGTCTGAAGATATGTGGGTTGACGCTACACCAGAACCCGAGCCTGAACGTTCCGAATCCGAGAGTGCCAGCACAGAAGTAATTGTCGCCCATGAGGCGGTGCTTGATACAGTTGAAGAGCCTGAGACGGAAATCGTTGTGCACACCTCCGACGCTGCTATCGAAGACGCTGCTGAATCCCTGCATTCGCAACAGTCTGCAATGGATGAACACGAGGTGTTAGCAGATTCTTCTTCAGTCGCCAATCAGGACATTGAATGGTATAACAAGGGACTTGAACTTCTATCTAAGGAAAAATATCGAGAAGCCATGTCTTGCTTTGACCGCGCTTTGCCTGCGTTCAAGGATGACAAGGCCATGGCAATCAAGACCTTGAACGGCAGAGGTAATTGCTTCTACTATCTCGATGAATTCAAGAAAGCAATCGAGTGCTATTACAAGGCCTTCAGTATCGATAGAGCATTGACAACTGGTGCAGCCCTATACAACATGGGTACATCTTACGCTGAACTTGAGTCATACGACAATGCAATCCACTGCTTTGAACAATCGATTGGTGTTGATGTGGGAGAGCCGCTAGTTGACGATAATCTAGTGCGCACTAAGGAGCAAATTCGTCGGTGCAAACATTTGCTGAAGGAACAGAAAAAGCGCTTGGCTCGTGTCTGATTACTCCGGATTCTGGAGAATAATGTCGAAGTGGCAGTGATCTTTGCCTGTAGAGGTACATTCTCTTTCGACTGCGGTAACACCCACCCCTAATCGGGCGGTGATGATTCCCTCAAGAATCCCCTCGTCAAGATGACAGAATGGTCCGCCGAGTTTTGGCGCACCGCCGCAAGAACCTGCATCGTCAACGCGCACCACAGTTGGCGGATCGCCCTTGACAGTGAGTTTGCCCATGCCGAGTTGCTCCCATCGTGTAGCAAGATCCGGCCAGAACTTGGCGTCATCGTCTGTGGCCACCTCAAGTGCAATTTCCTCACCTATGCGTCTGCCAATAGCCCGCATCAGTTCACTTGTATCGATGCCTAGTGCCTCAAAGGTCGGCAGCGCATGCACCTCGGGTATGGTTTCGTTGCCAACTCTAAGGATGGCGTTAGTCCAACCAACACTTGATGGATGCTGGTCTTGTACTGGTTCCGCGAGATATCTCTTGAGACGCTGATAGAACGAGCCACTGCCTAATGTCACATGTAGTGGCTCAACGATTTGACCCTCCTCGATTCGCTTGGAGATTGCGTGCAAATCGGTGGCAGTAGCCCAATTGATGAAGACTAATTCTTTCTGAGCGGAAATGAATTCCGCGGCTTCGATTACCAGCGCGCTATCCTCACGGCCGCGACCAACTGGGTTTGAATCCACTGAAATTGCCTGAACTGCTACATCATCGTCAATAATCACTCCCTGCATAGATAGTTGGTCAGTGTGTCGAATCTCGATGCCCTCTGCCAATTCATCAAAGAATTTCAAGGTCTTAGATTCGACATTACCGAGAACACGCACGTTCACTCCCCTTTGTGCAGCATCGTTTACCGAATCAATAACACCACCACGAACGAAGTGCAAAATTCCCCACTTACCGAGTAGCAACCAAATATCCTGCTCGGCATCAGCGCAAAGTCGTTGAATTGTTGCATGGACGTTATTGCGATCCTTGACCACAGTGAATGTGGCTTCGGCAGGGGTGGTGGATGGCTGCGCTTCTAGGAAAGTAGCATCGGGACCCGATTCTAACTCTCGCAGGTGATCCTCTAGGCGGCGGAGTTCTTGCGCTTGCTGGCTAATCAACAACTCGAATACCTCGCCCATCGGCTTACCAGTGAAGCGCATCGGTTTGTCTACAGTTGCCTGAACTAGCCCCTTCTCTTGCAACCTTTTGATGGTGTTGTAAGCATCCATGCGAGAGATGTTGACTACAGTACCAATTTCACTGGCTTTCAGCGGTTCTCGTGTAGAAAGAGCGGTGACTATTGCTGCCTCCTTAGCATCAAGCCCACTGTCAATCAGTCTGCTCACGAGGCCGGTCTGTGATGATTCCATCATCAATTGCGAACCGCGGGTCCTTATTGAAGCCCCCCTTTGAGGAAAATTAGTGTTATTCAACCACAGAGCCGACAATGAAATGAAGTCTAAGGTACAGGCAAGTGCGATGACTGAACGTGTCGCTGACCTAGCAGCACAACGATTCACCGATTCCCGAAGAGTCCCTGTATCAGAGGCTGTTGCAGTCGAGGAGCCTCTTGAAATCAGTATTGATGAGCAGGTTTTCGCTGTCACAATGCGGACTCCTGGAGATGACTCAGCATTGATTCACGGATTGCTGCTATCTGAGGGGGTTATTCGCAGCCATACTGACATCGAAGTTTCAGCTACCGATAATGGGCGAGCAGCCGTTACCCTAGCCAGTGGAATCCACTGGGATAAGGATGCACACTCCCGGGCATTCAATCGCAGTTCTTCTTGTGGTGTATGCGGCCGCGTTTCATTGGAGGCGGTGCTAGCAGCAGACCCGCCAGATGTCAGTGATTCTCTTCTTTCTCTCACTCCTGAAGTTATCGAGGGTTTGGGTGGATCACTCAAACAGGCTCAACGGGACTTCGATGCCACAGGAGGCATGCATGCCGTTGCCCGTTTTGGTCAAGATGGTAGGATTATAGATATCGCCGAGGATGTAGGCAGGCACAATGCAATGGACAAGGTGGTGGGCAGGGCAATGCTTGCACAAGAGATGCCATTGTGTAATGAGGGCCTGATGCTTTCTGGTAGAATTTCCTTTGAGATGGTGCAAAAAGCTGTGATGGGTGGTAGTCCAATTATCGCTGCCATAGGTGCGCCAACCACCCTGGCTGTCGATTTGGCGCGTCAGCATGGACTTACCTTGATTGGATTCCTTCGCGATGGGCGATTCAATGTTTACAGTGGCGCTCACCGCATCTTGGACTGAATTCGTGGACAACTGATTAGAACTGGACTCTCGCAGTGGTGCTGAGGCAGATGAGCAGAGATGTACGGGCACAGCCCCCGGTTGAGGATGAAAAACTCGTAGTTGGCAAACCAAAGCAGGTTGCTGCAGGCTTCACAGGCATTAGCAAATCATTCTCAATTGGCATAGCAGAGGCTGGCCTCTCACGAACTCTCAAGTCGATGAAAAGTGTAAATCGATTTGAAGGGTTTGATTGTCAGGGGTGCGCATGGCCAGATCCTGATGACCATCGCTCAAGTTTTGAGTTCTGCGAGAATGGAGCCAAGGCATTTGCAACAGAGGCTACGACTAAGCAAGTAACTACTGACTTCTTCTCCAAATGGTCTGTTGAGCAACTTAGTGAACAGTCTGACATGTGGTTGGATAAGCAGGGGCGACTTACAGAACCGATGTTGCTACGAGAGGACTCATCTCACTATGAACCGATATCATGGGATGAAGCAAATTCGATGATTGCCGAAAAAATCAGCAGCTTGGATTCCCCGGATGAGGCTGTGCTATATACCAGCGGACGCACCTCTAATGAGGCTGCATTTCTTTGGGGTACACTAGCCCGTCAGGTAGGAACTAACAATCTTCCGGACTGTTCCAATATGTGCCACGAATCCTCAGGTTATGGACTGAGCCCAGTCATAGGAATCGGCAAGGGAACTGTCAGACTCTCGTGTTTTGAGAAGGCCGACCTTGTACTAGTAATAGGGCAGAATCCCGGCACCAATCATCCGCGTATGTTGACTGCCCTTGCCAAATGCAAAAGGAATGGCGGGTCAGTTGTCAGTATTAATCCACTACAAGAAACAGGCATGCGCCGATTCAAGCATCCGCAAGAAGCAATTCGGTTGCTAGGTCGTGGGACGCCGATTGCTGATGACCACTATCCAGTCCGGGTAAACGGTGATTCTGCTCTGCTCAAAGGTGTAGCCAGAATATATCTTGATGAAGGAAGCGCCAATTGGGATTTCATTGACCGTCACACAGAGGGTTTTGAGGCGTTCAAGCAATCGATAGAAGCATCCGATTGGGATGAGATTGTCTCACAAAGTGGTATCAGTCGCGAGAGAATTGAGGAATTGGGGCGGGCTGTAGCCAAATCGAAGCGGATGATTATTTGCTGGGCGATGGGCATCACTCAACATCGCAACTCGGTGTCTACCATTCAAGAAATTGCCAACATATTGTTGATGGGTGGACATTTTGGCCGTGCGGGAGCGGGTGCGTGTCCGGTTCGTGGACACTCAAACGTACAGGGCGACCGCACCGTAGGAATTGACCATCTACCCAGTAAGCAATTCATCGAGAATCTGGTAAAAGCTACAGGAATTGATGCTCCATTTGATGGAGGATATGATGCGGTGAACTTTGTTCGAGCGATGCTAGATGACAAAGTTCGCCTCTATCTGTCAATGGGTGGCAATCTGGTTTCCGCTATGTCAGATACAGAGGAGGTTGCTAGAGGAATCCGCAATATTGATCTCACCGTGCAGATATCTACCAAACTCAATCGAAGTCACCTAGTTACCGGTAAGCAGGCACTCATCCTTCCTTGCCTTGGTCGCACTGAGGTTGATAGACAGAAATCGGGGGAACAATTTGTTTCTGTCGAAAACAGCATGGGAGTGGTTCACCTCAGCAAGGGCTCGCTTCCTCCATCGAGCAAGCACCTACGTTCTGAGTCAGCCATTGTATGTGGAATCGGAGCGGCTGCAACCCCAGATGGTTCTGTGGATTGGCATGGCCTAGCCGAGAATTATGATGGGATTCGCAACTTGATAAAAAAGGTGATACCTGGCTTTGAAAATTACAATGCGCGAGTTCGCATTAAGGGTGGATTCTACCTACCAAATGGACCTAGAGATGGACCCGTCTGGAATACGCCAAGTGGCAAGGCCCAATTCACCGTACACGAACTTCCTGAGCCGGTAGCAACCGGTGGAAGATTCACCATGATGACTGTGCGCAGTCACGACCAGTACAACACGACCATCTATGGTATGGATGACCGTTACAGGGGTGTTTATGGTGCTCGAAGAATAGTCCTAATGAACCGCTCTGACATGGAAAACATTGGAGTGAAAAAAGGCGATGTGGTTGACCTTACCAGTCACTGGAAAAGCCGCGATGTCACCGCTAAGAGTTGGAAGGTAGTTCCCTACGATATTCCACAAGGAAACCTCTGCACCTACTTCCCTGAGGCAAATGTGTTGATTCCATTGGATAGTGTGGCTGAGGGGTCAAATACCCCTACCTCAAAGTCAGTTGCTGTCAGTGTTGAAGTTAGCAAGGGTTGAAATCATACCCTTGTGGAGGCAACACCATGGAAGCCGAGGACTGCGGAAACACATTCGTCCTCTCGATGGCCGACGAAATCGAGGTTGTGCCTGTAACCATAGACGTGACCGAAGAAGCGATGGCTGCAATGTCTGGTGCAATGTCATCCGCTGAGGGTGATGACGTCCTTGTCGTATCGGTACTCGGCGGCGGCTGCTCTGGCTTCATGTACGATATGCAGATTCAATCTCGCCCTCAGGGCGAGGGTTGGCAATTCGTCGAGTGTGATGGTATCACCGTCGCTGTGCATGACAACGACAGTGTGCAACTTTCTGGAATCACCCTCGACTATGTCAACAGCCTGATGGGTGGCGGCTTCAAGGTTGTCAATCCGAACGCTAGCAAAGCCTGTGGTTGCGGTAAGTCGTTCCGCTGAGAGAATGCAGCGTAAGACTCGTGTAACTGATGCTGATATCGGCAATCAACGGCTAGCGATTCTTGAATGTGCTACTGTAGCGATGATTTGGTCGAGATGAACTGGACCAAAACTATGGCTATCATCACTCGCAGTTGGGTCTGGATTGTCACCCTCTAGAAACAACCGACCATCGGGTAGGAATTCTCGAAGACGCTTGACCACAGTCACCTTTGGTTTGAGTGGGTGTTTTACAATAACGATGTCACTTACCTCAAGAGGCTGCGACTGGTATTGTTCCGCAAGTAGTTCATCACCATCCACGAAGGTCGGCCACATACTGTCGCCATGGATGACGACACGAATCTGTGTCACAGACTCAACTCGCACGAACCCATGCAACTTCGCGGTCTTTGGCGGACCAGAATATGTCATGTATTTCTTCGATGGCATCCATCAATTCCTGTGCGTGGGTTGCACTTACCTCAACCTTGCATGCACTGCACAACTTGGCAGCCTGCCAGAACACATCGTGAAGGTTAGGAATTGACTCAAGGTGTTGCGGCTTGAAGAAGTCTGTCCAGATAACAAGAAGTTCCTTCTTGCACTTCTGCGCTTCCTCCTCTTTTATCGCTGCATAGCGGGACATCGTGTTCAGGTATGCAGCCATCGCAGCGGAATCTCCTGTGTCAGGGCATTCAAGAGTTAGCATCTTGTTTGTCATCGATTGCACGGCTTCGCCGGCAATACGGGCACTGGCTGGATCATACACACCACAGGGTCCGTCACAATGGGCGCTGGCATCAATGGTTAGAATGTCATCTTTCGACATGAGTTGGTGGACTCATCTCGGGCATATCAACATGCGTATGTTGATGAAGCGCAGCCATAAGTCGAGAACATGGCCCGTATCGCCGTGACCGATGGGATGGCTGAGGCGGCTGTAACTCGACTTGAGGAGGCTGGCCATGAAGTCGTGCTCGCCCACCACTCCTTGCATGATCTTGAGCAAGGGGCTTTGACTGGGTTCGATGCTGTTGTTATTCGTAGTGCTACCAAGATGACGGCGGAGGTTATCGCAGCGAGTCAAGGTCTGCGACTAATCGGTAGAGCAGGAGTTGGTGTGGATAACATCGACCTCTCTGCTGCCAGTGCTGCGGGAATCGTAGTATGCAACACACCGGGTGCAAGCACAGGCAGTGTGGTGGAACTCACTATCGGACACTTACTCGCAAGCGCACGCCACATCTGTATTGGAGACAGGGACCTTCGAGCAGGTGAGTGGAGCAAGAAGGATTTGACCGGCACGGAACTTGCTGGCAAACGGCTCGGCTTGATTGGGTTTGGTAGAATTGCTCAAGGTGTCGGGCGCGCTGCAAGGTCACTCGGTATGGAATTGCACTCATTTGACCCTTATCTACCAACAGAGATTGCTGCGGCTGCAGACTGCACGTTGCATGATGAAATCGATGACATATTCAGAACCTGTACCCATATCGCCGTTCACTGCAATCTAACCGATGAGACTCATCATCTGGTGAATGAGGCTAGACTGAATCTAATGACTGGAGTTGGTGCTGATGGTATTCCTTGTGGTAACCATCTCGTATCATGCGCGCGTGGGGGAATCGTCTGTGAGGATTCTGTAACTTCCGCCTTGCAGTCCGGTCAATTAGCCTCGGCGGCCCTCGATGTGTTTGAAAATGAGCCAGTAGGTGATTCGCCACTACTTTCGCTACCCAACTTCCACGGCACCCCACATATCGGCGCTGCAACGCTTGAGGCACAGTCAAGAGTCGGTCTACAGATGGCTGAAAGCGTCATATCATTCCTATCTGGAGGAGAGCCCGCATCGGTTGTCAATCCAAATTGAGGAGATGAATGGATGACTGTGCTTGTCAGCGGTGGCTCAGGACATGTTGGCGGAAATCTGGTCAGACAACTGCTAGAAGATGGATATGATGTCCGTTGCCTAGTACGCAAGGATGTACGGGCACTCGATGGATTAAATGTGGAATTTTTCAAGGGTGATTTAACAGATACTTCTACTCTTATTCCAGCCATGAAGGATATCGATGTGGTATTTCATGCAGCCGCTTATGTTGGAGTTGAGCGAAGCGACATACCCCTCATGGAGAGGATAAACGTCGGCGGCACCAGCGCAATGTGTCAAGCCGCGATTGATGCAGAAGTTGACCGTTTCATCCATTTCTCAAGCGTTCACGCATTCGAACAACGCCCGACCAACGAGCCGTTGACTGAATCGCGACCACTACAGCACAGCCCGAGAGCTGCGCCCTACGACCGTACCAAAGCCGCCGCTCAGAAAGTGGTACTCTCTGCTTGCGAAGCAGGTCTTTCTGCTACCATGCTGCATCCTACCGGTGTAATCGGACCTAATGATTGGAAGCCTAGTCGAATGGGTCAGGTACTGATTGACATGTGGAATGGAAAAATGCCGGTCATCCTCAACACTGGATTCAACTGGGTGGATGTCAGGGACGTTTGCGCCAGCGCAATTTCTTCTGTGAACAATGGCAAGTCTGGTCAGCACTACATATTGCCCGGCTCATGGGGGTCGATGCGGGAACTTGCCAATGCTGTAGAAATCAGTGGAGGTGCTAAGGCCTCAAAGTTCAGCGCACCGTTCTTTACTGCCTATGCCGCGCTTCCATTCGCTGCAATCCGCGCAAAATTGTCCGGTAAAAGACCAAGTTTCAGTCGGGGGAGTCTACATGCACTCGCTGTGCAGTGCCGCGACATACCCGGGGTTTTGGCTGCGGCGGACCTTGGGCACGAACCTCGACCGTTGGAAGATACAATAGTTGACACAATGCATTGGATGAAAGAACATGGGACTGTGTGAGATGAAAATATGCTGATTGACTTTGACCAGTACCATATCGCCTTGTATATCTGGCTGAGCATCGCTGCTGCCACATTCCTCTCACTAATGTATGTCAGAGCCCCCTATGGGCGACACGAGAGACCCGGCTGGGGTGCAAGAGTCCCAGCAAGACTCGGATGGGTCTTGATGGAATCACCATGCATCATCGTGATGACAGTATTCTTCGGTATCGGCGCTGCTGCATGGGATGTTGCCAATGGACCTGCTATCGTGTTCTACATCCTGTGGATGGCCCACTATATCCATCGATCATGGGCTTGGCCTCCGCGTGCAAAAATTCGCGGCAAGAAAATGCCTCTATCAATCGTGTTCATGGCCATCGGATTCAACAGCATCAATTCTTGGCTGAATGCAGAGTGGATGTTTGACATCGGACTCTCGCAATACACAGTCTCTTGGTTTTGGTCACCTCAGTTCATTGCTGGTGCCATATTGTTTATCGGTGGCATGACAATAAACATCCAATCCGACGAAATGCTATTCTCGTTGCGTAAGAACGGTAGCAATGGAGATGAATACAAGATCCCAGAGGGAGGATTCTTCCGCTGGGTTTCCTGCCCTAACTACATGGGTGAGATAATCGAATGGCTAGGATGGGCATTGATGACATGGTCACTTGCGGGTCTGTCTTTTGCGCTATGGGCTGTGGCTAATCTGGTGCCACGAGCAAGGGCAAATCACAAGTGGTATCACAAGGAATTTGAGGAATATCCTGAGGAACGTAAGGCGCTGATTCCCTTCCTTTGGTAATCGGATTCACTCAAGTTTGTGCATCGCGCTCAACGCATCGGAGAACTCACTGAGAGCATTTGGAACAGTGATGCCACTAATCGGAGTGTTTAGGGAAATCCCTGTATCCTTCTTGGCCTTCCATGTATTACTGTTGAAATCGCAAAGTTCCTGCGTCAGACTACGCAGACGGTTACCTTCAGTTGTGTCAGCAGCAATCTCGGCAATCGGGGCAGACGGGTATGAGCGAATGTCCACGGCAGATACATCGTACAGGGTCTCGCTGATGTGGTGAGTAAAGAAGGGACATATCGGAGTGAAGATAGTCATCAGGTCTCGAACGATGCGATGAATTGTCCAGGCGGCGTTAGCATCTCCATCATACATTCTCCCCTTTGCCATTTCCAGCCAATGTGACGGAAGAATATCAGTTCCAAAATTCTTGATCGCCCGTGCGGCGGTAAATATGTCAATCTCATTCCAAGCAGTCTCAACAGTTGCTAGTACAGCAGAGAACTCGGCAATAATCCATTTATCAGCTACCTCAAGATTTTCGGGGGATTTGTCAAGGTTGGCTGGAACTTCAAATTGGCTTGCAAATCGAGCTATGTTGAACAATTTGGTCAACACACCGAAATATTTCGATTCAATCTCCTCAGGATTGATATGGAAATCATCCCCCACCTGTGCATCGCAGGCCTTCCAAAGGCGGAAGCATTCAGAGCCAATCTTGTTGGCGCGCAGATGAACTGTCTTCTTTGGTCCTCTCACCTTCCAAGAACCGGTGCGTCCACCTGCTCCGCACTCAAGAACACTGTCGGCATCGATACCATTGCCCAATGACTTGCTCATCTTGCGGCCCCATGGGTCCATCCCCAGCCCGTCAATCCACACATTGGTGAAGCCGGGCTTATCTAGTAACAGAGCGGATTTCAGCAGGGTGTAGTACAACCATGTTCGCACGATTTCCTTGCCTTGCGGGCGGATTCCAGTAGGAAATGCCCGCTCGAATGTTGACTCGTCATAGAGATATCCGGACACAAAGAGATTGGAATTGCTGCTGTCCATCCAGGTGTCGAATACCTTCTCCTCACCAATGATATCGCCGAGTGAATTCTGTAAATCATCCCATGAGCCGAGGTCCTCTCTGCTCTCGCGGTCTATAACTCGGGAGCCAACTGGAGGATTCTCACGCCATGGCTGGACGTAGGTTCCTGCTGGTGGAATGATGACCGATTTCTTGTCCTCTGAGTACCAAATCGGAATTTCTGTGTGATACCAGCGTCTGCGGCTGATGGGCCAATCAATACTGATATTCTCCATCCAGTCCAGTAGGAATTGCTTATTGCGAGCCGGGATGAAATTGATTTCATCAGACAATTCCCGAATTCGGTCTTGAATGTGAGTCTGACGGACATACCATTCCTTCAGTAGGATAATTTCGACTGGGTTTTTTCCGCGCTCACTGACAGGAACTTCCTGCTGGCGTTCCTCCATTGAGACAATTCTGCCTTCTGACTCCAATAGATCGATGATGGATTCTCGGGCCTGTTTGACCGGCATACCAGCCAATGGTCCTGCAACATCAGTCATGCATCCATCGAGGTCTATTGCCTGAAATGGTTTGAGTCCCATCTCGCGGAATACCGACACATCGTTAGCGTCACCAAAAGAACATATCATCAGCACTCCCGAACCAAATTCAGACTTGACAGAGGGGTGAGTGCGAATCTCGACGGTTGTTTCGCGCGAAGCAACCGGAACCGGTAGTGAGATTTTTTTGCCAACTAGATGAGTGTATCTTGAATCGTCCGGATGGACCACGACCACACCGCAGGCGCAAATCAATTCTGGACGGGTAGTCGAGATAATCACCTCATCACCAGTATCAGTAGTCCACTGTACATCGACGAGCCTCGTCATTCTGTGTTGCCTCTCAACCTCGGCATCAGCGATAGTGGTGCCTTCGACGGGGTCGTATATGTTCGGCCGCAGGTCTTCAACGATTTCTCCACTCTTGAACAAATTAACAAATATCGCCTGTGTGACGGCGCGGTAATCTGGCGCATCGGTCTGATACTCCTTGGCAAAGTCGCAAGACAGGCCTACTCTACTAGCGGTAACGCGCATCGCCTGAGTGTATTCCTCAATGGTTTCTTTACAGATATCGAGGAACTCAGCACGGTCATATGTTTTCATCTTGCGGCCGGTGTTCTTTTCGACAGTAAACTCGATGTTTATCCCATTGCGGTCAACACCCCACGGGAAGTAAACCTCCTTTCCAATCAAGCGCTGGCTACGGGCTATGACATCTATCATTGAGTACTGAGCGACTGCCCCAATATGCCAAGTTCCAGATGGATAAGGCGGGGGTGTGTCTATGACAAAGAGTTCCTTGTCAGAATCCCGATTGAATCCGTAGCGAACGTTGTATGAATCCAAGTCGGAATAGTGAGCCTGTTGAATTCTCTTTTCGAGGTCGATTGACCATCGTTTGTCCTCGATACGCGGCTTGGACATCCAGAATCACACCAAGGCCCCTTCACACGTCAACAGCGAGGGTCCTCATGCTCTCGCCCTTCTTTCCCCTTGATGAGTGCTTCGCCTCGGCCGTAGGCCGATGAACGATGAATCGCCATAATGCCTAATCGTCAAGATGAGGGATTAAAGGCGGGAAGTAGGGCAGACATGGATGGAGGAGTGCGTTTGTCTGAACAGGAACAGGATTCTGTGGAATCTAGTGAGGATGACGCCCCGATTGGCTTTCGCAGTGCAGTCCAGAGCAGAATAGCGGAATTTGAGAGTGGAAAGGCGGTAGATGCAATTCTCAACGCTAGGACTCTAATCCGCAGGGAATTGTCTGAAATGACCTTTTTCAGTGTCTTGACAAGATTTCCGGCCATCACCATCATACTTTGCTTGCTAGTGACTGCGTTTTTCGCATTGGAAAGTGGAATTACTGACCAATGGACTAACGAGCGTTCGATGAATGTCAATGGTGATTTGCAAGCATTTCTACCCAAGGGTTCGCAGGTTTCTGCGGACATAGTCATGGTAGAGCAGGATTGGACGACAAATGTGATGATTATCTACGTCGAGTCAAACGATTACAACATCACCGATACTAGGATTCTCAACCAAATGAGTGCGATAGAGCAAACACTCAATTGGCGTAATTCAGACAATGGCGATAAAGACAACATCATCTATATTCTCAGCATTTCTACCGTGGTTAAAGAAATCAATTCCAGTGCACCTCGGGTAGCCAAAGCATTCGTCAGCAATCTTGGTGAAGCAATCGATACCGAAGAATTGAGTGATGCGATTAATGAACAGATTGACGAATATGGCGAACTCGTTGGTGGTTACTCGATTCCAGAGGAGCAGGAAAGAGTCGACCAAATCATCGGGGAATTGCCGCCGAATGCTCGCGACAAGTTGGTGCGTGATGTAGGAGAATTCAGCAACGGCACCAAGGTCAATGACCGGTCCGCTAGCGGTTGGAATCGAGCGGTGATTATCATCGGTGTAGCGGAACATGATAGGGATGGTGATGGAGAACCTGATGTCCCGACGGCGGATCTAATCAAATATACTCAGAACGAAATCGACGAATTGGCAGAGCGAAACAATTGGGATAATCTGAGTCTCCAAATGACTCTGACTGGTCCAGTCCCAATCACGAATGCGGTTACAGAATACTCCTTCTCACTATTCTGGAAGATATTTCCAGCAGGAATTGCGGCTGTGGCAATCGGCCTGTTTGTCTTCCACTGTGATGTTCTCCAAACTGGCCGAGTTCGTTGGATACAGGGAATCAAGGTAGTGATTATTTCGGGCTTGCCAACTCTTTGTTCAGTCTGGGTGACCCTTGGAATAATTGGTTGGCTCGATTATGAAGTCACAATGACAGTGATTATTGTCGGGCCGATTATTCTTGCTTTAGGTGTTTCATATGGGTTGCATATTACTAATCGGTATGCCGAATCGAAGGGTTCTCCACATGAAAAAATGGCGTTAGCCATTCAATCTACAGGGCGCGCGGTTTTCCTTTCTGCAGTTACCACCATCATCGGCTTCATCTCATTGGTGATGACGCCAATGGATCCGATTGCTACTGTCGGTATTTGTCTGGCTGGTGGCATCGTGGTAGTTTACATCCTCACCATGGTGATGGTTCCAAATCTCACCATGTTGTTAGACTTGCATAAACCGAGTCACCCACCACCCAAGTTGTTTGTGAGTATAGTTGAAAAACCGGTCAAATGGAATGCTATCGCTCTTGCTGTGTTCATCATTGCTATGCTGTTTAGCGGCTTGATATCTCAGCAGAATGTCGAGGAGAATGTCGACCTTCTGCAAATGGCACCACGAGATGAACCCGCTGTTCAGAAGATGATTACCTACTCCGATGAATTTGAAGCTGGCCAAGTTGGGATGCTGCTTATTGATGCAGATATTGATGCAGACCCTAGTTTCGCTTTACCTGATTCTGACCCATTTCAAAATCTTGACCGGATAGAATCACTCGAGGCTAGCGTGAATGAAGTCAACATGACAACAGGTGTTAGTATTGTATTCTTGATGAAAGCCATAGGAGTGTCTGTCAACGTTTCTGGTGACCAAATTGTGGAATTATGCGACGATACGCCGATACCGGATGCTGCAAATGAAGTATGTCAGATTCTTTTCGATAGAGAGCAATACCAGAATGCAACATTCTGGGGTGTTCTAGAAACTCTTGACCTTGAGGAAGTGGGTGGGCGAAACACTCAGATTTTCCTGATTTCGGTATTCTATGATAGCTTAACCAATGAAACACGGGAATTATTCATCAGCAAGGACTACCAGAGGTCATTGATTTACATCGATATGCCGTTCATGCCAGTGGTACAGACCAAAGAAAGTGCTGACGAAATTAACGAGGCTGCTGACGATGCTGATGATGTTGAATTCAAGTCATCCGAACTGATTGGTGTGGCGGCGGTCACAATCGACGTGAACAACCTCATTGTTGGCTCGCAATGGCAGTCTTTAGGCTTCGCTCTGCTATTCACAGTACTTACCCTTGGAGTTGTGTTCAGGGATCCCAAATACGCCATATTGACAACTGCTCCTGTAGTATTTACCGTTGGAATGCAGTGGCTGGTTATGGACGTTCAAAATGTCTCTCTATCGCTGGTAACGGTGATGATTGGCTCAATACTCGTCGGTGTTGGTGTCGACTTCTCAATTCACATCGCAAATCGAGTTAGGGAATTAGGTGGAAGTCTAGAGGCGATTCGTGACGCGTGCGCCAGCACAGGAATGTCGCTGTTTGAGGCTGTCACAGTCACCAGTATTGGTTTAGCGACAGCATACCTGATTCCGATTCCGGCACTCAAACCATTCGTCACAGTCATCATCATCCTGCTATGGGTGGCAGCGATTAGCGCTCTGCTGCTGTTGCCAGCCATCTATGCAACCTTCGTCAAGGTTGGATGGGGTATTTCCGGTGGCTCCTCTGCTATGATACGCAAGAGTGGCTTGTCTGGCGGCAAGGTGGCGTTGGATGCACAACGAGATGCTGTTGATTCATACGATGCAATCCTAGTTGCTGATACCGATGATGCATGGTGAAACTGCGGCTTCATCATCCGTCAGTGCTTTGTGCCTCGGCTTGCCGTAGTCACATGATGGTTCGATACTGGCTGATGAAGTCTGAGCCCAACGCGTACTCTTGGGAAGATTTGGTGGCAGACGGCTCAACCCACTGGGATGGAGTGCGTAATTATCAGGCTCGCAACATCATGCGTGATGAAATGAAAGTAGCTGACCTCGTTCTATTCTACCATTCAAACTGCAAACCACCGCACGTTGCGGGGGTAGCGCGCGTTAGCAGGGAATCATATCCAGACCACACTTGCTGGGACCCAAATTCGAAGTATTTTGATGAGAAATCCACTGAAGAAAATCCCCGTTGGATGATGATTGACATCGAGGTGGTACAGGCATTCACCGATATTGCAGGACTACCTGACCTCAAGAACAACCCAAATCTGCAAGGGATGCCCCTATTGCAAAAAGGTCAGAGGCTGAGTGTTCAACCTGTATCAGCGGACCACTTCGCTGAAGTGTGTCGGATGGGTGGGCTTGACGAGGTGTGAAGATGTCTGATATTCCGGTCTCGCCACGAGCGGCACGCATTGAGTATGCGATACGTGACGTCGTCGTACCCGCAATGGCTTTGGAAAAGCAAGGTCATAAGGTCATCAAACTCAACATTGGTGACCCGATCGCCTACCCCGGACTTCCTACCCCTCAACACATGGTTGATGCATATTGTAAGGCATTGCAGGACGGAAGGAACGAGTATTCCAATTCGTATGGCCAATCAGAATTGCGAGCAGCCATCTCGGCGGATGAGCGCAGCAAAGGATGGGATTGCGAAGAGCAGAGCGTCTACGTCACCACGGGTGTGACTGAGGCACTGCACATCATCTTCGCAGCCACCCTTACCGAGGGTACCAAGGTCCTAGCACCCGGGCCTCATTATCCACCTTACATGGCATATCCACAATTGTTCGGAGCTACGACAGTTGAATATCGGCTGAAGTCAGAATCAGGCTGGCAAATTGACTTCGATGATATAGAATCAAAAATGGATGACTCGGTTCGATTGTTGGTACTGATTAATCCAAACAATCCGACCGGCAATGTTGCCACACCGAATGAGGTGAATCGTCTACTGGATATCGCCGCTAACTGGCCAAACTGCATTGTGCTTGCCGACGAAATCTACGACGGCTTAGACTTCACCGGCCAACTGAGGAGTGTTGCTGCAATGTCGCAACAACGTGCAGTTGAAATTGGAACAGGGGTGCCTGTCATCATACTCAATGGAGTCTCAAAGGTGTACTACGCACCAGGTTGGCGTATTGGATACATGGCGTTCCATGACCCAAATGGTCGGATGGGGGCAGTGAAGGATGGGGTCGAGAGGCTACTTCGCTCTAGATTATGCCCGTCCACACCGGCTCAACTGGGCTACCTTGCCGGACTGACTGGAGATCGATCATGGATGCTCGGGCATCAAGAAGCGGTACGTTCCCGACGACAACTCTGTATTGATAGAATCAATGAAATCGAGGGAATCGAGGTTGAGGCTGGTAACGGTGCATTCTACATGTTTGTGCGGTTAACTGACCCGAAGTGGGCGGCAGACGACAAGCAATTCGTGCTTGACCTGCTGCATGAGGAGCACGTTCTAGTTGTACATGGTAGCGGATTTTCTCCTGAATTCGGTGCTGGCCATTTCCGTTTGGTACATCTAGCAGACGAAAATACATTGAGCATCGCCTTTGACCGAATTGATTCATTTCTTACTAGGCATCGCAAAGGGGCTTAGGCTGGTGCCTCGCGTAGGTGAGCGCAGACATGCGCGAGGGTGACACACGCCACGGCTTGCCGTGGCGTGGGGGAGAAAGCGATTAGAACTTCGACTGTACCCAGCAACCCATGAGATGGCGCGGTACCGTCTGGATTGCTTCATTCCTGACGTTTGTTCTGTCTCTGCCAGCAGTGGTGGCTGAGAACAGCACAATAGTCCATGCTGCTACAGATTTTGACCCTCTACTATTGCTTCCGGTGCTGGTTGCTGGGTTTGGTACATTCATGTTGTGGAAATGGGTTCTTCCACTATCACTACGTGATTTGCAGGTCGCCTTCGAAGTTGATGTAGATCTCTATGAAGTTCATCGATTGACCAAATCAAAGAAGGAAAGCCAAGAATTGCTCGACCTGAGAGGTTCTTCTGTTGGTGTTCTAGCCTATCTTATGTCGATGGGCGGAGTAATGCTCATTGTATCGGAACTGATGTTCAGGCCATCTGAATATTACGAACCCATACTGATTCTAACAGCATTCATGATTGCCATTCCAGTATTCCTCTCGCCGATCGTTACGATGTACGCTCAAATTGAGGCGATGAACAAAAAGATGGTTACTAGCAAACTATCTTCACAGATTATCGGATATTTTGGTACGGCTACCGCGATGCTTATCGCAGTTGGCACTACTATCTTCTATGGCTACGAACAAGCGATTGGTTCTGGTGATTATAATTCGACGATGATAAAATGGCTAGGATATGCGTTACTGGTTTTCATGGCCCCAACTATTTTCGCTTATGGTCGAATAATGGGGGCATCATGGAATACTCTGATTTTATCTAAATGGCGTACTGCAAGAGGCTGGAGAACTCCAATCGACCCCGATAAACCCTCATTCAGGCGACGCTTCATCTCGCTATGTCTGTTCGTTTTCCTCGGAACAATGCCCCTGACGGCAATCAATGGGATTGTGACTCTGATTCATGTCTATTACAATCAACCAAGCCCCGATGAAACTGCGCGACTTCTAGACCTCGGTGGAATCATTGGCTTGTCGATATTTGAATTAGTTGAGGCCAATCCCTTCATCCAGACCATCATCTCGTTGAAGACATTGAGTGCGGTACTCGCCTCTTACTTGATGCTGAACGTTGCAATCGTTGGGCTAGCGTTCATCTTCGAATTGACTAGGAACATCTTCCTCGGGGGGCAGACCTTCGGGGGAGTCGGTGGTGTCATCTTAGCCCAACCTCGAGACATCAGAACTGAGCGTAAAGTTCAGGGTAGAATCCTGTTCTTCGGTTTGGCTGGGTTCTCCGGTTATGTCGTACTTCTCCTCACACTGCAGACCTACAAGGAATTTGCTTCACTAATGCCATACGGCTCAGATTCAATCGAATCAACACTGCTGAGTGCTACCTGGCAATTCATCACCGCCGGCCAGAGTATCTTCCTACTGACTTGGCTGCTCTCAAGTGTGCGAATGCAGCGGCTTCGTGCTCTGAAGTTCGATCTTGCGCCTGATGAGCGACGAGAAGGCGCAATCATGGCTGGTGGTGGCGATTGGATGAGAGAGCACATTGAAGCGGCCGCTAAGGACCGTGACATCGCAGCTCTCCGGTCATTCCAAACAGAGAATATTGACGGTGATAGAGCGGTAGTACGATTGGAGAAGGGGCGAGCAAAAATGATCGAGTCCGCTCTGCGGGGCCTCTGGCCTCGAGCAATTGAAGAAGCGCGAAAAGTACTCGCTCAGCAAGGTGGAGAAGACGATGAAGCGCGAATGGTCATAGCTGCAGGGCATATCGCTTGTCGACGTATAGATGCTGCAAAGGAGTCGCTACGCGGTATGGAGATGTCCGAGGGATATGACGAACCTGAAATCCTCTCTTTCATGACGGAGTGGCTGGACCCGTGGACTGGACAGGTCGCCCCAGATGACCTCTATGATTGGGAGAACGTATCAGCCATAGACCACCTGCAGGATTTGCAGCGCCGTATCAAGTCGTGGGACCCGGTTTCACGTATAGGTTCGGCCCACAAGGACCGTCTATCGTTGTACGCTCAACTCTGCTCTGTTGGTATGATGCGAGGGCAGCGTCGCAGCGATGAGGCACTCGACCTTGCTCTAGACATGGTTAGACTGCATCCGAATAATACCCTCGCGCGCATTGCCTGTTCGTTATGCTTGATTGACCTCGGTGAATGGTTCGATGCCCTCGATATCTTTGAGGAAGTGAATGAGTCCTCACCGGAGGACCCCGCAGTTCGAGCGCTTGCAGGAGTTTTAGGATTCCAATGTGAGCCAGATGAACTGGAAACTGCCATGGTCGTCGGAACTAGCGATGAGAAAATTCGATGGATAGATGAGGCCCCAATAAGCCCATATCCAGCACTCTCACATCGTAAGGGGACTAGTTCATCGGTCAACGCCAATTTACTCGCCTTTGCACATGAAGCCGTTGAACGCGGCATGCCACCTTCCTATCACCGATCTTCTACTCTATTTATCCTAAATATGGTCATTCTAATACCACTGTGGGCTGTTCTCGGATGGATAGCAAGCGTACAGACCGGTAACTGGTTCGTTGGGATAATGACTGGTATGGGACTGCTTGGTCTACACATACTCACCCGCAGGTTGCGTAGACAACAACGTCGGGTGATAAGGCACCGAGACCAGAAAGCGATGGTCGCGTATGCGAAAATGATGAAAAGATACAATGTCACAGGTGATGAAGAAAGGATGCCCATTGGCAATAATCTGCTGATGAGTGGATTGCTGGTCACAGTCAATGGTAATGTGTACGACATTGGCATGCCAGCATGGCTAGTTGTCAGACTCCGCAAAGAGAGGGAGAGGCCATTCCGCAACCGTATTCGCGGGCGCATGCGCGAGATAGACACTGGTAAATTAGCTCGAACAAAACCTCTACCTGACCTTTGGTGGACAAAGAAACCCAAGCCGATGGGGAAGCAGATGAGGACACTAGAGAGGCTGATTGGACCAGCCGCGTATCGAGGTGTCCATCGCAGGAAACTCTCTGAGGATCGCCAACTTAGGGCCGGTGTACAGGAGGAACGACGACCGGTTATGGATACAAAACCCGAGGCGCGAGGTATTCCGACCCATTCAATCCGACAAGAGGGTGGAGGTCAGCGGTTGCCTAGCCAAAGGCCTGCTGCGGTAGACGAGGGTCGCATTAAGCGAGACAATATTCGCCAAAAGAGCGCGAAATCTTCTGGCCCTAAGCGTCCCTCTGCGCGGCCTAGGGGCCGCGATGATGACAACGGGAACTGACCATCAGCAAGGGGAAACAACCATCCTCCTGTGCCTCACGTTAATTCTCATGCCGCTAGTCGAGGACGCCATGGATGAGTCAACTCCATGGCTCACTGCTCAACTACAACAACGGTTTACTCATCGAAATGGAGTGATTGCTGATTCAAGAGCAGGAAATGAGTTGACCTGGTTGGTCGCACTTCCAACATTCGAGGGTTGGTTCACCTCCCTTGAAGAAATCCTCACCATGACGCTAGGTAGGAGGCTTGCGCATGCTGCGGCTGAATCAGAGGAGTGGTATTGGCGACTTACTGAAAATGAGTTGCCTGAACCTTGGTTCAAAAAACAACAGAAGCGAATGTCGGTCATCAATGCGGATTGGGCTTTACGCGGGCATGGACAGATGCAATTTCTCAATACAACTGATTCCACCGATTCTGTGTTGGTTGCCCACCGCTCCCATACATCTCTTGCAGCTGGTATGGCCAACGCAGCCTGGGAGCGTATCGAAGATAAGCGAACAAGATTCCAATGGTCTGACAGAGGTGCTTCCGAAACCATCATCGAAGCCGAATACGATGCAAGAAACATCCCTGCTCCTACACCGACAAGCCCAAGTTGGCAAGAAGTGGAAACATCCGCTGCAAGAAATGTTGACGCGGCCCATCCAATGGAGTTGGCTCGCCATGAGGCTGATGGGCTATGGACTGTCGAGGGTATACGAATGATGACGCTCCACCGTGATGTGCTTCTACGATTTGAATCGCTGGCTATTCCACACCTATCCGAAAGCGCTAGGGATACCGACCCGAGGACCAGTTGGACTGGTTTTAACGACACTGATACAGCGGTGTTTTGGGATGCCATTGCTGAGGCAACTCGAAAGCAATTCCATTCTTCTGGTGAGTTGGTGCTAATTGCTGAGGCTGTGCATTGGCTACATGTTTCTGCAGCACATCTCGGCTCGGCCGGGCTAGGAGAAGTAGTAAACGCTGAGTCAGTCGATAACCTCGGTGGAGTTAATCTCGACATTCCCATGTGCCCTCACCCTGCCCTTGCTGCCGGCATATTGCTAGGCTGCTGGGAGCGTTCAGAGGGTAGGCAAGGCAGATGCGAGTGGAGTTGCGGACCTGCAGGTCACATATTCGCCCTACGCAGTCGCCGTGAGGTCGCTGAATGAACCGTTGAAACAAAGTAGTTTATTGAAACGATTTGTAGCATAAAACGTGCTACTGAGCGTGATATTAACTCGCACGCCTCTGCTGAACCATTAAAGGTGAAGCGTTAGGTCGCCGAAAAGTCTCAGGTGCTATACGCCCGCGGAGTTGAAATTAATGGGTCTAAATCACAACCAATGGGCTGTCGTCGCAATCGCTGCCACGATATGCTTGGCAGGAGTGTACACAGTCATCGCATCTGCCGGTGACACACTGAGTAGCGCTGGATACAAGGCAGGCGGAGATGATGTCCTGCCAGACCCTGATGAAACCCAGAAAGAGGCACAGGACTCAGATGGCGATGGTATTTCTGACCGAATGGAAAGAACTCAGTACGGTACTGACCCCCATCTGGAAGATACTGATGGAGATGGATTGACCGATGGGTGGGAAATCATGAATGGTCTCGATCCTCTCGATGACGGTGATGCCGACTTTGGTGAAATTATCAACAGCCAGAATCCGAATCAAGACGATGTCAACCCGGGAGAACAGAATGAAACATTTCCCGACCCGGATAACGGCCCGCTCGGCGACCCTGATCGTGATGGCCTAGTTAACGAAGCTGAGGCCGCCCTGGGAACTAATCCGAATCTAGCGGACTCTGATGGAGATGGCCTAAACGACCGCTGGGAGGCTGAGCACATGGCAACCGTTGTCGGTGCTGATGGGCAGGCATTCACCCTGATTGACCCGTTATCCGGTAACTGGGATTGCTCTCTACTCACTCCCGAAAAGGAGGCTGAGGTTGAATTGGCTCTAGGAGAGGATGAATGGAATCGGCTTGCAGACCCCTACAACCGCCACTCTTGTGATGCTGTGCTCGACGTCGATACTGCTGGCGCCGACACCCTTCCAAACTACATCGAGGAAAGATTCGGTACCGACCCATGGTCCGATGATAGCGACAATGACCTGATAGGAGATGAGATCGAAGTGTCCTTTGGCCCGCTGTTGCTGACGAACCACTGTGGAGTCACCCAAATCAATCCGCCAACTCTACCCGCTCCATTCACTCACATTCTCGATGGCCCGGACGACTACAGTTGGTTTGTTGAGGATATGGATGGCGATGGCCGCTTGAATGGCCCAAGCGACTGGGATACCGATGGAGACGGTATGCCCGATGGATTCGAGTACTGCTTCGATGCCATTCTTGATGCTGCAAATGCTTCAGATGCATTTGGTGATGATGATGAAGACGGACTCAGCAACGCTGAGGAATATCAGGTAGCCTACACATGGGGGCCAGCAAATTTCACCAGCCCAACCAATCCAGATACCGATGGTGACGGAATGCCCGATGGTTGGGAAGCAACCAACGGCTTGCACCCTGTAGATGGAAGTAACGGTGATTTAGACCCCGACCTCGATGGATTCGACAAAGATGGGGATGGCAAGGTCCGCATGTCCGAACTCACTGGCTTCGCGCGGGTTCACGCTATCTCGGTAGAAGTAATGGATTGGGTTGAGGCTAACCAAACCGTCGCATGGGCTCAGGTTACAGTTGCTGGCGGCAACCGCGAGAATGTCCCCCTACATGCGCCTGTCAGCGGATATATTTACGACATCCCGGCACTGGACCTACTCAATGGTCCGTCTAGCGACAACGAAGTCACCAGCCGTACCTACGTCTGGATGGTTATTGTTGAGACCGATGAGATGTTCACCAATCTGATGGAATACAACGCCCGCGATACCGATGGCGATGGAACTGCGGACGGGCGTTCTACCGACCCACTGAATCCCGACACTGATGGCGATGGTCTGAAAGATGGAATCGAGGTCATGGGTTGGGAGATTCTCGTGGTTAATCGTGGTGTTCGCACCATACTCGTCACTAGTGACCCCGGTCTATACGACACCGATGAGGACGGACTGAACGACAGTCGCGAATACTATCTTACTTACACAAACGCTTCCAACCCAGATACAGATGGAGACGGCCTTGAGGATTATACCGAAGCTGTTGATGGATTCATCTGGGATGGTCAACCCTACCAAACCAATGCTAGCATGTTCGATACGGACAATGACGGCTTGGAAGATGGTGAGGAAGTCGTCTTGGGACTAGACCAGTATGTGACACACGCCAATAACTCGGATACAGACAATGATACTCTATTGGATGGTCATGAGGTACTCTATATCCCGCGTCCATGGCAAAACCCGACCAACCCCTTGGTTAACGATACCGATGGAGATGGCATGCTAGACGGATGGGAAATGCAGGTGGAATCAACGCAGGCAAATACCAAGACTCATTCTCTATGGATTTCAACCACCAATTGGATGGCACCTGGTTGTGAAGACCCGCAGCAGTGTACCAAGGCACCGGGAGGTTGGCTGTGGCGCAACAGCATCAGAGGATTCATCGGTGGAGAAGGTGATGCGGATGGCGATGGCACTGCCGACCCGAGGTATTTCATGCACGAAATGAATCTAACAGGATTTACACTACCAAGCAATGGTGGGCGCTGGGCCCTAGACCCCTCACTAGGAAGCGCTCCTGACGCATCGTATGACATTGATAATGACACTCTGACAAATGCCATGGAAGCACCAGACCGCTGGGACACAAACCCTGTTGATGATGATACAGATCAAGACCGGTTGCCCGATGGCTGGGAAGTGTATTGGTCTGATGTTGCCCTATCACTAGGTATGATTTCAAACGGCACATTGGAGACACATGGTGCCCGAGGACCGATGGACCCGAGTATGATTGACAGTGACCTCGATGGCATCCCTGATGGCGAAGAGGATTTCGATAATGATGGCCTGAATAGAACCAGTCAACTCAACAAGTATTGCCCATCGTACAATGACCCACAATCATACAATTGCCACATTGACCCGGAGACACCTGAAGGTTCTATATTCTACAGCGATCTAGAAAACTACACCAACTACGAGGAATTCTTAAACGGCACGTCTCCAGTATTGAACGATACTGATGGAGATAGCATGAATGATGGCCCTGAAGTTTACCACATGGACCACGATTCAGATGGAATGTGGACTGGCTGGGAGTACTACTTCGACTTCGATCCTTTCGATGCCGCAGATGCGTTGATTGACTCAGATGGTGATAGTTACATCAATCGCTGTGAAAACGAATGGAATACCAACCCCAAGGACTCCTCTTCCTTCCCGGGTCAGGGACAACACTGTGACCAGTTTGCTGGCTAAATTGTGTCAGACCGCGATTTCGCCCCGTTTTGACTATTCACTTGAAGAATCGCATGGCCGATGAAGCGGATTCCGACATACTTGAAAGCGGATGTAATGCGCCTTCATTACATGAAGGCGGAGCGATGTGTTTGGCTCGCACTTGGTTTGGCCACCATCATGGCCTTGTCAAATGCGGTCAATATCAACGGGGGGCAAGACCTCAGCCTCATGCCTTTCTCCACTGATGGCGTCGATGATGCCCCGGTAATCTCCATCGATGTTGCACAAGGGCTGATTCTGTTGCAGTCGCTGAATGTCACCGGGTTCTATATCGATGAGAATGAGCCTACTACCATCGATTGGCAGATTCACGATGGAGAGGGTACCTTGCTTAGTGGGGACCTCACAGAATCGCTTTCTGGAGCGATGTCTACACAGTCTGCTTCGAGAATGAAGTGGCTATGGAGTATCGATGTCAACATTACAGCAATAATTCCATGTTCATGTATCCTTGAGCTGACCGCGACTGATTCACAAAACCAGAAAACTGTCGAGTGGCTGATTATCTTTGGCGATAAACTCGATTTTAACCTTCGACCTCAGGTACTTGTGACTGCTCCACTTTGGACCGATCATGTCTCTGAGGATTTTGAGGTCCGGGGCTTTGCCCTAGATGATGAAATGGCTTCACCAACAGTACAGTGGTCTCTTACACAGGACGAAACGGTATCTGTTGCCTGCATGCAATCTTGGATACAGGTTTCAGACGATGTGGATTGGCAGAACTCAACATACACCTATGCATCGGATGGTGGGTTCACTTTCAATTTGGATTCAATTAATTTCGATGATGGCGCACACATCCTTCTTGTCAGAGCGGTTGATTCTACAGGCTCAACATCTAGAGTAGCCTGCGTGCCTGTTGGCATTAACAATCAGCCCCCAGTAGCCGTTATTAGAGGACCAGAAACAATAGTCGAGGACAATATATTCATCGAATTTGATGGAAGCAGTTCTGAGGACCCAATGTGGGGTCGAGGCTCGCTGATATTCGTCTGGACACTTGAGAAGGTCGATGGTGGGCTGGACGACAGGGTAATCGATAGCGGATTAGACAAACGCACCTTCATGATTAGAGCAGATGATTCAGGACATTGGCGTCTATCATTGACGGTTGCTGACCAAGGAGGACTGACCGATATCGCCGTTCACGAATTCAATGTCAGCAATGTCGCACCTATCGCAGCGTTACGCATCGATGGGCAGTTGATGGAAGATGGAAGCGAAGTAAGGCTGTCTGATTCAAAGCAGTGGCAACTCGATGCTACTGAATCGACTGATACGGCAAATGATGTTGGAGTATTGACCTATACCTGGTATATCGATGGGGAG
This sequence comes from uncultured Candidatus Poseidoniales archaeon, assembly GCA_964647665.1. Classification (GTDB taxonomy): domain Archaea; phylum Thermoplasmatota; class Poseidoniia; order Poseidoniales; family Thalassarchaeaceae; genus CAUZSM01. The sequence continues at coordinate 136,784 of CAZYIX010000002.1, forward strand.
CCACAAATGCTGGGGCCACAGCGATTCCTTACAAGACCCGACGATCTGAGTATGCCACATACCCTTTCTCTTGCGGTCAGTGATGATGATGGAGAGACCGATTGGGTCACCATCTCTTTCGGTGTGGCTGACACACCCTCAGACCCTATGCGAGGGCAGGGGGCTAACAGTCAACTCAACTTCGCAATCCAACTCGCTCTAGCATCGCTATTCCTTACTGGAGCGGTGATGGCGGTAGTACTGGTGACTCGGCGTGGAAAGTCAGGTATTTCTATCCCGAAATGGAAGACAAGGAAGCATCGTAATGAAGAATCGGATAAAGTGAATATTGACCAGACCATTGATGTTGTAGATGATGGCGAAGGCGAACTCAACGATGACTGACCGGCTGCCGTAGGCGCCGTGTACATGCGAATGGCTCATGAAGGGCCGTCGGTTCGCATCCAAACATGTTCGGTGAGGAATCATCAACGCTAGGCGCAAGGCCATCAGGCATCACAGACGCTGAGCGTTCTCAGCGTCAGGCTGCATTCCTCGCTGAAATCGATACCGACAGTCTAGTATTGATTACCAACAATCCAACCGCTTCACGCAGCGCTGATGTCGACCACAGACACCGTGTAAACTCCTACCTTCTCTACCTCACTGGATGGACCGAACCCAATGGGGTAGTCGCATTCTACAACAACCAGAGTGAGTGGGTGTCTCGGCTCTACGTGATGCCCAGAGACATCCTGCGAGAAACTTGGGAAGGTCGCAGGCCGGGAGTTGAAGGAGCGTTGGCTGGCTGGCCAGTTGATGAGACGGTCAGCCGAGATGATATCGCCGAGGACCTAGCTGGTCTGTTGAGCAATTGTAACCGTGTCTATCACGTCAGTAGTCTCGACTCGGAAGTGGATAAGATAGTAGAAACAGCGTATGATGAGGACGAGTTGTGCGACCCTAGGCCAATCCTCGATGAAATGCGATTGCGCAAGAGTGAGGCTGAGATTGCATTGATGCAATACGCAGCCGAAATAGGTGCAATTGCTCACATCGAGGCTATGCGCAATTGCAAACCCTCGATGGGTGAATGGCAAATGCAAGCCATCCTAGAGGGTTGTTTCGTATATCACCAAAGTGAATGGGCCTACCCGAGCATAGTCGGCTCAGGCGACAATGCAACAATACTGCACTATGGTGAAAACTCCGACAAAATGAGCGATGGTGAAGTAGTGCTGATAGATGCAGGCTGTGAGGTAGATGGATATGCATGCGATATTACACGGTCATTCCCAGTCAATGGAAAATTCACAGATGATCAGCGCGCAATCTACGACCTTGTATTGAAATCGCAACTTGCGGCAATTGATGCTGTGAAGGTCGGCGCACCTTACTCATCACCTCACCAAGCAGTATGTGAGGTCCTCGCTCAAGGTCTGATTAATCTTGGTATCCTCGAGGGGCCTCTGGAAGATGCGCTTGGCGAAGACGGAGTTCGTCAATTCTTCATGCATGGAACTGGACATTGGCTTGGTTTGGATGTTCATGATGTCGGAGGTACACGAATGTCCGATGATGAGGCCAAACTGGAATTTGAGCCGGGTATGGTTGTAACTATCGAGCCAGGTCTATACTTCGGGGCATGGCGAGATGACATTACTATTGATGAGCGCTGGGGAGGAATCGGAATTCGCATTGAGGATGATGTACTGGTTACCGAAGATGGGCCGATTATTCTTACCGCCTCCTGCCCAAAATCTGTTGAGGAAATCGAAGCACTAGTAGGATCTGCCTAGGAGTTGAAAACATGAGTGATTGGAGAAATATTCTCAAGGACCAACGCCAACCTAATGCGGAGCGACTCAGTGTTGAGGATGCTACAACTCTGTATGAAGAAGCTGACTTGGCTGCACTGCGACAGGCTGCCCTTGAAAGGCGAAGACAAGTTGTCCCCGGTGGCTATGTGACCTACCTCATTGATAGGAATGTGAATTACACGAATGTATGCACCATCAACTGCCAATTCTGCTCGTTCTATCGACCCCCCGGCCATGCTGAAACATATACTCAGACCTACGAGGAAATTAGCCAACGATTCGCTGAGTTGGAGGCTGTGGATGGGGTCCGTGTTCTGATGCAGGGTGGAGTTAATCCTGATCTGCAATTCGAATGGTATGAAGATTTGATTCGGTACCTTCGCAAGCAGCACCCAAGCATAGCACTAGATTGCTTCTCTCCAATTGAAATCGAGGGTATCGCGGATGTCTGCGGACTTTCCACCCTGCAAGTGCTCTCTCGCCTCAAAGATGCTGGGATGCACGGATTACCTGGAGGTGGAGCTGAGATGTTGGTCGATGATGTTCGCTTGGACATCTCGCCGAAGAAGGGCAGTGCCGAGAACTGGCTGAGGGTGATGCAGGAAGCCCAATCTATCGATTTGACCACCTCAGCAACCAATGTAATTGGCTTCGGTGAGAGCGAGATGCATCGAGTCAAGCACATGGCTAGAATTCGAGATATGCAGGATGAGGCTCATGTCAAGGGCTGGCGCGGATTCACTTCATTTATCGCATGGCCAGTTCAACTAGAGAACAATGCCTTCGGCAGACGTAACCGCGGCAGAAATAGAATGGAGTTAGGTGTCGGCCCGACAGAGTATCTTCGCCACATTTCTATCTCGCGTCTATTCTTCGACAATATAGAACATATCCAAGCATCGTGGCCCACAATGGGGCTTGATGTAGCACAGATGGCTTTGTTCGGAGGTGCCGATGACGCTGGCTCAACTATGATGGAGGAGAACGTTGTATCGGCATCAGGTACTGAGAAAACCTGTGCATTAGAAGTCGAATTACAAGAGGCCATCATGCGTGCAGGATTCAGACCGGCGCGGCGCGACTCAGATTACAATCTGCTCGATACAGCAATCATCGTCACTGAGGCGAGCGAGTTGGCTGCACCCCCTGCAATCCAACCCACTTCTTGAGGCAGTTCTAGTCTGCGCTGTCCTCTTCGGATGTTGCTGCTTTATTCTCACTAGCAACAATCGTACCAACTGGTGATTGTTCTGCAGGGGCAGTGATTCCTCCCTGTGAGGAACAGGTCGGTAACGGCTCTCCCGGCTCATCGACAGAATTAGGAGCAGGATTTCCTGTGCTGACATTTGACCAATAAACAACGTAGGAAGTTACCCTGATATCTTGGTTAGCACCAGATTGTTCATTCTGTGGGATATAGTTTTGACCGTCATATAGACCAGCGTATTGAAGCGTATTCGGGCCGCCGGAAAAATCGACCCAATCAGTAATGTCCCAATTCCATTGTTTGACATCTTGGCCCGCACACCATCCGGCCCGACCATAGGGCCAAGACCCCATTTGATTGGCGACGGTTCCGACATCTGTTTCTTTTGCACAGCCCTCGTTGTCACTATTGTGTGTGCTGTTGCCAGCCATCGGATGGTCCTCCTGCACATCATAGCCATTCATCATGTATCGATGCTCATGATTACAGAACTCAGCACAGTTTGCGTTGTCCTTACCAAATCCATGTCCAGTGATGCTAGCAGTAAGCGTGACCTTCTCAACATCGCTGGTCAGGTTAAGGTCGTGAAATCTCTTGTAGCGCGAATCGTTGTTGTATTCACCTCTGAATGAGCCGCCGCCAAATGCCCACTCCGCATCAGTAGCTCGTAATCCATCATCATCCCAAGTGGAAAGATAGATGCTGATATTGAACCAACCACCATTGGCCCCACTATAGCGGAATTCAGTCTGACCACCGCCCAATAGCATAAACAAGTAAGGACTTACATCAGTTAACCAACGCCCTTCGCGCCCATAAGTTGTGATGTATCTGACGAATTCTGTGCCACATGTTGAATGGTTACCAGCCTCAGTGCAGATGTTCAATCTCTGGTCGTAGTCCCATTCATGGCAACCACCATACCTGTCGGTTGAGCCATCCCCATCATCATCAATACCGTAGCGATCTCGATGCTCGCTGCAAGCATGATGCATGTAGACTTCGATGGTGTTGAATGTCAGCATTGTGCTAGCGTTGGGAAATGTGCCATTGTTGTAGGATGAGTGACCTCCACCCCATCCACCATTATGTCTCTCTCCATCCCAGACATCTACTACAGTGACCGCAGGGTCATTGCCTCGGCTCTCTACAAGGAACTCCTTATTCCACATCTGTGGTTCCTTGGCGATGTAATCAAAACGGTAATTGACTCCGAAAGTACCAGCCCAATTTGACAATGATCCTATCTCCCTCCACTGCTGAAATCGGTCAATTCCATAGTAAAATTTGCTCCAGTCATTGATTACATCATTCAGTGAGCCTTGCACATACCATGCCTGTTGATTGACAAAGTGAATGTTGGAGTCAATCCAATCTTGCTTGTCCTGTTGCTGATTGTTGTAGTAGGAATTGACTCTGCTCTCCATGCCATTGACATCATTGGCCCAATCGCTATCATACGAGCCAAAGAAAATGTGTGCTTCTTGTGGGGTGGCATCGAGTAACCTTCCTACATCCTGATTCCACAGGCTGCTGATGTAGGAGTTCTGCTTCTGCAGGAAAATGAACAGGTAGGTCGACTCACCATCCCATTCATCTGCGATTCTCCAAGTTCCGGTGTCGCGAGTTTGAATGGTCATCGGCCCTACTGTGCCAAACCTCTCAATTGAGTATGGCCCGGTTGAATCCCAGTCTACCGGACGTTGAATGATTGAACAACCATTCACATCTGATGTCCAGTGAGGTGGGCTGTCTGGGCACGAATCGACATTGGCGAAAACTCCGTCACCATCGAGGTCGGCACAACCCTGAGCGTTGACAACAAGGCCATCGGGGGTTCCCGGGCACAAGTCTGCATCATCCATGACTCCGTCACCGTCATCATCCCACTCCCAAGGTGCGCAACCGTATTCATTGACGGTGGCTCCAAGCATTGTATACTGGCATTGGTCATCGAAATCAATGACGCCATCTGCATCATCATCGCCGTCTTCATCGATGTCTCTGCATCCATCTGAGTCGTAATCTGTAGCATTAGTCGGTATCCATGCAGTCAAGCCAATTGGGCAGGAGTCATCTCCATCAAGGATGGAGTCGTTATCGTCATCGTCGTCGTTATCGTAGTCCCGGCATCCATCACCATCGTGGTCAGAATAACTGGTTGAGGTCCAGCCCTGCGTTCCCTTTGGACAACTATCTCGTGAATCGGGAACTGTATCATCGTCGTCATCCTCATCCTCAGAATCGTCACGGCAACCATCTGAATCCCAGTCGAGCAACTCATCCTGTGCATCCCAGCCAAGCAGGCCACGAGCACATCTATCCGCACCGTCACGAATTCCGTCCGCGTCATCGTCTTCATCTTCCGTCAGGTCGTGACAGCCGTCTGAATCAAGGTCAGTCTGCGGATTTGATTGGAAAGCGATGCCACTCTCAACGCATGAATCGGATTCATCTGGAATGCCATCACCATCCATGTCATCGGTGACAACGACGTGAATATAGACGCCAACCATAGCGAATGACGGTGTCCAAGTGCCACAATTAGTAGTGAATGTGCCGTTGAATGAATCGGTAATCTGCCCAAGCATAACTGTGCCAATTCCATCGGTCAACGTGACTGCTACTTCACGGCCAGTCTCATCTTCCCATCCGACAATACAGGAATCTAGATCGGAGTGGACAACCATCAAAGCAACCGTGACCGGCTCCTCGTCAATGACCCAAACAGTCGCTGGAAGAGCGGTGATGGCAACCGGGTCCTCAGTGATGGCTATCACCGTCACTTCACCCTGCCATTGTGCTGATTCACCATGCTGGTCTGTCGCAGTGACAGTGAAGGTGTGGACTCCGGGTGGCAGGTCAGATATCTGAGCACTCCACAGCCCCGTAGTAGCCACATCTGCAGTTGCTTCCTGAACCCAGCCCTCTCCGCCAATGGCGAGTGTCACCGTCGAAGTGCTGGCAGATTCATCAGTGACTTTACCAAACACCGTCAGTGCCAATCCCTGATTTACATCGGAGTAAGGATAAACATCGATTGATGGGGCCTCATTCTCGGTAGTCGATACAGTTTCATCCCCTCCAAACAACCCTAGGCATCCTGAGGTCAGCATCAGCGTGGCGAGCAACATGCTGAGAGACAGGCGACTGCGCATGACTTTGCGACTGCATTGCAGAACATCAAGGTGTCCGCTGAATGGCACAGGAATCAAGATACCATTTCGGCACGACTTGATTGGATTGGCAGTACATCCATCTTCCGGGAAGAACCATCATGCATGACCTGAATCGGCATTACCCATTTCAACGGATAGTCATTTTCAATCTCTACGATTACCACAACCTCCCAATGGAACGACAACAGCGTAGAATATTCACTCCCAGGCCACTCACCATCGGGCAGAGGTAAGTTGAGGTTAGCCCCCCCGTTCATTGCTTCCTCAATGGAAACCTCAACCGCCGTTCCAATCTCCTGCACAGGTAGTGGAGAGAGGAAAAGGCGCTCCTTGTCCGGCCCTTCAAGTGGGGTTCGCTCACCGACACCTGTACCCATCACGTCTTCTTGAGATGTCATCCGGGGCAGGGGGGTGGAGAATCCCGGGGGATTTTGATTACCCCCCTCACGACCCATTGCATGGAGGAGGATTTCCCTACTCGGTGTAGTCATCCCAACTTGCACCCGTGCCTTTGCAGCAGTCCATCTAGCAGAGTCCCTAGGAAATTGAATGTTCACAGTTATTGGCGCTTTAGTATCGGGTGAGCCTTCGACATCCATCGATAACACAGGTGGGGGAGCATCGAGGAATTTACGAGTTCGGCGAAAGTCGACGATGTTCGAGCCGATTCGCATCAGAATGGGTATGCAGAACACCGGGAAGAAAATCAGTAACAACATAGGATAATCTAGCAACCCAATTCTGATTGAACCTGCATAGGATTCGGACATGATGCCTGCATTGACCAAAACCGGCTCAAAGGCATGGATGATGAGAGCTAGTATGATGCCGATAACCGCGACACCAATCATTTGCCTTGCGAGGCGGTGGCCACGATTGGGAGTTAGAAACCAACCAGAACGGTGTGCCCGAAGTTGAGTTGGTACCGTTAGACTCGGCTCAGTCCATTCTGGAGTTTCTGAATTAGATGCAGTGTCGAGCAAGGTCCGTTCGATAAGGAATGAGTCATCACCCCCCATCGACAATTCACACGGAGTGACAGTTGATTTGCTCAAACGATAATCGGCCAAGGCAATTGGTAACTCCCGCGCAACAACTGACTCGGAATCAAAAGGGGGCCAGCGCAGTCTTAGACGAACTGTTCTCGCTGTGTGGTCCATACTACACCTCAACCTGTGAGTAGAGCCCACGTAGCCTTTGCAGCCATCCTTCGGAATTCCGGAACATCCTTGAGTAATCTGATTCCCAACGGGACCGGCTTCTCAATCTCCCCCACATCGTTGATGAGATTGACAACTTCTGGACGTGCAAAGGCAATGAATGTACTCTCGAGTTCATCATCATCGCAAGAAGACAAGAACAAGTCCCGCAATATTCTCGCTCGTTCCTGCTCTTTGCGGACCTTTCTCATCGGCTTACATATGCGCCGCAGTGAAGATTCAGACAATGCATCGAAATCACCGCAGGCATCAGCACGTACAGCCTCAATGAGTCCTTCTGCCAAAGCATCGACTTGGTTGAAGCCAGGTCCTATACCGCCTCCAGTGGTTGGCTTACACAAACCGGCGGCATCACCGAACAATACAGTGCGTTGTTTGTGTATTTTCTTGACTAAACCACAAGCGAGCGGGCCGCAATATCGTGCGGTTTCGCGAACCTCAGCGAATCTATGCTTCCACAAAGGGTGGTTAAGTAGAGTATCATACAGGTCCTCACATGAACGGCCATCAAGGTCATCTGGCCTAGACCACACACCAATTCTGTGAGTCTCACCGTTCGGGATTACCCATGCAAACAAGCCGGGTGCGACTTCCTCGCCTGTGAACATGTCAAGGCAATCCTGCTCTCCAAGATAGCCGGTAACTTCAGCCTGGAATCCAATCATTATCTCCTTCGGTCTGCCCATTCTTCTGGTTCTGCGGACCCACGAATGGACGCCATCAGCCCCACAAAGTAGGCTGCATCGGACTATGACTTCTCTCCCACCCTTTCCATCCACTCCATATCGAGTTACTGAGAGTTCTACGCCATCTTCCCTTACCTCTACTGCCGATGGTCGTGAATTGAGCCAAAGATTGCAACCCGCCTCAAGTGATTGTCTAACACAGCCCTCATCGAACATTTTGCGGCAGACAACGTGGGTGCGCACTATGTCAGGTGTGCCGATTCGGACACATGTTCCCTTAGGGCTATGAATTCTAGCACCGTACACATTACTGAGAATGGAAGATTGCAATCCGACTCGGTCCATCGCTGAAGGGGTGACAAGGCCTGCGCACTGGAATGGTTTGCCTATCTCAGCGTGCTCCTCAAGTATCAGGACTCGAAGTCCTCCACTGCTGAGCGTTCGCCCAAGGTAGCCGCCAACAGGCCCTGCGCCGACGATGACTACGTCATAATCTTGTATTGTCATCTGGCTGATGGTGACGGTGCGTCATCCATTATGCTTCTCATAGCAGCAGTCGCAGCCGATATCACTTGCTCTTGCGTCGGCCACGGCCACGTCCGGAAGATGGGCTGCTCTTTCGCAGCATTGTGATTAGGCGACTAGCAGACCCCTCGCGACCACCAGTGAGGGAATCCCAACCATCGGCCTGTACTTTAGCGCAAGCCGCCGTTTCATCGAGACCACCTTTCTCTGCTAATTTCTTAATCCAGTTAATCTGCTTGTCAGACGCCGGGCGTTCTACATCCTTCTGTCGGGTAAGGAGGATATCGATGAGCCCGCTAGCACTGCCTTCCCTCCCGCCAGTGAGGTTCTCAAAACCTTCCACTTTGACCAGTGCGCAGGCTTCTTTCTCGTTAAGGCCGGCATCTTTGGTTAGGCTGACAACCCAATTGAGTTGCTTCTCGCTAGCCGGCTGGTTGGTAAGTGGTCGTTCAGTGCTGAGTTTGCTCAGTAGTTCGGCAATTTCGCTGCCGGTGAGTGATGATGCGTCACGATTACCCGTGAGTGCTTGCAGTTCATCATCTGGCATACCATTGGTCAGACGCTCAAAGTAAGCCAATTGTTTCTGGGTGGGGTGTTCCTTCTTCTTCGCCAAAGCATTCAGGTGAATTGCTTGGAACTTGCTGGAAAAATCATTCCATGACGTAGCTGCAGAGAGAGTTCCGTCCTCAATACCGTCTAGATTACCCTCCATCTCAGCAGTAAATTCTGACGAGAACAAATTACCCTCACCACCAGTGTAAGCGCGATTATAGTATGGAGCAACTACCTGCCATAGAGTTCGCCCCTGGTCTGTTGGGACTAGTGTACCTGACTCGTCGGCGCAGTACTTGCGTTTGATCAACTTGTCAATAGTGGTAGCAAAAGTAGAGGGGCGGCCAATGCCTTCTTCCTTCATCTTCTGAACGATGCTGTGTTGCTTGAATCTAGATGGGGGCTTGGTCTCATCTTCAGTGAATGTGGGGTTCTCATCGCTATCATCCAGCATCAATACAACGCCGGCTTCTGCATTGAAAGCAGGGGGAGTTGTTGCGGGCTGCTTGCGTATTTCTTCAAACGCTGCCTCCCATCCAGCATGTACACGCCATGATGTTGTGCCATTCAACGGCTTGTCGCATCCCGCGCATTCAGCCTTGAAACTATAACTCTCATACCTTGAGGGGTTCATTTGGCTGCCAGTGAATCGTGCCCAAACCAACCGATAGAGGTTCTGCTGAGGGGCAGCAAGTCCTTCGGGCATTCTAACCTCGGGGCGAGACGGGCGAATCGCCTCGTGCGCATCTTGGACGTTCTTCGCTCCTGCATCTTTGCCCAGAACACCGGTTCCAACATGGTCATCACCCCAAGTCGCTTGAATGAATTTCTTCGCGGATTCTCTTGATGAAGCGGTGGTTCTAGTTGAATCGGTTCGGATGTAGGTAATGTGACCAGCATTGTACAATTCGCCTGCGACCTTCATTGCTCTCCTCGGATTCCAACCCAACTCGACACCGGCTGATTGTAGCAGTGTATCTGTAGAGAATGGAGGATATGCGCGATTACTGCGGTTGCCTGGAGTCACCTCGGCCAAAGTTAACTGCCGTTGCTTGCTAAGAGCTGCGTAGGCTGACTTGGCCAATTCTCCATCAGCCGTACGCTGGGGATTGTGTTTGCCTTTGTCATCTATCCATGCCAATGCGTCGTCCTTCTCATGGAAGCGCACATTGAATCGAACATTCTGAGCATCTGCGTTGACAGCGAAGTAGGGCTGCGGAACAAAAGCCTCTCTTTCCAATTCACGCTCGACGATGAATCCGAGGGTTGGGGTCTGAACTCTGCCCATCGAAGTGAGAGACCAAGACTGGCTGAATTTGGAGGAGCGGAAGCCGACGAGTCGGTCCATGTAGCGGCGCACTTTGGCTGCCTCGACTAGATTGAAGTTGACATCACCACGCTGTTCTATTGAAGCTAGCACGGCTGTTTTGGTTATCTCATTGAAGGTCACTCGCCAGACATTTGGAAAGCCGGCTTCAGTAAATATTTCATAGAGTCTCCAAGCAATGAATTCTCCCTCTCGGTCTGGGTCAGTAGCGAGGTAGACGTTCTCGACATCTTTCTCCCCAGCCTTGCGCAGCATGTTAGAAACTGTGCGCTCAGCGTTGTCGGTGTATTGCCATGGGGGCTCAGGCAGGGTATCTGCGGTACAGGCCCACATTGCCTTCTTTCCGTCCTTTGACGATCGGTCGGTAGGTAGGTCTTGCACGTGGCCATTACAGGCAGCGACAATCCAACCCCTGCCCAAATACTTCTGTATCGTCTTCGACTTGGCGCCTGATTCCACAATTAGCATATCCATTTTCTCACTTCCCTATCGTGTCGTCACACGCACGCGCACACTCGTGCGCGAGTGGCCCGATTCTGGTGGAGTGCTCAACTCGACCATCCACAGCATGACGACTTCGGCCGCCACGTCACCCCTCCATAAACACTACTGATGGAAGTGGGAAGTGTGTCTGCTGTGGGGACTACGTCCCCCCTGCGGAATCCAATTCTAGAGTGGAAGCCGCCAGAGTTTGTCACATAGTTTCCAGTTTCGCGACATACGCGCGCGACCGCGCGAGATGTGTGTTTTGTTGAAAGTTTAGAAGACTCGACAGATTCAAGGTTACAGGCCCCAGCGGAGTACCATGCAGGAATTTAGCATAGTGATGAATGATGAACCCGGGGCATTGGCTACTCACTGTGAAGCAATCGCAGCGAATGGTGCCAACATCCTAGCTATCGCCGGTGTTGGTTCGGACGATGCTCGCATAGCAGTGATTACGGACGAAGAAGATGCAACGCGACTAGCATTGGATATGATTAGTGCCGACTACAGCACCAGTCCAGTACTGACACGCGAGTTACCACACCAACCGGGTGCATTGGCCGAATTCTGTCGTGAAATGGGGGATTCTGGCACCAATATGCGCTCATTGTACATCCTCAGCATGGGTGAGGATGTAGCGACCATCGGTTATACCACTGAATAAATGGGTTGTTGGCACCTTCACACTAACATGTGCTTGCGCGCAGCAACTTCATCCCATTCCCCTTCTGAACCGGGTCCACCGCACCCTACGCATCCCGGATAGCCAGCCTCGAGCAGGTCGCGCACACCCCGTTGCCAACGTAGCCAAATGCCGGCCTCACCCTCACCGGTGTCGGGGACCCAGCACGTATCGGCAGATGGCTTGGGGCCTGCGAGACGCGCTAGCAGATTATCTCCCGACTTGATGCAGACATAATGCCAGTCTGTTCCACTCACAACTTGTGGTTCTCGAATCAGTGATGGTAGAGAATCAGAGATGAGTAAGGCGAGAACATTAGCATCGCTTGCATAATTGGATGGAACTTCGAGCACACATCCTTCTGTGCGCAGTAAACGGCGCGCCGCCTCAGCAAAAGACGCCGACTTCTCATCCATCGCTCCCCGATACCCCACCCCTCTTGAATCATGTCGGCCTTGCCGCAAGCCTTGAAGGGTGGATGCCGAACCCGAAGAAGGAGAAGCATGGTCGACCTCTCAATTTCTGCACCGGGCCTTGATATGACCAACCCACTCATGTTGGCAAGTGGCATTCAGGGTGCAAACGCCGCCTCCCTCCATCGTGTCGCTGATTCTGGGGCAGGGGGGATGGTCAGCAAGAGCATTGGCCCAAAGCCCAGAGAAATGTATCCGGGGCCAGTTTGCGTAGAAGCGGCGACCAACGTGGTTCTCAATGCGATGGGGCTACCAAATCCAGGGGTCGAGGCATTTGCTGAGATGATTGAATCCGAGACTTTTAGCAAACCACTGCTAGTCTCGATTTTTGGTGGAGACGCAGAAGAATTTGCGGCTGTTGCAGGAAGATTAGTTGACGCTGGTGCAGAATCATTGGAACTGAATCTGTCCTGCCCTCATGCCAAACCTGGCTCACGATCCCTAATAATCGGGCAACAGCCCGAACTCATCGCAGAAGTTGTCTCGACAGTTACAAGCGCAGTAGATGTGCCCATATACGCCAAACTCACTCCTAACACCTCTACAATCACTGAGGAGGCGAGAGCGGCAGTTCAAGGCGGAGCGCACGGCCTCTCACTCATCAACACGGTTTCAGCGCTAGAGGTTGACCCATTTGTTGGAAGGCCAATTATTGGCAATCTGATGTGTGGACTGAGCGGACCTGCTGTACGACCGATTGCTCAAAGGAAATTGGCGGAAGTATCCCTAGCGATGCGACGAGACGAAATCGACACTGTTCCAATCCTCGGCATGGGTGGAATCACCAGTGGGCTCGACGTGGCTCGATTCATCATGCTCGGTGCAACCGCTGTGCAGGTGGGTACTGCGCTAGCCCACAAAGACGTAGCCGCATTCGACGAAATGCTTGACGGACTAGAATCAATGATGGTTGAGACTGGATACTCAGATCTCGAGCAAATGCAGGGGGTCGCATTGGACGCCATGGAGGGAATCAATTGAGTATGCCAAGAGCGTCTCCTAGGCATTTAGAAAGACGGCTGGATATCGATGCGTTAGCCGTATCCTGCCGCAACCGATTGGAATCCTGCTTGGATGAGGAAGGTAAGTCCCTCACACCGGTCCCACTGCCGCTGCTCAGTGTTGAGCATGAGGCTGAAGGTGTAGTCACCTTATGGGTGGATGTGCCACGCTCAATGGCTATCTCTTATTCTCCAGGTCAATACTACATGTGCTGGAATCCCTATGATGCCGAAGGGGCAATGAAGCGTCGTGATTACAATAGTGAGAAACCCTACAGTGTTGGCGATATCAAGGTCAGTATAGATGAGGCAAAGATGGGCTTCACCGTCAAGGACCTCGGGCGTCAATCGGGTGAACTGACTCGAATGGCTAGAGGGGATTGGTTGGCACTGCGTGGGCCATTCGGCACCACCTTCCCCACTCCCGCTGCGGGTGATAGACTGCTGCTTATCTCAGGTGGAATCGGTTCGACACCAATGCACATGGCAGCTAAGGATGCGCGCAATCGGCTCGGTGATGAAATCGAGATTGTCGCAGTCATGGGTTTCAAGAATGCGGCGGAAGTACATTATATCGAGAGAATGCAGCAAGTTTGCGACCAATTACACATCACCACCGACGACGGTAGCATGGGGACTGCGGGATTCCCTACCGCCATTTTACCGGACCTGCTTGTCGAGGCAACCGACTTACTAGCCCACTCCTCTAACTCTAATGAATCTGGCACGACACGGCTGTACACTTGTGGTCCAGAGCCGATGATGAAGGCTGTACTCAAAATGGCCGTCGAAGCCGGAGTCGAATCCTATGCAGCAATGGAGAGATATCTGCCGTGTAGCATGGCGGTATGCGGATTGTGTATGGTAGGAGACAAACTCACCTGCGTGGAAGGTCCTGTAATGGAAGGCGCATGGCTGCTTGCACAGGATGACTTTGGTGCAGCCCACGCTCATTGAACACAATCCTCTTGATGGAGTGGTACTAGCAAAGGGTGAGCGAGATGGTAAACACACGACTGCGGGTTATCAGCGCTGCTGCCATCATGGCAATTCTTTTGATTCTGCTCAACATAGGAAATGAGCCCGAAATTGACCTCACTGTCGACCAACTTGTTTCCACAGCGCCAGAGCATGATGGTGAGGCTATCAGAATCCATGGACTGGTTGTGGCCGACAGCCTAGATATCGCCAACGATACCTTGGTTCTGGGTGGCAACGAAAATGTGGTTCGAATCAAGTTCGCTGGGCTTGCGCTGCCTGATGGCTTGTCAGAGGGCAAAACCATCTCAGTGCGTGGAGATGTGAGCAACGACGAAGGTGAATGGGTTGTACATGCGATGGAAATCAAGACTGGATGCCCCTCAAAGTATCAGGCCGAGGCCTCACAGTGAGCCGGCCAAACCCCACCGTTGGGTTGATATGGACCCCAATTCAGCAGCAGTCGGGCTAGGAGGGGGGTTGGCGTCCCCTGTATCGCAAATCGCAACATGGCGGTCCGAACGCCCGGGAGCGGCGAAGACGAGCAGTGCACGACGCATCTGTGGACGTTGATGCCTCGCCTCTATGTGATCGAGGTTCTGGGAAACTGTATTCGGAAGAAAATAGAAACTCACTCATCGGGGGATCAGGTCAGGCCAGGAATGGAGCAGCCCTACCCGAAGCCTATGGTGCCATGGAGAAACGGGGTGGAGAAAACGGATGTATCATCGTGTGCTGAAACGAGCGTCCATCCCGGGCCTGCCCACCTGAAGTTATTCTTCGCTTTGTGAGCTATGGCTTGGCAAATGGTTGAGCGAGAGGCAAGTTGCGAGAATTACAGAGAGCAGAATGCTGATGCTCAGTAACTTCCCGGTGCTATGAGTCGGTGGGAAGGTCGCCATTGCCAGCATGACAAATACTGAGCAAGATGTTGCTGCGGCCCACCACCTTGCGGAATTATCCCGACGTGTAGGTGGGTGTTCTGCACTTGCATGAGATAGATAATCTGCGGTGAACCCCATGCCCAAGAGAACGGCAGGTGCGGTACTATTGTCGCGACCATCCATAAGACTGGCTAATCCATCGACCGCGATTCCGATAGCGATGGTTCCTATGGCAATTCGGGCGGCACGCTTCGGAGAGCGTAATACGAAGTATGACACAAGGAATATCCCAACACCGGCTGCCAGAATTTGAGTAATCCGGCTTTCTTCGAATGCGTGGGCCAGTGCTGCTCCAGTTGGTAAATCACCTCCAGCAATTCCCGAAATTCCATTTTTGTCTAACAAATCCTCGACATCTTCGGAAAAAATCAGTG
Source organism: uncultured Candidatus Poseidoniales archaeon (assembly GCA_964647665.1). Taxonomy (GTDB): domain Archaea; phylum Thermoplasmatota; class Poseidoniia; order Poseidoniales; family Thalassarchaeaceae; genus CAUZSM01. Next base: position 152,217 of record CAZYIX010000002.1, read on the forward strand.
CACCCTCGGCATCACTACCATCAATCAATACGCCAATGGCAATACCAGTTGTAACTCCATCACGTTGCAATCTTGAATCGGCAATGAGTATTGAGCCGCCTGATGAAGCGAAAACACTGTCAATAGTTGCATTACTACTTTCATTGTCAGAATTAGGAATTCCTAAAATCATCGGGAATCTTATCAATCCAGTATCAATAGAAACCACACTTGGATGCAGACTTATCTGTTCCTGAAGTTCGACAATTTGCTCAAAGTCTTCTGGAGAATCTCCTTCGACGTCGACCAATACCCACGCGATTGTGCTAGAAGCAAGAATATACTGCGATTGTAATTCCTCCATTTCCCCAATTGAGGGGTCATTTTCAGGCAGGAATTGATGTACATCTAGTACATTTACCCCCGGAGGAGCAATCACTGCAATAGAGGTCAACAGAATGAGGGCTATCGGCCAAGACCACGTTAATTTGCTCTGAGGTCGAATAATCTCAGATTCAATCGTAGCATCGATTTCTGAACGCCTGTTCAGGTAGAAGTCCTCAAGCACGTAGCGGGTGAGTGCCCAGGATATAGAAATCCCAACAATCATCACAAATGACAGAGACCTTTGTGCCCTGACAGGCGACAATAATGCTAGCGAAATGGCTGCAATGGTGGTTACCATCGCAACGAATAGCATTGTTCGCACTTCATCGCGGCCTCTTGATGATTTGCAATACCAGAAGGCACCGTCAACTGCAACGCCAATAATAATCGGAAAGGCAATCATATCTATTATTGAAAATCTATAGCCAAGTGCCGATAACAGCCCCAACTCGGCTCCAATAACCAATCCTGCACCTCCCAAGGTGGCAGCAGCGACACGCAAATCCCTCAATCCGATTGCTAGAACCAAGGCGAGAACCACCAATGCAGGAAAGAGAACCTTTGCCATGTCCTCTTCAGCAATATTTCTGGATTTGGCAAACATCATGTTCAGGCCAACTGCCGAAACCTCAAATTCGGTTGAATCACTAATCTTCTGTGCCCAATCATTCAGCAAATTCCAATCTGGATTAGGTTGTTCGCTCTCAAACCATACCAACCAAATTACCTCGTTGGCCTGTGGTGGTTGTGTTGCCGACGCACCAGAAAAATCTGGGCAAGCAACCCCATAATTGGAGCCTTCAGGTAGTAACAGCATAGTGGCTTGCAGGGCTGCATTCTCTTGTTCGGTGGAACTATTCCCACACCACCCATTTTCTAGAGTTGGCTGTAACACATCAGCCCACCTAGTGGCATTTTGCAGCGAGCGATTTCTGGAGGCAAAGGCATCAGACCAACTGCTGAAAGGCGATTCTATTCGGCCAAATCTAATTCCCTCTACATCCCATGAAGTCTCGGGATTTGAACCATCGATGGCTTCCTGTTCAAGTTGTATCAAACTCTGAACTCGAGATAGATTGCTAGTAAGCCATTCACCATCATCATGGTTGATTCTCAACACGAGTTGTCCATCCAATTTACTAGCCGATTCATCATCAAGCCTTGTTTCAACTTCGGCCGCGAACAGTAGTTCAGTTGAGAGTGTAGGTTCAGCAGGAAAAGGCACGAGCAGACCGCAACACATCACTAGCACCAGCACCACGGCCAGCCGGACTTGCTTTGGGCCCATGTCGAACCCTCTTTGCCGACCGCGAATCATCTTTGCTCGTATACGCAATCTTGAGAGATGTTCTGCATTGTTCGTATCATGCTTGCGATTAAGTGGTCATGTCCACTCATTCCACTGACCGGTTGTGGGATCCTTCCACCACCACGAATCGCTTCCTTCAGGATGCTCAAGAACCTCATAGCCATCCCGCATTTCACCGACCATGCCAGGGGCTGGAACATCAGGACCGGGTTCAAAGGCGCGGTCAACTTCATTCATCAAATCCTCATTCCAAACGCCTTCGTCCTTCCGTTTCCTTGTAATCACGATTACAGTTCCCACTGCTGCAACAAGCACCACTAATCCAACTATTATTCCTATAATTAGTAGCGCATTAGTTAGGAAAGTGGAAGAGGAGACTCCTGAGTCACCTGAACTTCCATCGCCGGTTTCGTTACCTGTTACATTGCCAGTTCCGTTATCGGTTCCATTACCAGTTTCATTGCCAGTTTGGTTACCAGTTCCGTTGCCGGTACCACCATCCGGAAGAGCACAACCTGTCGCGTCGACTATTGTTCCTACAGTGGTATTTGGGCAATCATCATCGATGTCATAGACGCCATCACCATCTGTATCAGGAAGGGTGCAACCCAGCGCATCAACCTGAGCCCCAGACGGTGTTCCGGGGCAATCATCGTCCGCATCATTGACGCCGTCGCCATCGGTATCTGTGGGCAACACTACTCCATCATCAGTCACGATGATGGTCAATTCTGCAGGGTTGTACATGCCACCAGATACGCGGACAATAATTGTGCCAACAGTCACTCCAAACAGCACTTGTCCGTTATCATCAGTGACCATGCCATACAGAGTCACATCGTCTCTGACCAATGTGACAGATAGTCCGTCAACAGGCTGATGGTCTTCATTGACCACGGTAATTTGAACTATATCACCCGGCATTGGATTTGCCGGACTGAAACTCATGGACAAATTGGTCATTACAGGTGGTTCTGGATTGGGCTCCGCTTCCGCCCAATTAAGAGCCGCAATCATTTCCGCATCCTCGCCATCGCCAACTTGAGCGATAGCTAGCACGGTGTAAGTGTCCTGAGGAGCGGATAGAATTGGCAACCGCAAATCTGCACTGGAGCCTTGACCCCATGCGACCGAATCAAGGCGACCAAAGAAATCATCAAACATCTCAAATGCTTCTATTTCTGACTCTTCTTGGTCACCGGGGCACATACTCCAATCAGAGTCGCCTTCGATCCACCACCAATTATCATCTCCATATTCGACATGGAATTGATACTCACCTTGGTAATCCGAATTACTCGTCAGAGTATACAATCTTGTTTCTTGGGTGTTCACGCTGTATTTCGCGTAGTAGTATCCTTTTTCCGAATCCCATGTCCAATCAGATACTGGAGTGATTACCGTGTCATCCCAATCTGTTAGTACAGCATTGGATGCGTCGTAGTTGGGGTCTGGTGTGAAGGATGTGTAATCGTAATTCATTCCTTGACGTAGAATCATTCTGACATTGGACATGTCCTCCGTTGTCGTTCCATCTTCTTCATGGTAAGATTCGAATTGCTCACAAACTTCCGTCAGTTCATTTTCGGCCGCAATCCATCCGACCTCTTCCCTAACTCCTTCGCCCCACGCCAATTCAGTGAATGCCCCAAGGTCTATCGATGCAGGGTCAAGGCCGCTTTCTGGTGCTGCCAAAGCAAGTATGCGTGATGCAACTCCATCAGCAGCGCTAAGGGCAATATTGGTAGTTTGTCCCGGTCCTAGCGTTCCATCCATTTCTAGAGAACCAGGATTGTTCAGCAGAATACCTGCGTGAATTGCATTGGGGAATAGTTGCTCCTCATCTTCATTTATCATCACTGCAATCATTGTTACTGGAGAAGTTAGTCTCACCTCTTGACTTCGAGAGGTGTCTCCTTGTTGGAATTCAAGTTCATATTCGGTAGCCTCCGACCATACCTCATCATCAATATCCGGGAATGCTACTGACAGGTCCATCGGTGCAATACCTAGCCAAGCCGTGTAATCGTCTGCATCTACACCAGTAGGTGTTACGGTGATGGTGGTAAGGCCGCCTGAATCAGTGGAAACAGTGTAAACAGGCATACCAGCAATTGTGGTCTCCTGATGTAAATCACCGAACGACACTGAGGCTTCGGTTACAGCGACTAGGTTCATACTCAATCCAGTGAGTGTTGCTCCATCATCTCTGGTAATCTGCGATTGTACTATGCTGATATACACGCCAGGCAGATTTGGCTGGACAGTGAGGCTTACTTCACCATCACTGCCAGAAGTCATGATTTGCTCATCTATCACTTCAAAAGGACCATCTGTGAAGAAAGCGTCAATGATTTGCGCTGAAGGCATGAATGATTCATCGCTCTTCAGTTCACACCAACCGACCTCGATCCATCCCTCGTGGGATTCAGAACTCTCCTTCCAGAATCCCTGATAGCGGTTGTAATTCAGGTAATGGGTAGTCTCATCGTTATTCTCGTCAGTGTACTGAACAGTAATGTCGTATTCGTCCCAAGTACCTTCAGCATATTCATGGCTCTCCCATCCATCCTCGCGATCTTCTTCGCCTGCCGCACCGTTCTGATGCATCCAAGAATCTCCATCACCCCAATCAATAGATATCGAGGAAAGTCCCGGTTTCTCAAATTCCCCTTCATCGTGACGGAAGTTCTCGTAATTCCATCCGACATTGACCCACCGGTCACCACCGGAAGCCTCTGTTCTTGCACAGCCACTAGTTCCGGGTAGTGGAACTTGCTGCATGAATTCAAATTCAAGGCCGGTATCTGTAACTCCGGTGGTTATTACATCAGCAAGGCCGCCATTAGGTAGGCTGCTGCTGCTCGCAGACCAATAGGAACCCATGCCAGATATTTCGATATCGTCCTCAATTTCTGCTGTTTGAGGGTGGTAGTGTCCTTGCCTTTCTTCTCGGTCTTCATCACCACTGTACTCAGAAATTGTTGCACTTAGATCTCCATCGAGGTCGCTTCCATCATAACTACCAGTCACCATGCTGGTGGATAGGGTGATTTCAACTCCTCCTTCAGATTCAAATTGACTGAGCGCTTCTTCAATGAGTTGTGGTGAGGTGCGCAAAATTGCAATATCAACCTCTGCTCCTGCAACACTTCCTGCGTAGTCATAGGTCAGCGCAGTGACATCATACGGAGCACTCACAAGCGTGGTTTCATCTTGTTCAACAAGCACTCCTACGGCTGAAACTATGAAATGCTCATCTGAAGATTCCCACGACATTGCCTCAAGCATTGAGGGGCGCAAGGTTTCCATATTGAGTTCGGCTCTTTCTATTTCACAGCCCATGCTAGCACAATCAGGCTCGAAATTCTCAAGCGGTTGGGTAAATGACCACGTAGCATCTTCGATATGAGTTGCAGTTAACCTACCGTAGTAGCGATGACGGTCATCATCATCCTGCTGAAGAACTGTACTTACCATAGCCCCATGATTGTTGTTCATACTCATCGAGAATTGTGTTGGATAGTCATCGTCATCCCAAGGACCCCAGAATGCCATTTCGATACCAATGTCGAGAATATTAGCATCGTATACGGAGGTGCGAACGTCGTATAGTTCCTCGAAAATCACTGAATCGTCAGACTCACCGGACTCGCCTTCTCCCTCTTCCTCACTTGGCTCCCAATCTAGATTTCTGTCAACACCTGATGCATTTTCCATCCAGTCGGTGAACGTTGCCAGGTCTTCCATTACATCTCCCAATGCTGGGTGGTCCATTGCGGTAAACGCGTGATCGATAATATCCTCGGGTAACGTGTTGAAGTCATCGAAAACATCGTTCACATATGAGGAAGAAGCACTGGATTCCATTTTGGCTGTCCATGCTTGGCCCTCAGTGGTTTCAAGGAGATATTCATATTGCCAAGTTATTACATCAGGCCTCTCATCTCCATCCAAATCCTGAACGTCTGTCTCGGCTAGTTCCTCAGCCATAACAATCCATTTGAAAAGTAATTTCTGATACGGCGTCATGCTTTCTTCATCCCCCTCCATTAGTGGCAGAATCCAAGCCTCCAATGCTTCAGCGATTGCATCTGGATGAACGGAAACTGAAAGCAGAGCCAGATTGTGCATGATAATCTGAACAGATTCGAACGATTTGGTGCCATTGGCCAGATTATCCAACGCCCCCTCAAGAGCGGCCCATTCATCACTTCCAAGCATGGCATTGTAAGCTGCTTCAAAGTCTCCAGTTCCCTCAAAACGAGTGAAATTCTCTATTGCGTTGAACGTTTGCATATATTCTGCTAGTTCATCGAAATCGTTCAAAGTTCTAGGAAGTGGCAGTTCATGCAAATAGAGTAGAAGTCCGGTGATTAACGACATACTGGCGTCGACATCATTGGAGTCAAAGAACTCCATCAGTGCTTCAAGGAAATCGGCTCCTGCAGACATCTCGTACTGGTTGTGACCAGCATAAATCATTGCATCCCAGAGTTCCTCGCTATTGCCGGAACCCGGCTCTTTTGTCGCAGTTGTAACAAACGATGACCAACCTCCTTGACTGGTGCCCTCAGCGTCCAAAACGTCGAATTCGGATTTGATTGCCATCGTTGGATTTGCAGAATCCCATGCAGTATCTACCGATTGAAGCAATTTCTCAACTTCGCCCCGCAAAACTTCTTGCAATTGAGTGGGGTCATCTGCAACTCGCATATTGCCATCTTCGGCAAAAATACGTGCCCCATACAATCCACCGAGTGCATAGACAGGGACAACGTAAGTTCCCTCCCAAGTCATTGTATTGCCATCTTCTTCATGAGGACCATTACTTGTCAACACCACTGTGTCAATATATGTTCCAACGTCACCAAAAACATCAGCACCTTTGATCGCATCTATCGGGGTGACATCGTAATGAATGATGTCTGCAGTGACTATAGTTGACGAAGAATGTCCACGGGTCAATGCATTTATCTCAACGGCCGAACCAACAGTTGCTAGTTTGGTGTTTACAAAACCATCAATACTCAAAGTTGTTTGAGTTCCACCAGATATCGCGTTGTCGTTCGGTGCTGTAATTTCAGCCATGCTCGGTTGCACCGACATGCATAGCATCAGGGCCACAATCAGAAGTGCAGTGCGCTTCATAACCCGTGGAGTAATATCAAGTACTTTACCGGTTTCCATAGGAAACCGTTGAAAATAGGTCAATAAATGGATAACCCTAGACTAATTTTTCCAGTTTCCTCAACCAACGTCGCGCAACCATGATTTGCATAATCCACCTCATTCCATATTGCTCCTTCTGGAGTAAAAACACTGTATTGCAAGCCAAGCGCATCGAACCAAATGCTCAACGGCGCAACTGCAGTGCTGCTAGAATCTACAACATTCCATGAATGCGAAGCAACAATCTCTTCCTCTGAGAATGGGCACATTGGGGTGATGTCATTCAATTCCTCACCAAGTTCGAACATTTGGCGAAGGTCGGCCATCTTAGAGGGTGTATGATTTGTCAAAGGGGAGCCTTCGATGGCGACCCATTCAGCCGGCTGTTGAATGACAATTGGCTCTGAAACCGGAATGAAAGTGGAGGTGAGATTAATGTCAGGACGGGTATTTTCGCTACAAAAGAAATTGTCGGGCAGACAACCACGGGTGTTGCGGGCATTGTCCAGTAACTCTTCAATCAATAGCCAAGGTCCGGTTTTACTCTCCATATTTCCATCAATTGTCGTGAAAGAAGCGCTATGACGATTTGAAGGGTTCCACCTCGGTGGATTATGGGTGACGAATAGTTCCAAATTTGCTGATGCAGCGCCAGCATCCCAATCTATCGATAGCCATTCTCTTGAGACCAGAGCGTCATTCTGATATTCCATCAAGTGAGTAATGCTGAGTTCTCCTTCAACTCTACCTTGCTGATTTGCATCATTGATGAGATCAGTAATGACCACGCTGCCATTCAGATGTATTCCAATGGGTGAAGATTGGCAGTACGGGCATTCAGCGCTGATTACTGAGCGAGATTCCATATCGATTGTCGCCAACGCTTCACGATTGAACTCCTCAAGCCCGAGTACATCCATTGATGCGCGAGTAGAGAGGATAATGGTTCCAGAAATGTGTGATACTTCAAGTTCGGGCTCAGGGTCTTGTTCAGGTTGTATACCAATGACGATTGTTGCTGCTACCACCATGGCGAGAACAGCCCACTCAACCATGGATGCGGTCTGACCTTCAGTTGTGTCCACAATATCGGGACAAAGTCGCAATTGAAGGTGTTTCCCGCTGATTTGCTGCTGCGGCTCAGATGTCGAAGATTACTCTGCAAAGCCAACCCGGGCCTTCGATGTCTGGAATGCCCTCAGCATAGCCGTGAACGGTCTCTCCGGCGGGAATCTCTGTGATGTCTAGGTCATGACGGGTGATTGCCTTCACCTCGACCTCACGCTCAACGAGGTCAGCATCAACCCACTCGACCTGTGCTGAAAGTTGGCCCTCACCGATTGCAACTATACTATCGACGAGGAATCTTCCCTCAACCTCTGCTTGGTAGAGAACTTCTTCCAACCATCGAACAAGCGATAGGTCAGGTCTGTCACTGCCTATGTCAATAGTCCATTGGCTAGATTGACGCTGATGGCAATCGATGACACTCTCTGCAGAATCCGAAACCAGCACGCCTTGCAATCCATCAGCGGCTGTAGAGAAAAGTGCGGCTGGCGACGGCGCAAAAGCGACGATACCGATATCGGCAGTTGTCGGAATAATCCACCAAGTCATGCCATCCCTCTTTCGGGCTCAGCGGTCGGAGATTTGCATTGCCCATGCCCGCTCGTCTAGACTTGCGCTCAAGGCTCTGCGGTCAAGCACTTCTTGGCCTTTCTCTGCTTTGAGAATGCACTCACAGGCAACGTGGGCAAGCCGTGCAGCGTCAGATAGGTCTGCTCCCTGACTGAGTGCTGCAGCTAGCGCTGCGGCGGCAGCATCGTGAAGTCCAATCATCTGACGAGCATCATCAAGTGTGCAAGGAACGTGTTCAGTCTCTCCTGACGCCCGATACATCCACAGGCCGTGTCTGCCACCAAGAACGGTCAAGGATTCCCAAGAATAACTCTCTATCAGGTGCTGTGCAGTTTCTTCATCTGTCTCATGACCAAGTCTGCGCCGTGTCAATTCAAGTCCCCTCATCTCGAACAGCACTGTCGTCGCTCCTGTGGTTCGGTTCAAACCAGTGAGTTTTGGGTCACAGATGACTGGAATTCCATGCGATTTCGCCGCTTCGATGAGCAGCGCCGCGCTTTCATCAGAAACCGCACCCTTATTGTAGTCAGAAAGAACCAGTGCGCCTGCCTTGGAGAGGGTGGCAAGTGCAGCCTTAGTAACCTGATTAGTCACTGATTCCGGCATTTCATCTTGCGGCTCATCATCGACTTGCAAAAGCAGTTGGCTACGATCGACCACACTCTCTCTCGCACCGTACACTCTGGTCTTCACAACAGTGTGCCGTCCAGCGGCTAGTTTCAACCCGGAGGTATCGACACCAGACTCCCTGAGTAGAGCATCGACTGTACGACCAGCGTCATCCGAGCCAATAATAGCAAAAATACTCGGTTCTAGGCCAAGAGAAGACAGGCCCATGGCTACGTGAGCTGCTGCACCTGCTGACTCATCAGTATGGGTAACTTTGACAACAGGAACTGGAGCGACAGCATTGAGCCTATTCGCCCAACCGTGGACGTACCTATCAAGAATAACGTCACCGACGAGGGTGATTTTTTCCGAGGGTAGATTGTCGACAAGAACGCGAAGCCGCTTAAGTCGATTAACTTCCTCTTGCACAACTTCGTCGAGCACCCAAGCCATGTTACTCGGACCTCGCGAGAGGATGGGTCTAATTCAACTTGGCCCGTACCGCACCCGTAATGGTACGGTGCTCTGCCGAGGTAATCTGCAGTGATTCGCGAAGACTTTGCAGCATATTGTCCTCATCAGTACTAATCTGCCCATCTTCCCAAGCGGCTTCCATAGCCGCGCAATATGCCTTCAAGCGATCATCCATCTGGTCGCATACCCAATCCATCTGTACATCTCGAGATGATTCGAGGTCCAGCATCCCCGCCAATGAGTCAAGCATGGCCTGTTCATTGTCATCAACTTCTCCGTCTTGCCATGCGACTTCTAGCATTGTACGATACAAGGACTCGCCACCCGAAGCAAGGCTGGCAGCAGCTTCTTCACGCACCTGCTTGTCCAGTCCTTCAACCTCGTCTGGCTCCAATCCAAGGTACAATGCCATGTCGTCGAGCATTGCTTGCTCATCGACAGTCACCACACCATCTAACCATGCGGTACGGGCAATATTCTCATAGATGCCAAGACGATTCTCCAGTGGGATGTCGCTGCTATCTACGGCTGCATCCTCGGTGTCCATAGGCTCGTCACCTGATTCGTCGTAGCGCCCTTGCTCATCGATTCTGCTGAGAATCTCTAACATTGAGTTCTCATGATTATGCAGAGTTGCAACCGTTCGAGATTCTCCTTCGATTGTCACGTCGCGCTCGTGCAATTGCTCAACAAGTGGACGAGCTGCATCTCTGCCTGGCGTTGTCAAGCCATAGACTCGGCAGCGCTGCTTGGCGCCTTGCACATGCCGAGTCTCCTCAATCAGGTAATTCTTCTCTCGAAGTTTCTTGAGAGTTCTGGGCAAATGCTTGCGGGCAATACCTACTGCATCCGAAACGCCGGACTGGGTTAATTCAGGTCTGCCCTCCCACTGATTATCTCCCATCGGAGTATCCCAAAGGTGGAGCAGTACTCGCTGTTCAACCGTAAGTGTGGAAACCATGCCATCACTCATCTTCCCCTCTCCTGTATGCCGGATGACCGGGCGGTTATTCAATTACCTTCGTAATGGGGATAATGCGCAGAATCAAGGCTTGTACGCGTGACCGGCTGTGCATGGGGGCGCCACCGGGAGGAACACGCCTTCCGATTCCTGTCGAGCGACCGGAAGGATGGGCTGCACTAGGCGGAAGTGCAAATCGTCTGTGGGATAGAGGTGCATTTGGCAGGCCGATTAGAGGCGGAATTCTGCTGACTCCAGCGGAATTGCTCAATGCTCATCGACTGCGTGGCTTACCATTGCCATCAGAAAATTGGCTGGCAGAGGAATTGCAGAAAGACGGTGATATTCTGCTAGAGGCCGAGATTCTAGATGCGCTGCGATACCCAGGTGAAAAAGTGGTGCTTGTATGCAATCTCATTGCGGTCACATCGGTGGTGCTCCACCAGTCATCGTGGGCACTACGTTGGCTACGCTCAGACAAACCATCACAGGATGAACCTACGGCTGAATTACGATGGATGAAGGCCGGTGATTCCATTGATTGGGCCGAATTATCTGAATGGGCTGCTCATGTGGAAGGAGGCGGCAGAATCCCTGAGATTCTGGTGATTGATGATGAGCATGGTGTAGTGACATATCGAGTACACCACCATGACCCAAGCGGCGAATTCCTAGACCCCTTCTCACAGTTAGGCAATGCAGAGAGACGCGCTGTCGCTCATGCTTGGGCAGCATCGACAAAGTCATCTGGTGGGAATTGGCTACCGATCAGTTCAGATGATTGGCCGATTCCTTCGCTAGGATTAGATTTGTCCGGTGGCATCTGGCTCGATGAATATCAATCGCGAAGTATCAGCAAAATCGTCAATCCTAGCATGCCTACTCCAGAGGGAGAATTGGGCGTGGTTTTGGCAGCATTTGAGGACCTGCTTGAACGCGGTCTCTTGGTTCGCCCAGCCTTCAAGTATGGCACTAGATGGAGGGCGTATGCAGGTGCTATAGATGAAGGTCATGCGCCTTGGCTAATTGTCACGATGAGCGAGGCTCCACCCAACTGGGCTCATGCTTGTCTAAGCGCCCGACTGGCTGCGGGGGTCAACAAAACCTGGCTATGCTCAATACCGCCGGGAGTGGGGGGTTCTGGCGGTAAGCGAGGATTCACTTACTTAGCATTGGAGAGGCCTCCAGCAGATGCAAGATGGGCCAGCCCGACTCGGCACTAAGCTCGATTATTCAGATGAGATCTTTGAAACTCGGCAATTCGTCATCTTCGCTTGTCACCCCACCACCTACCCGGTTAATCGGTGCTGTTGAGTCTCGGTTTGACAAAGCTATACCGATGTCGAACGAGGTGTCTGGACCTCTGTTGCTCGGACCTTGCTGTGTGGCTTGTCGAATTCGCATCGCATCCCTTGGCGGCTTCTTGCGCCTGATGCCCATCAGAACCCATAGAGCGAGAAGCACGGAAATCAATTGGATATTATTCTCCGGTTCAGTGAGCCATAATATCCAAGCAGCAGCACCATCGGGTGGCTCAGCCTGCAGCGATATCTCCTGTTCACCTGCTAGCCCATCCTCATCATAGAGTTGGATACTACCTTTGGCAATCATTCCTGGACTGAGCAGTCCCTCAGGATTAATCTCGATTACTATCGATGAACCCGGTCCAAGGTTCTGTCTCACCTCGGTACTGGCAATCCGTGCCAATGGCCCCTCGATGATTACATCATACTCACGAAACTCATCTCCATCAAATTGCAATGGTACCACGACGCTAGATGGCTCAGAGACCGGGATATTAGCCTCAAAGATTCCTGAGATGAGTCTGTTCTCGACTACTGACCATGGAATCGCCACATCAATCGCTGTACTCTGTCCACAGCCAACCGTGCCGTTGACTATGCCCTGTGTTCCTGCAATGGCATCCTCAACGAATGATAAGTCGAAGACTGCAACATCTCCGGGACTCAAATTGTATGCGGACTGCAGAGAAATTACCCGGCCATCGCTTGAACTAACCATTGACCAAGGCATACAGGTGTCGCGTGCTGTGAACTGCAAGGGTATCGACTCGCCTTCTAGAAGTCGTAGAGGGCCGGGGGGAGGTAGCACTTCTGCATCTCCAACACCCGGTGAACTGATTTTGATTGTTGCACTGCTGCTATTGACTGAATTAACCTCAACAAGCCAGTTCACCAACCGCCCGCGAGAATCTCTAATCTGAATGCCGTCAGAGCCAAACTTCTGCCCTGCATGGAATACATCACCTGAACTGCCCTCATCTACTCCACGAGTCAATCCACCATCGCCGTCGGCTTCGATTATTTTCGTCCAAGCATAATCTGGGTCACGATTCACCTCATTATCACTGATGTCGCCGACGTTGATGTTCTGTTGGCTAACCAATAACCCATGCCCGGGAATCTCCTTGTCAAAGCCTGAATCCACCCGGAGTTCCAGCCATACATACTCACCCGGTGCAATCTGAATGCGGACTGTGCCAGAAGTCGAGACGTGTGGCATTATCACGTAGGTCTGATTCTCAGGGCCCGAGCCTCCAATAGAGAGGTCGATTGGCTCTAGCGCACCGATGAGTTCCAGTGTAGGTGAAGTGGGAAGAGCGGGAATCCGTCCATTTCCATTCCAATTTCCGCTCGCCATGATATCCCAATCGCCAAGTCCGTTCCATTCGGAAGTTGGTGCCGCACTGTGAACATCGTAAAGGTCCACAGCGCCAGTCATATGCAACATCTCGTGGATGATGGTGCCAAGGCCTGAATCGAAAGATGCCATCGTGTAGTGACCAACTTCCACCCCAGCAACCGTAAATGGCGTGTTGAGTGGACCGTAGTGACTCCAGATTGCATCTGTGCCGCCACCATCTTCCTGAGCATCACCAGTGTGGATAATCAGCAGGCGGTCAATCCAACCATCCCCATCAAGATCGTATTCAGATATGTCACCGCCGCTGAAAACAGCAATCATCGCTTCCTCTGCTAGGCCAGCCGGACCCCCACTTGCACTGGTTCCAGCATCTCTCCTACCATCTGAGTCCATTCCATAACTCTCAGAGGCATAGGAAGCGGTGTATATTTCGGGATAAACATCTGCAATCAGGGTTGAGCGGTGAGCTGAAATTTCTGCAAAATAACTCTTTGCTGAATTTTCACCGGTCAGCATTACACTGGCACGTTCAACGTCTCTACCCGGCCCGGCAGCTTGGTCTGGAAACTCCACAACAAGGACCAGCCAACGCTCCTCGTCTTGCATGGTAACTATTGGCGAATCTTCACTGACTACTACGGTCTGCTGTATTTTCCCAAAGATGGGTTCGTAGATTTCAGGACTAGCTGCAAGCCATTGTCCTAGAAGGATAATGCCGACGGCAAGCCCAACTCGCAGCAGCCTGTGCATGGGTTGACCCGTTACCTGCTTCTGCTTGAAGCCCTCGGCCTCAGGAGTGGCTAAAATCACACCTTCCACGGGGTTGCAGTGTGCCGCAGTTCATCTTGTCTGGTGGCACATGTATCCGAGTTTGCTTCAAGTGGTAAATCGTGCCTATCAAGCCAGCCCAATCCGCGTAATTCGCAATTCATTGTGGTCAAACCTTCTCGCAAATCAATTGGTAGAGGGGAACCTTCGCATCCGCTGATGAAAAGGTCTGTCACATTATTTCGAATCACTGTATCGAGTAGGGCGTCTTGTTCAGCGGCTGAGAGACACAAAGCTTGAGCCTCCACCCAGCCAACCGAGTCGGGTGCTTCGTCGCGCAACGCTCGGGGGCAAGCGCCGTCACATGAGCACATCGCAAACATTGAACGGCGCACCTCACCTTTGTCATCGAAAACCCGCAGCGGACGGCGCTGCGCATTACCGAGCCTTGGCACCGGTACTCTACGCGATGTGTATTCAGACACTGCAACAGCGATAATTGCCAATGCTAGCCAGTTTCCGGAGAGAACTTCGGGTGAAGTGAGCCACCAGAAGAAGAGCATCGCCACATGTACGCGAATTCGCAAGGGGTCAAACGGCTCTGTTTCAGTAAGAGAATACATCCTTGCCAACGACAGTGCAAGAGAAGCGAGCAATACTAGAATCATCCACCAAGACAGACCAAGTGCAACATCGAAAATCAACTTGGCATCATAATGCAGCCCAACACCCGCAAACGCGGCTGAGTCCGACGCCCATTTCACGAGGAAGGAGTAGCCCCAAAACCACCACAGGCATAGTAGCAAGATTGTGGAAATAGTGCCGATTGAGACAAAACTGCGCAACCAGCGTCTCTCGGATGGGAGTAATCCTGTGTCGGCGAAGCGAATGCTCTGATGCCCGAGCACAGGAAGTGCTGTCACCAATGCAAGCAGTCCAATCATTGACCAGCGTGTACGCATCCATCCATGTGGGTCAAACACAGTGAGTGAGCCCTCGCCTGCACCAAGAGAAAGTGTCGAAACCCACATGCGCAAAATCTGGTCTGCCGCAACCCACCAGAACACTGTGGAAACAACGATTACCAGTAGTACAACGTAGCCCCTATCCCTCAACTCCTGCATATGCAAGGACAAACCGGAATTCCAATCGGATGCCAGTCGTAGAGACATCATGTGCAGGGAATCGAATCTCCCTCATCTGCATGCCGATGGCAGCGCCACCTACATGATGTCGTGAACGCTTGGTGGTGTTTTGGCAGCCAATACTGTTCGGTACACACCATAGGCAGCCCAGACGCTGCACAACATTGCGGTGGCCCAAAGGTGCTCTCCGGCACCATCTGCAAGCCATTTCAGACTTAGCAGCCCCAGTCCGATACAGACAACACCTCTCCGGATACCTTGGGGATATGCCAGTTCCTTGGCAAGATGGTCTGGTCCAGATTCATGCTTCCTCTCAAGAATCTCCTTCTGCACCACGCCACCAAAGATTAGGGCTACGAGTGTAGTCAGATACCAAGCCATGCCGCCATTCACCACACTGAGAGATAACTTCCTCTGATTCTCTGCTTCAACCGCATCCGGGTCTTCCTCGACAATGAACAGGCTATCGTAGTCACCAACCGAAATCACCCTAGTGGATTGGTCGGTGGAAGCCGTAGTTTGCGAAGGAGAGTTGATGACGAACGTGAGTAGATTCCAGCTATCACCAGCATCAGGAGCACCACTGCCATCAACTGCATTACCAGCGAGCCAAAAGGTCACGTTACCCTCATCAGATGAAGGCGCGGTCCAAGTGAATGCCCACTCAGCGGGGTTTGAAGTGGAGTCGTGCGATATAGCATTGGAAGTACTAGTGGCTGCACTATCCTCGCCGCTGTCCTTTTCAGGTCTGATATTCTGACCTTCATCCCAAGAAAATACGCCGCTTCCACCACTGGAAAGCATGAATCCGCCGTCGTGGTTGGCCGAGTGAGATACGCTGAGTGTCAATGCGTACGATGCATTGGCAGCATAGGCGTGAGGTACTCCTGAGATTGAGACAATTGTATCTGAGGATGGTACTCCATTGCCATGGCAAGTGCAACCTATCCTAACTACCTCCTCACCATCTTCCATGGTCGGAGGGCCATTGGAGAAGCCCATCGCAGGAGCAACTGTGAGCAACAATAGCACCAAGCCGATAGTCAATCGAGTCAGGACTCTAGACATAGGCCACCCTCAGTGTGCTTTCGACCTTAATGCCGTCCTTAACCGTTCCCTTATAGGGGTGCGCTCAAAGGACACACCGGCGCCTAGTCGCTTGTTCAGAGTTCCTTGATTGCAGCATTCAATTCATTCATCATCTTCTTGCCATCACCGAATAGCATCATGGTATTGTCCTCGTAGAATAGGTCGTTGTCCACTCCAGCATAACCAACGGAAAGACTGCGCTTGATGATGACAACCACTCGAGCCTTGTCGGCATCGATTATTGGCATCCCTCCAAGTGGACCTTCGCCGGTGCGGGCGGCAGGATTCACCGTGTCGTTTGCACCGATGACTATCGCAACATCAGTATCCTGCAATTCCGAATTGATTTCATCCATCTCAATCAGTTGCTCGTAAGGCACACTGGCCTCTGCAAGCAAGACGTTCATGTGACCGGGCATTCGGCCGGCAACCGGATGGATTCCATACATCACAACGACGCCTTGAGACTCCATCATGTCAGCGAATTCCTTGACGGCGTGCTGGGCTTGACTAACTGCCATACCATAGCCTGGAATGATGACGCACTTGCTGATGCCATCGCAGACCATTGCAACTTCTTCCGGGTCACTACCTACCTTGGTTCTGGAGAGTTGCTGTTTGTCTCCACTTCCGCCGAATGACTTGAACAACACAGCAGACAGTGTGCGATTCATTGCCTTGCACATGATGAAAGTCAGGACTAGCCCAGCCGCACCTACCATCGAGCCAGCGATAATCAGAACATTATTTCCGATGACAAAACCGGTGAATGCGGCGGCAATACCTGACAGAGAATTCAGCAGACTGACTACTACCGGCATGTCTGCGCCACCGATTGGAAGCACAAACAGAATCCCGAGGATGCACGAAACAGCCACTAGGCCGTAGATGTAGTCGGTATTGGACGGCTCCTGAATAGTGAACCATACGAGAGCGAAGCCGCTGATAAGCAATCCAACCTTGACCAGATTGAGCCATTCAGGGCCCCAGGTAGGGAACCGGACCCACTTCTTGGTGAGTGGGATAGTGAATCCACCCTTCAATTTGAACATCGCAATCAGGCTTCCACTGAGAGTCACCCATCCGACGATACCGGACAAACCGATGGCCACCCAGATTGCGTAGAACTCCACGCCCGTGGGAGGTATTCCACCCTCTACACCTGCACCAATCTGTAGTCGCTTGATGGCCTCTGACATTCCAACAAGGGCTGATGCACCCCCACCGAATCCATTGAACAGGGCTACCAACTCAGGCATTCCTGTCATCTCAACTCTCTTTGCCATGGTAAAGCCGATGAGACCACCAATCGCCAAACCACCAAGGATGAGTTCGATTTCGATTTTTCCCTCTGTCTGCATACGCACCAGAGTGACCAGAACTGCAAGTCCCATTCCATAGGAACCAAGCCGGTTACCTGATGGTGCGGTCTTCGGACTTGAGAGCCGCTTGATTCCAAAGATGAATAATGCGGCTGAGGCAAGATAGCCAATATCCCAAACTACTGGATCAACCATTTCAGTCACCTCCCTTGTTCCTTTTCCGCTTGCCCGCAATCATCTCAAGCATACGATTAGTGACCATGAAGCCACCAACTACGTTGATGGTAGCCATAATCAACGCTGTGAAAGCCAACCAAGCTGCTGTACCTGGATGTCCATCACCCCATGCAACGTTTGACAGAATCAATGCACCGACGATTGTAATGCCGGAAATCGCATTTGCACCAGACATCAAAGGGGTGTGCAAAGTGGGGGGGACCTTGCTGATTAACTCAAATCCGAGGAATATCGCAAGTACGAAAACTGTGATGCTGGCTACTAGCGCAGCGAGGGTCAGACTCATTCAACCACCTCGGCCAAACGAGTCTGTTTAGCATGAATCTCGCCGTCAGAGCAAATAAGAATCCCACCCATTCCAGATACGTAGAAATCACTGTCCTCAGGTGCTCCGACTAGAATGTCGTCTTCCGGGTCTAGGACTATCTCGCCTTCCTTGACCAACGAAATGACGAGGTTAGTGAGGTTGTTTGAGTACAACATGCTGGCAGTAGATGCGAGTTGTCCCGGTAGGTTGGTGGTGCCAATGATGATGACGCCATTCTTAGTGGTGATAATCTCTCCAGGCGAAGTTAGTTCACAATTGCCTCCAACATCTGCATTCATGTCGACCACTACTGAGCCCGGCTTGAAGTTCGCAACTGCTGAAGCAGGCACTGTAATAGGCGCAGGGCGACCAAAAATGCGGGCCGTGGTCACGATGACATCAGCATCGGATGCAACCTCACAAACCGTATCGTTGACTTTCTGAATGAACTCAGGGGTCAGTGGCTTAGCGTAGCCGGATTCGTCCTCAAAGTCATCCATGCCCTCGACTTCAATGAAGCGTCCACCCACTGATTCGATTTGCTCGGCGGTGGACTTTCTGACGTCTGAGGCATAGACGATTGCGCCCAGCCTCTTGGCGGTCGCAATCGCTTGCAGGCCAGCCACTCCACTACCCATAATGACAAACTTGGCTGGCTTAACAGTGCCAGCAGATGTAGTCATCATTGGAATTCCCTTTGCAACATTTGCGGCACCCATCAGCACTGCTTTGTAGCCAGCGAGGTTATCCTGACTTGAGTTCACGTCCATAGCCTGCGCGCGTGAGAGTCGTCGGGGAATCATGTCCATACTTAGTAGGGTGACCTTAGCATCCATAGCCTGCTTGACCCGATTAGGGTGGCGGAATGGATCAGCGACACAGGCGACTATCTGACCATGCTTGAGTGAGGAGACATCAGGCATACCGATGCAGATGAGGATGTCAGAACTCATCGCTTCTTCACGAGATGTGACATTGGCGCCTTTCCCTTCATATTCAGAATCAGGGTGGTGGGCAGATATGCCCGCACCCGCTTCTACCACAATTTCAAAACCTAATTTTACCAACTTGGCTACTGAGTTCGGAACGATGGCGACTCTGGTCTCATCTCCGGCCTCAGTCAACACTCCCAACCTCATTTCCTCAACTCCTTCGTTGCTCAACCCCAAGTCGGTAGTGGTTGTACAATTGTATCGACCTGAATCGGGTTCTTGAACCATGCGGATTAACTGACTGAACTTGATAATCGAGTTGGGCGGAACGAGGGCTACAGCAGCAACCCATATGGACGGGTGTCGGCGCGCATGAATACAAGAGGAATGCAGATGAGCGGTGGAAAGGCAAAGATCGCTGTGATTGGAGCGGGCAATGTCGGTGCGACTTGCGCGTTCGTATTGGCTACGAAAAATCTCGGAGAAATCGTCCTGCTCGACATCTATGAGGGATTCGCCAAAGGAAAGGCCCTCGACATGAGCCAAGGTGGACAGATTCTGAATTATGATGGTAATCTCACAGGGACCTCAAACTACGAGGATATCGCTGGTGCTGATGTTGTGGTTGTAACCAGCGGATTTCCTCGCAAGCCGGGAATGAGCCGCGAAGACCTCATCGGTAAGAATGCCGAAATAATCTCGCAAGTCGGGGCAGGCATCCGCGAACACGCACCGAATTCAGTAATCGTGATGGTGACCAATCCGCTTGACTTGATGACGTTCCATATGCAGAAGGTCACTGGATTCCCAGCCAACCGTGTGGTTGGACAGGCTGGAATTCTCGACAGTGCTCGAATGACACATTTCGTGGCCGACGCGGTCGGCTGCTCTAATGAGGACGTTACCGCAATGGTGCTCGGTGGCCATGGAGACACCATGGTGCCGCTGCCTCGCTATACTACTGTCAGCGGTATCAGCATCGACCAATTGCTCGATGATGATACAATCTCCGCCATCTGTGAAAGGACTGCTGGCGGTGGCGGAGAAATCGTCAAACTTCTGGAAAAAGGCAGCGCATTCTACGCTCCCGGCAGCGCCGCCGCAATCATGGCCGAATCGGTTCTACTCGACCGTAAACGGCTGCTCCCGTGCAGCGCCTATCTGACTGGTGAGTACGGCTTGGAAGACGTATACATCGGAGTACCTGTCATTCTAGGTGCATCCGGAGTTGAGAGCATCATCGAATTGGAATTAACCGGCGAAGAACTCGCTTCACTACAGGGTTCTGGTGAATTCTACAAGCAACAACTCTCCGAACTTCTCGGATACTAGGTGGGTTCTTCATCGAGGCTGTCAGCCGCAAGAGGGGAGAATGATGCAGGAACTGCTCTATCTCGAACACGACGGCAAGGTTCTGCTAGTCGATTCAGGTGGTGAAGGACCCATGCTTGCAGAAATGGGCAGGACAGATTGGCCACAACGAGTCGACAAGGCGTGGCTGCTCCGATTACCGACACAAACAGAAGTCGAATCTATGGGAATCGCGTGGCATGAGAGAAGGAGGAATCAATTCTCTCTCGGAGATGAGCGATTCAAGGTCATCCACGCCATTCCGGACATTGTCTGGCCTGAGCATTGGGCGTGGAAGGACACCATTCCCTCAGACTCAGCTGTTCATCCAGCCGCCCGGGAATCGGTATACCGCAGCATGCACCGACTGGTTGCAAAGGTCATCCTGCGCAACCCCCAGGGACAGATCCTGATGGCGAAAGTCAAGCGCGGTTTTTTCACGGGACACTGGACTCTGTGTGGTGGTTTCCTAGATTATGCTGAACACCCCCGTGATGGAGTCGCACGCGAAGCAGAGGAAGAGCTCGGCATTTCCATTGATGTAGGAGACCCGATTGGAGAATCAGCAGAACCACGTGAAGGCAAGGATTTCTCATTCGTTCAGTCAAAGATATTCACTTCTGAAGGCATAAACTTCGTTTCATTCACCTATCTGGTCGACATCGACCCAAGTCCTGATAACTTCAAACTCAAAGATGATGAAATTGACGAGGTCAAATGGTTTGAACTCGATAAGGCGGTACAGGTAGCGGCATCACTATTTGACCTCGATGCGCTGTCTCAACTAAAGAAAGATAGATGAATGGGGTGGAATTTTGAGGGCAAGTTTGGTTAGCGATGAGGTATTCAAGCGAATAATCATCGCTGGTGTTGTACTGGTTGTAGGCACATGCATTGTCAGCCAAGCGATTATGCAAATGGACTTCAGTGGGAAACGAGATACTCCTGTGTATTACTCCGAACATTTTCCCGGTAACCAAACGCACATCGATTTCCCAGATGGTTTACCACCATTCATCTCATCTGCCGGAGCATATTATCCAGAGAAAGCAATTTTCGATGTTGGACTAGCCATTGGAGGTCTCTTGTTAGGCCTACTGGGTGTTGAGATGTTCCTTCGTTCACGAAAGTCGCTCACCGCGATTGATGCGTCGAAATGGAGGCATCTAGCTAACGTGGTTCAAGGAATTACAGCAATTGCGATGGGGATTTCATTAGTGATGCTTACTCGTTATCCATTCAATACTGATATTGTGATGCATGTCTACTATGCGGTGATTATCTTCCAGGGCAGCCTCATCTGGATGGCGACGAATGCTGCGGCTCGAGCCCCATTGGATAGCGGCGTTTACTGGAGGGGGTATCCCATCACACGAGTTCGCTGGCTGCTATTTGCCACCGGACTTATCTCATACCTACTGATGACTGCCTTGGTCAGCACCGGAAACCTCGTTGAATCCGCACTCTTTGAGTGGACTCTTACCTTCTCATCAGAAATATCGATGCTGACGTTGATACCTGCTATTGCAATGGCTTCTTCCGGGCAATCGGAAGAAGAATGAGGTCAGGGTTCCTCAACATACTCATCGGATTGTCGGTGTAATTGAGATTTTTCATCGGCCATCCAAACCCCCAATAGAATTGCTAGAATCAGGATTACTATTCCTCCGACCAGTAGCAACTGTGTGGTTTCGAACTCACCAGTGAGATCTGCCTGAGGTTCTTCGTCACAATCTGCGCCGAAACACTCACCAATGTTAGGGGAGTGGGAATCGCTGACTACATCAAGCAATATGTGAATCTCTGTACCATCGGAGACATAGTCGGTCAGGGCATAATCTCCAACCAAATCAGAACTGTTGAAGGGGAGCGACCAAGAACGTCGGCAACTAGAGTCATTATCCCAATCACAAACTCCACTCAATGGCCCTGATGAGAACTCGTTCTCGTCATCGAAATCACCGTCACCATTGAGGTCCAAACCAATGTGGTGAGTAATGTTCTCACGATCATCCACGTTGTAATACTGTACGGTATCACTGACGATGATGCTCACCTGATTGGGGGAATGATTACCTTGGCGAACGATGACAGTGTAGGTTGAAGGATCGTGTGCAGCCACTGGCATCGCTAGCAGTGGGAAAATGAATATCAGCATGAGGCTGAATACACCTGCGGTGCGGCTGGGCGCGGTCATGGTGTCGGCTACCGCTTCATGGATAAAACAAAACCGACTCGCAGGTTCGGGGGCGCCATGGACATCAAGGCGGTTGCTCTAGCCGTGCTACTATTGCTAGGCAGCACCATGCTCGGAGCCTTTGCGCTAATCACCCTCGGTGTTGACAAAGATGCTGATTCTGGCCAACTTAACTTGGTCGGAGACCCGCTGATGCAGGATGAGGGACATGACCACCGTAATGCAAGTTCTCACATGAATTACACTGAAAATATTCAGCCTGTATCATTCAACAAACTCACAGAGCCAGGCAATGCGGAAATTCAGGTGGCGGATTCACCTGATGGGAAAACCTACGCCTATATCGCTGGCTGGAAGGAGATGCACATCGTCGATGTATCCGACCCAGAAAACACCACTGTAACAGGAGTCTATTATGACCCTAACACTCAGGTTCTTGACGTTAAGTATCTCGAATATAATAGTCGTGAATATGTTATCGTACAGAACCAAATTATCGACGCCGGTTCTGCCGACCCAAACGTTGGCGCTTGGGAAGACCCGGCACAGGTTACGGTGACTTTGGTCGATGTGACTGACAAATCCGACCCGAGTTGGGTTGACTCTTGGTATGATGCCGACCATCCAAGCGGCCCCCACAATCTGTATACGCACATGATAGACAATGAATGGTATATCTTTGTCGCAAACCCTGACTATGAACAATGCGACATCGGTCAGGGTGACGCTTGTGGCGGCGTTACAATCGCGCATCTGAATTTCGCCGCTTACGGTGACCTGCCACGGATTGTCAAGGTTGGTGAAGCGGAAGTGTCGTGGGAAACCACGCGTGGCGGGTGGATTTACATTCACGATATGACTGTGCAATCTTGGCCCGGAGAGGATACCAACGATCCGCGATTCGGCCGTACCTACGTCTACGGTGCATATTGGGAAGCCGGTTTGAGAATCTTTGATGTTAGCGATGTACCGCATCCGGGCAACGATATGGCCGAATATCTCTGGCACGGCTCTCTCTGTCGGGCATCTGGTGGAACACAAGCTGGTTGCATGTGGAGAGCCCCAGAAGTCGGACTGTGGATGGATTTCGAGGACTTCGACGGTGATGGAGAGCCTGACAGCGGAACTACCGGCAACGAGAACGGGGGTAGGTCATCCTACATTCACTACGCAGAGCCAATTGACAAGATGGTAGATGCAAGCCACCTTGGTTATCCAATGGGCAAGATGCACCTGACTTTCCTCGCCACTGAGGTGTTGCAGACAAATGTCGGCACAGGAATGGTCTATCTGCTAGACACCACCGAATATGAGGAGGTCAATGGAAATGTGCGCTTCCTACCAAAACTGCTGCATGGCTGGGAAAACCCATACGCATGGGAACATTTCATCCCCGGAGGGGCGGAATGGCTTTTGTTCAGCCCTCACAACGCAGACACTGAGATTTTTCAAACAGGTCTGCCAGGATTGCCCGATAATAGCCACGGTGGGGCTTGGGATGGCAGGATCTATCTCTCCAGTTACCATGCTGGATTGTGGGTTTTAGACATCGAGACTCTGATGGCCGCTGGGCTTGAAGATGATAACAAAACGGATGTTCATATTGAGGCTACAATTGGTTATCACCTGCCGCATGGAGCAGACGGTGAACCTCTTGAGAGTTCTTACTACGACTTCGGATGGACACCGTTCCTGTGGGCGGCTGAATATCACGAAGGGTACGCCTACCTCTCGTGTATCACTACGGGCCTATATATCGTCCAATTAGACCTAGATATGCCCTATGCCACATGATTCTAAGGCATTGGATGAGAACTCTAGCATGCGTTGGATTCAACAATGTGACCCGCACCGGCATGGCTGTCGGCCGTAGGCCGGTAGGGTGTAATAATGCGAAGAGAAGCACTGCATTCAGATGAAATCGCCGCAGATAGAGTGATGATTGCGGCTGCCTGTGCGTTACTAATCATCTCAGCAGCGTCGATTATTGCCTTGCTTGCAATCGGCGGCGGTGCTGATTCAGTCACGGAAGAGCAATGGCAATGGGTGGACCCAATAACCGAGATTCAAGATGATAACCACAGTCATTCCGACTTGCTTTCACACCGTTTGTCCACACCGAACATGCAACTCATCGATTATCACAACCTGAACTGTGATGGGGATATGTTCCCACCACCTGAATTAGACAACACTGCAGGAAGGCCGTGTGTCCACGAAGTGAAGAATACGGCACCTACTCCCGGTGACAATTCGGAGGTTATTGTCGAAGGGAATTTCGACGAGGATTGTGTGATCTATTCAGATGGTTCGGGTGGATGCTTCGCATACGTAGCTGCATACAACCAATTCCACATCCTTGACATCTCAGCACCGAATGATATCAAGATGATGAGCACTTACTACGCTGAAATTGCTCGTATTATCGATGTGAAGGTCACTGATGACAACAATTGGGTTTTAATCAATCACGAATTGACAAATAGCGAATTGGACCCAATTCCGAATGATGACGATGCAAATAGCGGCACCAATCGGCTCGACGTCATCTATGTCGGTGACAAAACTTCACCTATCAAGGTCGCAGAATGGAATAACCCACCAGCCGGATTCCACAATCAAGACGTTCATGTCTACTGTGATTGGGATGGCGTGTCAAATCCGGATGAAGATTGCAGTCTATTCCTATTCGGCGCCGACCCTTACCCGGAGATTTTTGCAGGTGGAGTAGGTTACAAGGGCACGCAGATTTTCTATGTCCCGCTCGGATTTGAATCATGGTTACCTAACCAAAACGAGGAGCAACAGAATTCAAGCCGCGAAATTATTCGTTGGGGCGGCTACACCCCCGACCCTGACACCACCTGTGGTGGAACCGTATTCAATCACGACAATGTACTCTCGGTGCATCCTATAACCGGCCAAGTTCTACTTTACCTCGCATATTGGGATGCTGGACTACGAATCGTCGATGTCTCCGACCCGGTTACAGTTGCTGACCCATTCGGACTGAACTGGCCACAGAATAATGAGGTCGGGCGATGGATGGGCTGCCCATCTGCTAACGACGGCTGGTACGGTCCAGACGGTGGTGGCCATGCAAACATGACTGCGACTCAGTGGGCTGGTTCCACTGGAATTGCAAATGGCAACGGCAATATCCACTACGTCATCCCCTACGACCACCTCGTCTGCTCTGGAATATGGACTGGAAGCACTCTACCATGGCCAGAGCAGTGCGGCACTGGGCCAGATGATGCAACTTACGGCATCAACTGGCGTCACTACACGCTAATCGCTCCCGAATATGGTAGCAATGACAATCACACTGGATTCGTGCGCACCATCGACACCACAGACCCAGCCAAGCCATTCCTTGTCAGTGAGTGGAAATTGCCGGGTAAGGGTATTCGCGATAACGGCAGCGAACACGATAACCACTACATTCCGGGAGGTTACATCTACAGTCCTCACAACGGTGATACTGGGTTGGGTGGCCATGTCTACTGGACCCACTACCACGGTGGAGCATGGGTGACAGACCACGGACTTATTTGGGACGAGTTAATCTGGGAGAACGGAGTTGCTGAACCAGACAGGGGGTGGCAGGCGATAACAAGTCTAGCAACCACTCACACAATGGGCTACTTCCTTCCTTCAGGTCCAGTTTGGATAAATGATTCAATTTCATTCCTTGAGTACGATATGGCAGATTGTTGGGCCTCGTGCATGATTCCATTCGACTGGGGATTGCAGTTCGACCCTCGTGGATTTATCGTCATCTCTGAAATGGTCAGCGGGCTTTACATCGTTCAAATGGACGAAGACTTCGATGCTGAAAATGAATTCCCGCCAATCTGGGATGTTGAGGTAGCACCGGAGGAGTGAGGTGTATGGCGTCTCGCCGTGTTGGAGTATCACTGGCAGTGTCAATCATTGCCCTATGCGTTATCGCCCCAACAGTGTCTGCACACGGTGCTAACACATTCTGGGTCATCGCTAGAGGAACCTATCTTCAGCCAGACACGATGGAGATTCTTCAAAATGACACTGTCGAGGTTCACAACTCTGCTGATTCCAACCGAACAGTTAGAATCGATTTCGATGGAGATGGACTTTACAACGGCAGCAACGATGTCGAGTGCAATCTAGCCAGCGGTGAGTACTGTGCGGTATGGCTTGAACCTGCAAATTGGACCGCTGGACAGTGGACAATAGAGATTATTGATGAAAATGGCTCAAGAATGAATGCATCACTGAAAGTCCAAACTGATATGCACACAGAAGGAGATGGCAATCCAATTGGCTATGAATTCGGCTTGGA
This sequence comes from uncultured Candidatus Poseidoniales archaeon, assembly GCA_964647665.1. GTDB lineage: Archaea > Thermoplasmatota > Poseidoniia > Poseidoniales > Thalassarchaeaceae > CAUZSM01. Next base: position 179,081 of record CAZYIX010000002.1, read on the forward strand.
TGATGAATTACCTCAGGATGATGCCGCCGGTTCTTCCACCTTCAACAACTGGCTACCATTTATCGCCCTCGCCAGTGGAATCAGTGGATTGCTATTACTCAACTTTATCAGGAATCGTCGAGTAGAAACCAATTAGCAAGATGAATCTGAAAATGGCTCTTCAGTGGTTTAGGAATTTGTTCGGATTAGACATTAACTATTCATTATGGATGTGAGAAATTGCGTAGTAAAACAATTTTGGTTATTCTTCTGACCATGCTCATGCTATCTACCAACGCGCTCTCTGGGTGTCTCTCCAATGACACCACTCCACCAGATGTATTCCATGGTGAGGACATAATGGGTGGAGATACAGAGTATTTGGTCCCTGCATTTACCCTATCATCCCATGATGGAACTACCGTCAATCTATCTGACTATGAGGGGAAGGTTGTCATTGTCTCCTTTGTTTACACCCGATGCCCAGATGTTTGTCCCGCCGTTTCAGCCAGCCTGGCATGGACGCTTGAGGCACTAGGCGGAAATTACGGAGAAGATGTGGCAATTCTCAGCATCACAGTTGACCCCTGGTTTGATTCCGAAACGGTGCTCAACGACTATGCTGTGGGCCGAAATCTTTCGTGGCCGCATCTCCGTGGAGAAGTGGAAGACCTAGAGCCAATCTGGGAATCATTCCACGTTGGGCTGCGCACCTATCTCAACGATTCTAACGAAGAGGATAATGGCACCGAAGGACGCAGTGCCGCAAGGCATCACCCCGACTATCTTGTCGACCATTCAACAGCGACAATTATCATCGACAGAAATCACATTCAGAGGGTGTTCTGGGGCGACCAAGATTGGGTTCCTGAACTGTTCCTGGATGATGTTCATGCGCTTATTGCTGAATAATACAATCAGAGTCCAAGGTGGCTCTTCGCTGCTGCAAGTGCGTCAGGGATTCCGTCACCATTTGAGCCACCACCCTGTGCAAATGTTGGCTTTCCACCTCCGCCACCACCGATGTGACTAGCAATGGCGTTCAAAATCGTAGTTGCATCGTGACGTTCAGATGCGATTGTGTCTTCGGTAAGTGCGATGATGAGTTTGCCTCCACCATCTCGGCTTCCTACAACTGCACAGGTTGGTTTGGATTCGTCGAGCGTCAATTCACCCACCATCTTCTGTATCGACTTGAGGTCGCCTGTGGCTTCGATTACAACATAGCGAATTCCGTCCTTTTCAACCGCTTCATCACCGCCACCACTGGTTCGCAATCGGACGATTTCCGCTTCAAGGCTCTCAATCTGTTTCTGCTGCGATTTCCACTCATCAAAGAAGCGAGTGACGGCCCTAGGAAGGTCATCTGGCTGCACGCCAAGGGCATCTGCTGCTTCACTCAGTAGTCGCTCTTGGCGACGGGCATGCTCCCTCGCTGTCTCTCCGGCCACGATTTGCAGACGTTCCACCCCGTCTTGGACTTGACTAGAGCGAATGATGCGAACCTCGCCAATTTGACCCACTTCGTCGTGATGCGTTCCTCCGCATGCCTGCACATCGTGGTCGCCAATGCGAATAACCCGAATCTCGGTATGTTTTGGTGCGCCACCTTGGTACAAGTTGAGCCCAAAACGCTGGTCGGCTTCGGCCCGGGACAAAACAAGTTTCTCGACACTGGCATTTGCCGCAACAATCTCGTTAGCGTGGTCCTCAATTGCATCAAGATGGTCGCGATTCAGCCGACTGTGGTGGGTGACGTCCAAGCGAGCGTAGCGCTCACCCTTGTTGGAACCAGCCTGCCAGATGTGAGCTCCAAGTAATTTACGAGCAGAACCACCAATGATGTGAACCGATGTGTGGTGATCCATCAACTGCTTGCGGCGTTCCCAATCGATTTCGCCGCTGACCCCCGATGATTCAAGGTGCCCATCGGTGAGATGCACAATCACTTCTCCCTCTATGCGGGCATCGAAAACTTTCACCGAGTGACCGTTCTGTGAGAGTTGTCCTGCATCGGCGAGTTGACCCCCACCTTCAGGATAGAATAGAGTTGAATCGAGTACGACAGCATGGGTGGGCTCACCCATCACCTCACTTGACAGGTTCAAAGTGGCGATGTCCTCGGCAGTGAGTTGGTGAGAATGCAGAACTGTCGCCTCAAATGAGGTGGCAGCAGTATCGGCGTAGTAATCGAGGGAAGTAGCAGGCAAATCTGCTCCGTTGAGTAGCGAATGTACGCTAGCAGTTTGAGCGGCAGCCTTGGTAGCAGCGGCATTCCTTGCCGCCATATCCGCAGCAAATCCGACTCGCAGTGACAGGTTAGGCCAACCCATTTCCTTAGCCATGGCCACCGTCATATCAGGTTGAAGGCCACGTTCCTCAGCCAGCCGAAACAATATCTCGTCTGGAATATCAGATGCATCACTACCCACATCATTCAGAGCTGTACCGACTGCGGCCTCACCCTTCCGCATCATCTCATGATATCGAGCCTCTTCAAGGGAGAGAATCTCCAGAATTCCCTCGCGACTCTGTGCGAAGGTGGAGATATCGAGATTGACATCCAAGTGGTGGACACCCAACTCAGCGAGGCTAATGCCAATCCCCAACTCGTCTTTCATCCGACACACTCGGCGAGCGAGCATCCTGACTAGATAGCCAGATTTGGCGTTGCTTGGAACCATTGCATCACCCAACATATTGCACAAAGCATGCATGTGGTCAGGAATGGCATAGATGGATGAAAGCGGCTCAGTCACCTGTTTCAGTCCATCAATAGTGACTTTTACACCCCTGTCCGCAAGCCGCTCAACCAGTCGGGTGTACAGTGATGAGACATCGGTGCCAACATCGATGTTCAGTATACCTGCGAGTCGAGACAATTCTGAGAGAAGGGAAGTAACGTCAACCTCACCAAGAGATTTGAGGCGCTTATCAAAATCGCACAGCGATTTCAGCCACTCAACACTTTCTGGATAAATCGCTTCGTAAATGGTTGGTGTGCCAGCAGCAGCCCAGCAAAATCGCTCTAGACCGTAGCCGGTGTCAATTATCTGCAACGGCATTTTTGTGTAGCACAGACCCTTGATTTCCACTTCACCCTCTGGATGCTCTTGCAAATTCATGAACACCAGAGTGGCTAACTCAAGCCCGCCGACGATAACCTCGACGGCTGGGCCGGCATTGCCGCCGCCAGACCACGGACTCTCAACATAGGTAATCTCCAGTGGGTCGATTGCGAGGGAGTCGACAAGTAGAGAATCACATAGTCGCACACACTCATCAATCCAATACACTACCTCATCGTCATCTGGTCGGTTGAAACAGTGGTGAGCCATCATCTCAAAGGTGGTTAGATGTCGACCAGAACGCCCTACTGCGGCGACATCAGTCAGCCTAATACAAGGTTGCGAGATTGTCAAGGGATTGGCTGGAGCCGGAACCTTCCCCGATGTGACATGAGGTTGGAAAACTGCGATACTCGCAATGGTCAGATGGATGTCATCACGCCATCTTGCCACCACTGGATAGGGCGCTACCCGTTGGTGCTGATGTTGCTCAAAGAATGTGAGGAATGATTCGCGCATCGCATCCTTGAGAGACTTTCCTCGCTGAGAATACCCCTCAATGATTGGATTTCCGATGAAAGTGTACTCGTCCTCGACAGTGTCGCCACAGGTGTCCCTATCCGCATCCCTAGTCCAGAATCGCTGTCCAGTCACTCGACAAATTGCTAGACGGAAACCGGCCTTTGCGAAGAACGGGATATCTATCTCTCCGAAGGCCATGGATGTCCCTAAATTGAGTCGAGACGCACTCGATTCTTGAAATCCACTGTATGCGCCCATAGGGCGCAGCCGATATGTCGAGTGCGAAATCAACTTCAAAGCAAAGCCACACCGGCGGTCGTGAACGACGAGGGCGCGGCGTGGAAACAACACGTCGAAAACGATGCTGAGTGCATCAAGAGAATCAGAAAACACGGTTCTATGAGAGCAGATGCTCTGCTGGTAACCGATGATGCGCACTGGAATACTCACAGCGATGACCGCTCGCCTGGCCAATTGGTGAATACCGCGTCACTTCCCGGCATTGTAGGGGAAGCATGGGCGATGGCAGACTGGCATTTCGGCTACGGCTTCCCAATAGGAGGAGTGGTTGCAACCGACATCGAGAATGGCGGTGTAATCTCACCGGGTGGAGTCGGATTCGACATCAACTGCGGCGTCAGGCTATGTGCAACTGAACTCGATGTCGCCGATATCCGCGATCTGAAGGGTTTAGCGAGTCGACTAGCCGGTCGTATTCCTGCTGGAGCTTCTGGCAAGGGCGGCGTTAGCCTTGATGCAACTGGATTGGAGGCGATTCTTGCAGAAGGTGCCGCCGCAGCAATCGAAATGGGCTACGGCGAGGCAAGAGACCTAGCTACCATCGAGAGTAACGGATTGCTGGAAGGTGATGAGCGAGGACTTTCGGAACGTGCACAGAAGCGAGGGATGAAGGCTCTTGGAACACTTGGTTCTGGCAACCATTTCCTAGAATTGCAAGTCGTTGATCGTGTAGTGGATGAACAAGCCGCGAAATCCTTCGGACTGCGAGAAGGGCAAGTTACAGCAATGATTCACACAGGTAGCCGTGGCCTTGGACATCAGGTATGTACCGACCATGTCGGAGACATCGAGAAGCGCTATCGTGGCCATGGCACTAGTTGGACTTGTGAGGAGTGGGACATCACTCTACCCGACCGCCAACTCGCAGCCGCTCCATTCCATAGCCGACAGGGCCAGGCCTACTTCGAAGCGATGCAGGCTGCTGGCAACTATGCATTTGCAAATCGCTCCGCACTGACTCAAAGGCTGAGAGAAGGTCTGCGCGCCCATCTCGGAGCGGCTGATTGTGACCTACGCTTGGTCTACGATGTCTGTCATAACATCGCGAAAATCGAGGAACATGTGGTTCACGGTGTGTCGTGCACCTGCTGCGTACACCGCAAGGGTGCCACACGGGCCCTAGGTGGCGACCATCCTGAACTAACATCGACATTCAGTGGAATTGGTCAGCCGGTGCTCATTCCCGGTGACATGGGCACCGCATCTTGGGTTCTCGCTGGCCCTGAAAGCGGCGGCAATCGGGCCTTCTCATCCTCATGCCATGGTGCCGGACGGGCACTCTCAAGAAGTGCCGCTCGAAAGCAAGTCGATGGGAAGGCTCTCGCTGAAAGGCTCGATGCGGATGGAATCTATGTCCATGCAAAGACACCAAATGTGCTCAGTGAGGAGGCACCTGAGGCTTACAAGGACGTAGATGAAGTCATCAGATTGACGGCAGGGGCGGGTCTTGCTCGACCGGTGGCGCGATTGAAACCTATCGCCGTCATCAAAGGCTGAGGCCGCTCAATTTCACCACGACTCATGTGGTGTTTTCTTGGTTCTCTGAACTTCGGGAGTTGATGTGTCGCCGACTAATTTTGACGACCATCACCCACCAAAGGAGTTCTAGAACTACCAAAGCGAGGGCCATCCCCCAGCCAAACCCTGATTCGACTTGATTGAGTCCTGTCGAACCAGATGCCGTGTTCCATGCCTCTACCATGCTAAACATTGTCTTTCCTTCATTTTACGTCACATCGATATCCCCGGGCGAGTGCCGCCAGGGGGTGTTGGTGCCGCTCCAGAGTGGATTCCGTCAGCTTCCTCCATGATGACGGTGAGTAATGTGTTGACAAGGCGACGCAGATCCTCAACCTCAAGTTGCAGTTCTGCCATATCGCTAGCAACTCGTATTTTCCTTTCTTCTGCACGGCCCGTCATACTCGCATCCCATCCTTGAGGAGTCTCCTCCTCGAACTCCCAAGCCTTACGCGTCGGCCTATAAAGGAAACGGTTTCGTTAGGTTTCTGACGCGCGTATGAACACTTTATGATAGGTACCGAAACACGATAAATAGGGGTTTTCGCTAATTCAACTACCTAATAGGCGGGAAATGATGTCTGCTTTGGTACCATCCGTATCGAATCCAAGCGAATCGGCCAATTCGATTAGTTCAGCCTTCTTCATTCGGTTCAGCGCAGCCTTCGATGGCAGTTCAACCTCAGATTCAAGTTCTGACTCAGGTTCCGCTTCCACCACAGGCTCGGGTTCTTCTTGCACCTCTGGCTCTACCGCCGCTTCCACCACTGGCTCTGCCTCAACTTCTAGCTCGGCATCCATATCTCGCTCATCCCCTTCCTCTGATGGTGGCGGTGGTGGAGCACTACTCGCATGCTCTGCGACAATCTGATGAGGTTTCCATCCGCGTTGCAGCCACTTGCGTATCCGCTTGTCGCTCCATTCAGGCAGACCGGCCTTGACTTCAGCAACGGCACTACTCAACTCGTCGCCTTCATCAGACATCGCAGCGAAGGCCTTGGCGGCTTCGACCAATTCTGACTGACGCAGATACCCATTGTCGTCAGCGTCGTAGGCTGCGGCAAAGGAGAGGAAAGCGTCCCCCTCTGTAATACCGTGTTGAGACATCACGTAAGAGACTGTGGCGTCGTTGTAGTCTAGTGGGAACTCAGTAGTGGGTGGAGGCGAAGGAATCGGCTTTGCGTCCATCGATGGCATCGGCGGTGCGTCAGCCGGAGGCCCTGTAGGACCTGCGGGGGCGGGGTGTCCATCATCATCGAACCACTCGTCATCCTCTACCCACTCATAATCATCATCTTGAGGACGCCGGAGCACTAGTACGAGAACTAAGGAGAGGACAGCGATGACCAGGATTACAATCAGTCCGATTATCATCGCCAGTGACATACCAGCAAATCCTCCGCTTCCATCGCTAGCAGCAATCTCAAATGAGTCAACCGATAACAATACCGAATGATTCCCATCCACTATCAGATGTAGGTCGGCAGTACCCGCCTGCCAAGCCTCCCAAGTGAATGTGGCTGTGTTGTCACGTGACATCGGACCCATGGACACCTCAACGGTGTCGTATTCCTTCCACAACCCATCTATTCTCTCAGCAAGAGTTACCGACAATGTACCATTTCGCAATCCATCGTTGTCGAAGTAGGCCGTGATAGTAACCATCTCTCCTACAACCGGGTGGGCCGGTTCTATCGTGAAATCGATTAGAGATGGGACGAATTCGATAATCGATAGCGACGGGACACGCGGCAGTGATTGGGTACCTTCACCAACCAACTCGTTTCCGGCAAGGTCCTCGCCACTGACCCACAGAGTGATTTGGTCTCCATCTTCCAAACGGTCGATGCCTTGTGCTCGCAAGTCGAATATCCCGTGATAGTGGTAAACTGAATCTTCCACGAAAACTCGTGGTATTTCAGCGGAATTACTAGCCCCCATCAACGGTAGGCCGTTGCGAAGATATGCCCAATGCAGAGTAAGGGGGGTATCAGCCATACCTCCATTGTCCTCAACTACAAAATTGATTGTGACATTGTCGAGACGGTCACTCTCAAGCAGTGTTAGAGATGTTGTCGGATATCGATATACATCGAAACTGATGACTGGTGCATCACTGTCTACGACAATTGAGGTGTCTGTGTTGAGAACCGAGGTCCCACTTCCCTCCACATTGCGTACGTAGATGTGGATTGGCATATTCGGATTGAGAGGTGCACGCATTGGCAGAACGAACGGCAGTGAGAACACACCACCGGGCTGCACCGATACATTTGCCGATAGTTCAGTGATTCCGTACATGATGACTCCCTCGACCTCTAGGTTTGTTGTAGGTTCTAGCACCGGAATTTGGGTTTCCACGTATCGTACGATGCCCTCGACCGCCAACTCGTCACCTTGTCGAACATACAGAATAGAAGTGTCACTCGGGGAGATTGGTGGAGTCATATCTATCAAATCGGTTGTAATTGCCTCCAGACCATTGTCGAGTTTCCAGCGCATTCCGTTCAAATTATTGACATTCTCAACGACTTGCTGGTCATCGATGATTGTCACTCCCGGAATTCGGAAGTTCTCAGAGGTTGGTGAGTGCCAATCAAGACTGAATCGGAGGTCGACCTTTGCAGTGTCTTCCGATAATTGCTCGATGGTCACGCCAATCGGAGTGACATGACTCTCAAATGGTGCGAAGAAGGTACCCTGGCGCGGGTCGTAATGGAATTCACCGAACGGAGCAGAAGTCTGTCCAGCCAGATAGACAACGATGTCATCAAGTGTCTCGATTCCATTGGCGTCCTGTATGTACATACTGATTGTATGCTCCTGACCAGCGAGCAAGTATTCACTCTCAGTGTCGAGACTGAAGCCAGTGCCTAGCAGAATCGTCTCGGTATTCTCAGCAGTTTGCAGGGTAGCCCAGTCATTGGATAGGCCCGCGCCCCCACCCGTGCCACCATCGAGGTAGCTATTCCCAGCCCAGTCAGTGCCAGAAAGATACAGGCTTACCTTGCCGTTGAATCCGTTACCCGATACATCGATTCCACTGAAGGTCACCTGCTCGCTGCCACTTCGCAATTCAAATAGAGACGATGTTAAGGATTGATATTCGCTCTCATCAGCTAATCCATCGGCATTTGTGTCATCGATGTTCTGCCGCCAGTAGTGTAGTGTCAGTGAATCACCCCTATCCTCTGCGTCCTCCACAGTCACGTAGACACTCAGCGGTGATATCGGGTCCCAGACGAAGCCATCCGCATCGAGTAAGCCGACAGAAGTCTGCACCAATAGTGGACCGGCGATTGGGGGTGAATCATCGATTAGAACAATGACTACCGGGGGCTGTACAGTCATATCCCCCGCCCCAGTAGAGCCTGTTACCGGCCCGACTCGCCCCATAATTGGTGAGAGAGTGTAGGCATCGTCCGAGCCGAGAGTTGCTTGACCAGAGAAAGATCCCGGGCCATCAGAGAGCAACGGTATCTCGACTCCGGAGATGTTCAGACCGACTGCGAAATCGCTAGTTGCTGGCCTCAGGTCAACCGTGTTCTGGAATCGGACCTGACCGCTGATGTTTAGGGTCGCTTCAGGAATGACCCTGAATGGATAATCTGGTGAAAACGGGTTGGAAAGATGACGACCATGCACATCGTAGACCTCAAAACCACTGATTTCAAGGTCATTCTCGATTGCTTGAGAGCCTGAGCCACCGCTTTGCGCATATGCGGGACTGCTTGACTCGCCAGTAGTGTTGAATGCTGTAGCCTTCCAAGTGATTGAAGCAATGTCGTCACAAGACCATTGCACATCGAATATCCAATCGACTGCAATGAAATCAAACAGTTGACCGGGAGGATTGCTTTGGGTCACAATTGCTAGACTATTCGCTGAATCAAGGGTCAAACAACTCTGACCGGCGGCTTGGGCAAATGTGGGTGTTGCCCACTGCCCATCGCCATTGGTGACTGTGAAAACGATTGAGGTGTTTTCTGAGCCTGTACCGACCAATTGAATCTGTCCAATTTCATCGTTGTCGTACAGGTGATGATGTCCGGTTGATATTGTGACCGAAGTTCCATCTGGATACATTGTATTCGGCGCTGTGAACTGGTGATTGGTAATCATCAACTCATGATATATTCCGCCACCGATGACAAGTACGCCAATATCGGCAGTCATGGTGACTGGAACGGTAATCTGCAACTTCGGAGCACCAATCTGTTCATCGGCGTGGTAATCCTTCACCTGCTGGGTAAGACCAGTTACATTCTCGCTGATTGAGTATCCAACAGTGAATGCAGTGATATCGATGATATCAGGTGCTGTTCCTGATATCTCGAATTCTATCACACGCCAATCGCGATCTACTTGAATTCCACTCTGAGGCTGAATCGCGTTCATCTGATTATGCCAAGTATTTGAGAAGGAATACGTCGATACCCCAGAACCCGTAAATGATACAACTTGACTGGAACCCACCTGATTGAATTCTACACCTTGCGAGACGAAAGTCCCAGTGGCAGCCACCATGGAGACAACCAGACTGGTTACCGTTGCTTCACCCGGAATCATTACTGAAATGGCAGCAGGACTCGTGGAGTCCACCGTGACTCTGGCCGATGTGCTACCGTTGTGTGTTGTCGTTCCACTGGAGTCGGTGGTCTGGTACAGTTTGGTCTGCCAGCCATGGTAACCGTAGGCAGTACCTGAAGGGAAGGACCAATCGACAGTGCCATCATCAGTGACATCGATAGTTGCGTTCACCGCTGGTTGCCCGAATAATCCAATAGCAGCCAATTCGCGCACCATGCCGCCTCCAGCGACATTCACTCGCACACCGAAGCCCGGTTGAGGTTCAGGAAATGTGAGAGTGCCAGTCGGGCCAGTGCTGCCGATGTAATTGCCCCACGAATCGATGAGATTGATTGTAACTCCTGTGGCTACTCCGGAGAATCTGACGGATGTAATGGGGCGGGAGGAGTGCACGAAGTTTGACATTACCACTTCGGAGGAGGTGCCAGGGTTGGTCAAGTTGCCATCGCCGCTGACCAAACCGCTGCCAACCAGCCATCCGGTCTTTTCAGGTCCGTTTCCATCTAGGTAACGAACACTTCCCACATGCAATGCACTGACCAACGGGGTTGAGTAAGGGTCGCTAGTACCCATGGTCACGCGTACGTGTATGGAAGAGTGGGCGTCCCGGTCAAGGCCATGCAACGAAATTGGCAAAGTCTGGTTCTCGAATCCGACGATTGGGCTTCCGGTACTATCCACAATAGCGCCACCAATCCATGTGCCATTACCCATCGTTGCGTCTACATCGACGAATCCAGCACCAAGGTCAGCGACTTGGATTGGTGGAGAAAGCCAATTGCCTTCGTCAAGGAAGTAGTCTACCTCAAGGCCGACATCATCGACATACCAACCCTCATCATTGACTATCGAGTCACTTTCAAAGGAAAAACGGAACCATACCGTCTGGCCAGAATATGACGATAGGTCGGCGGTCTTGGTCTCCCACAGATTGTGTGGCCCATTGCAACTGAAACCACCTTGTGGGATTGCATTGGAGCCATCGAAGATCCATTCACTGGCTAGATTGGCGTTGGCATTGAAGGGGAGCCCGTTTACGTCATAAAAAGCGGCGCCACCCGGGTCGAAGTGGTTCCAAGTCGTATTGTCTGTCGAGATGAAGATGGCCCCACCATCATAATTTGATTCGGAACACATCCAGTGGCCGAAAGTCAGTCGAGCGCTAGCACCTGCTGGGATTGAGTATCCGGGTGTATACAGATGGTCCCAGTTGCTACCGCTATATGTGCCAGCTAGATTAGTGCCGAACCCGAAGGGAGTGGTCGGGAACGATGTAGGGCCCATCTGATTGGTGTTCAGTGGGCCGAATTCCCATTCACCAGTTGCCGCCCAGCCATTTGGAATACCTCCGGGTGCACCTGCGCTCGCATCCTCAAAGTCCTGACCAGTGGTCAGCGCACCTGCACCGATGGAGATGAATTGCCAGTCATCGGCCACCGCTCCAAGCGCATAATGAAACATCGTACCTGCTGTATTCAATTGGTCACTGTCCACCACATTGCCGCTACTGTCGATTATCTCGATATAGTCGAGAGTGACGCCTTCAAGGGGGTCTGTATTTCCACCATATGCAACCGAAGAATCAGTTTGAACCAGATAGCGTACATTCACCAAGTTCACTCCTTGGAATGCCGCCGGAATGGCTAGGTCGAGGAGTACGAAGGAGTTGGTCTGGTCAGTATAGGTTGTACCGCCGACAGTGTAGCCACTAGAAGGGATTGCTCCGCTACGCGATCTGCAGACAGTAGTCGATTGTGAACCACCAGTGGATGAGATGTCAGTCCAAGTGTTGTTATTTGTTGACAACTCTATGCATAGATTGTCCCAACCGCTTCCTTCAAGGTCCCACTCAAGGCGGGTGCGCAGCACCGAATTAGTGCTTGCATTCGAGAAGTTGAAATTACCCTGCAACGCACCTTCAGCGCTGTTGGAGTAAAAGCATGAAGTGGCTGATGTGGTGTAGCAGCCATGATGCCAATAATCCGTGGAATTACCTATGTTGACTAGCCGGATATCATCCAAGAACCACCCCGGAATGCCGGAACTTGAGTTGTCGGTGAAAATTCTGAACCTGAACTGAATCTGGTTAGCGGTGGATAGCCCAGTGATGTTATCCAGACTGAAGGTGTCAATATTCCAACCAGTGTGACTATTGGAAGCCCACGCAGGGAAGCTGCTGCTGCTGCCGGGTGTGCCTGAGGGAATTGAATTTGTGAGGGTGACGTTGCCATTGTATCCGCCGACTGGAGCAATCCACGTCCAAGAACCGGTGTCTAGACGATACTCGACCCAAACTGCATCCCCACTGTTGCTGTCCAAGTGATGCCAGTGCCACATTGTCATGTTGAAGTTGGCAACCGGCCAGGGGATGTTCTCTGCTGGCATTCTCAGTGCAGAATCAATCCCAGCCGGAACTGGTGAACCTGCAACAGTTGCTGCAACCACACTTCCACTGTGAGCTGAGGCTGGAATGGAGCCATGTGTCAATGTTCTAGTCCCACCCGATACTGTGCCATTCTGAATATTTCCAATCAATGAGGGGTGCCAGATTCCGCTATTGCCATCAACGCTCCAATTACTCTGGAAAGTCAGTGTTACATTGCCACCGAAGTTGTCGACTTGGCTGAAAGCACCGTCGGGAAGCAGAGATAGTTGGCCGGCGAAATGTGATTCGGTGGTATCGGTGAACGAACCGGTAGTGAAATTTGTTGAAGTGCCGGTGCGCCACTGTGAACCATTGCCATCTGCCGCCATTATGTCCTCCACAGTCATCCATGAATCGAGGATAGTCGCATTACCCGGCACATTCCAACCATCGACGGTTACTGCTTGACCACTTGAGCCGACTGCAGATGGGCCAATCCAAGTGGAGGTGTCTGCTGCAGCCCATGGTGCCGCAACCATCAGCAGAATGATTGCGATTGCTGAAAATGCGCTGCGACTACTTGACATGGCCCCGCCCCACATTTTGGGTCTCGACTACGACTGAATAATCTTCGCCTACGGCGAAAGTGGGAATCAAAGAGCCACTGGTGGGAATTGAACCCACGACCTACGCCTTACCAAGGCGTCGCTATACCTCTAAGCCACAGTGGCAGCAACGGCGGCGAGCAATGAGGCCGCTTTAATCGTGGCGCACTGCATAGATGCAGCCCTGTGAGGCGATTAGCCAAGCGTCACCGTCAAAACAGAAGGGCGGGTCGAAGGGGTCGCAGCCGAGATCGCATAGCCTGGTATCGCGCGTGACTGGAAATCACGTGGGTTCGTCCCGCGAGAGTTCAAATCTCTCTCTCGGCGCCAT
>CAZYIX010000003.1:0-98481 GCA_964647665.1 uncultured Candidatus Poseidoniales archaeon
GGCCGTCCGGTTAAAAGCCGGATGCTCTACCTGACTAAGCTACAGGCCCATGGCTAGATGTGGGCCTACCGCCGACCGAGGGGGTGTTCAAAAACCTTGTGGCGACTGATACGCCACGCTGAGGCCCTGTCCAGCCATGTACCGGGGGTGACCGGGCACAATCCCCCCTCATCCTCTATCGCCATAAAGGTGTCGCATTTTAGCGGCAAACTCATCCCCAAAGGCCGATTCAGTACACTAGAGGGGCATTTCATGACAATAGAAAGGGAGGCCGAAATGGCAAGGGGTGCGGCGTCCACCCTACTATGGAAAAGCCATGGCTTACCCGAAATCCAGTTACGAGTACCACCAACTGTCTACCCACCCAAAGAGGACTCCGAGCTCCTTGATGAGGTCCTAGGATTATTGGGGCCAGGGAAAGGAAATAGATTGCTGGAGATTGGTTGTGGCAGTGGTGCAATTTCAATCTCCGCTGCTAGGAGAGGATGGGTGGTAGAATCCTGTGATATCAATCCTTTAGCAGTAGCAGCAACCATTGGAAACGCAGCGAATTGCCAATGCACAGAACGATTGACGGTCAGGGAAGGCGGCCCGTTCATCGGAGATGATGATGGTTGGCTGCCCCAAAATCCGGTTGACCTGATCTGCTGGAATTTACCATATCTCGAAATTGGCTCCGATGCTGAAAGGTTGGGGCCACTAGAAGAGGCTGGGCTACTGGACGCCCGTAGCCGAGGTGAATCATTGAGTTGCAACGACTCTCTGATTCAGACCCTGCTCAGAGCACCTCAAATCCTCAACCCTCGTGGAGTTATTCTACTCGTACATTCCGACAATAGCACCGGTGGAAAAGTGGCAAGCAATTGGCTTCGTGCCGGTTGGGCGAGTAGGGTGGTGCGTCGCCGCCAACTCGGCGATGAGCAACTGATTGTTACAGCGGTTTGGAGGCCGTTTGAGGGAATAGAGCCTGAGCACATGGATGAGGTGACCTCGACCAACGATTTGATTCTGGAATCATCCTGGCCAGTCGGAACCCTACTCACAGCCAAAACACAGACTGAGGGACGTGGGCAGCACAACAGAGTCTGGAAAAGCCTTGAGGGGGCGTTTATTGGCTCTTGGAGCATGGGTATAGAATCTATAAAACGTGGACCTGAAGGGCTACAACTCGGTGCGGCTCTAGCAATCGCAGATGCGGTCTCAGCAATCCTACACCAACCGTTACCTTCACATGGCTGGAAATGGGCTCACAACTTGGGAAATAATGGAGTTTTCATCAAGTGGCCTAACGATTTATGGATTCGCAGTGATGAGAAATATGGCAAGATGGCTGGCGTTTTGGCCGAATCTCGTGGAAAAGGTGATTTGACCACGATTGCCTTGGGTATTGGCTTGAATCTGCAATCGTCGAAGCAGGGTGATTTTCCGACCTCATCGTTAAGTGAGATTGCAGATGAGTGCCCTGATCGATTGGAGTTCTCTCAGATACTGCACGCCTCGATTGCAGGCAGATTTGATGAACCTACGATACTCGGGCCTTTCATCGATGACAGGGTTTCTACACCGGCATGGGAACTGATGCGACCTCTGCTCGATACAACTGTTGAGCTTGACCTAGGTGACCTGCCAGCCTCGGTAGAGATTGTTGGACTCACCGATTCAGCAGCCCTGTTGGTCCGGGATAATGATGGAGTGGTTCATTCAATTGACTCTACCGAGAGCCTGCGATGGCGCGGGCTTCATTCAACTGGTTCCTGACGACCGCGCCAAATACCCCAGACAATCAGGAATGCACCGAATACAGCAGGTATGTATTCGTGAGGCACTGAACGGTTGACATCAGCCTCGAAGAAATACTCACCTTCCCCATCGAAAACAACTCGGTATTCTCCTTGCGATAGAGGGTCCGAAAACCTCACAGTCTCCTTGTCCTTACCATCTAGCACATCCACGCGCATTGCATTGGATGGGATTACTCCATCCCAATCGCCACCTTCACTCTCGATGATGATTATCTCAAAACCATCGCACTCGGTACCATTTGATACCATGCAGGATTCATCTTTTCCGACATCGAAGGAGACGGTCGCGTCCGACACACCAGTATGGATAATCAGATGTTCCTCGGCTCCATCCAATTCAATTGTCGAAATCTCAGGCAGCGTCCATACGGCAATGAATACGGTGGATAACATCAAGATGCAGCCAGTTAGCACTGACAAATCCCAAGTGGATACACTCGGTGCATCTCCTCCACCTGCCATGAGAGCGCGAAGTGAAGCCACCTCATCAAGGGTGCTGATGTGGCGATAGGTCACTCAACGCCTGCGTGGTCGTCGAGGTCGCGAGATCTCCATTCGCTCGCGGACCAATCGGATCTTGCCAGATGTGGTCACCGGCTCAAATAATTCAGATTCCTCCAACGCGGCTCTCCATTGCACGTGGTCGGTCAATGGCACACGGATGATTGCTCTGCCCGGCGTTGGTTGCGGAATGAAATCGAACAACCTCCAACCATCTGATACTGCGCATTTAGCTAGAGCGGCCTCTACTTGGTCTCGTTGTGAAAGTTCAGAGGAAACATTGCAGCCTAGCCAGCGTCGTTTTGGTCGCTTCGCCTTGCTCAATGCAGGAGTCATGACGAAGGGGTGACAGTCATTGACCTTAACAGCCGTGTCTCAGTCGGATAATCATGGCGGATGATGAAGAGGGCATTCCGGAGGAGGGGGATGAGTCCGATGATGATAATCCCGATTTCTCTGAGGCCATTGACTCAGAACATCATTTGCTAGAGTTGAGGAAGTCAGGCGAACCAGCACGCCTCTCGGATCTAGTTTTCACCCTGCTTTCTCCGAAGACATTACCACATCTGCTACTACTCATTCTGGCCACCGTAGCAGCACACATTTTCGCGAATATGGATAATGGGTTGTCCATCGGACTTGCTGTATTCATCGGTTTCACCATAGGATATGCACTCACTGCAATTCTGCAGCGATTCGACCTCATCTCGAAATGGAGTAGGTTTCCAGAGAGCGAGGGACCGAGTGCCGGCGTCGGAGGTATGCTGCGCAAAACTGTGCTCGGAACAATGGCATGCTGGCTGGTTCCTCTGTCGCTTTCAGTGCCGGTCGCTGCAATCATCCTGATGCTTCTCTACGGGCCTCTTTCTGACTACGTTGAACCACTAGCCATCGGAATCGGTGGGATGTTTCTGCTGTGGTCGGCAGGGCAGGCATATTCATTCTCAAGCAGCACTAGACTGACGCTCGATTCGTGGCTGCCACAATCCAAGCGTACTGACGAAAAGACGGCTAGGACCAAGACTAGTGCTACCACGCACGTCACCATAGTGATGGTCGTCGCTGGTGTGTTGTTTTGGGTCATCATACTAGGCATGCGAGAACAAGGAATCGGATTCGGAGAAATCTTGGCTGCGCTAGGATATCTTGTGGCAGTAGGTGGTGTGCAAGCCCTCGTATTATGGCGCACTTCACAGACCCGAGCAAAGGTAGGAAAAATCCGAGGGGTGGCCCCCCGCGCCTACCTTTGGGGGCTGATTCTGCAACTATTGGTAGCCTACCATCTGCTGGCAACTTGGCGCCGATTTACCACTGGTGGATTCAGCATCGGTGTGGTTATCGAGGAATTGGTTCTGATGATTATTACCGTGATAGGTGCCATCTGGGGCATCTCAAGCACTGGCGTACGCAAAGAGAGTGTGCTATTCACTCGGGACAATGCTCTGTTCTGGGGTCTGTCGTTCGGATTTGGCTATGCAGCGACAATCTCAATGCTCGCAGCAACCATCTCATCAACAGGCTCTCAGGCCTCACTTTCAGTGGCGATTGGACTAGGACACTTTGTGACTGCTGCCACCTTGGTTTGGATTCACATCAGGAGACTGGAGTCGTTTGCAGATGGCCATACCTCCGTAGCGGTGGTGGAAGATGAAAATGAGGGATCGGAAGCGGATGGAAACGAACCGGGTTCAGATGACTGGGATGAGGCTGGATGGAAAAATCCTGATGATGTCGTCGATGATTCGACCTCTAGTATCCAGGGAGCGGACGTCGATTGGGAAAACCGCGATGATGAGGACGACGACGGAGATGAAGACGACGACTTAGATGAGGGAGAGGATGATGACGAGGAGATAGAACTCGTCGACCTTGATTGATTGTCAGACTAAACCCACTACTATTTCCCGAGGGAGTCCTGCCACAACAGCGACGACCCGCATTCTAGTGTCAAGTTCAGGTGTAATCCGTGCACCGATGATGACCTGTGAATCTTCGGAAAGTCCCCGAGTGAAAGCCTCAGCAACCTTCTCGACATGCTTGAGAGTCATGTGTGGGCCGCCCTCAATCTGCAGAAGGCAGCCACTGGCTCCGCTGATTTCCATCGCTGCGAGAGGGGCTGAGCGAGCTCTGGCAAACAACTCGTCCGCCTCGTCACAGTGTCCTTCGGCAACCAACATCGTCGAGCCACCCTCCTTCGAGATGATTGCTCGCAGGTCCATAAGATCGAGATTGATTAGCCCAACCTTTGCGAGGGTGTGCATCAAGCCCTCTGAAAGTTCCTCTAGCCATGCCGCACCTTGCGACCAGTCTACTCCACGCTCCCTCGCCTGCCATGCCAAACGGTCAAGCGACAATTCTACGCAGATATGGCTGACACTTCGCAAACGGGCGAGGCTTTCTTCGGCGATTTTACGCCGAGCCGGTTGTGCCTCAAATGGCATCGCTGCTACCGAGAGTACCATGCAACCAGCCTGAGCGGCTTGCCTAGCGAATTCAACGGAGGCTCCGGAACCTACGCCACCGCCAAGTCCACACATAATCAGCACTAATTCGGCTGGTTCTAGAAATCTCTCGGTCAGCGGCATCATGCTGCGCATTCGCGCCTCGGCCAATTCAGGTAAGCAGGCACAACCCTGGTCACTGGAATCATCACCTAGAGAGAGAGCGTGTGCGTGATGGGCACCTTGAATTGATGAATCATCGGCATCTATCAGAACCAAATCGACCAAACTCTCTGAGCGTGCATGGGCTCGTCTAGCCCATTGGCAACCCAAGCCACCCAAGCCGGCCACTAGCAGTTCTCCTTCCGCCACGACCGCTCAACATCTGTGGGGGGTCAATAGCATTCGCACTCAATCACTGTCAAGATATCGAGCATAACGGCGGCGAGCGTCACGCGCCCAGGCATTATCTGGCTCGATAGCGAGTACGCGGTCATAGTATTCGACTGCACTCTCGAATTCGCTGAGATACTTGCCATACATATGGCCAAGATTAGAGAGTACCGGGATGCACTCAAAATCATCTTCCAACATCGCTAACAGAATTCTCTCAGCCTGTGAAAGGTCCATCTTTTCCATCGCATCCTCAGCGTCCTCGAGTTGAATCAACTGCTCATCGCTGAGATGGTAGACATTCTTCCATACTGGGTCGCCCATTTGCTCACCGCTTCCCGCGAAGCGGGGGCTTCACTTGATACTGATGCCGAAGAAGTGCACTGACGCCGGAGTTTTTACGGGTTCAGGGAATGATAATGACAATGCTACGAATGGCCCACTGCGAACCCTTCACCACCGGGCTAGCAGGGAACGTTTATGGAGGGATTTCAGGTCGTGCAACTCACCATAGGTGAGGCAGTTCCATGTCGCATTCAGGAAAGGTGATGTCAAAGCCGTTGTTGGCACTGCTGGTGCTGCTGCTTTTGGCAGGCGCTACCGATGCAAGGTCATCGGGAATTACTGGAGATGAAGCGGAAGGCGATACTGACGTTGCCGTCAGCGGATGTACTTGCCATTCCAACAATGAGTTTTCTCCTGACGATAGCGTCACTCTGATTCTAGATGGCGTGCCATATTTCTGGGCAGAGGGTATAACCTACCAGTTGATGATTCAACTAATCGGTGGTCCAGAGATAGATACCCACTCCAATACCGGTGGATTCTCGATGAAAGTCTCTGAAGGGACGCTTGCAGCAGGTGATGGCTACCAATCAATGGTGCAGAATGGAGATGGCACCGACACTCTGACCCATACTTCAGCAGGGGCTAAGAGCGAAGATAGGACTTGGCATGTCACTTGGACTGCACCAGCATCCGGCAGTGGTGATGTGACCTTTTGGCTCTCTGGTAACTCGGTGAATGGCGATGGCGCACCTGCAGCCCCAGATGCATGGAATCGCCTCGCATTCTCGCTTTCAGAAGGTGAGGACACCGGAATGACCCAGGCCCACTACAACAGCAATGGTGAAGTTGAGCCGCAGGCAGCTGGTGGTCACGATACCAATCTACACGAGATGGGCGCAGCATTCCGTGCCCACTGGCTCGGTCTTCTCGGATTCGGAGCCGTAATCATGGTGATACTGTTCTGCGGATTATTCCTCCGCTATGGGTTCAGCAGCCACTACGTAGGTCGAACTAACCTGCTCAAACTCAGGATGAAACATCTGAGAAGGGGGGACCAGTTGTGAGTGATGATATCGTAATGAAACTGCTCAAGCAGGTCAAGTCCGGCGAGGTATCGATTGAGGATGCTCGCTCTGTGCTTGAAGGTGTGAAAATATCAGAGGAAGAGTACATCGCAGCGGTGGACCACGGTGTCTTCGACGAACCAGAGGCTGGCGCGATTGTCAGGTCAACTCTGTCAGCGTCATCAGATTCATGGCTGGTAACTATGGTATTCGTCTGGGGTTTGGCTTGGACCCTGTACTGGTCTGGTTCTCTATCATATGGTCTAATCAACGGTTGGGACCAGCAGTTGCTCTCGCTTGAATTGGCGATGATTTTCTCAACTCTCATCATCATGGGTATCGTTTACCTACGTTGGGTAATGCCCGATACGGTCCTCGTCAAATATCGCAGAAACAAGTTCATCCCCGAGAATGACCCGGAAGATTGGGTAGATTACAAAATATGAGGTGAGGAGAAATGGCGAGACAATTCCGACTCCGACCAGCACCTGGTGCCGCTATGGATCGCGGAGAGGGTGAAGGTGTGAAGACATTAGACCGGCGTCTATTCATGAAATATGCACTCAATACCGCTGGTGGAGTAATCGCCATGGCAAGCCTTGGCACTATTGGATTCGCATCCCTGCTGATGGGTTCAGACGCTGGGTCTGGAGGTGACGCTGGTGTGCGATTCTGGGTTCCGAAAGGACAGGAAGATACTGTCTGGTTTGGCTCTCTGCACCTAGAGGTGATGACAAAATCGGCATTCGCAGATCAGGCAGCGACTTCCGGCACCGGCATGTCAGGGGCACAGGGTGTTTGGAATGGGCTTCCGGTGAATGTGGTGTATGTGCCCCACGACGAGAACAAATCGTCAGCATCTACTGAGAACAAGCCGCGTCTGCAGTATGGTGAAGGCTATGACGCGGCAGGAGTCTATATCGGGCATGGTGAGGAGATGGTAGGAACTGTGTTTGAGCCTCACAATAACCTGTTGCTCATCTTCAGCCGCTGTCCTCACCTGTGCTGTATTCCGGGTTGGCAACTGGTAGCCAACGACTTCACCGCTGACAACTGGCTGCCAGGTGGTGTTGATTCAGGCGGCAACAAATTATTCTGCATCTGTCATTCCAGCCGTTATGACCCTACTATGCTTGAGGTGAATAGAAACCGGAACCGTTCCAATGGCACGTTATTCGATTATTTCGGCATCAGAAGGACAGGGGGGCCAACGCCTGTGGGCATGCCACTGATTCCCTTCGAAATCAACGGTGACGTCATAGAAGGAATAACCGACTACATGGATTGGTACACATATTGTGATTGAGGTGAAAAAATGCTACAGGTATGGTTTCTAGGATTGTTCATTGCCATAATAACGGTAATTGTCGCCTTCACCCTCCGCAAGGAGAATGAAGAAATGCCGCGCAAGGAGATTCTGCGCGCGGTTGAATCAACTGGAAGACTGGGTCTAGTCGAGAAGTCTTTCCTTTGGGTATTCTCGTGGCTCGATACCAGATTCCGTATCCAAGATTATTGGGCGATGAGTCGCGATTCCTACTATAGTATGCATCGCCAGATGCCCCTGACACACGCTGAAAAATACAAATTGCGAATCATCTGGTATTGGTATCCACTATACTGTCTAGGCGGAATTTCTTTCATCGCATTCATCATTCTAGTCATCACTGGCACAGTCCTCGGTATCTACTATGTCCCCGGAGGACAGGGTGACCCAACTCCTGCATACCAAAGCATGGAGTACATCATGACCAAACTTCCATTCGGCTATATCATGCGCTCATTGCATCATTGGGCTACCCACTTCATGGTTGCATCAGTATTCCTGCATATGTGCCGAGTTTACTTCACCGGTGCATACCGCAACCCTCGTGAATTGAATTGGCTCATCGGCGTTGGGCTAATGTTCTTCACCATCTTTTTCGGATATTCAGGCTACCTATTACCATGGGATGCACTCGCATTCGGAGCGGCGACCATCGGCATCAACATGGCTAACTCTACCCCGTTGATTGGAGGCTGGGCTGCCAACCTGATGTTCGGTGGAACATCGCTGACCTATCAGGCGGTGACGAGAATGTATTTCCTACACGTATTCATCCTACCTGTGATAGTGACCGCTCTGATTATCATCCATCTGTTCATCGTCTGGGTACAAGGAATCGCGGAGCCGCATTGATTGAGGTGAATGAATGGGATTGATGGATAACCTTGGCCGTATCGCGGACACTTATGTTCGCGAGAAAGGCAAATTGGTTGACCACGAAAAAGAACGGCGACGTGTTTTCACAGGTCATGCATTCTGGCCACATGAGGCTTTGAGAGATACAATCATCTTTGCAGCGATTATGGCGGTACTCTGCTTCTATTCGTGGATTATCCCCCCACCTCTACACAGCGCAGCCGATCCTTTCGCACAAGCTGGTTTCGTGTTCCCTGACTGGTATGTTCTATTCTCCTACGGATACCTAAGGTGGGGTGAATACCTCCCTCAATTCGACATACCTGCCGGGCCGATTGGTGATTTCTTCGGCCAGCCAGTCATCGCTTGGAATGCTGGCTGGTGGGGTGCATTCATCACCGGACTTCCAGTCGGAATCCTTGCCCTACCACCGTTCCTTGGTGGACGCGAAAAGCGTGGTGTCGAGGACCCGTGGTTCGCTACCGCAGGTGCTGTTTACCTTGCCCACGTCTGGTTCATCTCGGTTTTCTCAATCAACATTTTCCTTGAAATATACTCAAAAAATCGGACAGATTTCTGCACGTTAAATCCTCATCATGGTCTGTCATGCGGCGTGCGTGAGCCTTGGTTAGCAGAAGTATTCAATTCAATTCCTTGGGTGTTAACAGGGATTTTCTTGTGGGTAGTTCTGTATTTGGGCATTAGATGGTTCCTTGTGAATTCCATCGGGGCTAGAACAACTCCTGGAATGGGTAAGCAGGTCGCTTTTGGAACATTGATTATCACCGTTCTTCTTCTTTCAGTTACTTGGCCTGTGTACGAAGATGGATTCTGGGACATGAAGGGCTTAGGCGCGATGGATGATATCGAGACGCTTGAGGGGTTGCGTGGACAGCCATCTGACTCATTGGTATTGATTGAAGAGGGGGACCACTGGGCGGCGATGGCTGCGCTTTGCCTAACTCATGAGGAGTCAATATCCAATAGCGCGTGGGATGACAAGCAATTCACCGGTTCAGATGCTGAAAGCAGAGACGATTACTGCCTAATACCCACTGAAAATTGGCTCTACTGGGGTATATTCCAGCCGACGCAATTCCACATCATCGACTTCTTGGATGTAAATAACCACCAGCAAACTTCTTCTGGAACCAATGCCGTTGAAGGTGAGTGGCAAACTACTGGCAATGCTGACGGCTCTGCCGTAGTCATCAATCAGGCATGGACAATGAAAATCGAGGACTTCGGTCTTGATTCGGTCTATGTTGATTGGATTTGCGCACATCGCACTTCTGTCAGGGGTGTTGGTGTATCTGATGCAACCTTCGTAATCAGTCAAGGCAATGAGGTAATTCTTGAAACCTCAACTTGTTCCAGCGGCACCCTGAAACTGCCTAGCGGCGATTACGATGTCGCTTACAGCGTGACCTACACTGATGTCGACGATAGCGTGGATGTATTCGCGTCAACTAGAGTCTCAGCCTACCAACCACTGCTCATCGGAAACGATGGACTGTCGGTTGACCGCACTGACTCGCTGAATCTCTCCACCGCAGGAATCCCACAAGATGTTGAGGGACTTTCGGCCTACATGGTCGAGAACCCGACCTTCCACAAGAATCCGAAGAGCCTTGATGCGAAACTAATCTACTCGCTGTTCATACCCTGTTTGGGCGTGGGTGCAATCGTATACATGCTGATGAGAGGCATGGCGAGAGGATATGAGTACGAGATGAACAAGTGCTACGGTTGCGACCTCTGTGATGATGCGTGTCCAGTCAGATTGTTCAATGCTGGTGACAAACTGAATATCATCTACAACACGTGGAATAACGAAGACGATGGCGTGCCGATGTACTCCTGTCTGACCTGTACTGCCTGTACAAATGCTTGTCCGCAGTTGGTTGACTACGACTCCTATGTTGACATCCGACGCAGTCTTGTCGTCGGAGGTCCACCTGCCGCCAACATCCCACATACTGTGCTGCAGGCGGTTCTAGCAGCGGAGGCGGAGGAATCTGCCGATGACCAATTCGCCTCGATAGACGAATATCCAATCGACAGCAACATCGGCTACTACCCTGGCTGCGTGGACTATCTCGACGAGGAGATGGTATTCAGTCACGTAAATGAAGGCGAGATGAATCTCGGAGATTCGACTACCGCTGCATTCACTCTTTTCGAGGAAATGGACGTTGATGTAGCATATCTGGGTCGTGACTTCCTCAAGTGTTGTGGCCATGACCAGAAGTGGCAAGGCATGACCGAGGTCTTTGAAAAGTTGAAGGCTTACAATCAGAAGAAGATTCTCGATAGTGGAATAGACACACTGGTCAGCAGTTGTGCCGAGTGCTTCCATACCTTCGCCCGTGATTACGAACTTGATGGAATCAAGGTGATGCACACCACCGAATTCCTGCAGGAAAATGAATTCGATATGGAATTGAAGAGCGAAGAAGATGTGACCGTCACCTACCACGACCCATGTCGCCTCGGCAGACAGATGAACATCTACGAGGGTCCAAGAGACCTTGTCAAAGCGGTCGACGGAGTGGAGATGGTCGAGATGGAGCACAACAAGGAAGATGCATTGTGCTGTGGTGTCTCCAGCATGATGTCCTGCAATGAGAACAGTCGTGGACTGCGGATACAGCGCTTCGATGAGGTCAGGGCTACTGGAGCGGATATCATGCTGACTTCTTGCCCCAAGTGTGTCACGCACTTTGAATGCCTCAAGTTTGAGGGTGATCCTAGACATGACTTCGAAATTCTGGATGTCGTCTCATTCTTGGCCCGTCAGGTCGAGGCAAAGACGAGGACTGCTGATGACTAGTCGGGAAGATATGGAGACGCGCCGTGCCGCGCAAGCCTTGCGCATTCGTCTATCACTCAATGAGATGCGCACTGGTCAGCGTGAGAAAGTGAAAGGAGGCCCTGGGACTGTCGCCTTCGTCAAGGAGGAGTTGTGCATCGGCTGCGACCAATGTACCATCGTGTGCGATGACGATGCTATCGAATTGTATGACACACCACTTGCAAGCCCGATAATGAAGGTGGATGTTAATCGAAAGGCGAAGATTCTACGAGAACCATGCACAGGTTGCAGGCTTTGCGTTCTAGCCTGTCCAACTGATGCAATCATCATGATTGACAGGTGAACCAATACGTTGAAGCAAAGGGTACAGGGGTTGAGAAACAATGAGTGAAGGGAAATCAGACCCGGTGCGCTTTGGAGCGGAATTCGGTCCCGAGAGTGTGACTGGAAGCACTACTGGCGTCTCACTTTCAACATTCAAACGCCTGGTTTGGATTTCCAATATAGGTGGGCTGTGCCTACTCGCTGTAGCGCTTGAGATGATTATCGCGTACAAGATGTTCTGGTGGGGACTAGCCGCAGCTATTGCTGGAGTAATCGTTGCTCTATTCCCGTCAAATTACGAAATTGTAGGCATGGATGAAGTTCCTGATATGGCCGAAGAGTCGATGGACTCGACCACCGAAGATTAGCCATGGACCGACGTGCTGTCAATACTCCATTGGGTCGAATGGTGCTGACCGCCTCTGCGCAGGGCCTTACCCGCATCGAATGGTCGGACCAGCAAGTTCGACAGACTAGCAATCCTCATCTGGACGATGCAGTTGCATGGATTGTGGGCTACTTCTGTGGAGATTTCCTGCCTACTCCAACTCTCGATGGAGAGCAACTAACTGAATTCCAGTTCAGAGTCTGTACTACTTTGATTGAGCACGCTCCTTACGGGAAAACCACGACTTATCACGACCTGGCGCGCGCTGCAAAGGCACCCGATGCAAGCAGAGCTGTCGGCTCTGTGATGGCACGGCAACCTTGGCCACTATTGGTGCCATGTCATCGTGTTTTGAAGTCGAACGGTGGGCTGGGAAATTATTCAGCAGCCGAAGGTGTAGTCACAAAAAAGTGGCTGCTGGAATATGAAAGTAAGTGAAAACT
This sequence comes from uncultured Candidatus Poseidoniales archaeon, assembly GCA_964647665.1. Taxonomy (GTDB): domain Archaea; phylum Thermoplasmatota; class Poseidoniia; order Poseidoniales; family Thalassarchaeaceae; genus CAUZSM01. Next base: position 12,642 of record CAZYIX010000003.1, read on the forward strand.
CACATCACCGATTGCGCCTCGGCACCCATGCCCAACATGGCCAATTCAGCAACCAGCATATGCCAACTGGATATTCGCGAGGTGAAAGTTGCTTCTTCCATATCACGATGAGCAATGAAAGTCGATGAAGGAGAGTTCAGATTGGACATCTCACCCTTCTTCGCATTGGCACGGTAGAACCAAGCCAGCGCCTTGCCATTTGCACAATATGCAACCGGCTCGACTACCATGTCATTCCATGACAGCGAAGAAGGGATGCCTTCCTGCAACAAGAAATCTTCAGCCGTCATTCCACCTTTGCCATAACTGAGGCGCTTCATCTTACGATTGGACAACTCAAGTAAATCCTGACCAGAGGTGATTTCAAGGATTCCAAGTCCATAGGTGCCTGCATCATTCTTGACGAAAAGTGTAGGCTGTCCGGTGATTCCATACTCGTCGTACTTTTCTTGTAGGTTCTTGAGGAACTCATCTACTTCTGCGGCAAGCAAAATCCGACAGGTGTCTTTCTCAAGGCACTTGTCTTCTGAAACAAACCAATCGGTGCCAAGCAGCCATGGATCGACGTCGAGTATTGCTGCAATCTCATCGATGAAAGGCTGCACTGCGCGGAAGTGGTCTGACTTACGCCTCCGGTGCCAACCCATCTCCACAGGCGGTAGAGTAGGTACTCCGAGGTCAGGTAACGCGGCTTCGGTCAAGTCATTGTTGAGCAGTACCAAATCGGGTGTAATTCCAGCCACATCAATACCATCTTCGATTATTGTCTCATGCAAACTCAGTGAGCCATGCAGCCCCTCAACGGAATCAATACCGTTCAGTTGAGGATTTCCCACGGTGATGGCAAAGCCTTGCTCACTTAGCAAACTCACCAATATCCTGAGATTCTCAACATATCCTGCATTTCGGGTATGTGATTCAGGGTAGATATGGATGTGGCGGATATCGCCATGCGCGAGTATAGCATCGGAAAGGTGCTCGCCCAATTGGTCGGCGTCGGAGGCATCAAGGTTGTTGAACCCAGCCGGATACTGATTGGCGTCCACTACAGCCACCTTCCAATTTGCATCTCGCACATCTACTGACCCGTACACTGGAACTGCGATACTAGCGCGCTTTTCTGTGAACCAATCGGATATTTCCTGCTGATGAGAATCAATTCGTGATTGCAACTCAGAGAGTAAGTCCGGCCCTTTGTATTCCATCACTCAACATCCTCCAGAAGTGCCATTAGGTCTTTGCCGTAACGGCCAATGCCCCCGTCTACCAAATGAAGCGAGCGGAATAGTCGAAGTCCAATTGAGATATCTGGCTGAGACTTCAACATCGGCTCAAGGGCTGGGATGTCGCCTGCGTATTCAACAGCGTGTCCTGAGAGTTCGTTCAGTAAATCATCGATCATGGTAGGTGATGTCGCGCGACCAGCAGGCATCTTTGGTCGCTGCACGATGGATTTTGGCAAAGTGGTCAGGTTGGCTGCGGCGCGCAGTGCTATCTTCTCACGGGGTTGGTCCACCCTCAGATGAATGGGCAATCGGTGAGATGCTTCTCGATGTGAAGTCCCAAGGAAAGGCACTCGCACCTCCAATCCATGCGCCATTGAGTGCCTATCGACTAGCCGTAGTTGGAAATTAGTCAACTGTCCGTGGTCCAATTCGTATTGCAGAGTAGTGCGCAGATCTGCGAATACATCGTCAGGTATGTGGGATGAGCCGGTCCATGGTTGCGCTGGACCGGCGGGTCCAACATCTGCTCCTGCAAGCAATGCTTGTGCTGCGGGGTGGTCAACCGACTCCAATCGTGAGCGGATGAGATTTCGATGTTCAGCCAGATTCTGGTAGCGAGGGTATCCGCCGTGTAATTCATCTGCTCCTTGACCGCATAGTCCTACGGTCACGTCTTCTGCCATTCGCGCGAATAGCGGTTGGAAGAACAGCACTGTCAAATCTAGGTCTTCACCATACCATGACAGGTCGGGAAGGGCCTTCCAGAACGAATCTGCAGCCAAAATGTGTTGATGATGAGGAATGTCGAGGGTGCTTGCAACCTCCTCAGCAGCCAACCAGTCGGGGTTATCCTCGGATTCAGCCACCGTCCAGCATTCTGGCAATGGTTTGTCAGCCATCTGTGACGCTTTGTGAGCGAGAGCGGCAACCATGCTGGAGTCAAGGCCACCCGAGAGCACTATTCCGACCGGAACATCGGACATCAAGCGGTCGGCAAGTGAGGAGGTGAGGCTAGCCAACAATTTCGATGCTTCAACCTCTGAATCCCAATGCGATGATGGTCGTACTTCTTCACAGCTATATCTCGCGACACCAGTCAGCACGGCGCGGCCGTCCGAGTCGAATCGCCAAGTCTCGACCGTTCCGGGTCTGACCTGACCAACACCAGCAAACAATGTCGTGTCATCCAATGAATATTCGAAGGCTAATCGTGCCACTAAGGCTGCTTCGTCGAGCATCGGAGTATACTCAGGGTGAGAGCAGAATGCCTTGGCCTCACTGGCGAATAACAAGGTGCCTGAGTCAGTTATAGTGCGCAGAAGTGGTTTGACACCCAGCGGGTCACGCGACAATACCAACTCCTGATTGCGAGCATCCCATAGAGCGAAACCCCAAATGCCATCCAACCTCGATATCCAATCCACATGACGTTGTGCGGGATTTCTAGACTCTCCATGCCCTACGCTAGCACGGACCCACCCTACCATGCTGGATGATTGCAGTGGCCGAGGTACTTCCAAAGCAGCGCCAATTGCGGCAGAATGTGCCGCCAAGATGGCTTCGGCATCTCCAGAAGTTCTCCAGGGGTAGGATGGCTGCTCAGTTCGAATCGAAGAAAAATTGTAGATTTCACCGTTCTGTATCAGGGTACAGCCATGGTCAGAATGAATCGGCTGGTTGGAGCCAACAATATCCACGATGGAAAGCCGGGAATGTCCAAAACCAATACTGACGTCATTTGTTACAGATGCTGACCACGAACGGCAGCCATCTGGACCTCGGTGAGAGAGACTGGCCGCCATAGCCGAAGCAATGCCGCCTGCATCCGACTCCAAGCCAAGTAGACCTGTGATACCACACATCGGTGACGCCTTCTGCCCGGCTCATATCAACCCGAGGTCGCAAGGCCCTGAGACAAGAGTACTAATTCACCAGTACATAACACCAATAATCAACAATGCAATCATAGATGCAACATAGACGAAGACGTAGGTGCTCTGAGACGGTGCGTCATCGGTCAGCGGTCCTGAATCTTCATCCATGGTGATGCTCACATGTAGGCACTTTGTAAATCTAGCGAGACACCTTGTTCACTGGATGCACAATCAAAGGAAGGGCAACAGCAAGATAGTTGCAACAAGAGGTATCAGTAACATCGTGCCGTTGTCATCAATCCACTTCAGTTTCGGCCACTCGGCTGCAACTGTCAGAGGTGGCATAATGAAACAAAGCCATAGAGGTGTGCCGACAAGATACCAACAGCAAATCCACACCGCGAACACGACTGCGGTTCCACCTAAGGCAACATGCTTGGCCTGCATACCTGCCCTGCGCATCTCACCCAATGCAGGGTCACCGAAAGCAAGAGAGGCTATCAGTGGGTAGCCAAGCCAGCCGTGCGCGACACCTTGTGGATGATGGGGCTCGAGAACAATCATGGTGATTACTACCGAGATTACACCCCAAAATAGTGCGCTGACCTGATGAGCCTCGTATTCCCTTTGCCCAACTACCGTGATGCCATATTTGAGACGGAACGCTTCTACAGCAGCGTAAATCAGTCCGACTAATGCAGCAAATTGGGTAGCATTGTCTAGGTTTAGAATATCTGCAACTTGCTGTCCGTGCTCGTAGTATATCCAGGCAATCAGAGCGATGGCGAGATGAATTACTCTGCGGAACCAGTGGCCGTATGAACCGCCAACGCTGTGCTTGGTATGGTCTGGTTCATATTCGATTTCCGACATTGCATCAATCCCTGTCATCGAGTAGGTCTGAGATGACCTCCCTCACGTTGGCTTCGCCGGTCTCAACGGCCTTCAGTGCATCGGCCCAACCAGGGTGCAAAAGTAGTGATTCAGTCCAAGCAGCCAGCAACCGCTCGCGAGCTCGCGCACTCGCCGCACCGCGTGCGCTAGGTAATTCGGCGAGGGCTTCGACCAATTCCGAGATGCCGTCACCAGTGTGGGCGGAACAGAGTATGACTGGCGCACCTTCGTCTGTCTCTGAGAGTTGCATTGCCATGCGTATCTCCTCGGCGGCTTTGTCAGCGCCATCTAGGTCGGATTTGTTGACAGCAATCAGGTCAGCCAATTCCATCACTCCGGCTTTCTCAGCCTGCACCACATCTCCCCGGGCCGGTCCTTCGACCAACAATATGCGGTCAGCCACGGCAATTATGCGAACCTCGGATTGGCCGGCGCCGACCGTCTCAACGATAATGTGTGAATAGCCTGCAAAAACAAGTGCATCCAACATCCCATCTATGCGTGCCGGTAAACCGCCCGGAAGGTTACGAGTTGCTATAGAACGAAGATATACAGAATGGCCCTCGTCAACTGAAGACATACGCATCCGATCGCCAAGAAGCGCACCACCACTGACTGGTGAGGATGGGTCAATTGCGAGAATAGCAACTTGTGCACCATCATCAACCCACGACTTGAGCAAGCGATCGACCAAGCAGGATTTGCCGACACCCGGTGCCCCGGTTACACCCAACACCTTCCATTGGGTGAGGGAATGTTCACGAATTGGAATGAATTCCGCGAGGTCCTCGCCTCGCTCGATTGCGCTCAACAACTTAGCAAGAGCAAGACGCTCACCTGTTGCCGCCTGTGCACACAACGACTCGAGAGTCGACATTCACTCACCTACTCGCTTCCCAGCGCCACTCAGAATCTGAACCGACGCCGTCGCTCTCACCGTCTGAATTGCGGCGGATTATCTCATCGAGGAATCCTTGCATCTCACCCGAAGTAGTGCCCGGGCCGAAAATTGCCCGCATTCCTGAGCCGTACATCCCATCCCGTTCATCTTCGGGAATGATTCCACCACCGAATACGATGATATCCTCAAGCCCCGATTCTCGTAGAAGTTCGCAAACTCTTGGGAAAAGGTAACCATGTGCTCCAGAAAGGCTGGATAGCCCCAAAATCTGAGCATCCTCATCGGTGCAAATACGAACTATTTGCTCTGGAGTGCGCCGTAATCCGGTGTAAATCACCTCATGGCCAGAATCACGCAGAATCCTTGCTACGACCTTCGCACCACGGTCATGCCCGTCAAGACCGGGCTTGGCGATGACTATGCGTAGAGGGGTGTTCACGCCTGTGGCAGCCGAAGGCTGACTTTCAACCCCACGCCCAACAGGCTGTAGAATGACCCCCTGTGGGGGCTATCTTCATGGGCGGGCCTCGCTCACGGGCAGGCGAGGCCGATGAAGTCAGCAGACGAACGACTTGGGGACCTGCGCAAACGCAAGGCCCAGTCAGAGGCCGGTGGTGGCACCGATAGAGTGCAGGCACAGCACAGTCGAGGCAAGATGACTGCACGCGAGAGGTTGGAGGCTTTGCTCGATGATGGCTCCTTCCAAGAAGTCGATGCTCTAGTCGAACATCGCTGCAATGACTTCGGAATGGATCAAAATGTAATCCCCGGTGACGGAGTAGTCTGTGGATACGGTACAATCGAAGGTAGAACTGTGCACTGCTTCGCACAAGACTTCACAGTTTATGGCGGAAGTTTAGGTGAGATGCACGGCCTGAAGATATGCAAAATACTAGACATGGCCCTGAAGGCAGGCACACCAGTAATCGGCTTGAATGACAGTGGAGGCGCCCGCATTCAGGAGGGTGTTGCTAGCCTCGGCTCTTACGCTGAGATATTCTTCCGCAACGTCCGTGCCAGCGGAGTGATTCCACAAATCAGCGTCATTATGGGACCTTGTGCAGGCGGTGCGGTTTACAGTCCAGCTATTACCGACTTCATCGTCATGGTCAACAAAACCGCACACATGTTCATCACCGGCCCTGAAGTAATCAAGACGGTGACCAACGAAGATGTGTCCTTTGAGGACTTAGGTGGAGCAATGACACACGCCAGCAAGTCCGGAGTCACACATTTCACTACTGATGATGATGAAGGGGCTGTCGACCTTGTGAGGGAATTAGTCACCCTGCTACCATCGAATAACCTGTCTGAACTGCCGCGCAGAACTACTGCTGATTCAGCCGACAGAGACTGTGTCGCACTTGCTGAAGTGATTCCAGAAGATTCGTCTAAACCCTACGATGTTGTAGATGTGATTTCTGGTGTGGTCGATGATGGGGCATTTCTCGAAGTGCAGGCCGACTATGCACAGAATATCGTGGTCGGTTTTGCTAGGCTTGATGGACATACTATCGGAGTGGTTGGCAATCAGCCGAAGGTACTGGCTGGCTGCCTCGATATCGATGCCAGCACCAAGGCTGCTCGATTTGTCAGGTTCTGTGATGCATTCAATATCCCACTGCTGACCCTCGTCGATGTCCCGGGATTCCTCCCCGGAGCAAGTCAGGAGTGGGGTGGCATCATCAGGCACGGTGCCAAGTTGCTCTATGCATATTCTGAGGCGACTGTGCCAAAGATGACTCTGATTCTACGCAAGGCATACGGCGGCGCATACGACGTGATGTGTTCTAAACACGTGCGCTCGGACTACAACATTGCCTGGCCGAGTGCGGAACTTGCGGTCATGGGTGCGGACGGAGCAGTGCAAATCATCCATCGTAGACGTATCGAGAATGCAGGTAATCCCGAAGAAGAGCGGCAGCGGCTAGTCGATGAATACACCGACCGCTTCGCCAATCCATACCAAGCTGCAGCAATGGGTTACATCGATGATGTCATCGAGCCGATTGAGACGCGTCGAAAACTCTGCCTCGCTCTTGGCATGCTGCTTGACAAACAAGAGATGCGCCCCTCGAAGAAACACGGGAATATCCCGCTGTGAGGTGATATGTTGGGAAAAAATACCTATTCACAACGTCTGAGCGGGGTTCTAAATGCCGCTATGGATGCGCCGATTGTCGAATCTGATTCAACTGCAACTAGCGATGAATCTGCTGATGTGTTGCGGCTAGCAGCCACCATGGCTGTACTCTCAATTATCGAATCCCATTCTGACACCTCACGAATAGGGCGTAATTCAGGTAGTTCATGGTCGATGGACCATCGCCGTGTGCAAATGGGAAAATCAGACCTGATGACAGCCCGAAGCAGGCGAGCGATTTGGCGGTGATTGGATGTCTCAAACTCGCAAAGTTATCATTGACGGAGTCGAATATGAGGTCGAGGTTGAGCAAGTTGGTGATGTATTCCACGCCACCGTAGAGGGCAAGACATTCGAAATCCAAATACCTGAATCAACCCATTCTGCCCCGCGCAAGCGCGGAAGCGGCAGTCGCAAGCGAAGTGGGGTGGTATCGGCAAATATGCCCGGAAAAGTGGTCACAGTAGAAGTCGCGAAAGGACAGGAGGTCGTCGAAGGCCAAACCGTGCTGATTCTTGAGGCGATGAAAATGCAAAATGAGGTTGCTGCACCCATCTCTGGAACAGTGAGCGAAGTCAGTTGCACAGAAGGAGATAGTGTCGAAGCGAACGTTCCCCTAGTGGTAATCGAGCCACCTGCTGAGCAAGGAGATGGTAAATGAAACAGGTGGTACAAAGCGATGGTTGAAGTGAGTGGGAGGTATTCGTCTGTCTGGTGATGGAGTGCCTCGATGTGATTATCCCGGCTGCGAGGCAGATGGTGTTGACACCAGCCGTCTCTCACCTGAGGGATATCTAGTCGCTACCGGCAAGAAAGCCTACTCATTCCGCGAAGCATACCGCAGATTCCACTACTGTAACAAGCACCACTCTGAACTGATGAGCAATGTTTGGGGTCGAGTCCGTAAACCGGGTGACAAGGACGACGACCACGTCGCCCCAACTGCCATTTAGGTGAAATTATGCAAACTCAAGCTCCTTGGGAAGGCAGTGAAACGCAACCCCAAGGCCAAGTCGTTGCCGGAATCCCTCAGCAACAGGTCCTTGTTGGACAGCCAGCCAATCCGCAAATTGTCTATGTTAACGCACCTGCATTCAAACCTAGCCCAAATTTCAGACACATGTCCTATATGGTCATAGGCCTTGGAGTTATCTTGTCTTTTCTCGTGGTGGTAATGTCAGAAATGGCTGGATTCGACGGGGTAGGTGGATTTAGCAATTCAATATGCTGTGGCTCAATTGGAATTGCATGTATTCTAGATGCTATGTACTACAATGATAAATCAACATGGCAACGTGAAACTGGTGGAGAAACAACTAGCTCCACACTCGGCATGATTGTCGATATTATTTTCGCCGTACTTTGCCTAGGAATCGCCTTAGTATTCCTAACCGTCTATTGATGCTGTTCAGCATCAGAGGACGCCTTGTGCTAGCATCGCATCGGCTACCTTGAGGAAGCCAGCGATGTTGGCGCCGAATACATAGTCGCCGGTACGTCCAAAGCGCTTGGCGGTGCTGTACGCGTTCTTGTGGATGTCCACCATAATCTCGTTGAGTTTCTTGTCGACCTTGCGACGTGACCAGTTGAGGCGCGCGCTATTCTGAGCCATCTCCAGTCCACTTGTTGCGACACCTCCAGCGTTAGATGCCTTGCCAGGTGCGAATAGCACACCGGCTTCAAGGAACTTCTCTACTGCTTCAGGAGTGCAAGGCATGTTGGCTCCTTCAGCCACAGCAGTTACTCCGCCGACAATCAGTGCGGCTGCCTCCTCACCGTTCACCTCATTCTGAGTAGCACAAGGTAGTGCAACATTGACCGGAACTGCCCAGAGTCCACTGATACTCGGTTCAGGCTCAGACTCAGAGAATGTAACACCATCATAATGGTCTGCATATTCCTTGATTCGGCCACGGCGCTTGTTCTTGAGTTCCATGATGTAGGCCAACTTGCCAGCATCTATTCCAGCGGGGTCGTGAATCCAACCACTTGAGTCTGACATCGTGACAACCTTGCCACCTAGAGCCGTTACCTTCTCACAAGCGAATTGTGCAACATTACCGCTTCCACTAATCGAGACGGTTTTGCCCTCAAAGGTCTGGTCTTTGGTATCGAGCATCTCGCGCACGAAGTAAACCAGTCCATATCCAGTAGCTTCCGGACGAATCAAACTGCCACCGTACGAGATGCCTTTGCCGGTCAAAACCCCTGTGAATTCGTTTCGCAACTTGCGGTACATGCCGTACAGATAGCCGATTTCTCTGCCACCGACGCCAATATCTCCTGCAGGCACGTCGGTATCAGCACCGATATGTCGGGAGAGTTCCATCATGAAAGCCTGACAGAAGCGCATAACCTCAGAATCGGACTTCCCCTTTGGATTGAAATCAGAACCACCCTTGCCACCGCCCATAGGTAGGCCGGTCAAACTGTTCTTGAATACCTGCTCAAAAGCAAGGAATTTCAGGATTGATAGGTTCACGCTAGGGTGAAATCTCAGGCCACCCTTGTATGGGCCGATAGCGCTATTCATCTGAATACGATATCCACGATTCACTTGCTGGTTGCCTTGGTCATCCTGCCATGAGACACGGAACTGTATGACTCGCTCCGGCTCACAAATTGCCTCGGCGACCGGGATGTACTCCGGGTGTTCGTCAATAACCGGGCCTAGGCTTTCTAGAACCTCTTCCACCGCTTGGTGGAATTCTAGTTGGTTTGGGTCTCGCGAGACTACTTTGTCATAGATTTCCTGCATTGCTGCGTTCATCAATTCACCTTCATAATCCGAATAGGGGTCCAACCTGCCTCATCGGGTAACTTCGGCGACCTTAGACCCCTTTTTCAATGGTCCGATGGGTATCCCTTGCTAAAATGCATTATCGTATCTGTAAATGTGACTCAGTGTGGCGGTTTCATTCTGAAACCGTTAGCGAATAGGTCCGCAGTTTGCCGTAATACACTGTTTCAAGCGAAAATGATGCGCTCGGCAACCGCTGCAACCGCATCGGCGTGTTGTGGTAGAGTCATCACGAACATGGCTGCCTGACTTACCTGCCTGACGCGGAGGGCCTCGGCAATCGGGGTGTGTTCACGGAACCATCGGGTGCGGCCATCATCTCCAACGATGCGGATGTCGACGGCGGCCATACGGGGCTCAGACAGCAGGAGTTTGACACTTGGTACATCTATGCCAACATAGCCTTCTGGAACTTTGGCTCGCGCTGCAATCTCATCCTCGACTGCTCGCCGCGCTTCGCTGTCACTGGCAAGTTTGACCAATCGCTCTACCTGCTCATCAGTCAACTCATCACGGCGGCGAGTGATGCAGACCTTCAGCATCTGTCGATACTTGAGACGCCTCAGCATCTCCTGAGAAAATCCGCCAGCGTCACCGAGGGCCTGCCAAATCTCAGCATCGACCATGCGTTGCATATCAACCGCTTCCGGCAGAGTATCCTCAGACCTCTCAACTGCCCTAGATAGCATCACTTCAGTCACTCTAGTCACTCGATGGAAGTATACCGCACTGTACATCAGAGCTCGCGCCATGAACATCCCTTCGAGTGCTGACAAGCCACCTTCATTGACAGCGACATCACCCGAATGGCGCTCAAGACAGTGAATCAGACGGTGATGGTCCACTATTCCATGTTTGACTCCGGTGAAATGTGCATCACGTAATAGGTAGTCCAGTTGGTCGCAATCTACCGGCCCATGAACGAGATGCGCCACAGTATGATCTGCGCTGGCAAACGACTCCTCGCCCTGCTCCCATGAGAATAGGTTACGTTCTGAGCCAGCCGCATTAGGGCCGTGGATGAGACCAGCGACCTCTTCTGGAACCAGTCCGTGTTGCTCAAGAATGTCGGGAATCCTAGCACGGTCACCGAAAATCGCTTCCTCACCCTCTCGAAGCACATCGTAATCTCCAGTAATAATTCCTTCAGTGATGTGCATGTGGTCAGCACCACCCCTCTCGTGAAGGATATGCTCCAAGGTGTGTGAATACGGACCATGCCCTACATCGTGTAGCATTGCTCCTACCTGCACCATCTCCTTCTCATGGGAATCTAGACCAATCGAGTCGGCCATCAACCCGCCGAGGTGTGAAACTCCGAGTGAATGCTCGAAACGTGTGTGATGTGCGCCGGGGAATACTAGATGGGCTAGGCCAAGTTGTTTGATGTGACTCAATTTGTTGAATTCAGGTGTATTCAATAGAGCCTCGCGGCAACCATCGACCTTGAAAATACCATGAATAGTGTCGTTAATCACCTTCGCCATTTCGGCACCTCAGGTATCAGTCATTGAAAGGCACCCAAGTGCCGTCATGGTCGTAGTATCCGCCCCATTGTCGCGCCTGTTCGAGCCACTGGTCGTGCTGGTCCTGACTCCAATCAGTAGCGGTATCTACCTGTGTGGTCTGGCCTGCTGCGGCTTGCTCGCCACCAGTCTGCTGCTGTGCGGCCCACCATTCTGACATTGCTGCGCCTTGACTATCATCTTCGAATGCGAAGCGGCGCGCTTCGAGACGGTCCTTGAGAAGCATACCCTGCCCAGCACCAATCTTGTTCTTCTGAATCAGACTATCGAGTTCTTCCTCGACATCAGCCAGCCCGTCAAAGCCCTCTGCAGCATCGACCATCGTCTGCATCTGGTCAAAGACCCGGCGCTGTCCACCGGAGCCGGAGAACATCGAGTATGACACAATGGCAATCGCCACCAAGAGCGTCAATACCGTTGCCAAGACACCTTGGATGACCGGGTCATCAATCGTTGATTCTTTGGCTGTTTCAAGGTGATCTGGCACGAAGTTACCGTCTGCATCAGCAGGTGTATCGCGGGCATCGAATGGGTCAGTCGGAGGTTCAGCAGTCAATTCTGCCTCGTTACCGTAGCCATCTCCGTCAATATCAAGGTCGAGCATGTCAGGCCAGCCATCTTCATCAAGGTCTGAACAGCCAAAGAATCCTCGATTGCTAGTTCCATAAACCATCGGACAATCGTCTGATTGGTTTCCGAAAGTCTGTTGGTCAGAATAGCCATCACCATCAGAGTCAGACCACAGTATACCGTTGTTCGGCCAAGGGTCAATGCTGTCTGCCCAGCCATCTCCATCATTGTCTGGGCAGCCTAGTCTATCGCCTTCAGATGAGGTGCCAGCCCAATTCAGACAATCATCAGGATTATTGCCATCTGCATTGTCACCAAAACCATCCTCATCTTCATCTACAGACTGTGTGCCATCGAATGGGAATGGGTCATTGAGGTCGCTGACACCGTCACCATCGCTGTCATGACAGCCATATCGGTCTACATGAGAGGTTCCCCATTGTAGCGGGCAGTCGTCAATCTGTAATTCGGGACTCTCACCTTCATCGACGTAACCGTCACCATCGGTATCAGGGCAACCATTCTCTGCCAGTCCCACTATCGTAGGACACTCATCCGCTTCATTGGACAATCCATCTCCATCGTTGTCTGGACAACCGAAGGCATCTAGCCAAGACGTTCCGGGTCTGGTCGGGCAACCATCAGGGGTCGAACCATTCGGATTGTCGCCAAAGCCGTCTCCATCGAAGTCGGCCCATTGGGTTGGGTCATCGTCGACCTCATCAAACTCATCCGACCAGCCATCACCATCAGCGTCTGGACATCCGACGAGGTCACGTATTGAAGTCCCAGCCATGTAAACACAGTCATCGAATGGACCAAATGGGCCGCCGGCATTCGCATCCTCAAACCCGTCACCATCCCAATCTAGAGGTGAAGGGTCCGGATTGGTTGCATTCGGGAACCATTCACCCGGCCAATGTGACATTCGAGTGGCATTCCAAGCGGGGTCGCCCCAGTTATCTCCCAAGCCGTCACTGTCTGAATCAAACCACTGTGTGGGGTCGTTGAAGAAGTCATCATACAAATCCGACTGACCATCACTATCCAAGTCGTGGCAACCGTATACATCCCGCCAAGAGGTCCCCCACACCATCGGACAGGCATCTGGCGTGGTTCCAGTGGCATTCTCGCCGAAGCCATCTCCATCAGAGTCTACCCACTGGCTGGGGTCGAATGGAAGCAAGTCGTTTTCGTCAGACCAGCCGTCTCCATCACTGTCAAGACAACCAAATCGGTCAATGGTAGAAGTTCCAGGCTCATCGATGCAACTGTCCGGCTGCCAACCGTCTGGATTGTCACCGTAGCCATCCTTGTCAGTATCTCTCCATTGAGTTCTATCAAGAGGGAAGTCGTCCATACTGTCACCGATTCCGTCACCATCTTGGTCGCTACCAAACATGATTAGGAAAATATCAGCGCCACCTATACTCGATAACGTGATTGAGGTAGAGCCACTGCCCGCAGAGGCTGAAGAGTGGAAGTAACCGCCAAAGGCGTACATTCCACTGCGCATTCCAACAGCCCAGCCATATTCAGAACTAGAGCCGCCGAATTTCTTAGCCCAATCCCAACCACCAGCCGATGGTGCGTATGCAATGAACGCGTCTGTACTACCAGAAGAAGAAAGTTGACTATTTGCAAACCAAGCGTTACTCTGGTACATTCCAGATACGACAAGGTCGCCCGTAGCATTATCCATTTCAAGATCGTAGCAATAATCGGTGCTTGAGCCTCCGGCCACTTGCGCCCAAAGATAATTGCCGTTGGAATCCCATTTCGCTACAAGGCAATCCCAATTGTTACCATTCTGATACGCAAAAATGCGATTGTTTCCGTTGGTATGAAAATCCACAAGATACTGGAACCGCGCCGCAACCGCGACATCACCGTTGTCAGCGACGGCAACGGCTTCACCATACGAACTGTAAGATGACTGCAGATAACCGGCCATTCGAGCCCACTGATAATTGCCACTGGTGTCAAACATCGCTACGAAAATTCGGTAATAATTGCTGGAAGAATAACTCGGTACCAATTCGCTGCCACCAATGTTGATTCGATAGGAGAATTCGCCAGTCACCACAACGTCACCGTTCTGATTGACGTCGATATCCCTTCCTCGCTGGTAGTAACTCCCGTACATGCGCTCGGCCCAAGTGAATTGACCAGAGGGGTTCAGTGCAGCGATGAAGGCCTCATCATAACTGTAAGATTGAAGTGTATACGCACCAAAGTAACTGGTGCTGTAGTAAGTTCCGGTGATGTAGGAATTGCCCTGTTCATCAACCGCAACACCATACCCATAATCCTGGCTTCCACTACCTGCACGGGTGGCCCACAGCCAATTGCCATCCGCATCCAATCTTGCTACAAAAATGTCGTAACTGCCTTGACTAGACAATTGCGTGTTGCCGAAGGTTGCGGTGTTGTAGAAGTAACCTGTAATGGAAATATTTCCACCATCATCAACTGCGATATCCTGGCACTGGTCGCTGCTTGTACTACCAGCCTTTTCGACCCAATCCCAGTTTCCATTCGAAATACGGCCAACGAAGATATCGGTCGAACCGTAACCATTCAGGGTGATTGAACCAAACGTCGCTGTGTTGTAGAAATAGCCGCAAGCATAGGTTCGGCCTTGAGCGTCCATCGCTATACCCATTATCGCATCAGTGCTGCTTGAACCACCGGCTTGAATGCCCCATAGCAAGGCATTACTGGTGCTCCGGCCACTGCCGAGACCAGACTCGTCTTCCAATTCTTTCGCGGAAGGAATAGTCATCACGAAGGGGGCTGCAAGCAGCAAAAGGACAAGGGTCACGACGAGGTATCTCGGTTGCATCAATCCTCGCACGCACGCACGCGCATAAAAGAGGCGTGACGACAAGTTAGGCTCTCAAAACAAACGCTCAGCGGTACGGATGCAGTGTTAGATAGCGGTCAAGCCGCGTAGTGAATGATTCAGACCCCTCGTGCTTTGCTGCCATTGCCCGGACGGCCTCCTCTACCAATGCATGCTCGTCAGGCTGAATTTCCATCACCCTGCGCATTACGTCAAGCATCGCCCACTCATCGTCGGTGATGACCTCGTCGGAGAGAGCCGCGATGAGTGCACTTTGGTAAGTGGTTGCGTCGCCCATCTGCCTACCCTCCCATTCAACAGCATTATTGGATGAAATCGGAGATTGCATTTCACCGCGCAAAATTGCCCAACACTGGCCAAGAACCCCAGAAGGAAGGCCATGACTCTGAGCGAGCACAGATAGAATCGCCATCTCATCGTCCGTGATGATATCATCGTCTACGGCCACTTTCAGTGTCCGCAGATAGAAATGCAGGCCACGACTTGCTTCAAGTGTCATGGCTGGGCGACACAAGAGTTGGGTATAACCTCGATGGATGAAGCATTCAGGGCACCGGTTCACTCTGCAGTAGTCTTGCGCTTATCAGCTCGAACTGAGGCCTGATAGTGACCGTTCAACATTGCGAATCGCGTCGTTCAAAATCAACTGTTGCTGGCGGATTTCAGACTCCAGTTCACGAAGGAGTTCGAGTTGTGATACGATTAGAGACCAGCGGCGAGACGGTCGGCCCCGGCCGATGGAGGGGGATTCATCAGAATCAACCCAACCGCGAAATCTACATTGACGAAGTCCACTTGAAACCTGTGATAATTCCATTCCAGAACTCAAAGTGATCTCTCGAAGACTGGCTGGCACGCCATTTGAGAGGTGAGATACAACCGTTGCAGTGGTCTCCACCAAACCCAACTCAATGAGAAGGTCAACATCCATCGAATTGCTCACCGAAGCACCCTCACTCAAGCCGTCTTAATTGACTGTAAAGCAGTGATGTGGTTTCGCTCATATATGCGTATCCGCACGACCGAGTGCAAGCAGGGGTCGCCAAGCTTGGTCAACGGCGCTGCGTTCAGGGCGCAGTCCTCAGTGGTTCGCAGGTTCAAATCCTGCCCCCTGCATTACCAATTCCAATCAATTTTTGAATTACAATGTATTCTGGCCTTCCTGCCATGAAAAATGAACGTTTTTGCCGGATATTCGGTGAAACCGTGCTACTGCGAGATATTATTTCCTTAGAAGGCGGCACATGCAACAGTCAATCTGTATTTCAAATTGTATTTCAATTGCATTACGACTATATACCTCCCATGGGTCTCCTCGGTTGAACAGGAGGGGTGAGTGACATGGTAGCCAGCCAAATGACAAGCATGCGAGTGCCGGAAGATCACTTGCAATTGCTTGACCAGCGAGTGGGATTCGATGGTATGAGGAATCGCTCAGATGTCATTCGAGCCGCTATTGCACTGTTCTTGGAATCTACACCTACTCACTCTAATGTGCACACTGTCAAATTCGATATTGGCATTGGACTTCGCAAGGAGTTGGACTTGCTATACGAACTGCGAGGCACCAAGCCTGCAGAGGCAGCAAGGATTGGCTTAGAGAATTACATGCGACATGTTCTGAGTGACAGTGATACTGTTGCTTCACTACTTGAGTTGCGAATAGAGGAACTTCGCACAAGCATGGAACCACATGAGGATCATACCGAATAAAACGGCCCTGGTGAGAGACGTGGCAAAAAAAAGTGATGGGATGCAAACCGCGGGGGGGTCTTCGGACCCCTCCGCAACTCCACTCTCTCTAGGTTCAGCTGGCCACAGCCGTTCGAGCCGCCTTTTCGATGAGGCTTCACCGGCTGTTCTGACTGTCGGATTCAAGGCTCTGCAAGCCAGAGCATCTGAAGCACTAATTTCGCTGAAATCCATCTCGAACACCCCCAGCCCCCGCGATGCGGGGGCACCCCCCTCAACAACACCCTTCTCCGCTTCGGCGGGGACCCCTTCCTCGACGGACGTATGATTCGTCACCCCCGCTCCCGCCTCGGCGGGAGCCCCCTACTCCGGATAGTCGACAGACTGTTCTCCACTTTTGATAACTCAATCTTCAAAGGGGGTCGATTCTCAGGCTGTGCTCTATGAGCGGTGAGAAGACGCGTGACGAACCCCGCTATCTAGCGCACGCGAATCTCCGTGATGGACAACGGGAGATGATTCAGGAAGGCATTAGTGCGCTTGAGGAGGAAGGCTTCCTGCTTGCAAATGCGCCTACTGGACTCGGAAAGACTGCCGCTGCACTTTCTGCTGCACTCAATGTAGCGAGAAATCGCTCACCTCGCCCAACTATCCTGTTCATGACTGGGAGACAGGCCCAACACCGCATCGTTGTCGATACAGTACGCCAAATCAACGAGCGGCGTAACATCGAGAACGAAGACAAGGTCAGCCTAGTCGATATGATTGGGCAGCGCGGTATGTGCATTCATCAAATTGCAGAGGAGTGGACATCATCATTCCACAATATGTGCTCTGATTTGCGCCGGAACAGGCAATGTAAACCCTACCTTGCCGATTCTCCGGGACTCAGACTGCGCGTGCTGCAAGACCCACTGCACGTCGATGAGTTAGTCAGCGTCTCCCGCAGTCATCACGAATCTGGTTCACTGAAGCAAACCTGTCCGTGGAAGGTAGCGAGAGAGTGTGCGTCGTCTGCTGATATCGTTGTCTGCGATTACAACCACCTGTTCAATGAACGCGTGCGCGATAGTTCACTGAAGGGGATGGGTATTGACATGAGCAATCTGTTGCTCATTATTGACGAAGCGCACAACCTACCTGAGCGAATTCGAATGGGATTGCGCGCGCGTCTCACGCCTGATCTAATTCGCAATGCGGTTTACGAACTGGAAGAACACCGTGAAACTCTTCAGGAACAGTATGAGAAAACCGGTACCAGTGATTCAACGCTGGACGATGAGGAACGCGAAATCAGCACAATTCGGCTGTCTGAGGCCACACTCACCAGAACCAGATTGCGACTCGCACAGTGGTTCAAAGAGCAGCGTGAGATGCTACAGAAAGAAAAACCCGGTAAGGATGAGAACGAAAAACGCGTCAAACCGAGTCAAGTACTCAAACTGTTCACTGCTGAAATGGCAGAGCCACTGGGCACCCAACAACTTACCATTGAAAAATTGATGAAGACTCTGTGGGATGTGCAAGTTGACCATTCAGAGGACGATGATGCAGAAACCGACAACGCGTGTGAACGCTTGGCCTCAGTGCTTGAGAATCTCAGCCGATTCGAGGATGACCCAGCAATCTGCGTAGCCTTCAGATTCAAGAGTGATACCTCTCACATCTCGACCCATCTACTCGACCCTTCGGTGGTCAGTGCACCGGTTTTTGATTCCGTGCGAGGTGCAGTCCTGATGTCAGGCACCTTGACACCTCCTGAGATGTATGCCCACAGTCTGGGCATCCCTGAAGGTAGGATGGTCACTGCCGCTTCCTATCAATCACCATTTGAGGCTGACCGAAGGCCTGTTATCATCGCGAATGGCGTCAGTACTCTATACGCGCGAAGAGGAAGAGAAAATACTAGAAAAATCCAGAAGCATATTCACGCACTATTGCGGAATACACCGGGACATGTAGTGGTCTTCTGCCCATCCTACGCCATATTGCAGGACGTAATCGGCTCGGGTGATTGGCCCGGTCGATGGGTGGTAGTCGAAGAGCCAGGATGGAGCAAGAAGAAGGTCGATGATATTCAGGAACAACTCAGGTCAGCACGAATTCGGGGTCAAAAGATATTGCTCGGCGGCGTATTTGGCGGCAGACTTGCCGAAGGAGTCGACTATGCAGAAAACGTGCTCGATGCAGTATGCTGTGTCGGGATACCAAATGCACCTATGTCTGTTGAGAACGACGCACTAAAGGAATACATCGGCAAGGATCTCGGTCGCAGCCTATCGTGGAGATATGCTGTATTCCAACCTGCGGTGAACAAGGTGCTGCAAGGTATGGGCAGAGCAATTCGTAAAGCGGATGATCGGGCCTTCATGTTGCTGTTGGATGACCGACTTAACACACCGAATTACAAGAGTTGCTTACCACCTACGATGTCACATTTTGAGTCAAAAGATGCCGAGACCACTGGTCGATTTGCAAAGCGATTCTTTGCAAGGCACCCTGAGCCTGCTTCCCACGAGGAATGATGCGAGCGTTGATGAGACACCGGTTCACAGCAGGGGGCAGAGGGAACGAGATGAAATGGGTAGAAGTCGATATTGCAGATTCAATCGAGGCCGACGATAGCGACGCTGCTTCGGCACTTCTCGTCGGTCTTGAAGCGGAGCCTGCAGACTTGCACGCCACCTTCCTTGCTGGCTTACCTCACCTTTCCGAGGCTCGTATCGCGCACGCGAAGATGACAGAGGTCGGTGGGGCAGAAGCAGAAGCCCACTTCGAGTCGATTCTATCACTACAACCTACACAAGCAATGTTGGCTGATTTCGGTGGTAGTATGCAGGGCTCATCCCTCGTGCTGCCGTTTGGTAGCCCCAATGAGCGGATTAGAGTCGAAGGGGCCGAACTCGAGGAATGTTGTGCTGTTCGCCTATCTGCGGAGGGCGATGATGGAACGCAATTCAGTCGTATTTTCGCGCTACCGCCCGGCTGTGAACTCTCTCAGGCGGGCTGGCGAGGCGGAGACCTCGTGTTGATGCTGCGTGATTGCTGACTACTGCTCAACCGGTGTCAATTCAGGATTATGCGTTATCGCTGTGATTTCCTGAAGGGTTCTCGCCAACGCATTCTGTGCCTGCTCCTTGTGAGCCTGTCCGAGTTCATGTCGGCTATACCGCGCAATCTCAAACATGTTGTCGAGAGCGGTCAAAGCCTCCTCACTAATCGGCATCGCCTTGCGGATAGCGACTTCGAACTCTCTTACTGTCTCGAAATCACGACGTAGGTGACCTTGAGTCATCAACATCGCACACAAGTCCTCATAGCAATGGAAGATGGCCTCGCGGATTTCATCACCAGCAGCAAGTAGTTCTGCGGTGTAAGCGAATATCTCAGCCAACTCATCAATCGTCTGCTTGCGGCGTTTCATCAATATCCAGATGCCCACCGCAGCGCCGGCGATTATCAGAACCACAGTTCCCCAAATCCAGTACGGAGTTGATTTAGAAGCAGAAGCCGGCTGCTCATAGGTGAGTGAATAAACGTCCAGTGACAGAGTTGCCCGACTATCCTCAGACAATTCAGGTGCAGTGCTATCGAATCTGATATGCAGCGCACCCCAGAAAGATTGGTCTGAGAACGGCGGGATTGGCTGGAACGAGGTGAACTCAAAGGCGAACACTCCGGCTCCATCGGTATCGCGCGTGAAAGACAAATTCAGTGGGTCAACTTCGGACGAATTACGCAAATACGCGGTCATTGAAAGGTTGGAAATGACCTGACTGGAGTGAATATCCCTTACAGTTACAGTTCCTGAGACGTTGCGACCTTCCCACGCTATCCGATTGATGATAATCTCGTATTCGACCTGCACTCTGATGAAGACATCGATGGTCTCATTGTTGTTATTCAAGTGGCGGGGCTCATCCTGCGTTACTTCAAGCAGGAATTCGGCATCGCCGGGTTCTACCCAAACATCCGGTGTGAATTCAATGACGAAGCCGTTTGTCTGGTTATCCCAGAACAACGCGCCACCTATCAGCGGTACCTCTTGGCTCTTGTAGGTCAGCACGAGTTCGCTGCCCATCAACGGATTGCCGCTTCCTCCAACTTCGATGATACGACCCTCAATTCGTAGTTTGTGTGTCGAATCAGAACGGATGACGTTGTCAGAGACATAGGTTATCTCAATTACAATATCGGCCCAAGTCGTTACACCTTCTATTTCCTCGCTACCAAGCCATGAGTTGTCACCATCGTAGCGTGCCGTGATGGTATGTGCACCACGTGCGCTGTTCATGCTAACTGGGATGATTATAGTGAATCGTCCCTCAGAGTCTGTTGTAATGGTGTCAATACCAGCTCCATCCAATGCAATATGGACTTGAGCGCCAGCGATGCCAGGCAGACCTACCTCATCCGAGTCGTACAAACGACCGGAAATTGTCCAGAACATGCCTCGTGTCGCATCGCCACCATCCTCAGCACTCAAACTGATTTCCGAGTGGTGAGCAATCCAGAATGTGCCGTTAGTAACTCCCTCACGATAGAATCCTTGTGCGGGAGCGTATACCTCTATGACGTGGCTGCCCAAATCCAACGCAATGGGTACATCCCAGTTGAAGGTCCAGAGGCCATTCTCATCGGTTACTGCGGTTCCGTACAGGATATCGTTG
Organism: uncultured Candidatus Poseidoniales archaeon; assembly: GCA_964647665.1. Lineage (GTDB taxonomy): Archaea > Thermoplasmatota > Poseidoniia > Poseidoniales > Thalassarchaeaceae > CAUZSM01. The sequence goes on from CAZYIX010000003.1 coordinate 33,804, forward strand.
ATACGAATCTCAACAGTGTGGTTGACGACCCATCCGGCTGGGAGGTTGTCTCGCACAGTACCAGTGATGACCATGGTGTCGCCAATTGCAGCAGGCTGCAGCGGGTCGATGCTGATGTTGACTGGACTGTAAACTGTGTACGATAGTTGGTTGGAAGATGGTAGATGGAACTCTGAGCCAATGAACATCACATCCATGGTTACCGGTCCAAGCGTCATGTCTGATGGAACCGGATAGAATGCGGAGAATTCGCCATCTACATCTGTAGTCACGTTAGTCAGGAAAACTCCATCCAAGTAGACCTCAACCGTCTGATTCGCTACAGGTCGGTCAACTAAGTCAAGCAACACACCACTCATCGAGATTAGTGACTCGCGGTCCACATCTCCACCACCATCAATGATGTTGATGTGAGTGGGTTGAGAACAGTTGAATGCGCCTTGATCATTCGAAGGCAGGTAGTACTCTGGGTTAGCTGAGTCGCCAGACCCTATCGGGTCCACCCAAAGATAGCCGCCAAGGAATGATACCTCCACAGTGTGCGCACCCGCGGTGGTTCCCTGAGGCAAGGTGTAGGCGATGGAGAAGGTGCCGAACGTCGGGTCAGTCATGACAGCCCAGGTCGAGCCGACGTCTTGGCCGTCGACCAACAAGTGGATGATGCCGCCTGATGCGTTCCCATCACTTCCTAGCAGATACATTCCGTGTTCGTCGAACAATGTCCCGTTGACAATCAGAGTCTGGCCGGCGATTAGAGTACCTTCGATGGTGTCGATGCTGAGTACGGTCGGTGCTAGTACCACTACACCGACGCTAGCATTGTCACCGAGTACACCAGTGGTGCCGGGCAGGCCAGAGAACGAGGCAAACAAGTCGTGGGGGCCCGGTAGCGTCATGTTTGATACGGTCAAATTAACCGCACCGTAGCCATTCGCATCAGTGGTAATCAGTCCTGCTGTCGACATTCCTGGTGCATTGAGCACAATTGTAGCGTTAGCAATTGGGTCACCCGCATTATCGTGTAGCGTGATAGTGACATTGAGCACGTCTCCTCGCACCACACGGTCATCGACATTGAGGTGCTCGGGTGAAATGATTCGCAATACAGAGAATCCTCGACTATCGAAGGTATTCAGCCCAGTGGAAGAACCGTAGTAATTCACAGACGGTGTGAACACTACTGACAGGTTGTGGCTACCTCTTGGGAAGTCTGCATCGAGGGTGACGAGAGCCCAGAAAGAGCCGTCTGCCTGTGCCGTGCCGTTATGAACGCTGAAGGTGTCTGTGTAGCCATCAATGTTGAAGCCCAAGCCGGGCAACATTGGACTTCCATCGCGATAGATGATTCCTGTTCCATTATCTGACACAAGAGTGCCAGTCACGTTGAATGAGGTCCCAGCAACCGGGTTTTCAGTGATGTTGTCCACCACCAACACAGTAAGCGAAGCTATCGTGATGGTGTTAATTGGGCTGGAATCTGCAAGCAGATGCCATGAACCATTGAAGAATAGGGTCACTGTGATTGGACCGAGTGGCTGGTCGAATGGAACTGTGTAATTCCAACGAGCAGTGCCGTTCACGTCCGTTGTAGTGTTACCAACCCATGTGTCGTGGAAGCGTGCATCGACTACTGTGGTGTTGATTGCTCGGTTGTTGTCCGAGGTTTCTACTAGGTTACCATAGAATTCGATGCTATCACCGCGATTCACGACAACCCCAAACACTGGGAACAGTGCCTCAAAGTTGGTCACACCCATAACGAGCATGTTGTGAGTGCCAGTCGCTGATAGGTAGAACGGATTGGTGCCGTTCAGGACAGAGACTACCAGAACATGGTTACCGCTAGTCAGTCCATCTCCTTGTGGATCAGTGGGGACAGAGACATTGAATGTACCATTTACTGCAGTTGTGTGAATAGTAATCAACTTCTCATCAATCTCGTCAAGCCAAAATACTTCGATTCCGATAGGTCCGGAGAACGGTCGAGCCGGGTCGACCGAGTCCTGCACAAGCCCATTCAACTGGAATGATGTTCCAGCAGTAACAGTAGTCGGCACAGAGACGTCGATGATGATATCAGTCGGCACCTGCACAGTTACATTCGCCAACGTGTTATTGCCAAGCCATCGTGCCGCATTAGTCGCAGACACAGGATCGGTGACATCGTCGTACATCACCACGTACACGTCGTAGTATGCAGGTTCAGTGTTTATCGGCACCGTCCAAGTAAATGCCACCCGTCCGTTCGAGTTAGAAGTCCCGGTACCAATTGAGGTATTGGCTCCAGAAGAATTCCAGAAGAACTCAACAGATGCGCCACTGATATTCTGTGCATCCTCCTGACCGACTGGCGGTACGGAGAAATAGGCTGCAATGTCCTTCACATCGACTTCAATTAGCAACTGCTGTCCAGCCTCTACAATGACATTAGTCTCGTTCAGTTGAAGCATGGCTTCGCTCTCGCTTCCTACAATAGTCTGACCGGGCTGCTCGTAGATGTAGTACGCCCCACCTGCCGGCGGATTTGCGTTGAAGTCTGCTATCACCACGAGGTCATACGCGCCCGCGGGCATATTGGGAGGCATCGTGAATGAATGGAAGTAGGAACCAGTGGTGTTGTTGAGTGCTGTCACACCAAGTGGAATCATGATTGGAGGTGGCGGATTACCCATTGGGTCAGGTGGTCCGACACCCGGCAACTCAAGTTGGATAATCAAGTCGGTGTCATTGCCCAGCACTGGATTATTGGATACATCATCACGTATCACACCAGACACGTTGTTAGTGCCTCCAATGTGAGTCCAATCAGAACCGAGGACGGTACTGATTGTTACTAGACCCTGAATTCTCTGCAGAGTATTCATGCTGGCATTCTTGTACCATGGAGAGGTGCTGGTGTAGTTGGTGTACCAAGTATAATCGCCAACGTCGATGGAACCAGAAGGAGTCCATTCAATCATGTACGCGCCACCAACAGGGTCGACAGTGGTGTTGATGAGACCACCGTCGAACTCAGTCAGGTAAGTGCCGTTGAAGTCAACGGTTTGACCATCGGTATGATCCGTCAACTGGACAAATAACGTAGTCATTGAACCACGTTGCACCGGAGACAGTACGACACCTATGTTCACAATCGATTGCAAACCGTAGCCAGTAGAGAGATTAGCCACGTCACTTGCATCTAGATCATCAGGGATGAACAGTAATTCCACATCGATGTATCCTGGTCCAATCATCGAGAGAGCCAAGGCTGAAGCATTCCAAGTAATGTTGAACACACCATCGGCCGGATTGACGTTGCTGCCATTCATCGTCCATGATGTGATGTTGTTGAACGGGCCTGTAGAACCATTCTGTCGCATTTGCAGGTACATTGTGCCGTTCATCGCGACAGGATTGAGGCCGCGAGAGAGCACTGTTCCATTGATGTAGAGGTCTTCTCCAACTTCAAGCAATGAATCGTTCAGTCCCGGTCCTTGCAAATTAGCGGTGATATTTGGAGCCGCGCTGATATTGAACTGGATACTCAGCGATGCAGGTCGCGCATGATACTCCGGTGGGGTGGATTGGTGCAAGCCAGCCTGATGCCAGCCCGGGAAGTCAATCATAGCATTGAGCATTCCAATGCCCTCATTTTCATCGATTGTAACATCGAACTCGTAGTATCCCTGTTCACCTACAATGGTTTGTAGAGAAACCACACCGTCAATTGCTGAGGTGTAATTCATGAATAAGGTCAGATTGCCTTGCTGGCTCGGGTCAAGTAATGGGACATTCTCCCAAGACATCGTCCCAGTGATGGTGGTAGTCGTGCCTGCACCTACAATCGGTTGCCCGGGAATTGAAGGAGTTGTCTGAGTAATGATGACATCATCTGTGACGTTGATAGTCCAAGGAAACACCTCTATCCCATAGGGAACATATCCCTGCTGTACGCGTTCCAGTACAATGCTTCCATATCCTGGGGCAATCGCATCTCCGGGAATACCCTTCACGCTGAAGGATCCGTTGACGTCAGTGGTACCAGTGCCAAGGCGACGCATGCCAGTTGCTGCCAATGCAGGCGCGGTAACTGCCTCCTGAGGCGTAATCAGATACGAGTGCACCATGATATCCGATGCAGCAGAGCCATTGTCAGTGAAAATCAGTGTACCATTCAGCCAGATATCGCCAGTGCTGTGGTCACGGTCGATTGTAAGAGGTTCCCAAGTCTCGTTAACTACCTCAACTTGCTCAGCTGCCGGACATGGGTTTATTGGAATCCAACCCATATCGAAATTATTGCCAGCAGCATTCTGCTGCAGGTGAACCTCAGACCATGCAGTGAAATGGGCACCAGTAACGGTGTATCCAGTTCCATGCCAAGTACCGTCAGAGTAACCGGTGACCTTGCGAGCAGGTAGCCCTGCAATTCGGGCCATCGTGGTGAACACTGTGGCGAATTCAGAGCAGGATCCCTCGTATGCAGCGGTGAGGATGTGATTTGTCACATCTTCAGCCATCGGCAAGGCGCTGCCATCGAAGTTAAGCAGGAAGGTCGTATTGGCATCGCCATTTTGCAGATAATCCTGTATGGCAACAGCCTTGTCCCAAGCGCTGATTGCACTACTGGTGACCGTATTGGTGATATTTCCTACTTGGCTATATGGATGGGTTGGATCGGTGAAGACCGCAGGGTATTCCATAGCATAGTTGCTCGCTGCTGAATACGCAATCGAGTTGTCCAAAGCGGTTGTATCGAAGTAAATCTCAGGAGCTTGAAGTAGCAGCATATCAACGCCAGAGTCGCTAACGCGCACGTCATGAGTGATGTTTGAATGGTTCAAACTAGCCAACCCATCAACCCACATCATGTATTCAGTTGTAGCATAATGATGCGGAACATTGGTGTTGAATACTGGGTTGGTAAATTGCAGAGTCCACACCTCAGTGGAATTTCTGAAGGTAGAGTTAGCAATCCATCCTTCATCGTGGAAGGGAATCGACATTGGCACCCAAATCTGGTAAGTGGCGTTCTTTCCGTAGGATGCTCCGGTGTAGGCATCGTATGTGTGGACACGCCAGTAGTGAGGTAGGTTGGGGTCGATTGGCCCGAATGTAGAATTGTTAGCCCAGAAAATAATTTGATTTTCAATCACGTCATCTGTTGGGTCCCACGGATCGAATTGACCACCTATGCAGTTGAATAGCCACATAGGAGGGGGGCATTCCTCACCGTCAAGCATTCCGCCACCATCTGTATCAGGGTCACGCCAATCCGTACCGGTATTGTTCTCGACCGAATCAGGGATACCATCACCGTCAGTATCGATTGGGTTTTGGTCATCAGCCGCATTATTCTGCGGATTGGTGCCATCGAGGTACTCCTGTCCATCCCATACGCCTCCGGCATCAGTGTCGGGGTTTTGGTAGTCGGTGATGTAAGTGTCAAGGGTTCCGTTACCAATGATACCAGGGATGTAGTCAACTGGACAACCAACATTGTTCTCAAAATAATCATTGAGCAAGTCGCCATCGGTGTCCATGTTGTTGTCACATGGCTCCATTGGATCTGTACCGTTCATCACTTCATCCCAATCGTTGACACCGTCGCCATCTGAATCGTACTGGGTTGGTAGTGACGTGAATCCGAATGTACCCATCAACTCCTCCCAGTCTGCAAGGCCGTCGCCATCGCTGTCCTCGTAGTCATCATCGCAGTAATTCATCGTAGTACCAAGTTGACCGCTCTGTAACGCTGAATAGTGACACCAAGAGCCATTTTTTGAGATGACAAATTGTGAATTACCCGGCGGGGCCACACTGACGCCAATCAAATAGGCGGCAGCAACTGACTGATAGCCGAAACCAGTCAGTTGCCCATTGGAATCGTTGTAATACCCTACACCACCAGTAGGTTTGAATCCAGTTGTATTGGCGAGGTACAATCGCTGTTGCCCCGCGTTATAGGAAGAATAAGTGGTAATGAAGTCAATTACTGACATACAAGGATCAGTTCCATGTGAGAAATTCTGCTCATCGCCGTCGTTAACACCACCAAAATCGGTATCAGCGATATTCCACACAGTACAGGATAGATTCTCCTCCCAATTCTCAATGCCGTCGTTGTCGAAGTCGCCTGCATCCTCACTGCGAGTAGGGTCGGTTTCGTTGGCATCAACCTGACCATTGCCATTCTTGTCCTCATCGCCATCGTCGAGTTGGTCCCCATCCGTGTTGTTGTTACGCGGGTCGCTAGCCTGTGGTGGATTACCATATGCACCGTTGACTTCTACGCCATCATCGATGCCGTCACTGTCAGTGTCTACTGAAGTTGGGTCGGTCAGCAAGGTTAGCGCTTCGTAGGAATCATTGAGGCCATCACCATCGGTGTCAGCCACCTGTGGATTGGTTTGCATCACTCCATCAACCTCGGCAGTGCAAGTCAAGCCACCACCTGGACCAATACCTAGGACTGGGCTGCAAGGAGAGACTGTTTCAGTACCACTAACCGGGCCCGGTCGGAAAAAGTCAACGCCACCAGACGAAGTTGTCCATGTGGGATTGACATATTCGTAGATGTTGATTAGACCGTCACCATCAGGGTCCCCGTACATGCCATCGGCATTACTTGGATTGGTAGCATTCAGCCCATTGGCCACTTCCCATCCATCGGACATTCCATCGTTATCTGTGTCCCAGCCGTCAGGGTCCTCGTCAATGAGGCCGTCACCATCATCATCATCACTAAGACAATCAGCATCGCCATCGCCATCGGAATCAGCAGCGTCTACATCGCCGTCTCCGTCATTGTCGATGCCATCATTGCAAATGTTACCCATCGGGTCTTCATCGCAGAGAATCGTGCTTCCTTGCCCATCATTACCCGGGTCACCGCAAGCCGGAGGTGAGGCACTGCCAAGAGCACCTTCCTCGTTCCAGTTACGGACAGGCACTGTGCCATTCCACCACACGCCATTGTCGAGAACGTTTGCGGTCGAGGATTGGTCCCAGTTAGTTGGCTCAAGATAACGGTATTCCTGCAAGTTGGAAAGGCCGTCCCCATCGGGGTCTCCGGCAGCGCCGTTATTTCCTAGTGTAGAAGAGTCTAGAGGGTCCAATCCATACTTCCATTCCCAGCCATCAGGAAGGCCGTCGTTATCAGAATCCCAGTCTTGAGGCTGGGTGTTGAGAAGGAACTCCATTCCGAGGGTCAGCCCATCCCCGTCTTGGTCAGTACTTGCCGCTACTTTCCACGCGCCAAATTCAATGGCGGCGAGGCTGGCAAAAATCATCATCAGCACCAATCCAATGGCGCGGAATCTTTGCACCCGGAGATGCGAATGTCGGCTGGTTGTCGGGGGTATAACTGTCGTAGGCATGGCTGAACCCAGATGTTTCGCTGTCCGTGTAGGTATTAAGGCAAATGGAGCGACGTTCGGACGCGTACAGAACCCTCCATAGGAGGGTCTTGCTTCAAACAGCTATCAATCATCGAGGTCAACGAGCTCAATTTCGTCATCATCATATGAGTCATCATCGTCTGCCTCGTCGCTGATTGGGTCCGGAATATCCAGTTCTTCTTCATCGATTTCAAGTTCATCATCAACCCAGTCGTCGATGTATGTAACTCGGTTCTTGCGGCCCATCACCCAAGCGACGACAAGCACAACCGCACCAAACATCAGCAGCATGGTTGTCCAGCGTTGGAACGGGTGAGTAATCTCCTGCCAAATGATAGCGAGAGGATTGCCAACATTGACCTGCACAGTCACTGGTTTCTCGGCAGTGGAAGAATCTGGGAATGACTCATCTTCTGAAATCGGTTTAGCGGTGATGACCACCACCTTTTCTTCGCCGTTCAGAGCAGAATCAGGCGCCTGCACGTGTAGAGTGAACGTCGCCTCGCTGAAAGGTTGGATGCTGATGACTTCAGAACCTGTGGCGCTATCCACATCTGCACACCACTCATCGATGCTAGCCTCACCAGGTTCAGGACAGGAGCGCAGGTTGGAGGATAGCAACACAATGAATTCAGAATTGCCGTTATTGCGTACCTTCATCTGAATAGAGCGGGCCTCACCGGGTTGCAGTGGTGGCAATTGAGATACCTGATGAATAGAGAGGTCTGGGTCAGACTTCGCAACTTCGATGACGATTGGAAGGTCGAAGTATCGAGCCTCGCTCTCATCCTGAATATCCTCAATTATTCGTAGGTATATCGTGTGATTCCCCTCGACTACTTGCTGGGTGAGGAAAATATCCATGTCCAAAGTAATGGAATCCCCGGGAGCCAATTGCACCATCGGTGCAGAATCGCCATTCATATCCTTGATGTTGAAAACCCACAGCCCGTAAACTGGATTTGCATCCGGATAGACCACGTCGTCGATATTGCGCTCAAGCAAAGCAGGGTTCTTCACCAACCAATCGGTAACTTGGTCTCCACTAGACAATGAATTCACAACGTCAATGTTCAGAGAAAGATGGTCGGACGTTGATAGGCAGTCCTCGGCAACAATATGTCCGATTGGCACTATTCCATCACAATCGTACACCACCTCAGCCTGTATGCCATAGGTGCGTTGGATGGTGAAGGATACAACCGCTTTCTGGGTCGAGTTGCCGATGCTGAGAATTTCCAGTTCAATCAAGCCAACATCGGGGTCATCTCTACTCACTGAGGGCTTCACACGCAATCGTAGGACCTGTGTAGTGTGCCTATCGAGGTTACTGGTGTGGTATGTCCCATCACCTTCATCCTCGTCAATACGCTCGCCGGTGTCATTGTCGTAGAACTGAACATTTGCCTTAGAATCCTGTAGTACGTCAATTCGGAACTGGTCTGTGTCGAATCCTGTGTTGAAAATCTCAAGATAGAAAGTAGTGAACACTCCGTTTTCCACATATCGCGGGATGCTCTCATCGATGTTGTCGAGGCTAGAGTTCGCGAAGTACTCGGTATGCTCCTCATTCCATATCGAGACCATAGGTGGAGCAAAGGTGTCCAACTTCTCAATATCCAACTGCAAATTGGCCTGGTGGACTAGAATTTCCTCCTCGTCGTATGCTACTGCTCGGAGGGTAATCTGGTCTGGGCTGCCAGACAGATCACTCGGGGCGCGCAATTCTAAAGTTGGATGAATCGACTGACCACCGTTCGGTAATGAGTATGTTCGGTCTGCTCGGTCCCAAATGACATCCCAATTCGAGCCAAGACTACCTAGCAGCGATAGTTCGACCGTCATGTTACCATCCGCACCAATATGCCGCAACTCAAGCGGAATGACGGTCGATTGGTCTGGAGCAACATACTCCACATTCCTACCAAGGTTGTGAGTAAGGCTGACTCCGTAATTACTCAGACTCACCGGGTCGTGGTCAATCAGGAATGTCTTACCCTGGATATTTACGACTTCCAAGTCCACTTCATAATCGCCGGGCTCAAGGCCACCGGAGTAAGTCCAATTGAACTGAGCGCGAAGCGCGTTATTGTCCACAACCAATTCATTCTCATCGAAAGTGTGGCTTTCTTCAGTGAGGCCGTTGGGGTCAATGACGGTCAGCCGAACAGTGTTGACATCATCGCGACCAAAAGAATCTCTAACTTCTAGATTAAACTGCATCACTCGGTTCTCTGGAGTGTCATTGGGGAACCAAACCTCAACTTCATCATCAGTCCAAACTGAACCGGGGCGGTGGACCTTGACCTGTGAACCTTCAACCGGATTAGTATTCACTTGAAGCATTGACCAACGGTCGGAAAACTCATCGATTTGATTGAAAGCCACCCAAGCATCGCATTCGTTGTCATGAAAGCTCCGGGCGCTGGAGTCGTTACCAAATCCGGGTCCACCACCGCCACAGTTCATGCTAGCTGAGACTAGAACCTTGATTCGGTCACCTTCATCGATTGTGATTGATGATTGACTGAACTCAGGATACCTGTGATTCTCATTAAACCCACAACCGCCACTGCCAAAACCACCGTCACAAGCATCTGTTTCCCAAGAATCACTGGCGATGTGTGAATTCTCATTTAGGACGCTGATGGTCCAGTCTACTGTCGAGCCTTCTGGGCCTGTTGCTTTCAGGAAAAGTGTGAGGTGAAATTTGTATGCGTTACCCGTTGTTGAATCTCCGGAGATTTCGAGGTCAGATAGCATTTCATTGGTGACGAATTCAACGGAGCCATCGGTTGCAGATTGGTCCTCTTGCCCACCACTATCCGGCCTTTCTGTGGTAATCAATCCGTCTCCGGGGATTCCACCGCTGGGTGAAGCGAAGTAGAGATCATAGTTGACCTGCCCTGCAGCCTCAAGTCGCTGTTCCACATCCATCAGTTCTTCAGCAGGAGCCGGAACGATTGTCGCCAAAGTAGAGAACATCAGGATACCGACAAGCAGCAATGGTATGGAACGAGCCATGTTGTAATTGTCGGACATCGAAAGACCTGCTACACCCCTCCCTGACCGTCCGGCCCATTTACGCTTTACCGCGTTAAGTTCGACCAAAGGTCGAAGTTGAAAGTGTTTGAAAAAGTGCGAAAAACAGCGTATTAGAGTGATTCTCATCTACTTAATCAACCTCGGTTCCAAGCGAGTAGTTACTGCTGCGACAATCAACACTGACGCTGGAAGAAATTGCTGGTGCAGAGAGTAGGATTTGAACCTACGAAGGCTATTGCCCCCGGATCTTAAGTCCGGTGCCGTTGACCACTTGGCTATCCCTGCGAGCGTGGCAATCGCCCACCTCTATTCAAGCGTGTGGAAGCCTCAGTAGTAAGTTCCCACTAACAATAAAGGGTGTAGGCTAACCTGTGTAGCGCTTATTTGCAAGTCTCGACAGGACTTGTCAGCGAGGCAATTGAATGTCAGATGATATCGGCCGGGTTCACCTCGACCACCTCTCGACCACGCCACTGTCTGAAAGGGTCAGTGCGGCCATGCTAGGTTGGACGGACCAACTGCATCTAGATCCTACAGCACCACAGCAGGAATCGGCAACAGTTCTGCAGGCTGTCGAGGCTGCCCGCTCATCAGTAGCCACTCTATTAGGGGCCAATCACCCAAGTGAAATCATCTTCACTTCTGGGGTTGATGAATCGGTCAATCATGCAATCAAAGGTGCAGCATGGGCTAGAGAGAGGAAGGGGAAGTGTGTGGTTGTAGGTGCAACCGAACATCTGAATGTTCAACGAGCAGCAAACTGGTTGTCTCAGCACGGGTTTGAAAGAAGGTGTTTCGGAGTCGATTCACAAGGCGTTTACGACCACGAATCATTGAAATCAATACTCGATGAAGGCGTCACGGTAGTATCCGCACATCTGGCCAACCATGAAACTGGAGTCATCCAGGATTTCGCTAAAACATCCGATGACAATGCCAACCTGATTGGAGTCGTCAGAGCACATGCGAAAAATGCCTTGATTCACACCGATTTGACTGCTGCTGGCGGACGAATGGAGATTTGTCTTGGTGGAAGCGGAATCGACCTAGCATCGATGTCAGGCCATGCGATTGGAGGCCCGCGAGGAATTGGAATCCTCTGGGTACGGCAAGGTGTGAGAATCGACTCTCTGATACACGGTGGGGGGCAAGAAGGTGGTCGCAGAGCCGGGCCACTGTCAGTAGCTGCGATAGTCGGCCTTGGAGCGGCTGCTGAGCAAGTGATGGAGTCGCTTGCAGATTCTATAGACTCCATGGATAGAATGTGTGACCGCTTACGAAAACACCTCGCTGGAAGAATGATGGGCGCTACCTTCAACACCCCTGTAAAAGGTGCAGTATCAGGCATTATCAATCTGGCATTTACACCTATCGCGGCGGAGCCGCTATTGGTTGAAATCGATAGGCATCGAGTAGCACTTTCTTCCTCATCTTCATGCACTACTTCAGCAGGAGAGCCATCACATGTGCTCACTGCAATGGGCGCTGATGATAGCATGGCTCTCGCCGCTCTTCGAATCAGCCTTTCACCAAATAATACAGAGCCCGATATTGATGCGCTACTCGAAGCACTGGATTCTTCGCTACGAACCATGAAGCGAGCTTTGGCCTGACTCAGGTCAATGACCATCCGCCATCGACATTGATGATCTGGCCTGTGACATATGTTGGTCCTGCGGCTAGGAATAGAACAGTGTTGGCAATTTCCTCAGCGGTACCGACTCGCCCCATTGGCACCTGTGAGAGAATCTCCTTTCTGCGAGCATCGGATTCCCAATCCTGGAACATGATGGCACCGGGACCAACAGCGTTGACACGGATGGTTGGAGCAAGTTCGACCGCGAGGCTTCGAGTAATCGCAATCAGTGCAGCCTTACTGGCGCTGTAATGGCTGTGATTGGGCCACGGAGAGGAGTCACTCGCATTATCGACAATATTCACCACGCTTCCCGGTGAGGATGCACCTTCGAAGGATAGATGCCGCGATGCATGATGAATCAGCATCAACGGTGCTTCAGCGTTCAGAATCCACATTTCACGAGCGGCATCGTCGTTCATTTCGCTGAGTGGAAGCCGTTCAAAGGACGAGGCATTATTCACAAGAATATCGAGCCTACCAGCACGTTCAACCACCTCATCAATCAACTGATGACGGTCATCAATTTCCCTCAGGTCGGCCTTTACCACTAGAGCATCGCCTCCTGCCGCCTCAATCTCATCGACCAAGGCCTCTGCGTCTTCTGTCGAACTATGGCAGTGAATGGCCACCATCGCCCCGGCTTTGGCAAGCACACGTGAAATTTCCGCTCCGATACGCTTGGAACCCCCGGTTACCAAGGCCACTCTGTCGTCTAGACGCATCGGATTACGAGGTGATTCCACAGGTGCCTGAGGCACCTCCTGAACTTCAACGTGACCTATTGGATTGACTCGGATTCCCGCCCGAAGGGCGGGGAACAAACGATTAACCTCATTCGCCATTACAAGGCCTATCGAGGAGCGGAGCGGATGCCTGAACGTAGACTTCCGATGATGGAATCCCCAGAAGATGTCATGACTGGAGGGTGTGGCGGCCCTGCTCGAATGACAGCGCTGGAAAGACGGTCGGCAGAGAGTAAACGATTACCTTCGTGGTTCAAAACTCGTCTGCCATCAGGTGATGCTCAAGTCGCCTTCAATTCAGTACGCTCTAACGTCCTTGAACACAAACTGAACACTGTATGTCAACAGGCTCGTTGCCCGAATATCCATGACTGCTGGGGAAGGGGAACTGCCACCTTCATGATTGCCGGGGAGGAATGCACTCGTGCGTGCCGGTTTTGTGCGGTTGGAACTGTCAAGTCACCCCCTCCTCTGGATCCAATGGAGCCAGCCAACCTTGCCGAGGCCGTTGACCTGATGGGCGTGAATCATGCGGTCATCACCTGTGTCAATCGAGATGAGTTGTCAGATCAAGGTGCCAGTCACTATCGAGCTTGCATCATGGCGGTGGCTGAGCGGCGTCCTGATGTCGGTCTTGAGTTCCTTTGCTCAGACCTGTCCGGTGACCTTTCAGCACTAACAATCCTGCTTCCTGAACTACCGCTCAAGGTATTCGCACACAACGTCGAGTGTGTACCTCGTCTCGACTCGACGGTTCGGGACCACCGGGCCTCATTCCAACAATCGCTCGGCATCCTCAGCGAGGCCAAGAGAATGCGCCCTGATATCCTGACCAAATCCAGTTTGATGGTTGGGGTCGGCGAAACAGACGATGAGGTTGTTGAGGCACTCGCAATGCTGCGCGAAGTCGGTGTTGACCTAGTCACAATAGGCCAGTATCTTGCACCCAGTCCACGTCACCTACCGGTTCACCGATTCCCAGAACCAGAGAGATTTGCCGAGTGGGATCAGGCCGCACGCCAACTTGGATTCAAGGGCGTTGCGTGCGGTCCACTGGTTCGCTCATCCTATCGGGCAGGGATACTGTACAGCGAAGCCATCGGCGATGATGGCATAACACAACGATGAAGGACAAATCACGGAGAGGTGCAAATATGGCGGATGGAGATGACGGAGCCGACATCGGCCCCTACCAGGTCCCCACAGCGCCATTCCGCCCGGGAGACACTGCATCCTTTGATGCGTGGCCTTGGGCGCCAGCAGACCTTTCCCGACCCGATCCGATAGCCTGCAGTTCTGAAGATACCGTCGAGCACGCCAATGGATTAGTCCGAGTTCTCGACGATGATGGCAATGCGGTAGGTGATTGGGATCCCAGCCTCGACGATGAGACCTTGATGCGAGGGCTGGAACTGATGGTTCAACTGCGGATTTTCGACGACCGCATGATGAAGATGCAGCGCACTGGCAAATTGTCGTTCTACATGCGCTCTCTTGGTGAAGAAGCGATTGCAATCGCCCAAACCATGGCTTTGCAGGAACAAGACTGGATATTCCCGTCCTATCGCCAACCCGGCGCTCAATTCGTGCGTGGTCGAGACATGGTCAGCATGATTTGCCATTGTATTGGCAACATCGAGGACAATGTGAAGGGTCGGCAGATGCCGGTTCACTACACTTGGCGTGAAGGGAATTTCATCTCTATTTCAAGCCCGGTAGGTACCCAATTCTCGCAAGCGGTTGGAGTGGCAATGGCCAGTTCCTACCGCGGATTGGATGAAGTCACCATTACTTGGATTGGAGATGGGGCAAGCGCAGAGGGTGACTACCATTACGCGCTGAACTTCGCCAGCGTGTTCAAGCCACCTGTAATCCTCAACGTCGTCAACAATCAGTGGGCCATCTCCACTCATCGCAATCTCGCCACAGGCGGTACGAACTTCGCCACCCGTGGCCTTCCATACGACATACCGTGCTTCAGAGTGGATGGCAATGACTTCCTCGCCCTATTTGCAGTTACAAAGTGGGCGAGAGAGCGAGCCGGTGCTGGAAAAGGCCCCACACACATCGAAGTTCTGACCTACCGCACCGGCGCACACAGCAGCAGTGACGACCCGAGTCGATATCGACCGAGTGATGAACACGAATACTGGCCCGGTGGTGACCCGATTGAGCGTTTGAAGAACCACCTCATCGTCAAAGGTGAGTGGTCAGAGAACAAGCATACCGAACTTGAAGAGAGGACAGATGCCGCTGTGATGGCTGCCTACAAAGAAGCGGTGACTCACGGCGACCTCGCCAGCGGACCGTATCCACCAGCGAGTACCATCTTCACCGAAGTCTACGAGGAAGTGCCGTGGCACGTTCAAGAACAACGAGAGGAACTCGGTAAATGAGGTGTTATTATGGCTGAAATGAACATGATTGCTGCGCTGAACAGCGGCCTCGACAATCTGCTCGGAAAAGATGAGAATGTCGTCATTTTTGGTGAGGATGTTGGCTACTTCGGTGGCGTCTTCAGAGTCACTGATGGCCTGCAAGACAAACACGGCGCACACCGCGTATTCGATTCTCCGCTGGCCGAAGGAGGAATCGCTGCCACCGCCTTCGGTATGGGGCTGAATGGCCTGCGTCCTGTGGTTGAAATTCAGTTCTCAGACTACATTTTTCCAGCATATGACCAGATTGTCAACGAGATTGCAAAAATCCGCCACCGTTCGGGAGGGGAATTCTGGACACCACTCACCTTCCGGACACCCGCCGGTGGCGGTATCAAGGGAGGACACCATCACTCACAGTCACCAGAAGCACAATTCACCCACACCCCTGGCATCAAGGTGGTTTACTGCTCCAATCCATACAATGCGAAAGGACTGCTAATCAGCGCGGTCGAATGTAACGACCCCGTCATCTTCTTTGAACCAAAACGCTGCTATCGTGGCCCATTCTATGGGGACCCGCACAACGTACCGACTTGGAAGGGACACCCCACATCTGATGTCCCTGAGGAACACTACTCGATACCTCTAGAAGAAGCCGAATTGGTAATCGAGGGTGATGATTGTACAGTCATCTCTTGGGGAGCGATGGTTCATGTCAGTGAAAAGGCCATCAAAGATTCAGGAGTATCATGCGATCTCATCGACCTGCAAACCTTGGTTCCGTGGGATAGAGATACCGTGGTAAACTCGGTTGAGAAGACAGGAAGGTGTGTCATCGTTCATGAAGCGCCCAAGACCAGCGGGTTCGGGGCGGAGATGGCGGCGAGTGTACAAGAGCGGTGTTTTTGGCACCTTGAGAAGCCCATTGAACGTGTGACTGGGTGGGATACACCGTTCCCACATACCACCGAATGGGATTACATGCCGAGTCCACTACGCATCACTGAGGCGATTCAGCGGACACAGGGGGACTGAACATGGGAATCTACCAATTCAAACTTCCAGACATTGGCGAAGGAGTCGTCGAAGGCGAAGTCATCGCATGGCACATCGAGGAAGGTGCCTCGGTGACGGAAGATGACCCAATAGTCGACGTGATGACTGACAAGGCAAATGTCACCATACCGAGTCCAGTGACTGGAACTGTGACGAAAACTGTCGGAGCTGTTGGCGAGATTATCGCAGTTGGCAGCGTCTGCATCGAATTCGAAGTCGAGGGTGAAGGTAACGCCACAGCATCTGAAATCGAAGAAGAAACGCCAGAGGCTGAGCCTGAGACTGAGTCAGAGGCAGAACCTGCGCCAGCACCCACTGCACCTGCACCTAAGGCAGAGCGAAGTAGCAAGCCTCTGGCTTCTCCAGCGGTAAGGCGCCGAGCAAAATCCGAGGGAATTGACCTCGGCGCGGTTGCTGGAAGCGGTCCTGCTGGCCGAATTACTCATGATGACATCAAAGCGCACCTCGCAGGTGGTGGCGAACTCGCTGCAAGTGCACCAAGCGGTGGAAGAGCCGCCCTATCTGGAACTACAGAAGTGCCGGTGATTGGTCTGCGCCGTAAGATTGCCGAGCAGATGGTAAAGTCAACCACTAGCATTCCACATTTCTCATTCTTTGAAGAAGTAGATGTCACCGACCTTGAAGCACTGCGCCAATGGCTGAACAGCAATCGCAAGGAAGGTCAGCCAAAACTCACTTACTTGCCATTCATCATGCAGGCTCTTGTCAAGGCATTCCAAGGCGACCACTCCGGCTGTAATGCAATCCACGACGAAGGACGCAATATGCTGGTCTTGCATGAGGCAGCCAATATTGGAATCGCCACAACCACCGAACGCGGATTATATGTCCCGGTGGTGAAAAATGTCGAATCCCTCGATGTATGGCAGACAGCGACTGAACTGGGTCGTGTCACGCAGGCAGCTCGCGATGGCAGCGCTTCCCTCGATGACCTATCTGACTCCACATTCACCATCACGAGTCTTGGACGAGATGGCGGGCTAGGTGCTACGCCAATCATCAATCATCCCGAAGTCGCCATCCTTGGTGTACACAAAGCCGAGGACAGAGCGGTGGTTCGCGGTGGAAAAATCGTCATCCGCCGCATGATGAACCTCTCATCCTCCTTTGACCACCGTGTGGTAGACGGGGCGGATGGCGCCGCCATGGTGCAGGCTGTGAAGGGCATGCTTGAGCACCCATCTTCGATATTCATGTGAGGTGGCCTAATGGTCGAACAGATTTCTTGTCAAGTGCTTGTGGTCGGCGCAGGCCCGGGAGGATACGTCGCTGCAATCCGAGCAGGCCAATTGGGTTTGGACACGGTTATCGTCGAGGGAGACAAGGCCGGAGGAACCTGTCTGATTCGTGGCTGTATACCTTCGAAAGCCATCATCCACGCCGCCGACCGATTTGAGGCATTAAAACAGCACCAGACCGGGCATATGGGTCTCAATGTCAGTGGGGATGTCTCAGTGGATATGACCGCTCTAATCTCTTGGAAGGATGATATCGTTGGCAAGTTGAACAATGGAGTCAAGGCTCTACTCAAGGCAGCTAAGGTCCGCCACATCAAAGGGTGGGGTTCATTCATCGATGGCAAAACCTGCATCGTCTCTGATGGAGATGGTCAGAAAATCGCTCACATCAGTACCGAGAACGTAATTCTTGCAACCGGTTCCAGTCCAATCGACTTACCTTTCATGCCCGCAGATGAGAAGCATATCCTGACTTCAACAGGGGCGTTGGACATCGACGAGTTGCCAGCAAGAGTCGCTGTCATCGGCGGCGGCTATATCGGACTTGAACTGGGGTGCGCCATGCGTAAACTGGGAAGCGAAGTCACCGTCATAGAGGGACTTGATTCGGTGATGGCCATCTTCGATGCAGAACTGCGTAGACCACTGGAAATTTGGCTGAGGAAGAATGGTGTCACTATCCATACCAATTGCCTTGCACAGGGAGCCGAAGTGAAGGGCTCAGAAGTTGAACTATCTTGGAAGAACGGAGAAGGTGAAGTAACGACTGAGACATTCGACCGCGTATTGGTAACCGTTGGACGCAAGGCCAATACGCAAGGATGGGGTCTTGAGGAAACCGGCGTGAAGATGGATGAATCTGGCCACTTCGTTGCAGTCGATTCACAGTGCAAAACCAATATGCGAGGAATCTATGCTATCGGTGATTTGGTCGGTGAACCGATGCTTGCACACAAGGCGAGCGCTCAGGGAGAGATAGTTGCGGAGATTATCGCCGGCGAGGACCATGAATTTGACCCGGTTGCGATTCCAGCCATAGTATTCACAGAACCTGAAATCATCAGTGTCGGTATGTCACCGGCTGAGGCAGAAGCTGCCGGTGAATCAGTGAGAATCGGTAAGTTCCCACTTGCTGCTAACGGTCGTGCCCTCACACTTGAGGCAGAGAAGACCGGGGGCTTTGTCAGGGTGGTGGCGAGAGAATCTGACAACGTCATTCTTGGAGTACAGGCTGTTGGCAGTCACGTCGCTGAGTTATCTGGTGAATTCACCCTCGCTCTTGAGATGGGGGCGGTGCTCGAAGATGTTGCTGCAACAATCCATGCACACCCAACAATGACTGAAGCATTTCACGAGGCGGTTCTCAAGACTCTTGGACGCGCAATTCATTCGAATTGAGTTCATCATCGTACACGCTATTCCAATGGCGGATTTCTTCCGGAAGTTGCAAGACGCGCCTGCCCCTCTTCATCCATTCCCACCCATCGTCAATCCAATCGTAGAGCGTCTCGAGGTCAGCCCCTGAAAACGCGGCCTTGCGAGCGAGTTTCTTCACGATATCAATCTCGCGAGTATCGTAGTGGCCATCGGCGGCCGCCATCAATAGCGCATCCCGCAAAGCAACGCGCAGGTGCGCGGGATGCATATCGTCAGCAGCCTCAATGAAAGAGCGCCCGCGCTTCAATTCCTGCCGCATCATCACCCGCTCCTCCTGAGTCAACAATGCCATGCCCATCCTTGACTCATAATTGGCCATCTCCTCAAGAGTGACTCGTCCATCAGCCAAAGCAACAGCCGCCAAGATTCGGCAGTAGTTTCGACGGTCTTCCCGGTCGAAAAGATGCAGGGTGTCTGGTAGCACATGCTCCGCACCCCTCAGTACCTTATTCAAGTCATCCGAGTCAATACCCAAGACTCCCACCAATGAAAATGGAGAAGGCTTGCCACCTGTTCGCATCGATATGGCGCAGGCTTCGGTGGACATCGCAGAAGTCGGTGGTGTGGCTTCTCAACAACTGCGAGAAGTGCGAGTGATTAGCGCCGGATGCGTGCCGTATCGAATTGTGGCAGACGAGATGAAGAGACTTCAACAGGCTCGACTCGAGGATACGATTCCTGATACTCTCATCTTTGTAGAGCACCCAGAGATAGTGACCATCGGGCCGGCGGCTCGGCGTGATGGCACCAACATCCCCTCAGACTATACGCGTGCGAACACTGACCGTGGAGGAGGAATCACCTACCATGGACCGGGGCAGTTGACCGTCTATCCAATCTTCCTGTGGAACCAGCAAGGCGAGGCCAATGTCAAGCGAATAACCGCTCTATTGGAGCAATGGGCTTTCGATGCACTGGCAGCCTGCGGCATCGAAGCCTGCCGCGATGAGCGCATGCAGGGAATCTGGGTTGATGGCAACAAAATCGGTTCGGTCGGCCTCGCCTTCATGCGCTGGGTTAGTAGACATGGATTCACCATCAATTTCGATACTGAGCGAGGCCGCGTGGAATCGCTGAATGGCTGCGGCCTCGATTCTGGACTGACAACCAGCCTTGCAGCCCTCGGACTCTCTACCGATGCGAGCGGCGAGCAAATCAACCGAGCCCGCTTAGAGACGGAACTTCTGGTAGCTATGGAAAGTGCTCTGGCAAGAATTCCTATGACAATGCAACATTTAGCAGATGAGCCGCCATGGCTGTGAGGTGAACCGATGACTGAAGACAATACATTTTCGCCAGCACTGGGCGGACCTACAGCCGGAGAGGGTATTCCCTCAGTCGGCATTCTAGACTGGTACATTCCGCGATTGATGGAAAACCGCCAACACGATCTGTCGCAATCCGGATTCATCTACCCCTGGAATCAAGAGGAACTGCTATCCCGCCTTGATGAAGGTGAGTTGATTGGATTCTGGCAAACTGGTAAAGACCCAAGAGAATGGATTGCAGAACGCTACGGAGTCGAGAGTGAAAATGTCGGAATCGGACACGGCGTATGCCAAACTCTGACTTTTGCCTTACTTGCTGCAATGCCTGACCCGGATTCAATTCTGCACGAAAAGGGCAGAAGAAAATCACGGCGAATTGGAGTAGAAATGCCATCATTCGGCCCAGTTACTCAATGCGCTCGTCTACTCGGCTGTGATGTAGTCCCATTCTACCGAGGCCCGAGCGAGCCGGGTGATTGTGGACCTTGGAAATTCGACCGAGAACAACTTGAGGAAGTGCTCGATGATGTGAGTGTCATTATTCTGACGCCGATGCAGAATCCTTCAGGATGGATGCTCGATGAAGATGACCAGAGATGGATTGTGGACAAAGCCGCAGAATATGGTGTCAATATCGTCTCAGATGAGGTCTATCTTGACTCAGCAAGGGGTGATGAAATCTATAGACCGTTCTTTGAAATGGGTGAGCATTGCTTATCTGTGAATTCTATCACCAAAACCTACGGACTCGGAAATCTGCGATTTGGTTGGGTGATTGGACCTCCTGAACTAATCGTATCGGCGATGAATGCCTACCGAAACCTGCAGGGTTTGATGGCAGCGCCATCAGTAGCAATAGCTAGTGCAGCGTGGAGAGACCTTGATGCCGTACTCGATGTATTGAGGTCAAAGCGCCAAAGCAACCTGCCGAAGTTGTGCGCTGTGCTCACCAAGCATGGAATCGAGTGGACTCCACCCCCCACTGGAATCTTCGGTCTGATTCCTCTGCCAAATGATTGGCCTGCTGTGCAGGCTTTGGCCTTGCATGGAAAGCATAGAGGGTTGCTCGCCACCCCCGGTGGAATGTTCGATGAATGTCTTGATTCTTATCTGAGAATAGCTTGGGGTGGCGACGATGCAGGATTCCCTGCTGCGATGGCAGCATTCGATGAATTTCTCACCGCCCTAGAGGAGAATCTGCCTCCTGCCAATTCTTGAAGTGGTCTGACCGCCCCCGGCAATATATGCCCGAGGCAGTAGTCGCACTGACAGGAGCATCGGGTGCTCGTTATGGCGTCCGGCTCACAGAGATTCTGTCTGAAAATGGCTGGGATATTCGACTCATCGTGACCCGAGATGGTGCAATCAATCTCGACTTGGAAATTGGCATTACTCCGCAAAAACTCGCCGAGTTGCCCGGGGTTGAGTTAGAGGACAACGACAACCTCGCTGCTCGTTCAGCATCTGGATCTGCTAAGATGGACCACTACGTGATTTGCCCTGCCAGCGGCACGACCATCGGAAAACTCGCTGCGGGCATTTCTGACAATCTGGTCACTCGCAGTGCGATGGTTGCGCTGAAGGAAAGACGGCCGCTCATCGTGGTTCCGCGTGAGGCACCGTACGCGACTGTGCATCTAGAGAATATGACCAAATTATCGGGCTGGGGAGTGGTAGTGCTTCCTGCCTCGCCAGGGTTCTACCATCAGCCAGAGAGCATCGATGACCTTGTCGACTTCGTAGTTGCGAGAATACTCGACCAGATGGATGTTGAGCACTCGCTCGGAAAGCGTTGGACCGGCGATGAAGTAAGTCTCGACTGACCAAGGGGGTAGTCGAGAGCAAACACCCCACGACTTCAAGAATGAAGGATGAAGACCAGTTCATGGAGGGGTTGCAATCAGTTACGATGCGATGACTGCTGCAGAACTCAAGGACGAGGCGCGGAGCCGAGGACTTGCTGTTGGTGGCAACAAGGCTAAACTCATCGAGAGGCTTGCTGAGTACGATGCTTCATCGACAATCTCCGCTGAGATTGGAGGCGGTGAGGAAAATGAAGGATTGCTCAGCAGAATCCAGCAGCGCGCTCCTTGGGCAACAATTCCAGCGATTGCAGTCGTTGCAATTCTGGTCGTAGCCACTGGCACGACTGCCTTCATCTTCGCTGAGGACTTTATCGATTGGGTATCTGGTGGCATCGACTACGAACTCATCGAATTCGACCCAGACCAAGCGCGAGGATTCGCGGAGGGTTTGGTCGCTCTAGGCCATCCAGAGTGGGATGGTCGGATGTCTGGCTCAATTGAGGAAAGGAATACCGCGGAGTCAAATAAGGCTAATTTCACTTCTTTCGGAATGTCGACCACAATGGATTCATTCGCTGTTTCAATGTTTGAAATTACTAGTGCGCCGACCCTATCCATTTGTTCGCCCGGGAACCTAAACGCAGTCGCACCATGCAGTGATCCCGATATGATTTTTGGCGCATCCATCGAGGAGTTCCAACACCGCATCGACTTCGTCATTCAGGGTTATAGCGGCAGCAACGATATCCGCTACTCCGACAGAATGCCGGTGACTGACCTTGGCAACGGCTCTGATGTATCGGCGTGGGAAAATGCGTCTGGAACCGTAGGACTGGTTTGGGGCCAAGCCGGTGTTGCCAGCAATACGGAATTATTCCTGCAGGCACAAACCAACGACCTATTCGCACTAATCCTCGTCGCGGTCGCCAAGGACCCAGACAACCCCCCGGGCAACTGCAAGATTCCGGGGGAGAATCGCTGTGTGCCCTACTTCAAGTCGGTCGATATCAGTCAATTTGAGACCGTCCCAGAGGGAGTTCCCTTCATGATGGTCAGTGATGAGGTCGGCGAGAAGATTCGTGACCGTGTCGTCTCAGGCAGCGACCTGATTCAGATTTACACCGATGTGGACAATCAAGGTCAGCGTGAAGTCTATGTTCCGTGCGGAGTGATTCCGGGCCAGACTGAGAAGTTGATCATCTTCGGTGCCCATCATGATACAGTATACAACGGTCCTGGCGCAATTGACGATACCTCTGGAAGTGCTACCGTGCTTGAACTCGCTCGCCAATTTGCTTTGATGACCGAAAGTCGTGGCGAACCCTACTACACGCTGAAGTTCTGCACTTGGGGCGGTGAGGAAGAAGGTCTGCATGGCTCGAAAGCATATGTCAACATGTACAGGGATGAGTTGAGAGAGTACCTCCGTCTATACGTCAATCTCGACATGAATCATGTCGATATCGACCACGCTACCCGCGGCAACGACATCTACCTATTTGGCAACGATGCGCGTGACACCGATGAGATTCGTGATATTGTCAGCCTGTTCAATGAGAAGAATCCGAGTGGACTCGCTTCCACCTACGACATCCACATCTCGACAAAGGATGGGGAGAAGAACAGTCCAACCGGCATGCCATACAACTCGGACCATGGGCCGTTCGTCTATGATATCCAAGAGGCAGAGGGCGGTGACCCGGGCAGAGCACTAGTTTGCTACGGCACTGGTTCTTGGGAATACCACACCTACAAGGATGACATGAGTCACTTCAACGCGGAAAGTCTGGCGGTCTCCGGTATCATCTACGGCACTTATGCCGCTGGCCTGTCTTGGGGCTGAAACCGCTTCCGCAACGGTCATGTGCAAATGGTCCGAGGTGCGGGTATGGCAATTCGGCGCGCTCATGCGAGTCACATTCTCGTGAGGGCTAAGTCGGACGCCGTTCGGCTATTGTCTGAGATTCAGGAAGCCCGTAAGCCGCTGAAGGCATTTCAGAAGGCTGCCAAAAAGCACTCAACGTGTCCAAGCGGCTCGAGTGGAGGTGACCTCGGCTGGTTCCAAGAGAGGCAGATGGTACCTGCGTTCAGCGCAGCGTGCTTTGAGCAGCCGGTAAACGACTGTGACCGATTCATCAAGACCGAGTTCGGATACCACCTAATCTGGGTGCATGAGCGCGACGACTGAGGTGTGCGAATGGCTACCGTCGTCGCTGTTGAAGGCTATCGAGTGGAAGGCCCGCATGGGGTGTTTGACTGGGAGCGCGAGGCTCCGCAGACATTCGTTGTCTCTGTTTGGGCCACCCTTGCTGCTGATGCGAGTGAAGATGAACTCGCAACCAGCATTGATTATGGAACACTGCAGAGAGCAGTGTATTCGGTGATTTCCGAAGGAGATTCTGTCAGGATGATGGAAACTCTCTGCGAGAAGATATCGGCGCTTATTCGAGTAGAGGCTAATCTTGCCTCATTGAGAATACGAATCGAGAAGCCGGACGCACCGATGCCCTACGAAGGCGGACTTGCAGTGGTCGAGGTCTGTTGGCCGTAATCAGGCACTCAGAGCTTCGAGTACCGCACTGTAATCGGGCTGCTCCCCGGGACTATCTGCAACCCACTTCCACATCACATCACCGTTCTCGTCGACGATGAAAACCGCCCGTTGGCTCGCTGTATATCCAGCCATACTGGCGAAATCGTCCAAAGCAACACCGTAAGCGTTGACCGTGCTGCGCGTGTAGTCTGATAGGATAGGGAATTCGACACCGTTTGCCTCAGCAAATGCAGCATTGGCGAACGGAGCATCAACACTGATTGCTAGCACCGTTGCATTTGCGTCATTCAACCTTGCAAGTGAGTCCTGAAAAGTACACAATTCGGTCTTGCATACCCCGGTGAAAGCAGCGGGGAAAAACGCCAGAACCACTCGCTGCCCGCGAAACTCAGAACCGGTCACTATGTTGCGCTCTCCATCGTGTAGAGCAAAATCAGGTGCGTCATCTCCGACTTCTACCATATGACACTGCATCAGCAGCGCCCATATGAACGTGCGTCCTTTGCATCGAGGCGAGACCTATGCGATTCGACGAGAATTGGCGTGATGCTTGGGATGCACAATGCGGACTGCTAATCTTCTCTGGCCGCGACTGCCTCAACTGCATAGAATTGGCTGCTCATTTGCAGGATACGCAGCCTACTGACCTAAATCTTCCAAATGCAATGGTCACTTCATGGTTGGAGAGGGAATCATCAGAAGCGGCTGCTTTCCGCTCACTGCATCCCGGTATTGTCGCTGCAATCGACGTGTTGCCATTCGCAATATTCACCTCAAATGGAGTCCCTACGACGTCGGTTCGCGCGGCTACTGTTGAACGGCTTACCGCTGCAGCCAATAATCTCTGAAACCCCAAATATCACCTAATCTCAAGGCGGTGGATTCATTCGCCACGGGTTGGCTGGTGGTATCATGGCAGAGGGTAAGCAGAACGTGTATGTTCCCTCGGTCAGCAATGGAGGGTCTGAGAAAACCGTCCTTGGGATATTCAACAAAGAGGAAGATGCATGGGACGTAATGCGTGGATTCCTGTCGAAAGCCGCAACCACAGATGCGATAACTGGAGCAATCACCGTCTGGGAGATGGATTTCGTCGGTGAGGATGCACACGTCGACCTAGCCACCTTTGACCGCAACGCCTGCCCAGTATGTCGTGAAATCACATTCTGGATTGAGGGTGATATGGAGAAGGCACGGTGCTACAATTCTCGTTGTGGAGCGTGGATTGAGGAGAATGCCTACGAAGTGGGTAGATGGGATTGCGGTTGGCCAGCAGCACAGTGGGACAAGCGTGCTGACAGTTACGAACAAGCGCGTAGAAGGTTGGTCGAGATGCGAGGTAAGAGCGTGGCGGCTGGCCACAATCTCGACATGGCTCCACGTGAAGATTGGATGGCCGGCAGAGAAGCCGAACGCCGCGATATTAGAGCGAAGAATGTCGAAAATATCCTAGATGAGATGATGGAATGAAAATCGCAACGGGTTTTGTTCTGCTGATTCTCGTCGCCGCCTCCCTGTCAGGATGCCTGGGTAATGACCTGTCCGTCGACGAGGAGGAGGTAGTATGCGATGAGCAACAATACTGGCAGCAGGTTTCTGCAGAATCGCCATATCCGGGCCTCGATTGTGATGTTGCAGGCCCCACGAAGACGCTCGCAGTGAATTTCTTCGTCTACAAGAACAAGAATGGCGATGATTGGCTAGCCAATGAAACCACACTGGACACGGGCCTTGAACTCATCAACAGCGTGTACAATCCATCTGGTATCCACTTCGCCCTCGCCAATATCGTGTATGTTGACATGATTTTTCCAAATGTGACCGATGAGTATCAGTCCGAACGCATCGATAACCGTACAAATGACAGTCAGGCCGGTGATGGTGACAACGTCGCCATCGGGCAATTAGGTGATGGATTCATCGATGGGTACGAGCCAACCATGGTCAACATCGTGCTGATGTCGGATGGATGGGGTGCGTACAGCCAATATCCATGGCACTTGCGCGACCATTACGTCAACTTCGTGCGCGCAGCAACCTTCGCCACCAGTTACATTCCGAGCCATGAACTCGGTCATTTCCTCGGCTTGTACCACACCCATCAGTTCTACGACAGTCTCGGCTCGGACTCCGACATTGACCGCGCATCATCGACATGGGCTGATGACTGGGTCATACCAGACGAACTGTGTTTCCGCACGGGGGACTTCATCTGTGGAACTCCCTATGATTGCTACCGCTGGTGCGAGGAAGTGATTGCCTGCAATGCCAGCGATCTGTATGAGGGTGAGAAGCCCGGCCAACAGGAAAGCGAAGCCCCACAGTGTACCGAGGAGCAGCACAACCCATCTCTAACTAATCTGATGAGCCGGTATGGCGACCGTAGCGAAATCACCGATGACCAAGGTGCGCGCGCACGCTACTTCGTCCAATTCATGATTGATAACGACCGAAATGGCAACCATCTCGTACTCTACGAGTGAGGGGTACCCATGCAACTTTCTTCAAGAGTTCAAAACCTAGAGAAATGCCAAGAACGACAGGCCAACTATTGCTGGAATAGTGACTGCAATTAAAATAGGGCCATATATATCCCGCAACTTATTATATTTCTTAGTAATTTCCTCTACCTCAGCCTCTAACTCTGCAATGGCTTCTGCAGGATTTTCAATCCTCCATTGTTCCTTTGCCTTCTTCGCGTCCGCCTCGGCTTTGACCCTAGCCCTCGCAGCCGCCGCGTGGACTTCATCAGCTCCAGCTCCTCGCCTGTCCACGATTGCAGAGAGGGGTCAGGATTGATATTATTTTTGGAAGTATCAACGAACCAACTCGGATGTGTTGAGAGGGGTCACCCGATTGCCCTCTGTATTTTCTAAAGCAGTAGAGTGGGCTTTCAGTGGGTCAGTTGCATCGCTACCCTCGTTATACCCGTCTATGCAGAGGGGGACCCATGTATCTGAATAATCAATGATACTGTTTTTGATACAAACTGACCCATTCTTGAACTGACATCTTTGAACACAATTCGCCTATCAATTCATATGGAATTTTGGATGGATTCTTGAAGCGAATGCAACTCTTGCCCATGTCAAGTTTAGTCTTGCAGTGATTGGGATACTCTTGGGTGAACCATTCCAATAGTTTAGGACTCGCATAGATGCCCATGTGATAGAAACCGATATGCCGCTTTTGTGAAGCAATGCTCAGAAACGGTAGTGGTAATTGCGGGTCGACATGATAACCATCTGGAAAGATTGAATGAGGTACAACCCAACTTGGCATATTGTAGTTCATCGCTTCTTCAAAACCATCTGGTAGACTTGAATGAATAACTTCCCTAAGTTTCTCCATGGTGTCCTTCCTATCTGCTGAAAGGTGACTGAAATATTCATCAAAGGCTTCCACATTTCACCCTAGAGGTCATATGATATAATCTGTGAACTAAACAAATACCTAGATTGTAAAGGGTTCATCCGAAACCCCTCAGTATTCGTCACAGCGATACAAAGGGATTCAGTGGGTCAGTACCGAGGCTACCGTTCCAACACTCGTCAATACCAATTCAGGGGTCATCTGCTTTGAGGCGAGAAATCGAGTAGCACCTTACCGCGATTCTTGCGGTCGTGAATATACTGCTGAGCGGCTGCCACTTCCTCAAACCGAAACACCTTGTCGACCACAGGAGAGATTCGCCCGTCCTCAAGCATCTCCACCAACGAGGATACCTGATTCTTCAATACTGCCTCGTCCTTCCAAGTCCCCATGTGGACTCCGAAGACTGCCTTGTTGGAACTCATCATTTTGAACGGATTGAACTTCGGAGTGGTCAGCACCATTCGCAGAGCCGTCACTATCGAGCGTTTGCTGCCTTTTACCGCGGCGGAACCGCCGAACGCGTACAACCGCCCACCCGAGCGGAGAGCCTTGTATGAGCGCATCATGTGTTTGCCTCCTACTGGGTCAAGAGCGTGGTGAACTCCTAATCCATCGGTCTCACGCTTACACACCTCAACGAAGTCCTCGCTCTCCCTGTCGATGAAGCGCATTCCGAGCGAGCGAACGAAATCCGCTTTGGTGGCTGAGGCAGTTCCGAACACCTTGGAGGCCCCAAGCGCCTTGGCTAGTTGAGCGGTTGCAGTTCCAACCCCTCCGGCGGCGTGGTGAACAAGAATCGAGTCACCCTGCTGGAAATTCCCTAGATAGGTCAGCATGTGGTGTGCGGTCAGGTAGGTGACAGGAAGTGCTGCTGCGGCGTCAAACGAGATTGAATCAGGCAATCTGAAACAACGCTCGGCAGGGGTAGTAATCTGCTCCGAATATCCACCCATTCCACACAATGAGACTACACGGTCGCCCACAGACATTCCAGTTCCCTCGGTATTTGCCCCGAGTTCCTTGACCACTCCCGAGATTTCGTAACCCGGTGTGAAGGGGAAAGGTGGAACCGGCGAGTAGAGCCCCTGACGCATCATCAGGTCAGCGAAGTTGATTCCGGCTCGGTGAACCTCGACCAGAACCTCGCCTGCTGCGGGACTAGGTGTGGGTGATTCCGCGATGTCAATCGCATCCATACCGCCTCGCTTCGTGTATGTGACTCGACGCATGCTCAATCCTCAATTTCTTTCGCAAATCACATTTCTTCGATTGGATTGATGCCAACCGCTTCGCAGCCGCGTCGCAAATGCTCGCGGGCGAGATTATTGAGCAGCAAATTTCGGGTGTTTACTCCATCGTCAGTAATGACGTGATTCTCACGGTAGAAGCGGTTGTAGTCGGACGCTAGTCCAGAGAGCCAGGCACAGAACAGGTTTGGTCGAGCCAGATTAACTGAGGCGTGCAACTCGTCCTGCATCTTCGCCATCCGACGAATCAACGCGATGGCAGTATCGTCAAGTTCGCTATCAGCAATTGAATCAGGCAGATCTTGCTCACCGGCTTTGCGCGAAATCGAACATGCTCGTGCGTGACTGTACATGATGAATGGCGCACTATCACCCTCGAGACTCAATGCCTCCTCCCAACGGAAAGTGATGCCCTTTTCGGGAGAGATGCGGGCGATGTTGAAGCGAGTCGCCGATACACCAACCGCCTCGGCAATATCAGCGAGTGCATCATCACCGAGGTCTGAGCGATTACCTCGAACGATTTCGAGAGCGCGGGCGCTTGCCTCATCGAGCAGGTCATCCATGAATACCACGTTGCCGCGCCGAGTGCTCATCTTACCGTCAGCGAGTTTGGTGAAGGCGTAGAACACCACTTCTGGAACTTGAAGGGCCAATTCTTCTAGGGCAATGCAGACTTGCTGTGACTGCAGTTTGTGGTCCTCACCCAAAATGTTCAGCAAACGGTCACTCTGAGACCATTTCCACTGATGATAAGCAATGTCCCGGGTCGCATACAGGCTTGAGCCGTCTCCTCGGCGATAGTAGAATCTGGTCGACTTGCCTGCGACGCCCTTTGATTCCAATTCAAGGTAATATGCGCCGTTTTCAGCCACATCGTGCAACTCACTATCTTGCAAACTCTGCATGATTACGTCGACGCTGCCATCGACAATGAATCTGGATTCCTTGGTGAATGAGTCAAACGAAATCCCCATCCGTGCTAGTGTCTCCAACATGCCGTCGAGTACTGGCTGATATGCAGCATCAAAGCGATTGAGAACGTCTTCATCAGCCTCCTCGGAGAGTTGAACCAGTTCTGTCACCCCAGAGTCAACCGACTCATCCTGTGCTCTGAGCAGATTTGCCGCCTGATACCAACGTACGCGGGTATGGTCAGGTTTGTCGGCGTGCGGTCCCGGATCTGAATCAAGATCAGCCTCTGCCAATAGTTCTGCAACTTGCTGCTCTGAGAGATTCTCTAGAGCCCAGCATAGGATTCCAACCTGTTTACCCATGTCATCGACGTAATACTCCGCAGTTACATCGTAACCGGCCGCTCGGTGCATCCTGACCAAGGTGTCGCCGAGAACTGCGTTCCGAGCGCGGCCGACGTGGAATGGCCCATTCGGATTGGCAGAAGTATGTTCGATGAAAATGCCGGCCATTTTCTCTGGTGCTTCCGGAGAGAGCAGGCGCGAGGCCAACCAGCCAATATCAGCTCTGATGTTCAGATATCCACCGCTGGCAGTCACTTCGCTGATTGCTGGCGAAGAAGTGTCCATCGCTGCTGCAATTCTGCTGGCGATTTCATCCGGTGCCTCACCCAATTGTTTTGCGAAGGGGAAACAGGGCAATGCGAGGTCGCCTTGGCTTGCATCCCGCGATTTTCCGAGCATTGAGTGCCAGAAATCTCCCTTTATTCCAGCCTCAGCCATAGCGGCAGCAAGCGCGGGCATCACCTCGACTACAAGTGCCTTCATCTGAACATCAACTCCAAGCATAGCGCAGCAGCGCTGCGATTCCGCCAAACGCGGTATTCAGGGTCACACCTTCCTCAGTATCAGTGGAAATCAGTGTCACCTTACTCGATGAATGTCCTGCTAACTGGGTCAATTCGTCGATGAGAGACTCGGTCGCATCCTCATTGGCCCTAACCTGATTGGCAGCAGCAGAACAGGACGCACAAGGCGGAATTTCTGAGAGCCTGTCGCCAGTCACCACCCATTCGTGATTGCACTGACGACATGAGTAGGATAGTCGTATCTTGCGCATACCCTCCGAGAGCAGCAGTGTGTCCACAGCACCTTGGTCAAGCGCAGCCCGCACCATCATCTCACCATAGGTGGCCTTGGGGTGCGCTTGCATCACTTCAGAGAGGAAGCGATTGACTAAATTTCGTTCTGCATCCAACTCTATTTCATGCATCAAGCCGCCAGCCCGCTGCACCAATTCGCGCAGCCCAGATTCGTTTGAGTAGCCAACATCGAAGTGAGGGCTGCAGATGAGTTTCTTCACCTCGTGGTGGAAGTAGTCATTTTTCACGACGAAGTCCTTGGTAGCACCCGGACCGCCAATGATGATGCCCTTCATGTCACCAACCATTGGAAGCCAATACGAGTTTGCATGTTCGGTCGCTCGCTTGAAGAACTTGTGAGCCGCTTCTTCAATCAGCCTCTCGAATCGCTGGGCAGATTGCCCACCTTGCCGGTGCTTACCCATTATGTTCGACACCAATTGTTCCTGGCAGTGCACTCTCTTGCCGCTAGCAAGACCATAGGCTGCTTCTCCGCGGTCGATGACAAATAATCCGTAGCAGGTCTTGTCAATCAGCATGTCCTCCAACTGGCTGACCTCAAAAGTTGAGTCACACCGGTAGCGGAATGACTGGAATGGCTCATGAGGTTCATCGAGGACCACTGTGACCATTCTTGTCTTGTTGTTGCCAATAATGACGTGGCCGGTGAAAATGGCGATACCGTTCTCTGGCATGTCCTTGTAGCGATTGAGAGTTGATACCGCAGATTCTATGGCATCGGAGACGTGTTTCTTGGTACTTTTCGACTTGATGTTCTGCGCTTGGCCCAATTCTTGACCCAATTGTTGACGTACATCGTGAATTTGCCTATCAGGAGGGACAATCACCGTGACCAACTCGGTTCCCATGCCTCGCATTCCGGAGAGTTCTTCCAGCGCAGTCTTCGCCTTAAGCCGGCGCTGTTGCATCTCCAATTCATCAGACATTGAGGTTGCCTCCGAACACTCCGACCAACCGGCCCCCATCAATCCTTCCGCCGGCGAAGCCGGCGCGACGCACGCATTCGCACGCGAAAGGAAATCGCCGAAGGCGTCATGAGGCGAACGCGTTCAGCCGCTTCGTGTCAGCACCAGTTATCGTCGCGCTTGGAGGCAGTCTTCTCGGACCTGATGTCGATACGGGACATTCTTGGCTTGCAGCACTCTGCGACTCATGTACTGAACTGATTGGCCGGGGAGGAAGACTCGGATTGGTCATCGGAGGAGGATTCCGAGCCCGCGAAGCGATTGCACAGGCCAAAGCGACAGTGAGCGACTTGGCTGAACTCGATGAAATCGGCATCGCCGCCACCAGAGTCAATGCTTCCATCATCTCTCAGGCATTGGCTGAACGCAGATTGGACGTTTGTGGTTACACTCCGCTGACTTGGCACGATGGTGCGGCTGCTTTGGAAGAACACTCGATTGTAGTGATGGGTGGCACTGTGCCCGGCCATACTACTGACAACGTCGCAATCCAGTTGGCAATCTGCTCCGGTGCCGAGCGCTGCATCATCGCCACCAACGTGACTCACGTATTCGATTCCGACCCGCGTAGCAACTCAAAAGCGCGAACTATAGAAGATATGACCCTCACTGAACTGCAGCAAATAGTCGGCCCTCCACAACACGGAAAGGCAGGCGGCTCAGGGGTCATCGACGCGATAGGAGTCGCCGCCGCCATCGATGCCAACATGCCTCTAGCGGTACTCGATGGCAGAGACCCATCCCTACTCAGGTCAGCCATACTAGGCGGAACATTCACAGGGACCACCATACGGACGGGTTAGTGATGTCAAGACAAGATAGGCTGGCTGAGTCAGTTCGTGCCAACGCGGCTAAGGCCAAGTCATCCAAGAAAACCAAGAAGAAACCCGGCCCCGGTCTGCCTTCCACCACCGGCCATCCGCAATATGTCCCCCCACACATGCATTGCAAAATTTGCCAGGTTGCAGTCGGCATGGGTCGTGACCCGCCGGTATGTGATAGTGAGGAGTGTGTGAAAGAGTGGGATGACCGTGAGAAGCAACGGCGCAGAATTGGCTGGCTGCCGTGGATTGCACTTGGTGTTGTGGCAATCTCGTTCATTCTACCAATGGTAATGACCAGAGCATGAAACTCATCTATGACGACTGAGGTGGAATCTGTAATGATGGTCAGAATACTCTCGGTGCTTCCATTCACTGTTGGCTGTATCTGCGTCCTCTTGCTACTTGGTTCACTCATTGGATTCGCTTCAGGTGAAAGGGAAGATGAAATCCCTGCAATACCTTGTGTCGGGATCGATACGGCTGACTGTATGACTGGAATGTCAGAATCCGACCTTGAGGTCCCAACAGCCTTCTTCATGCTCGACGTGGAACTTGACATCACTTGGGACAGGGGGGATGAGGCTTGGATTGGAATCGTCGATGCATCTTACGCTGATACCTGCCCACCTGATGAGAACGGCCTGACCAACTGCACCGCTTCACAATACGAATTCATTGCGGGTGGGCCTGACACCACTGGCGAAATCAACCACGGACTTTCTCCCGGTGACCTGCGCTTTGTCACCGGCGGTCACGCCGGTGCGGCAACACTGGATGTCAACAGTATCACCACCGAATGGTCAGTATCTCTGGCCTTCTGGTTCGAGGTGCTGCTGGCAATAACCGGAGTGCTGCTATGCCTGTCTGGAATGCACATGGCTTTCCCTGTACAGCCATTCTTCGGTAAGCGCGAGTGAGCCTGTTGATGAAGCGTCGCGTTCAAGAACCGAATGCGAATCGCACGAGACATGAGCAACTTCGCTTGCCAAGGATGTGGGGCTCCCATCGACCTTGCGGGTGTTGAACCTGCAATGACTGAACGCAAGGTGTTCTGCGTGGTCTGCGGCCACGTTTCTACGATCTGAATCGCAGTCTTTCTCTGTGCCAGTTGTCCGGTAAACTGAGCCGGTCTTGTGGTGCCTCTTTGCTGATTTTCTCGACAATCTCAAGGCGAAGTCTTTCGATTCCTACACCTTCAGTTCCAGATACTACTAGATGTCCGGTTGCTGGATTCCTCACCTCAGGAACAGGCAACTCATCTGCCCCCTCATCACCTGCTTCCTCTGCTGCCCGAAGCGCGTTTTCCATCTCCGTAGCATCTGCCCATTCATCGCTTGGTATATCGGTAATCAGGTCGCCTTTACCATCGATTACCAACAGCGGAGTTTGCGGGAGCAGAACGGCAACTTCGGCGAGCAGATTCTCCTGAGCCTCTCTGCTGGCGCCTCCAGCCTCAGAGGGGTCGAGTAGGAAAAGACAGAGATCTCCTGTGTGCTCAAGCGCTGCTATAGCCTGCATCTCAATCGGATTACGCTTCTCCATCGGCCTATCAAGCAAACCGGGAGTGTCGACCAATTGGTAGCGCAGACGTCGGTGAGTGAAATGTCCGACGTGCAATTGCTGAGTGGTGAACGGGTATGAGGCAATATCCGGCTTACCGCTGGAAATTGCTGTGATGAGCGCCGATTTACCGACATTGGGTGAACCTGCTACTACCACACAGGATTCGTGAGGAACAATTGATGGCAGGGCACGCAAGGTATCTCGCGCATCGTTGAGCCAGTTGAGTTCCTTCTCAATCCGGTGGACCACACTTGAAATTCTACCATAGGCCTCTCGTCGTGCATCGTGCATCGGCTGAATGTTGATCATTCGGCGCAACTTCTTCGCATTCTGCGTACCGATTTCCTGCACTTTCCCTCCGGCCCAATGACATGCGCCCAAACAATGACGGTAATCATCAGAACCGACTGCGGCCTCAACCATCGCTTGGTCGAATTGAGTCATCCTGTCAAGATTAGGCCAGCGGTATACCAACTCGACAAGTGCAGTCGAGAGAGTATCACCTGCTGACTGCACCATTCGAATCATCTGTTTGCGCGTGCGATACATCTTGTCGGGATCTTCGACACCGGCAGCCGCCTTCTTGGCGCGAGTGAAGGCCTTGTCAAGCAACTCCTCACCGGTCAAAACCGTCGGTAGAGTACGCCATTCTGATGCCGTCATGCCATCACCTGCGACCCTTCGGCGGGGCGAGCCCCTATTCAAACCCGTCATCTGGATAACATATCCAGCAAGGGCATGCGAAGGATTCTCTCAGTTGTAGGATATCGTGTGCTCGATTTCCATCATGTGCAGTTCGCGGCCACCGCTGTCGCCTTCCGCCTCGAAGTAGAGACGTTCCTGACACACAAGGGCCTAGGCCTTCATCATGTAATTTGTTGGTTGGTATCGTACCTTACTCCATTAGTCCACGCTGTCTGGAACCACACCGAATTAGCAAAATCAGCATCGGTCACAGTTGCGAATTGAAATTCTGCAAACCTCAAGACGGCACCTCTAAGATGCGCATCAGTCAAGTCAGCAAACAAAAAGGTCGCAAACAACAGGTTCGTATTGTTGAGGTTCGCGTCTGTTAAATCTGCACTATCGAGGCTCGCACCACTCAAGTCAGCACTGCGGAGATCAGTGCCTATCAAGTCGGCGTTGAAGAGGTTGGCACCCTTCAGGACGGCGTCAATTAGGAGGGAACCACTCAAGTCGGCATGCGGAAGGTTCGCATCTGTCAAGTCGGACCCCTCAAAGTCTGCGCCAGATAGGTCACTGAATCCAAGGTCAGCACCAACTAGCGTGGCATCCACCAAGTTCGCACCCAACAGGTCAGCAAACCCAAAATACGCACCTGTTAGGTCGGCATCCTCAAGGTAAACATAACTCATCTCGGCCTGGTAGAAGTTTGCTTTACTACAGTGAGTTGCTGCTGCATACGCACTTGTGATGTTCGAAAAAGAGAAGTCCGCACCAGAGAAGTCTGAATACAGCATGTTTGAGTTGCTCAAGTTGGCATACTTGAAATCAGCATCTGTAAAGTCTGAACTCATGAGATTACTAAGCAGGATAGCAGAGTTGAAGTCCGCACCTGAAAAATCAGCATTCTCCAATATAGCATAAGTAAGGTTGGCCAAAACAAAAGATGCACCCCTCAGATTGGCACTATAGAGGGTTGAAGATGCCAAGTTAGCGGACCTGAAGTTCGTATCATAACCTGATGCACCCACAAGGACTGTGCTTGTCATCTCGGCCCCGTAGAAGTTTGTGCCATCCAAGACGGCACCTCTAAGATGCGCATCAGTCAAGTCAGCAAACAAAAAGGTCGCTTTTGTCAAGTCGGCGTTTATTAGGGATGCATCCGAGAAATTCGCGGGAGAAAAGTAACCAAAACCGTCAAAGAAGTTGAATTCGGAAAAAGAGAGGTCAGTCTCGTTCATTCCAGTTCCGCGAAACGTTGCGTTCCAAGCCTTGATTCCACGCATCATAGCGTAGTCAAGGGTTGCTGCATCGAGATTGGATTCCGAGAGGTTCGCGCCCCGCAGGTCAATCCCGGTTAGGTCCATCCCCGAGAGGTCCAAACCACTCAGGTCAGCGTTAACGCAGTAACCCCAAGCCGCTAGTTGGCAAGTTGTTGCATCAACCAAGTCTGCCTGTAACTGCATGATTGTCGCTTCATTAGCACTGATGTCTGCCTCCAGTTGAGCGATGTAAGCCATATCGGCGTCTTCGCCGGGTTCTCCAGCAGCACCGTCTGCACCATCAGCACCAGATGCCCCTTGTGCTCCGTCTGCACCATCATCTCCATCATTACCATCAGCACCTGCTGGTCCAGCCACTCCTGCTGGACCTGTCAGATTGACAAAGGCCCAACCTTCAGTGGTGCAGGTCTCAAATGCAGAAGTGGAGGCGACATAGTATAGTCGCCCTAGCGTGGCCGAGTTACAGGCCGGTAAGTCATCTCCACTCTCGACGTAGTAAACATCCCACTCGTCCTCCATCTGCTGGTTTTCGTCTGTTTCGTCCGGCAAATCGGTGCCGGTTTCATCGTTACTCATTACCATGTATCCAACCACTGCTAGCAGCATCAGCATGACGAGCAGCGGGGCTATCGCTTCTTTGCGCATGGTGTGCGATGCTAATCGGCGATAATCAACGTTGCCGCGACAGAATCTGAGTCAAGTCACTAGTTGTAGGTGATGCTATGCTCAATCTCCAACGTCCACAACTCACAACCACTGCCGCCGTCAGTCGCATCGAAGTATAGACGCGAGCCAAACGACACGATGCTTCCGTGTTTGGCAATGTCAGAATGGCCACTGGCGTTGATGTCCGCCACCTGCCAAGTAGAGTCGTCGGTAGTCTCGAGCACCCACAGTTCACGGCCATTTATTCCATCGTCGGCATCGAAATAGATTCTTGTCCCAACCACAGTTAAGTCAGCGAGGTCACCGGGTCCAGAACTACCGGTGCTGTTGATGTCAGCCACCTGCCAAGTTGAATCAGTGGTGGTTTCATACGCCCACAACTCACGACCACCTGTGGTAGTGTATGCATCGAAATAGAGTGTCGAATCGACTACAGCAAGACCTGCCCTGAAGCCGGGGTAGGAGCCACTGCTGCCGCCATAGATGTCGACCACCCTCCAAGTGGAACCCGTCGTCGCATCATGCGCCCACAATTCACGTCCCGCGTTGGAATCAGATGCGTCGAAGTAGATCACCGAGCCAACTGATGTGAAACCGGCGTTTTCTCCGGGGTCAGAACCAAGGGGGCCGGCGTTGATGTCATACACCTGCCAAACTGAACTTCCTTGAGTGTCATGCGCCCACAACTCTGTGCCGCTATTACCATCGTCAGCATCGAAGTAGAGCGTTGTACCCACCAGTGTAAGGCCTGAGTATCTACCTGGGAGCGAATCATCGGAACCGCTGTTGATGTCTGATACCTGCCATGTTGAGCCACCGACGGTGTCGTGAGCCCACAACTCGTAGCCAGTGGTTCCGTCGGTGGCGCTGAAATAGAGTGTAGTGCCGAACGCTTTGATACGCGTGTAGTAGCCGGGTGTTGAACCGTCTGGACCGCTGTTGATGTCTGCCACCAGCCAAGTTGAGCCATCAACGGTATCGTGCGCCCACAACTCATGACCACCGGTGTTAGTGAATGCATCGAAATAGAGCGTCGTGCCAACTGCGACAATCCCCCCCCAGTAGCCAATGGCAGAACCGTAATTGCCACTGTTGATGTCCGCAACTAGCCAAGCAGTGTCGTTGGTGGTCTCATAAGCCCACAGTTCGTTGCCATAGGTTCCAGTCCACGCATCGAAATACAGTGTGGTACCAATCGCAACCATACCAGCATATGCGCCAGGGAGAGAGCTGTAGAAACCTGCGTGAATATTCACCGCAATCGAGGTGGTGCCGGTCGTCATGTCGTGCGCCCACAACTCGGCCCCGTAAGTCGCGTCGCGAGCGTTGAAATACAGTGTGTTTCCAACCACCACAAAGCTGGTGGTAGAACCGGGAAGTGAGTCGGCGGTGCCGCTGTAGATATCGGCCAAGCGTGACACCACGTAGTTGCTGCAATAGGTGGTGGTATAGTCAATCTCGCCGTCCTCCAGAATGCTGTTCTGTGCAATACCGCCTCCGTCGCCGTTGTCCAGTCCCTGTTCCATGATGCGCCCTCCTGAAGAGCACGACTGCAAGGTCGGGGTCGAGATGCGGGTCAGCATCGTATCCTCGGATGCGCCCCCGCTAGTGCCATTCTGACCATCTTGGCCATCCTGACCATCAGAGCCATTGCAGACATATTGGGTCTGGTCAACTTCATTCCAGTCGAGTAAATTGTTGTCGTTGTCGTCCACTCCAACCTCGATCTTGATGCCGCCATTTACGCAGTTGCTACCCGGTGGTTCGTCCTCGGTCGTTGCCAAGGCACTGTGGCCGGTCGCGCCAGTCTCACCCGACTCACCCGGCTCACCCTGCTGCCCAGCCTCGCCATCCGACCCGTTGGTGCCGCCGGATTCAGATTGACCTGCAAGATCGACGAATGCCCAACCTGTGCTGGTGCAAGTTTGGAAACCTGCTGCGGATTCGACATAGTATAGGCTGTTCATGCTGTCAGCATCGCAGTCGGGTAGGTCATCGTCGCTGGCGATGTAGTAGAGGCCCATTTCATCGTCAGTTTCCTGCTGTTCACCACCCTCATCCCCTTCATCTGGCGAGTTGGGGTCAGAACCAGCATATTTCACGAAAACAAAACCACCGGCAGCCATCAGCAGCAGCAGCACCACCACAAGAACGGGGACGAGCACACCCTTGCGCATGATGCTGGATGTGAATAGGCGATAATCAACGTTACCGAAGTATCGTTGAGGTGTGTCAGAGGGTCGAGTTGCCCCCGAGCAATAGCGGAGGAAGCGGCTCAAGCGGGCCCCGCATTGCCGGGCCTTGTGCCATGGTTGAGAATATGCCAATGTCCTGTAGGTTGTGTGACAGGCCAAACCAAACTCGGCCTTCATGGTCGACGATTACATCGATGAAGTCACCAAATCCGCCACACCGATTGTAGCCGCAACCCTCTGTGGTATCGAGTGGGTCATCCATTTCATTGACCTGAACGGTGGTGATGAGTGGTTGCTCGGCGAATGCGTCAGTGATTACTGACAAGTAGCCATTCCAGATATTTCCGCCAGTAGTTCCCACATATGCAAGCGCGACTCGACCTGAGGCGCCTGCCGCTATGGTTGGGAAGCCGGTGCCTTCAATGCCTGCTGGTGGAGCGACCATGATGGCCTCGCTCCAAGTGTTGCCCTCATCTTGTGAGTTGGAGTAGTAGGGCATGTTGTCAGCACCCATCCACAATGCATGCACGTTATCCCCGTCGTCTGCAGCTACCGCAGCCTCCTCGAAATTCCAAGTGTCAGCAGTTCCGCTCACCGATGTCGGCAATACGTGCTCAGACCAGGATATTCCGCCATTGGTGCTCCTATAGATGGAGTAACCACTCCCATCACAGCCCGGATTACCTCGGTAGAAATTACCGTTCTCTGAACCGACGATATGCCCGGTGAGTCCGCCACTGTCACAGTCGGTCGGCGCTCCAGGGAGTTCAGGACCCCAAGTATTGCCACCATCCTGACTGGCTGAGCACATCGGGAACGGATAGCCTGCGTTGACGCAGAATACCCAAGTTGTCTGATGCAACGCTGCCGAAAACGGCGAGGAAGCGATGGTCTGATGGTCTTGCACTGCCCATCCACTTGCAGGAGTCGGCAGCGACCACGATGCACCCTCATTGTCTGACCATTCTACTGTCATCCCCAGCAGGGCATGCATGTCGAATTTCATGATGCGGTCCGTCCATGGGTCCACGTACACATAGGGGTCGTTGCTATTGGCAACTGGTAGTAGCGGGTCGTAGGAATCAGTACAGGAGTATTGCAATTCCAGAATCATCTCGTTGAGTCCGGTGCATTTGACGATGGCTGTTGAGCCGGCCGCGCCATTTCCCCAACTGCTCATGTACAGATTGCCATCTGAGGTAGCACCTATGGTCGGCTCAAAGGTTGACATTCCTATTCCATAGTAAGTTCCAATCGAAAAGAACGGCGTGTTGTTCTCGGTCAAAATCGATGTGCCATTCACGATATGGGTCGTGTTCAACGCGTTGGTAGCGTTTGCATAATGATACCACGTGGTAGCCGGAATCTCCTGTTCAAACTGAAATGGGTCAAATCCGGAGGGCCCTGAATCATCCTTGCCACCAAAACATCCGGAGAGACTTGAGGTTAGCATCAGCAGGACGAGAAGCACTGCTGGATGCCGGGGCATGTGTCAATGGGGAGTGAAATCACTCAATACAATTGCCGTATGTGTTTCTGAATCACAATGCGACCACTTTAGTATGGTCGCCCACAAGGAGGTGGCGATAGCATGGCGAAGAGCGGACGTAAAGAGTCACCGGAAATGCCCAATTGGGCAGTCTCAATTTGGGAAACTCTAGGTAAACCGGACATTACTGAATGTCAGGATGTGCTGACCGGTCCTCTGATGGACAGGCGAGCGGGTCTGCGCCGAGATGACTTGGTGGAGATTCTACTCGACGCTCGCGCAATGAATGAAGAAGCAGGATTGTGGGTTCGCGGAAGGATGGTTGGAATCAACAAGTCATCGGTGGAGATTCTCGATACCGATGGCATCTATCGTTACATCGCGCGTGATGTCATCGTCGAACTACGTTTGATTGCACACATGCGACCTGCCTACATCGACGATGAGGAGTTGTTGAAGTTCGAGCGCGAAGACCAGAAACGCCGCACTAAGATTCACGAATCTGTCGAGAAGAAGACCAAGGGCGACGATGATGATCACCTGTGGGGGTGATTTTCTGGCTCTGCATGAGAAGAGTTGCTCCGCCTGCGAAGGGTTTGATGCACCTCTTGATGATGCAGGCATGGCGCCATTCGCGGCCGAGTTGGACCCCTCTTGGACCATCGTCGATGGACATCATCTTGAGAGAGTATGGGAATTCGGTGACTTCGCCGAAGCACTGGCGTTTGTCAACTCAGCTGGAGCAGTCTGCGAGGAAGAATGGCATCACGCTGACTTCGATTTTGGTTGGGGACGCGTGCAAGTTACCATTTGGACACACAGTGTGAATGGCTTGACTGAGGCTGACTTCGTCCTCGCCTGTAAACTTGACCAACTTTGAGGGATTTGGGATGGTCAAAGACCCGAAGGGACGCGATGGACCGGGATACCAACGCCATGTATTCATCTGCGCGCATGAAAGACCACCGGATGCGGCGCGGCCCTGCTGCTCTGCAAGAGGCAGCCTAGAGGTGATGAAGTCACTCAAAATGGCTGCTAAAGATGCCGGACTCACCACAGTGAGAGTGCAGAAATCGGGTTGCCTCGATTTCTGCGAAAACGGCATCTCATGCGTGGTTTATCCAGAAGCGGTTTGGTATTCCATTAAGGATCCAGAGAATGACTTGCCAGCAATACTTGAGCACCTTAAATCCGGCAAGATAGCAGAAAACTGCTTGATGGACTTGACCTAATCACAATTTGACCGGGCGAGTTCCACCACAGGCCTGACACTTGAGGAGAGTTGTCCGGTCCTCCTTGATGAAGCGAGTATCAGGCGCATTGCACTGGTGACAGAGAATGTATGTCTTGACGTACGCGACTATCTTCTCCTTGATTCTGCGTGGCGGTATTCGACCCTTGAGGAGGACTCGTGTCTGTTCTCGGCTGCCACTTGTTCCGAGTTCATTCTGCAGGAATTGGAATACGTGATTGGCGTCGCGGTCCATCAAATCAACCATTTCAGCAAAGTTACGCACGATTGTCTGACTGCCCTCAATCATCACGTCAGGCTCAGGTAGCGACCACCGACTGCGCTCGCTGATGTCGGTGGGAATGTTGTCCCGTGCCCGGTCGAGCAGTGACTCGTAATCGAAGTCCGCCATCGAGTCGCCCACCAACGACCCCCTGTTAAGGCCACCGACAACACAACAATACTGACACGCGTCCGCAGTTGCATGGGTGGCCCGATAGAAGTGCGATTCACACGCATTGAGGATGGTGCGCAAGCGCCAACTCGTGGCTCGAAACTTGCAGCTGGATGGGACTTACGTGCGCTTGAGGAGACCACTGTAATCAATGGCAGTAGCAGCAAAGTTCGGACCGGGTTGATAGTAGCAATCCCTGCCGGATACGAGGGGCAGGTGCGGGCTCGCTCCTCTCTTGCTTCCAAAGGACTGATTCTACCCAATGCCCCGGGGACTATCGATGCTGACTACCGGGGCGAATTGATGGTACTGCTGACTTGGATTGGTGAAGGAGATTCATTTGTCATCCCAGCCGGTGAGAGAATCGCCCAACTCATCATTGCACCAGTTCCTGAAGTCACGTTCACTGAGGTTGGGCTAGACGAACTAGGAGAAACCGAACGAGGAGAGGGTGGATTTGGTTCCACTGGCAAATTCTGAACTGTGGTCTTACGCGGGCGCGAGGGGTTTTCACCTACGGTGACTTGATTAGTATCCTTCTTGCAGAACCATGCGAGTAACATGGCACTAAGCATAGATGAACTCAGGGAGAAGGTCGCCTCACTGAGTTCTGAGGGATTAAACAATCAGCAGATTGCTGATGAACTCTCGATATCACAACGAACAGTCATCTGGCTGTCTGGAGGGGCACCTGAGGATGACCATCCCGACGATGTTCGCATCGGTTGGAGAACAATTGGTGTACGCCCGATGCGAATCGCTGCAATCGGGGCCATCATGGCTGACGTCGTTCTCGAGGAGTTGGGCGACGACATCGATACCATCGTTGGCATCAGCCTGAACGGCATCCTATTCGCCAGTTCAATCGCTGACCAACTTGACCTTGAAGTCAGCATCTACCGTTCCGTGGACGAAGATGGCGGCGGTCACTTGTCGAATAAGTACGGCAACGTTGCTGGACGTAAGGTCGCAATCGTCGATGACCTGCTCTCAACCGGTGTGACGATGCGCAAGACCATCGAAGCACTAAGCCGGGCTGGAGCAGATGTTGTTCTCACTTTAGTTCTAGTCAATAAAACCGAAAACGACGAGA
Organism: uncultured Candidatus Poseidoniales archaeon; assembly: GCA_964647665.1. Taxonomy (GTDB): domain Archaea; phylum Thermoplasmatota; class Poseidoniia; order Poseidoniales; family Thalassarchaeaceae; genus CAUZSM01. The sequence goes on from CAZYIX010000003.1 coordinate 77,519, forward strand.
TTTCTGGGATACCGCTCCGTGGCCTGATAAGGGCTATCAAAGTGTAATCAAGAGCGAGGGGCGGGCATGCATTGGGCGGATGTAATCGCCACAAAACTCGCCGAGAAAGGCGACACTCACGTGATTGCATCTGGAATCACTCCTTCTGGAGAATTTCACATCGGACATCTCAGAGAGATTCTGACTGCCGATATCATCTCTCGCGCCTGCAAATCGCGTGGGATGAATGTCGAGTTCGTATTCATAGTTGACTCCGCCGACCCACTTCGCAAAGTCTACGACTTCCTTGACCCGGCATATGAGTCCTATATCGGCCATCAATTGGGCCGAATACCTGCTCCAGACGCGGACGGCAAGCCGGGTGATGGCTCGACCTCCTACACCGAGCACTTCCTTGGCCCATTCCTCAATGCACTGTCACAGATTGGAGTGACGCCAACTGTTGTTGACAATTTACAGTGCTACAACGATGGTAACTTCGCAGAAGCAGCCAAGCTAGTTTGCGATAATGTAGACAACATCCGCGAAATCATCGAGAGGGTCTCAGGCCGGGAATTGGCAGCAGACTGGTTCCCATACAACCCACTTGGAAGCGACGGCAGCATGGATGGAGTGACGGTCACCGGCTATGAATGGCCAAATGTCCACTGGGTGGACGGCGTTGGTGGCGAGGGTTCTGCAGACATCAGGACTGCTGAGGGCAAGTTACCCTGGCGGCTCGATTGGCCGGCTCGCTGGGGATTCCACGGCATTTCGTGCGAGCCGTTTGGCAAGGACCACGGTGCTGCGGGAGGCAGTTATGACACTGGGCGTGAGGTCGCATTACTGCTCGGAAATGAGCCACCCATGCCCCTGACCTACGAATGGATTTCTCTCAAAGGGGTCGGTGCTATGTCGAGCAGTACAGGCGTTTCGATTGGGCCACTTGAAGCGCTGAGATTGGTGCCGCCGGAGATATTGCGTTACCTGATTGCACGAAATAAGCCAAATCGCCACATTGACTTCGACACAGGCGCATCTCTCATCGAATTGGCTGACGAATACCAACGGCGACTGACTGCACCGCCACCGAGTGCCGAGGAATATGGGGAGATGAGTCGCCGCCAGAAGGTTGCACTCGAGGATATTGCTGCACAACTGCTGTACTCACGTATTCGCGAAGAAGATGAGGGCGATACTGGGAGAACTGTCTCTTTCCGCCATCTCGGCATGCTTGCTCAAGTTCGCGCCAATGACGCTGATGTCTGGGGCTGTTTGGTCGGTAGCGGCCACATCGGTTCTGCTGATGATCCACCTGCTGACCTCGCTGACAGGCTCTTTCGAATGCGGGCTTGGATCGGCTCAGAACACTTTCCCGAGGAGTTTAGACTCAATATTCAGTCAAAACCCACTTCTGACGCCCTGCAAAACATCGATTCTGACTCCATTCCTTACCTGTCAAACCTGCGAGATGCACTAGCTGATTGCAAGTGGGATGAGGTGGCAATCCACGACCAAATATGCAATGAGGCTAAGAATATAGAAATGCGACTCAGTGATGCTTTCAAGATTCTATATTGGCTGATTCTAGATGATGCTCGTGGCCCAAAACTCGCTTCAATAATTGCCCAGATGGACAGGGCTGACGTCGTAGGCCTTCTCGACTCTGTAATTGCAGAATTGCATTAGTTCGCTCGGCCGAGGAACCCGTGCGCGCAGATGCGCGCATGTGAGGGTCATTTACCGACACTCTTGAAATGGAGCCCTGTAAGTCGCGGCTCGATGCCCGTCCACTGTCCGAGTTGTGAGGCTCCTGTCGAGGCGGTAGCGAAGTTCTGCCTACAGTGTGGACATGACTTTGTTGGAGACGGTCCAATTACGTCAACTGGACACGATGTCAGGCAACTGAAAGAAATGATTCGAAGTAGAGATGAACTCTCAATGGCTGACAAGTTTGACCTGATTGCCAAGATTGAGGAAGGTGCTAACCCCATCAAACTCGGTTTGGCTGCTGGCCCGGAAGACGAAGGGGTCGCTCCAGGCGAAGAAACAGAAGCCAGCGTCGAAGTGAAAATGCCCGCAACTGAACTATCTGCTGCTGCCAAAGACTACGTGACAAGTCCAGCCGCTACTGCCGCAGTCGCTCTGATGTCATCAACAACCGATGCATGGGAATTCCTGACTGCAGGCAAGATTGACACCGCTGACCCACTATTCGTCGAGGCGATGACGCTGGGAATGGAGGCAAGCCACCACATTCACGATATTGCGGCTGGTGGTATCGACGAGACTGACCTCACCAACGAGGATTTGCGAGCGATTCCCGTACTGAAGCCCCCGAAGCGCTCCTTCTGCCCGAAGTGCGGTTCCGATATTCATTCACACACAATGTTGCAATGGCGCAAGTGGCGAGACCACTCTGGTGAGGTCGTTCAACTTCAGGCACAAGCGGCAATGGAAACCGCGTTGGTACAAGTTGCATCTCACTATATTGGAGCAACAGAGACCGCACAATCCGAGAATCTTCAACTGAAAGGCAAGATCGAAGAACTCGATGAGGAGAAAATGCGTGGTGCCCTTACCGAGGAGTTGCGTCCTGCTTTGATGAAGGAAGCCGAGGACACTCTGATGGAGAAACTCGAGCAGGACCTGCGCGAGAAGATTGAGGAAGAAGTTCGAGCGGACCTAGCCGCTCGTGGTGCCATTCGTACCATCTCTACCGCTGGTGGTAGCAAGGTGTTCTCTCCGCCTACAAAGTCAGCTGGCAAGAAGAAGCAGGCGGCACCGAAGAAGGCCAAGGTCAGCAAGACCTACGACGGAAAGCCCGCAGGCAAGGTCGATTGGTTCCTAGACGATGCACTGGACACCGTGTATGACCCGCATGGCACCGGCAAGGTGCTGAAGAAGAAGACCATTCTTGCTCGTTCAGCACAAGGAAACGTCCGAGTTCAGGACGTGGTGCGAATCTACAACGAGGATGGGGAAAGCGGCTTGTCCGAACTTGCTTGGACCAGCCCATTCACCAGATACATCATCGAAGCATTCGAAGCGTGTTGACGCTCAGATGTATTCTACGATGAGGCGACGAGGCTCGGGCATTCCCTCGAGTGCGACTTCTATCGCATCAACTTCCATACTCGCACTTGACATCGTGGTGACGAATGGAATGTTCAACTCGACAGCCAAACGACGCATCATATTGCCATCGAGCACCGCTCCACCACTGTTGCTCGGCGTGTTGATAATCAGATTGATTCTGCCCTGACGCATCAAGTCGAGCGCATCCGGGCTTTGGTTCTCAGCGATTCGATAGCAAGTCTCCACATCGACATCACCCTCGTCGCGGAGCACTCGAGCGGTACCTGAGGTTGCGTGCAACGAGAATCCCATGTCGGACAAACGTCGTGCGATTGGAATCAAGTTCATCTTGTCACTATCTCTGACTGTGAGATAGACGCCACCTTGAGTTGGAACCGGCAATTCAGTCGCCAAGCGTGCCTTCAGATAGGCTGCCGCGGGATTGACATGGCTGCCCATCACCTCGCCAGTACTCTTCATTTCAGGACCGGGTGCGGGGTCAAGTCCCCGTAATTTGATGAATGGGAATACCGGGGCTTTCACGCAAACAGCATCGGTCATCCGCTTGGGAATCTCAAGGTCGCAGAGTTTTGCTCCAATGGTGATGTGGGCTGCGATACGCGCCAACGGGATGCCGGTAGCCTTGGCAACGAAGGGGAAGGTCCGAGAGCCTCTAGGATTGACTTCAAGGACGAATAACTCACCTCCGCATATGGCATACTGGATATTGTAGCAACCGATGATATTCAACCCCAATCCTATTGCAGTAGTCCATTCCTCAACTTTAGCAAGTATCTCCTCACTCACGTTCTGTGGTGGAATGAAGCAGGTCGAGTCGCCACTGTGGATTCCGGCTTCCTCCAAGTGTTCCATCACCGCACCAATCAGCACCTCCTCGCCGTCGCACACCGCATCAACGTCGAGTTCGGTGGCATTACCAAGGTATTCGTCGATGAGTAGAGGCTTGTCCGGTGCTATGTATGCCTCAGACATATATGCCTCAAGTTGTGAGTCGTCGGTTAGAATCTCCATGCCGCGTCCACCAAGAACGTAGGATGGCCTGACCAGCACAGGGTAGCCAATCTCCAATACCGCATCGCGAATTTCCTCCGGTGACTTTCCGGTCCTGCCGTCTGGCAATCGGATGATGCTGGATGCTCCAAATTCCTCGAAACGCTCACGGTCGCTTGCCTCATCGACTGCGTCAGGCTTTGTGCCCAGTATTTCGCATGACATGCCCATCTCTGTAAGGTGGGGCATTCGTGCATCGAGCGGTAGAGCGAGATTGATGGCGGTCTGCCCACCAAATTGCAGCAGGATGCCGTCGCAACCCTCACGCAGCATCACTTCAGCGACGCACTCAAGGGTAAGTGGGTCGAAGTACAGGCGGTCAGAAGTGTCGAAATCAGTGCTGACCGTCTCCGGATTATTGTTGATGATAATCGCCTCATGGCCAACTTCGCGAATGGCCTGAACTGCGTGCACTGCGCCATAGTCGAATTCGATTCCCTGGCCGATTCTGATTGGACCGGAGCCGATTACGACGAGGCGGCGGGACGGACTGCCGTCCTCCCTAATCTTGCGAACAGCCGGGACAACGTCGATTCCACTTGTCGCTGCGCCACCTTCGTAGGTCGCGTAATAGTAAGGAGTGATTGCAGCGAACTCGGCTGCGCAGGAATCGACCATGCGGAATCTTGGGTGAATCGACAATGTGTGTCGGCGAGACATCACCGCATGCTCGTTCATGTCGTCAGTGAGTGATTTGTACCCCAACACAGGGAAGCCGCCTAGAGCATCCGCAATGTGAGCGTCGCTGAAGCCGAGCCCCTTCCAGTGTCTCATTTGTTCATCGGTGATTTTCGCCGGTTTGATACCGGCATCTCCAGCAGCAATGATCTCCGCCTCAGCATCAGCCATATTCTTGAATCGGTGCAGGAACCAACGAGTGATTCCTCCACTGACCTCGCGAACCTCCTCGATACTCATGCCACGGCGGAAGGCCTCGAATAATGCATTCATCCGCCGGTCGGTTGCCACCCTCAGCCAATCATCCAGAATCTCATCGGGCAGTGGCTGAGTAGCGCGTTCGTCCATAGTCTCCCCATCACTAGCATCAGCGAGAGTAAGCGGTCTTGGATGTGGTGGTCCATACTCAAGTGAAGCACAGGCCTTGAGGAAGGCTTCCTCGAAACAGCGACCAATCGCCATCACTTCACCTGTAGATTTCATCGAGGTACCAAGTCGCCTATCAGCAGTACGGAACTTGTCAAATGGCCAGCGCGGAATCTTCACCACGCAATAGTCGAGGGTAGGCTCAAATGCAGCGGTAGTTCCCTCACCAGTAATCGGATTAGGCAACTCATCGAGGGTATAGCCCACAGCGATGAGAGCAGCCATTCGTGCAATTGGATAGCCGGTAGCTTTGCTTGCAAGCGCAGAGGAACGGGAGACTCGCGGATTGACTTCGATGACTCGGAAGTCGCCGGTGTCTTGGTCAATTGCGAACTGCACATTGCAGCCACCCTTGATGTCGAGGCGTCGTATCAGTTTGAGAGCAGCATCTCGTAATCCTTGGTGGTCGCGGTCGGACAAGGTTTGTGCTGGAGCGACAACAACCGACTCACCGGTATGAACACCCATCGGATCGATGTTTTCCATGGTGCAGACAATAATGGCATTGTCAGCAGCATCGCGCATCACTTCATACTCATGCTCCTGCCAACCAAGGATGCTCTCCTCAATCAGAACCTGACCTATCTGTGAGTGTAGAATACCCTGACTTGCTATCTCAACCAATTCACCAATATTCCACGCAGTACCCCCTCCAAGGCCCCCAAGTGTGAACGCAGGCCGAATCAGTAATGGGAATCCACCCAATTCTTCTGACGCCCCAATAACACCCTCTATAGAATTACAGGCTATTGCTTTAGGCACTGGAAGGTCAATTTCCTCGCATACTTGCTTGAACAGGTCTCTATCCTCAGCTTCGTCTATTGCAATCAGGTCACATCCAATGAGTTCGACGCCAAGATCTGCTAGAACGCCCCCGTGGGCAAGAACACTTGCTATGTTGAGCGCGGTCTGCCCACCCATGCCAGCAAGCAACGCATCTGGCTTCTCAATCTCTAGGATACGCTGCACCACTTCAGGCAGCAGCGGCTCGATGTAAATCCGGTCTGCCATCTCTGGGTCATTCTGGATTGTTGCTGGATTAGAATTGACTAGAATAATCTCGTAGCCATCTGCTCGTAGCGCGCGGCAGGCTTGGCTGCCACTGAAATCAAACTCAGCAGCCTGCCCGATGCGAATCGGACCCGAGCCGAGAATCATGATGCGCTGGATATCATTTCGGCGCGGCATCATTCAGCCCTCCTGCATAGCGGTAAATTCCCGTCAAGATACTGCTCGACCAAACCGGAGAATCTGTTGAACAGCGGGTTCGCATCGTGTGGACCGGGGCAGGCTTCCGGATGGAATTGGATAGTGAATGCCGGTTTTCCGACCACATCAAGACCCTCAACTGTGCGATCGTTTGCATTGACGAAACGGACCACGACGTCGCTACGAAGCAAATCCTCTACCTCTCCGCTATTTGCTCCAGAAGGATGCGGAGCAAGCATTCCCTGTTCTGGATCCTGTACGGCAAATCCATGATTCTGACTGGTAATACTGACCTTCTGAGTCTCAAGGTCAACAACCGGCTGGTTACCCCCACGGTGACCGTAACGCAACTTGTAGGTACGCAATCCCGAGGCCAAACCCATCAATTGGTGGCCAAGGCAAATCCCCATCACCGGCAAATCATCTCTTACAGCATTAGCCAAAGTATGCCGCGCAGCCGTAGCCTTGCCTGGGTGAGCAGGATCTCCGGGGCCATTGGAACAGAATAGTGCATCAATCTTCCAATTGCCAATCAATTCGTCGTATTCAACATCAGGCGGACACCACACAACTTCGAATCGCGAGCACAACTCACGCAGAATGTTGTATTTGATTCCGCAATCCAGTACGGCGAGGCGGGGCAATGGAGTGCCATCCTGCAAGGTTGCACCCTCGTTGAGCAAGACTGAGTCCTCACGGCTCACCTCGTCGACCAAATCAGCGAGGTCGGGTGATTCCATCACATCCAGAAGTTGTTTCATCTCCTGCTCTTTTTCAATAGGCCCGAAAATACACAAAATGACACCATGCTCCCTAACTCTGCGAGTGAGGGCGCGTGTGTCGATGCATTCGATACCCGGAACACCGTGAGCAAGCAAAAAATCGTGAACAGAGCCGAGCGAGTGACGATGGTCTGGTGTCGGCATCATCTGACGGCAGACCACACCCCGAGGCCAGACTCCGCTGGATTCGGAAATACTGGGGGCGATTCCGTAGTTGCCAAGCAATGGCCAAGTGAAGGTGAGGACCTGTCCTGCGAATGATGGGTCTGTCAACGATTCCTGATAACCAGTCATGTTAGTAGTGAATACCAACTCACCCTCGGAGATGGTGGCAGCACCGAATAATTCGCCCTCGTGTCGCGAGCCGTCGGCGAGCAGCAAAACGCCTCGACCGCTCGCCGATTCATGACCTGAATCAGAAGCACCCGGAAGCAGTCTATCCGCTGCATCTTCATCGATGTAAGGAGAAGAAACACCGGGTTGTCCGACGCCGGGAGAGAAGCCCCCTGCTGTCACCAACCTTCTACACCCTGAGTTGGTGCTGGAATACCCCTCTTAATCATTGAGATACGATAACCGGCTTCTCCACTCACAAAGTGAGTGTGTGAATCATTCCTTCTCGATGACAACTTTGCCCTGCGCCGATGGTTGAATCTCCAACTTGCCGCCTTCAAATCGTTTTGAGCCGGGAATTTCTCCGAATAATTCGTGCAAGAAAAGTGCAAGAGCCGCAACCTCTGAATGAGGCTGGTTACCAACTGCAATATTGTGGTCCGCCAACGTATACATCTCTCCTGGAACCTTGGCACCACCGACCACCACGGCAAGTGGGGTATCACTGGGAATAGACGATATCGCCTGATTCAACGTCTCACCGTACATTGTGAGATGAATCACTGCTCCACCCTCTCGCTTGAATGCCTTCAGCCAGCCAATCGGCTTTGCTTCATGTGTAGCAGTGAATGAGCCACCAAAGCGCTCAGTCACGCCGCTTACTGTCTCCATAACATGCTCGTCTTCATCGCCGCATAGCAGAAAATGGTCGGCACCCAGCGCACGCGCTGTAAGTCCAAGATGACTGGTGATGCGCTTGTCGCGCTGTTGGCGATGGCCCAACCTAACTACAGTGACCGGGGCTCCGCTCATGTGTATCTCCAGATGCAGTGTGGTTCACGCGCCTTCATCAGCCTGTCCCTCTACAGAATCTCTGCCAGAAAGCGGCGAGATGTCGAGAGGGAAGGTAATCAGCAGATTACGAACCCAAGAGAGCAACAGAGCGTCAAGGAACATGGTGGCGCAGTAGTAAACCATCACTCCGAGCACAAACAAGCGGGATGATAGCATCAACATCTCTCCACCCGAATCGCCGAATGTCATGTGGCCAAGCGGCTCGAGTGCAAGGAAGGTGGCAAGAATCAACATCGCACCAGAGGCAATTCCCGGCCACGGCTGACTTCTCTCCCTTGACAACATCATCAGAACTGTCGAGAGGAAGACCAGAAGAGGAACCATTCCCGATACGGTGACATAATTCCAACCTAGAATCAGCGAGGCTGGTGCATCTGTTCCACCCAACTCGCTGGCAAATACCTGAACGGTAAGCCACCAGAATAGGGCCATCCCCATCAGAAGAATTCCTGAATAGACCGCGTTATGGTAGACCATACGACCCATCTCATGCCGGTCGGCTGGCTCTAATCGCTGTAGAACCGCCTCAGCCAACTCTAAGGCATCTGAAGAAGGCAAGTTGGCTGAATCCTCAGTGACGGACAGCCTCGTAGTATCATCATCAGACCCTTCAAGAGTCATCAAACCCAAAGATTCGGCGAGTTCCACTCCTACCACGGGTGTGAACGGCCTCTGCACACATCATAAACCATGCTGCAAGTGCCGGCTACATGGAGGGCGAACTGGCACAGTTTCTCAAACACCGCCCTGATGGGCGTCCTCGATTGATGGGTATCATCAATACAACGCCAGACTCCTTCCACGCACCCTCTCGACATAGTGTGTCTGAGGCTGCAACAGAGTTGGCATTGCAAATGTGGAAATCCGGAGCCGATTGGGTAGATGTCGGTGGTGAGTCCACTCGCCCTGGTGCCGAGCCGGTGGAACCTGATGTGGAGGCAGCTCGAGTAGTACCGATAATCGAGTCACTGAACGCTGCAAGGCGGGATTTTTTGGCAGGCGGGAATTCGATGGAGTCCGCTATGCTGATTTCGATAGATACCCGGCGAACAAGTGTTGCAAAAGCAGCCCTCGCAGTTGGTGCAGACATGGTGAACGATGTCTCAGGGCTACGTGACCCAGAAATGGTAGATTTGGTGTTAGATGCTGGATGTGCAGTCTGCATCATGCATATGCAAGGCAACCCTAGTGAAATGCAAGATAGAGCGGAATATGGAGACGTGGTCGCCGAAGTGAGCAGAAAGTTGCTTGCAACCGCCTCTAACTTGGTAGAACGTGGAATGGATGCGAAGTTAATATGCATCGACCCCGGTATCGGATTCGGCAAAACTCTTGCTCACAACCTGCAACTTCTACAGAATCCAACCGACCTGCGTGGCGGCAATGGAATCTCAGTGCTGTGGGGAGCAAGTCGCAAATCGATGTTCAAAGATCTGCTCGATAGGGAAAATACCGATGAGAGGTTAGCAGGCACACTTGCCGTCGCTGCACATGGTATGGCAAGTGGCGTGGACATCTTGCGAGTTCATGACGTGCAACCTCACGCAGACCTGCTCTACACACTGTTATCTCTCGACGAGGTGGCACGATGAGCGATGTTGAGAATTGGGACGAAGGCAAGCCAATTTCAGAGGAAAAAATCGAAGACGCTCCGAAAGAAAGTTCGGGTTTCAAATCCCCCATTGTTGACATCGATGAGAATCTGCGGCTGATTGGCACGGCTCATATTTCTAGAGCGAGCGCTGATGATGTTCGTTCGGAAATCGCCAACTGGGAGCCGGATATCGTCGCAGTCGAACTGTGCAAAAGCCGCCTAGATGCCTTGACCAAGCCAGACCGTTTCGATAACGAGACGCTGGGCAAGGTCCTGAAAGAAGGCAAAGCGCCACTTGTCCTATTCCAATCCATGCTAGCTGCAGAGCAGAGGAAATTGGGTCTTGCCGAAGGAGAAAAGCCAGGTACTGACCTGCTTGCAGCGATTCAAGCGGCTGGAGAGGAGAAAAAAGAGGTCGCATTGGTCGACCGTGACATCCAAACCACTTTGCGCAGGGCATGGAGGAGAATGAGTCTGAGGGAAAAATGGCGAGTCTTAACCGCGCTTTTGCTTGCTGATGATGACGAAAATGAAGATATTTCAGTCGATGAACTGCTGCGCGATGGAGACCTGATTACAGAGATGCTGCATGACTTGAGAACAGCCGCACCAAATGCGGGAGTTGTGCTTGTTGATGAGCGCGATGAATTCCTTGCTGGAGCCATCGCTCGACTGCGCGGAGAAGGGAAAGTGCTCGCGGTGATGGGGGCAGGTCACCTCTCAGGTGTATCTACGCGGCTTCAGGCCGGAGGTAGCCTGACTCCAAATCGATTCAAGGAACTCAACCATGTTCCACTTCCCTCCCCAGTATGGAAGGTTCTGAAATGGACAATCCCGCTGCTGATGTTCAGCATGTTTGGGTATCTCATCTACCAAGGAGATTGGGAGCAACTTCGTCAGAGCGCAGGCATGTGGCTCTTCCTCAACGCTGCGCTTTCAGCGATTGGAGCCGCTCTGGCTAGAGGACACCCATTCGCTATACTGACCGCCGCTTTAGCCTCACCAATCACTTCACTCAACCCTACACTGGCCGCAGGCTGGTTCGCAGGAGCGGTACAAATGAAGGTGGCTCAACCATCGACCAGAGACCTGCAGAATTTCCTACGATTGGACCGGATCTCGTTGTTCTGGCGAAATAAAGTTGGTCGTGTGCTGCTGGTCACGGCCCTTGCAAATCTAGGCTCAGCCGCCGGCGCGTGGATTGCTGGTTCAGCCATTGTGTCTGCATTCATCGGCAACTTCTGATTAGTGCCACTTCAGGGCATCTGAAACGGAAATCGTATCCGTTCCGTTGAAAAACCGAATGCGGGTCGGCGCATCATGGTCGAAGACGTTGTCATCGTCGGAGGGGCGAGAACACCATTCTGCGAATGGCTGGGTGGTAAGCGAGGTGATGGTGAACTCGGAGGACTGCTCGCAGGCGTGACAGCAGAGGAATTGGGTGCTGTCGCAATTGAAGGCGCATTGAAGAATTCAGGTACCGCACCCTCAGCAGTAGAACACGTCGTCATGGGTCATGCCCTGCAAACATCTGACCAAGCAATCTTCGGCTCACGCCACGCCGGTCTGAAGGCTGGAATACCTCAAGAGGTCCCGATGCTAACTCTCAACCGACTATGTGGCAGTGGGGCTCAGTCCATCGTATCTGGCGCTCAAATGATCATGCTCGGCGAAGCCGAAGTGGTAGTTGCTGGAGGAATGGAAAATCTCTCACAGGCACCTCACGTGTTGCGAGGAATGCGCGACACCTACGGACTAGGAAGGCCGCCGAGGGAAGGCGATGAACTTCCCAAGGACATGGAGGACTACCTATTCACCAACCTCGTCGACAGTACCTGTGACTCATTCATGGCGCAGACTAGCGACGAATTGTGCAAGCGAATCGGGGTGAGCCGCGAGGAAGCGGATGAATTCGCCGCATTGAGTCATCAGCGCACCGAGAAGAGTATCGACGAAGGTGTTTGGGCACAGGAAATCGTCGAGGTAGAGACGCCTGATGGCGTGGTGGGTGCAGGCGATGAGGACCATTTTGTGCGTGGAACTACCGCTGAATCGCTTTCTGGACTACGAACTCACTTCGGACCAGAATCTCTGGTGACTGCAGGTAACGCATCTGGTGTAGTCGATGGTGCTGCCGCAGTTGTCATCAAGTCAGCCAGCCGCGCTGCGACTGACGGAGACACACCTCTAGCCCGTATCGTGTCATGGGGAATCGTCGGACTGGACCCGGCAATCATGGCCTACGGACCTGTGCCCTCAAGCCGTCAAGCACTCGAAAAAGCCGGACTCACTGTTGGCGACATCGATCGCTGGGAAATCAATGAGGCATTTGCTGGTCAAGCGGTCGCATGTGTGAAGGACCTTGCAATCGATGTTGAGAAGGTCAATGTCAACGGCGGAGCGGTGGGAATCGGCCATCCACTCGCTGCAACAGGCACCCGACTTGTGCTCACTTTGGCTCACGAACTGCAACGCTCAGGTGGTCGTTACGGTATTGCAACTGCCTGCATCGGTGGTGGCCAAGGAATCGCCCTCATCATAGAATCAATTTGAGATTTTTCTGCATTTTGCGCCGTAGGAGGGGTTAAACACCAACCGGCCTGCATAGCACGGTGATAACATGGCAGAGCACGTAATCACCGAGCACATCGAAGGTACGGGACACGCAAACAGGACACGCAGTTTGGTGAAGACCCTGTCGTGGAGAATCATCGCTACGACGGATACCATCATCATCGCCAGACTCATCACCGGAAGTTGGACTATTGGTTTCGGAATAGCCAGCATCGAGGTAGTAACAAAGATGGCGTTGTACTATCTGCACGAGCGCGGTTGGAGTGCGTTGGATTGGGGTCTAGAGGACGTCGATGTAGATCTGGAGTCTCTAGGAGAACAAGGGCGCACTCATTGATTCGCTCTACCCCTCCACCGAAATGGAACCCTTGAGTGAGAATTGCAAGAAATCCCATTGCGGTTTGTGGTGTGTAAACAGCCATTTGTCCCTATTGGCGACCGTATCAAGTTAATTGAGATGTGAACCGCGTCACGGCCGTCAGCATGGGGAGACCCGTGAAGATGGTGGGAGTATGAATTCGACAAAATCTAGAAAGAGAGTATTGGCAAAAACATTGGTTTGGAGGGCAATAGCAACCCTGACTGGAGCTGCGATTGCAGCATTTCTCAACCCTGACGCAGCCGTTGAGACTGCAGGGTGGTTCATTATCATCGAATTCCCCCTGAAGTGCGCCTTCTACTACATGCACGAAAGAGGATGGGAGTTTGTCTCGTGGGGCAAGAAGGAACCAACATCTGAATCAACCGATTAGTAGCCAATCTCGGATAACAACCAACACCGTAGACTCGACACTACTGCGATTGCAAGTTATTGCTGCTTCTCGATATACCAGTGTTCAGGACGTGGCCCCAAAGGTCGCTTCATCCAAAGCGGTCTCCTCTCACCTCTCGGATGAGTCTCTCGTTCCTTCGCCCACTGGTTCCATTTTTTGTAGTGAGCCATTGACTTCTTCATGTCAACCTCAACATCACCATACTGTTCCCCTTCACCGGGCCTTGAAAGCCATACTTTCTGAAGCCAACAATGGGCGCCGCTGATTGGGTCGGGTTGCACTGCGTGGGTGATGTTCTGATGGACGCCCCCATCTCGCCACCAGATTCGATTGGTATCTGGATCTCCGGATTTCCACGGTTGGACTCCTTCAACGGTACGCATCCGCATCTTGCCGCCTCCAAGATCATCAATTTCGACCGTGTTGGTTAGGAAGCGGTTGCCACGGTCCTGCTTTCTTCGCCACCTGCCGATGTGATGTGAGCAACCGACGACTCCGGGTTTGATTGATTCTGTGACCCAGACCTTGTCTACGAACCAGCCGATTTCAGTTTTGATTTTCAGCAGTTCGCCTTCTGCGACGCCCAACTTGGCGGCGTCAGTCGGATGAATCCAAATCGGATTCTTATGAGCAATTTCAGTCAGCCATTTCGAATTGGCAGAACGAGAGTGAATATGCTGTGGTAATCGGAAGTTTGGCAGTAGACAATACTCATCTTCACCTTGAAGATTTTCAGGATGAACATGGCTGTTGATGCGGTAATGAGGAATCGAGTGCTCAGGATATCCAAACTCGACCATCGTGTTTGAATAGAATTCCTGTTTGCCGCTGGGGGTTGGCCAGCCTTCCTGCTCATGCTTGCTATAGACCGATTCCTCAATCAAGAAAGCACCATGCTTACGCATATAGTCAAGTGCGGAAAGACCCTCCTTTTCAGCCGCTTCTGGAAGCCCCGGTACATGTTCAAAGGTGAACTGGTAATACTCGTCAACAGTGATTTTCTCGCCATCTCGATATGGGCTCAGGAAATGTTCGCGTATTCCCATCGTACCGTCATCGATGCGCCATGAGAGTTCAATCCAGAACTCATCCTCTTCCCACACTTGTCCGGGGTTGACCTCGTGGGTGAACTCAACATCCTTACCTTCGCGGCGGGCATATTCTCGCAACACTGGTTGGCGGAATGCCACCCACTTACCAGCCTGAGTGGCGTAGGAATTGATGTCGTGACGCTCAGAGGAGTGACCCATCGGAAGGACATAGTCGGCCAAGAAAGCCGTCTCGTTCCAAGTCGGTGTCAGCGCTATATGACAGCCAATCGACTCCTCATTCTGCAACATTTCCATCCATGAAAATCCATCGGGATAAGTCCAGACTGGGTTGAACACCCGCGTGAAGTAGACATCCATGCTGCCTCTGCCTTCCTTCACCATATGCGGCAGAATATGGCTCATTTCGTAATGTGCTAGAGTATATTCAGGAGGATAATGCAATTCGTTCCAGCCGTCAGGGTCTGGCGGCTCATCGAATAACGTCGGCTTGTATTTCGCCCATGAATTGGGTGCTGTGCCGCCAACGGTGCCAACCGAACCGGTCAACACGCTGAGGAAATGTAGAGTTCGTGATACCTGCCAGCCACCAAGATTCCCAATAGCTGCCGCACGCCATACGTGCGAGGACAGTGCTGAGCCTGCCTCGGCGACAATTTCACCGACTTCGATGACCTGCTCGACTGGTATGCGGCATTCCTCAGCGGCATATTCAGGAGTATATTCGGCGTATTCCAACTTGAGAAGTTCGATGAATCTCTCAAAGGTTTGAGGTCCATCAGCGTGGCAAGCGGCTAGCCAGTCCGCCCAGTTTACCCAGTTCTCAAGGAAGTCGCTGTCGTAAGTTCCCTTGTCGAGAATCATCTTCGCCCAACTGAGAAAGAGAGCGGTCTCAGAACCCGGCCAAGTTGGAACCCAATGGTCCGCCATTGCGGCGGTGTTTGACAGGCGTGGGTCGATGACAATCAGTTTAGCGCCATCCATCATCCCTTCGAGGATTCGCTGTGCGTGCGGATTGAAGTAGTGACCAGTTTCAAGGTGCGAAGAAGTGAGGAGAATGACCTTCGCGTTGGCGTGGTCGGGCGATGGGCGGTCGTGTTTGTGCCACAACGCGTAGCCTGTGCGCGCTCCTGCTGAGCAGATGTTGGTGTGGCTGTTGTGGCCATCCACCCCCCATGCCTTCAGTACACGATTTGCGTATCCCTCGTGTCCCGGCCTACCCACATGGTAGACAACTCGGTCCTTGGCCCCGGTCTTGAGTGAAGTTCGGATTTTTTCTGAAATCTCATCGAGTGCCTCATCCCAAGTGATTTCTTCCCACTCACCAGAACCTCGCGGCCCAGACCTACGCATTGGGTTGAGAATCCGCTCGGTATCCTGAATTTGATTGATTGTAGCAGGTCCTTTGGCGCAATTACGACCCCGGCTACCCGGATGATGCGGATTGCCCTCGAATTTTGCGACTTCACCAGAATTCTTGTCGACATAAGCCAACAAGCCACAGGCAGATTCGCAGTTGAAGCAGGTGGTAGGCACAAGCGAGTAATTTCGCTCAACCTGCTTAGGCCAAGCATTGGCATCTAGTTCGACGTGGTCGTGCCATTGCTCTGGGTCCGGGTAGTTCCTCAGTGGTCCCTTAGCACCACTAGCCCACGGCCTGTCAGATATTCTCGGGATGATGCGAAATCCTTCGGCGATTCTCTCAATAAATGACCTCTTAACCACCATTTTCTCACCTCACAATAATGGCTCCATCTGTGCCTTCTGCAATCCTCTGTTAATGTGCTTGAATGCGAAATGAATGAATGCCAAGAGAAACACCACACCGGCAAGAGCCATTGGTGTTTGAATCTGTGAACTATCGAAGGCATAACTCACCAGAATGTAAGGCACCAATCCAAATGCCGCCATCTCAAGGGTAGCAGTGGTTGAAATCTCAAGATTTGAGCGGGACGCCCAGATTGTTCTGCCCTTAGCTTGCTTGAACAGCCAACCGGTGTAAGAACCAGTCATCCATGCGAGCGGGATGCCAGCGATTGCCAACGGCTGGTGCAGCGAAGTCTCTAGATTGAGCAATTCGATACCAATATGTGCGGTCAGTACTGCTCCGAAAGCACCCAAGATATAGGCACCTCTAACCAACCAAGAATCCCAATTTGGACGGAGAATCACATACAAGAATCGCTCAGGGCGGTCTAGGTCTTTGACCAGCAACAAGCCAGTCAATCCCAATAGGACAATGCATGGGGCCGCTATCCAAATGATTTCGTCACCACTGACTACAATCCGATTGTCGCCCAACAGAATCCCAAGCATAGCGAGGATGTAGAAACCAGCTGCCATCGATTTCGTCATGATGTAGGCTGAAACCTCCCATCCCCACAGGATACCTTTGGATGGCTGGTCGTAGGACCGCGTCGCCTTTGGTGATTGGTCAGCCAATTTTGCTGCTACATCTCGTATGATGGCTTGGTCGCGTGGGTTAGCCTTCTTCGCCTTCTTGTCCAGCGCCAGTTGAACCAACATAGAGGTGGTGTCCGCCTCTGCTACCCTTGACTCAGCGTATTTCGCAAAGTGTCCGACTCCAACCTCCTGTTCAGTCCACATACCGCCACCGGTAAACTCGGTCGCGCCGGGGTCGAGCATCTCCTCGCTCGCCTCGATGTAGAAAACGTTGGGATTCGCCCCTGACTCCGGTTTGCGCACCGTCGTATTTTGTGAAGCCACCAACTGAGCAATCTTTGATTCGGGGTCCTCAAGGTCACCCGAAACGATTGACTCGGTCGGGCAGACAATTACACAGGCTGGCTCGTAAGAGTTCTCCACACGGTGGGCGCAGTAGTTGCATTTCGCCGCAGTACCTTTGTTTGGGTCAATGTAAAGCGCATCGTAAGGACAGGCTTGCATACATGATCTGCAGCCAATGCATCGGTCATCATCGAAATCAACAATCCCATCTTCTCGCGTGAATAAAGCAGTAGTTGGACATATTGTGGTGCATGGGGAGTCCTCACAATGGTTGCAACGATGAACAGTGAACTCACGAGATGAGGTAGGGTAGGTTCCGGTCTCGATGTACTTGACATGGGTTCTGTTTACTCCAATCGGTACATCATGCTCGGACTTGCAGGCGACGGTGCAGGCATGGCAACCTATGCAAGTTCGGTTGTCAATGACGAACCCGTAGTTTACCAATTTGCCCCCCCACTTGCGCTGCGCGCACGGTAGCCTATCAGATGTTCAGTCCAACATTTGGCTTCGTCGGCGTAGTGGGGACTTAGGAAACCCAAACCAAAGTCGAGTTGCCACCGACTGGCAACTCGGGTAATTGAGCGACATCTCCGATTAGCGAAGGGCCGGTGATGTAAGTCCCAGCAATACCCATCCCGCCCTCAACGTTGTGAGCGAGGGCAATCCAAGGTCGGCCGTCATCATCAATCTCGATGTCGATGAAATCCCCGAAACCACCACAGCGAACATCGCCGCAATCATCAGAAATATCAAGCGGGTCGTTCGGGTCATTTACTGCTACAGTTGTGATTAGCGGATGCTCTGAGAAAGCATCTGTCACCACACCCATGTAACCTGACCAGCCGCCGAAGTCATCCCCCTCACCAATGTACCCGAAGGCAACGCGACCCTCGTCACCAGCGAAAATAGTAGGGAATCCAGTCTCGTTTACTCCTGGAGCTGCTACCATCCAAGGCTCGCTCCACGTCTCACCTTTATCTCGTGAATAAGCCACATACGGTTTTTGGCCATTTGAAATCCACATAGCGAATATATTGCCTTCAGCATCAGCAGCCACTGCAACCTCATGGTCATGCCATCCTTCTTGCATACCGATGGTAGTCGAGATTGTGTGTTCTGTCCATGAGTAGCCACCATCCTCGCTACGGTAAACCGCGGGACCATCGCAGGATGGATTTCCACGCATGATGGTGCCATCTGGACTGCCTGCAAGGTGGCCGTGAAGTCCAGAACACTGCGGTGTGCCAATCGGGTATCCCGGCCTCTGTAAGTCCCATTCATGGCCGCCATCAAGGCTACGGGAGCATTGAGGACCCAATGCGGAAGAGCCGGTGTTGATGCAAAACACGTAGATCACTTCATGGAAGGCGGTTACACCTTCTGGAACTGGCATCGATGCGATTGACTGGTGGTCTTGAGGGGAATAGTATCCATACGCAGAAAACGGAATGCTCCATGATTCTCCATCGTTGTCCGAGTATTCGAAAAACATCGCTGTCAAAGCGTGCATGTCGAATTTCACGATGCGGTCTGTCCATGGGTCAACGTATAGGTAAGGGTCGTTGCTATTGGGTACCTGCCCAATAGGAAATACTGGATTGAACGGCCCAATGTCGTCCCAAGTCATTCCTTGGTCCTGTGAGCGGATGATATGGGTTCCATCTCCGCTGCCACGATAATTCGTCATCACGATGGTTCCAGACGAAGTGATGCCAATGGTGGGCTCAAAAGTGCTGTAACCAATTCCATAGTATGTTCCATTGGCCCAAATCGGGGTGTTGTTGCCGGTGAGATTCTGAGTGATGTTGCCAGCATCGAGAGCGGACTGGTTGAATACAGAAATTCCACCGGGGTAGTGGTAGAAAGTGTTGACCGGGATGTCCTCATCGAAGTCGAATGGCCCGGAGGGAGGTGGGGCAGGTGTATCCTTGCCACCAAAACAGCCGGACAGGCTTGGCAGCAGCAAAGCCATCACTATCAGAGTCGCGAATGTAACTCGCTTTCTGCTGCGCATGGGCCGCCGAAGGCGGCCCTGACTTCAACCGTTCTGTCTACGCGAGAAGTCCCCGAAGCCCATTCTCAATTGGTCTTGCTGGGGAACTTATTCGGTTTTGCAGGGAAAATAGCCCATGTACCAGTAGCGGTAGCATAGACGACACCGGAATCGTCGGTGACTTCTCCTGCTAAGTGTGCCACGCCCTTGCCTCGTCTGACGATGTGGCCACGAGCAATCAGTGAGGTGCCAACCTGACCAGCCTCCAGATACGATATGCTGAGTTGTGCGGTGGCGCACCACTCCTCCTTGCGAAGGGTCGAGACTAGAGCACCGCCAAGAGCGGTGTCAAGCAGTGCCGACATCAACGCACCATGCGCTACGCCACCCTTGTTCACATGGCCCTCGGAGATGGTGGCATGGGTTGCGAAGTGCCCGGGCGTCATCTCACCGTAGGTGATGCCTAGAGCCTTGCATACGCCAGACTCCTCGGGGAGGTCGCTCAGCGGTGAATCCGACATTGAATCACTCGGTGTCATCGTCTGCCATCGAACCGAGATAAGTCGGCAACTCGACACCGGCCATCTTAGCCACATCGTGCATCGGTGGCAGTGTCTGAACTAGACTGCTGACAAAGTTGGAAGTAGCGCCCTTGCCATCGGCATCGTTGCCTGAGTCCCAAACAGTAATCTTGTCAATCTGTAGGTTCTTGACTGCGTCGACCTGAGCCGCAACCATGTTGTCAATCTTCTCAACCATCAACAGAGTAGCGGCAGCCTTTGCATCGCCTCCAGCACTCTTGACAAGTTGTGTATAACCGACTGCCTTGGCCTCAAGCACCTTCTGCTGACCGGCGGCTTCAGCCTCGTAAATTGCTAGAACTGCATCAGCCTCACCACGAGCGATGCGGCGCTGGCGTTCTGCCTCGGCCTCTGAAGCAATCTCAATCTGCGTCTTGGCAATCTCCTCACGGACAATCTCCTCGGCGCGTAGACGCTCTTGTTCGAGCATGTACTGTGCTTTCTGTACCTCCATCTCAGCAGTACGCTGAGCGACTTCTGAACGACGCATTGCATCAGCCTCTTTCTCGGCTAGACCAGCGTTGTGAGAGGCTATCTCGGCCTTAGACTGGTTCTCACCGTCAATCGCGAGGGCTTCTTGGTTCTGCACATAGATACGCTGGTCTACCCTTGCTGCCTTCCTACCTTTCTCGGATTCAGCCTCAGCCTCGGCGACGCGAATTTCACGCGCACGGTCCGCATCGGCCTTGCCAATCTCACCATCTCGCACAGCGACTGCGACATCGGCCTTCGCAGTGTTAACCGCGGTTGCTGCCGCCTTCTTACCGATACTCTCGATGTACTCCGAGTCATCGGTGATGTCGGTGATGTTGACGTTAATCAGATAGAGTCCTAGTTTGTGGAGTTCGTGACCAACGTTGTCGCGAATCGCCTCAAGGAAGAAATCACGGTCCTTGTTAATCTGCTCAATCGTCAGCGAAGCGACGGTAAGACGAAGTTGACCGAAGATAATCTCACTGGCCATCTCCTCAATCTGCCCCGGGTTGAGGTGAAGCAGACGCTCTGCAGCATTGTTCATGATAATCGGGTCGGTGCTGACACCGACCGTGAAGGTAGAAGGCACGTGAATGCGAATATTCTGTAATGACAGCGCATTGGTCAGCGGAATCTGAATAGTCATCGGAATCAAACTGAGCTTCTTGTAATCCTGAAACAGCGGCCACACCATACGTGCGCCACCATGGATACATTCGGAGGCTTGGTCTTTGCCAACTTTACCGAACACGACGAGAATCTC
>CAZYIX010000004.1:0-56513 GCA_964647665.1 uncultured Candidatus Poseidoniales archaeon
TTTGGATTAGTTGTCTGCTGGGATAGGGTCGGAGAGCCCCTTAGTGCCACGGAACCAACGCAGGAAAAGATAGGTGGAGATGAGGTAGGCCACTGCCATGGCGATGAACGGCGTGCGGTAGTCGCCCCCATCCATCAACGATGCACCCAGATAGGCTCCTACAGCCGCCAACCCACTGGAAAACATGCTAGAGATGCCTACGAAAGTTGCTCGCTCTGATGGCTGCAGCTGCCCCATACTGAATGATTCCATCACCGGATTGGACATGTTGAACAGCGTGGTGCGCAGCACCCAGGCTAGCCCGGCTATGGATACCACCGTCTCAGGAGTTGCTAGGTCCGGAGCGTAGCCAATCAGCAGGATGAACGGGATGGCAGCGAAGCGGGTCCAGATAATCGAGGACACCTCACCTAACTTGGCCACGACGAACGGAACCAGAAACGCACCGATGGCCAGAAACAGTGAGCCGACTGCGAACACAGTGCCGATCTCATGCTCATGCGCGTGGACATCTTGCAGGAAGAAGACGTTCGCCAATCGCAGCACGAACCCAGCACCCAGCCCCAAGATGGCTGATATAGCGACGAAGCGGAACACGGTCTGCGGCGTCTTGATGGCCGCGAACAGGCCTTTTCGGACTTCTTCAGTGTCCCCCTCCGCATCCTCTTCGATTATCGGGTTTCGACGAAGCAGCAC
The DNA here is from genome assembly GCA_964647665.1 of uncultured Candidatus Poseidoniales archaeon. Lineage (GTDB taxonomy): Archaea > Thermoplasmatota > Poseidoniia > Poseidoniales > Thalassarchaeaceae > CAUZSM01. The sequence goes on from CAZYIX010000004.1 coordinate 697, forward strand.
AGCAGGGATGAGCGAGATGAACCACCAGCCGATACCGACGTGCACCGCGAAGCGATAGGCATCGACCATTTCCATGCCGTCGCCCACCAGCATGCGAGGTAGGAATCCAGCAACTAGAGCCCCGAACATCGCTGCCAACGTGCGGAATCCAGAGCCGACGCTGAATAGGTGGATACGTTCGCGAGGTTCTGAGTTCTCGGCCATGAATGGCACCTCAGTCACATGGTGCAGCGCTCCAAAGGCGGCGGCGAGGGCAGAGAAAGCGAGGATGGCAGTTCCATCCGTGGACATGATGAGCACGACCGCGCAAACTGCACCGCCACCATCGCCGATGATGAAACCCCATTTCCGGTCTAATCTGTCAGCGAGCCGTCCAGCAGGAATTGAGGCGAGCGCTCCAGCGATTCCGAGAACTGCGAGTCGTAAGCCTACGAACTTCAGGTCAAAGCCGATTTGCAGCAGGTAGAGGTTGAACAGCACCTCCCATGCTCCGTGGATGACGTCCATCCCGAAGATGTGCAACAGATACATCCGGGCGTTCCAGCCGAAACTGCGTATCTTGCCGAAGTAACTCAATTCCGGCTCTACATCATCACTCATCGGACGGCTTCCCCGCATCTATGGTTGTCCGGTAGACCTCATACATTTCTGCATACAGTCTAGCGGCCCAGTCGAATCACAGAGTATTGAGCAGGAAGTCAGTGCTGAATCTGAGAGCGTGTTCTCTAGCCTGTGGATTGCCTCCGGCGTGACAGCCGATATTTTGGGCATATTGGAATGCAGCAAATCGTTCAGCCGGCTCATTCAGTCGAATCACATCACCCGGTTCCTTCTCCGCCCACAGGTCGCCATTGGCGTCTATTTGCACTGTGCGATGGTCGAGACGGATTGCATCTGGCAGCCATTCAAGAGGCATCTTTGAGTCAAAGGAATGCTGTGAATCTTTGTAAATCTGCACCTCGATGTTCGCACCATGTGGTCGTATCAGTTCTGCTAACTCTGTGGCGAACTGCAGGGGTGTCCAGTCGTCATCCGTGCCATGCAAAATTTGGATTGGGGCGGGGGACCATCGCTGCTCCTCCGGGCGCATATGCGCTGCTGGATAGAACGGCAGATGGGCAGCGAATCTCTCACCGCTTGGAGCGAGAGCCTCGGCTATCGGCGACCATGCAGCATAGAGGGCGACAGTTCCGCCGAGGCTCCAACCAGTTATTGCAATGCGACTTCCATCGATTAGTGGATGGGTCTGCAGCAGTTGCAAGGCTTGGAAGGCGTCGGTGAGCATCATCGCGTGGGTGACCATCATCTGATTGTCGACAATTTCCGCTACTTGCCGCGACTCAAAGCAGTGTACGCGAAACACGGCCATGCCGGCATCAACCCAATTTTGAATGTGGTCATGATGATGGTCGCTCCACCCTTTGCTTCCATGACAAGCCACAACGCAAGCGACTGGTTTGTCAGCATCTTCGCCAGAAGATTTGGGAAGAATCAGGTGTCCAAATACCGGGTGAATGGGGGCTTCGCTCATCTTGTGAAGTATGTGGGGTATCTCAAAAGGACTGGCTGATAGAAATTGGATTTCCCCAGACTGCCCATCAGTTAAATCACTCATAATTTCCATGTTATCACCTACCGAGATCCCGCTGTAAATATGAAATTCATCATCAATTGGAAGACTAGGAACCATCCCACAAACATGCCGAGCAATGGCAGAACCGATGGGTCCTCACCCACGAAGGAGACATACACGACGAGCAAAACAGCCAGACCGGTTACGAATGCGAGTCTGTAGAGGATTTGTGCGCCAATCCGTTTGCTGGTCGAGAGTTCTTTCCAACCGTCGAAGCCAAACCAGGTCCAGATGAATTTGCTGACTCCTCCGCTGGTTGCTCCTCCGCCGGCTGCTCCTCCGCCTTCGGCCATAGCGACGCCAACGAGTGGTGCTTCAATACTTCATCTACAATCGAGTTCAAAATTAACGGCGACGGCTGGCGGCATACCAAGCCTCGTTGAGCCACTGGCGCACCATGCCAAGGCCATCGGAGTGCAAGCGAGTGTCAACGGATTTCCACTCAGCTCCATTGCCCCGTTCTTCGATTGACCGCTGAATGGCTCGAATCCTGTCGAATGAGTTGAGGTAGCGGTCAACTCCGCGCCAAGTGGTGGCTTCGCGCTGCTTGATTCGTTCAAGATGAGTTGATTCATCCTCAATCTTGACTACAATTCCCACTGCTGCGCCCCCTGCAGCGTTCCAGTCGTTGACGATGCGTGAGTTTGGGATGATATGCACACCCTCGATAATGAGGTCAACACCCTCACGCCGTGCCTTGGTAACAACTGCCTCAATTCCGGGTCCGACCGCTTCTGCGGTGTCAATCCAGTCTGTCACAGCGTCGCCGATTTCACCTTGTGAGTATGATGAACGATGCAACGCAGGCCGCTGATTTTCTTGGCTTACAGAGATACGCATGACCTCTCGGATTGTGTCGGTTGAGACGATTCTTGCAAAATTCGCCTCGTGTGCTACCGCCTTGGCAATAGTGGTCTTGCCAGTTCCGGTAGCACCTGAAATCAACAGCAATCGTGGTACAGAAGTTGAGGTGGAATCAGTACTCGCATCACTCATCATCCGGACACCTCGTGATTCACAGAACAGCAATGGTTCATGTTGGCTTCGCCGAATAGATTGCTTTCTCAGCGTTGGATTGACTTGACCTCAAAGTATTCCTCAAGGCCGTGTAGGCCCAATTCTCGGCCGTTTCCAGACATTTTGTAGCCACCAAATGGTGCTGAGATGTTGAACGCACCTCCATTGATGCTGACCTGTCCGGTTCTCATCTTGCGGGCGAATGCCATCGCGCGTTGTTCGTCTCCAGACCAAACACCCCCTGACAACCCATACTCGGAGTCGTTTGCCATCGCTACCGCCTCCTCCTCTGTTTGGTAGGTTGTTATCGATAGAACCGGCCCGAAGATTTCCTCTTGGAAGATACGCATCTCGGGAGTTACATCAGCGAATGCGGTGGGTTTGACGAAATATCCGCTATCCAGTCCGTTGGGCATACCTTCTCCTCCAGCAATTAGGGTGGCTCCTTCGGCTATTCCGCTGCTGATGTATTCTGATACGCTCGCCTGCTGGCGAGCGGATACCATCGGTCCGCACTTGCTTGTTTCATCACGAGGATCACCGGTGGTGTATCTCTCTACGCGCGGGGCGATGATTGAAATGACCTCGTCACGCTTGCTTGCGGGTATCAGCAGTCGAGTCAGAGCAGAACAGGTCTGACCAGAATTAGCGAAGCAGGCGCTGACTGCGACTTTTGCTGCAGTCTCGATGTCAGCATCATCAAGAATCACGTTGGCACTCTTGCCACCCAATTCCAGTGTGACTCGCTTGACCGTAGGCGCTGCTGTCTCGCTCACGCGTACGCCCGCGCCTGTGGAACCTGTGAATGAGACCATGTCGACGTCCGGATGGCCTGAAAGATACTGACCAATCTCGCTGCCGTGGCCGCTGACTAGATTGAAAACGCCGTCGGGAAGCCCTACTTCGTCGATGATGTCGGCGAGAATGAACGCGTTGATTGGCGCTTCTTTTGAGGGCTTGAGTACCATCGTGCAACCGGCGGCGATAGCGGGTGCTACCTTGCCGATAATTTGGTGTAGAGGGAAATTCCAGGGTGTAATCATGCCAACTACGCCAATAGGTTCCTTGACAATTAGTGAGTTGCGAACTTCCTCCTCAAATTGAAAGTTCTCCAAATCCTTCGCGTATGCGCGCAGAACCACTCTTGGTGTGCCAATCATTGCCATTCGGCTGTAACCGATTGGTGTGCCGACCTCTGAAGTGATGAGTTGTGCTAGTTCCTCTCCGCGCTCTTTGAAGGCCGCTGAGAGACGGTTCAATACGTCGATTCTTTCCTCGACTGTCGATTGCGACCAAGATGGAAAGGCGGCCTTGGCTGCGGCTATCGCGGCATCGACATCAGTTTGCGAGCCGACAGGGACAGAACCGATGCACTGCTCGGTAGTTGGGTCGATAACCTCGATGGTTCCATCGCCGGTTGCTTCGACCCACTTTCCGTTGATGTACAGTTGGCTGCGGTTGTGCATGTCGCTCGCCACTCGTTTCCCTCTTATCATATTCATGCATTTGATGAATGAGAACATTGAGCGGGCCACATGGTGCTGAGTGTCGAGATGCGAGATGGCGGAGTCGCTTTGGTCACTTTACAGGCTGAGGCTGCGAAGAATGCATTTGATGCTGAAACCATGCAGAAAATATCTGATGCGCTGAATGCTCAGATGGATAATCCAGATGTGCGTGGCTTCGTATTGACTGGTACTGGTCGTTTTTTCTCTGCCGGGGCAGATATCAACGCGTTCCAGCAACATTTGGATGAGGGAACGATTGGTGGGCTTGTCGAAGATTTGACTGAAACTCTGCATCCGCTATTGCTAAGATTGCGTAGCACCGAAAAGGTGTATGTCGCGGCAATTAACGGTGCTGCGGCAGGCGCTGGTCTTGGCCTTGCTCTCGCTGCTGACTACCGCGTCGCTGGCCCGAATGCGAAGTTGGCAGCCGCCTTCTTCCGACTTGGACTGACTCCTGATGGAGGCACGACTTGGATGCTGCCAAGATTGGTCGGAACTCAGGCCGCTCGGTGCTTCTTCTTCAACAACGAAACTTGGGGGCCAGAACAAGCGCTTGCAAACGGGTCCGTCGATGAGTTGCTCGATGCAGATTCACTGGTAGAACGGGCGCTGGAAGTTGCTCGTGATTGGGGGAGTTGGTCGGCACGCTCCAGACAATCGAGCAAACGTCTGTTGGATTCTCAGTCGCACACCGATTTCAGTGAGCAGTTGGACCTTGAGCAGGCAAGCATTGTCAACGCATCAAAAAGTGAGGATTTCGCCGAGGGAGTCGCCGCCTTCCTCAGCAAACGCGAGCCTGATTTCAAATAATGCTGAAATAGTCAAATTTCACAGATTCGCCCCTACGGGGCGTTGGTATACGAAGAAAGGCATTGGTGTCCGAACACCACTTCCCTTAAGGGCAACAAAACAAGCGACGGAGCATGAGGAATAGTCGCACACAAGCGAAACTGCCTCTGCGTAGGCTCTCCAAGTCGCTTTTACTCGTCCTGTTGATGCTGGGGATGTCACTCTCACCATTGCTTTCGATGTCAGCGGCAGATGGCGGCCGAGATTCTGAGTCAGAAGGGACACTGTTTGACACTGGATGGATGACCCTCGACCTTACTGGAGCCGATGGGCAAGGCGGACTAGCCAGTGCAGATTTCCATCATCTTGTGCCATATGGGGTGCAAATGACCGAGTTATCTCTTGAGATTCAAGTCGATGGAGCCAATGGCCTATGGGTCGATGAACCCCGTATTTGGTCTCCTGATTCCGGTTCAATGGTACTCGATTGGTCCGGTGGCCCAAGTCTTGGCAAGGTGCTGGACTTCACCGGTGGTGACCCGCACATCGGGCGTATGGTGCCTCGTTCAGATTCCACAGCGTCTTGGCAATTGCCGGCCAATTCCACCGTGACAGATATCGTCATGGAAGCCCTGCGTCCAGTTGACCCACTGGTGTCGCTCTCACCATACCTCTTGGATATCCAAGCCTCAGCTATTCACCCTGATGACGGTAGGTTGTATCTCGCAATCAGCGGCGGTTCGTTGTTGATGCTTGATTCTACATCATCCCCTGCCATCATTGACAGAATTGAGAATGCTGAATTGAACGCGCTGGTTCTCGATGAGTCAAATGGTAGGCTACTCGCTCTTGATGACGATGGGAACCTACGTTGCTGGCGTCTTGATGATGGGGCCTCTTGTGCTGCCCCAACACCTCCATCACTCAGTGATAGGGAAGTGTTGACCAATCTCATTTTGTCCTCGGACGGCACCCTTTGGGGCGCAGGTCCTGGCACGCTGTACTCATTGGCTGATGGTGCATCTTCGTGGAATAAGGCAGTCTCGCATGAGGATGACGAGATGTGGCCGCATGAAGATGTGCAGGACCTGATTCTGCTTGCAGACGAGGTACTGGTCGCAACCTCTGGTGATGGTGTTGGACGTTGGGACTTTGTACAGGATGTACGCATGGGTTCCCTATCCACTGCAAATCACTTGCCTAGCGACGAAGTATCCGATTTGTTAGTGACTGGTGGGCAACTATTCGTTGGCACCGCCGATGAGGGCCTCGCTCGTCAGGACCTCGCTACCGGCAATTGGCTTGCTACATGGCACGGTGGCAACTGGCTTTCATCAGATACGATTGCATCATTGGCATCACATGGCGATGATATTGTCATCCTGACCGAAGAAGGTCTGCACGTGTACAACACGACTCAAGGCTCGTTCACCGGCGAGTCCTCGATGCAAGGCATGGGGCTGAATGATGATGGAATGGACTTGGTGGTTTGGCCTGCAGGTGGCTCACGTGCACCAACATCCTCTGTGATTTTGGTTAGTGACGGAAGTGGGCTGCTCACCGTTCTCGATGCCGATGCTGCCCCGCAGGCCATCGGTAATTTGCTGCTCGCTACCACGCCGACCAACGAATTTGTCGATGAAGTCATCGAGGTAGGCGGCTACTTATTCGCTGCTGGCGATCGCGGTATTGACCGCTACGACATTCGCGCTCGCCGTTGGCTCACTCCGATTCTCCCCGAAGCCGGAGCATGGAACATCGCCACCGATGGGACTCGAATCTACAGCGTCGGCGATGAGAGCGAAATCGACGTTTGGGCCCTCAACGGTTCACACATCGATACCATCGGCATTGGAATGTCGGCAGAGCCGACCGACCTTGCTTGGGATGCTTTGACAGGCTCTATCCTGATGACTCTCGGCGATGATGGGCTAGCACGAATTGTCGTTGGTACCGGAAGCGTGGATGTTTGGAATGAGAATGACGACTTTCAAGCAGGCTGGGCTTTCCAACTGGCCGCACGTGATGGTGTGGCCTATGTTGCAATCGAAGGGGAAGGCGTAGCCCGTGTTGACCTAGTGAGTGAGGAAGTGCTCGGCTCATGGCGTTCAAGCGGTGTCGATGAAGTCGAATACGCACCAATCGCAGTACATGGCGAGCACGTTTACCTCGGTCTATCCGGAGCAGGTGTATTTGTGTTCAATCGCACGACCGGAGAGTTGGAAGAAACTTGGGGTAGCACTGAGGAATGGTGGCTTTGGGGCGACGAAGGTGAATTGTTCAGCAACTTTGTCAGTCTGCCTAACTCTTGGGTGATGTCTCTACACACCGATGTCAATGGTGACGTCTATGTCGGTCATGAAGGCGGTTTTGTTCGCCGAACCGATTCCGGATTTGAGTCGCCTTCTGGACAAGATGGCATATTCTTTGGTGGAGCAACAACCGCCTTCGCCTCCGATTCCACCCACCTCTACGCGTTACAATCTTGGCAAGGTCTCTGCCGATACCGTCTGACTGACCTCGAGGCACAAGGCTGTTGGAGTAATCGGCCTAATTCTGCGGTGCAGATTGATGTGTCCGACGGCACCAGCCTACGGATTCCTTCTTTCGGACGGTTGTATGCAACAACCGAGCATGGTGCCTATTTGATTGACACGGTGAACCAAACATTGCTACAGGAATGGACCAGTGGGGGAACCACTTGGAATACTCCAGTTGTGGTTTGGAATAGCATCGCTCACCTTGGTATCGATGGGGTTGGAGTTGCTCGATACGATTTGTCTGGTCAACAGTGGTTATCCACATTCAATGAAGCATCTGGTTCACTGCCAAATAGCGGGGTCACAGCAATGACAGATGATGTAACTGCGACTCACCTATGGGTTGCTGGTGATTTCGGACTGGCTGAGGTGGATATGCAGAATGGCAATCAGATTAGTCACTGGGACATAGAAGAATCTGGTAGTGAGCCGGTAGTGAGTCACTTTGCAGCCCAGCAACTGGTGCGTATCGATGATGTGCTGTATTATCTTGAAACTCCGCCAGAACGTCGAGATGCCACTATCATCGATGTCGATGGGTTCGACGGAAATACCGGAGGCGGTGATACCGATGGCAGACAGCGACCGCCGCCCGGACAGGGACAGGGTGGAGCACCCTCATCTCGAGTTCATCGTTACGACGTTGTCGTTGAAGAGCGTCTTTCCAATCTGAATGCAGCCGGTCGCTTCAACAACCAACTTTCAATAATCGGCATGGAGGCGATTGGCGACATTCTGTGGATTGGCGTCGGCAAGCCATTTTCAGTTTGGTTCAACGACGACCCCGGCGGTATTGCTCGTTGGGATGCTGCAAACGATGATTGGCTGTCCAATATCGAGCCGGACAGCGAAGGTATTGACGATGGCATGACCGAATTAATCGGCGACTGTGACCCATTATCCGTGCAGAGCAACCCATCCGATTGCCGGGTATTCCTTTCATTTTCAGACGATATGCATCTGTTGCTCGAACTGGATGGCACATTGGTTACTGAATGGGATAATTCTGACATTGCGGGCCTGATTCGAATGGGTGTGACGTGGGATGGAATGGCCCTGTTAGCAACGCCTGAGGGCGTTGCTCGTATCGATACGGATAGTTGGGATGTCGAAGAGCCTTGGACCGCTGGAGAAGGTCTTCCGCCATCTGCTTCTGACAACGTGCGCGCGCTGGAGGTGATTGATGGGGAGTTGTGGATGGCTACCCGGGGTTCGACAGGAACCAGTGTATCTCAGATTCACCGGCTTGACGGAGTGAACGGCCAATGGATGACTTGGTCGGGCTCGAGCACTGATGAGATTCCGGGAGGTATTCCTCGCTCGATTGAATTCTGTGCTGAAATCATCCACTTCGCTTTCACCGGCGAGTTTTGGGATGATGAAGGTGGCATTGCTCGCTGGTCAGTCGACGATGATGATTGGCTAGAGCCTCTTGAGGTAGAAGGCAGAGATGGTTGGGGTTCATTCAATTCGCTGGCCTGCGATGAACATGAGGTTCTATACGCGGGTGTCGACCAATCTGGCTACGGCATTCAACGCTACTCATACGAAGACGAAGAATGGTTGGAACCGTTGTCATGGGAACACGATGTCTCTGATTCGATGACCGCCAATGATGCGTTGGCTTGGGAGGGTGGTGTGCTGGTTGCGGGTCACCCTCAATCCTCAAATTGGCAGCAGTATTCTGAGGGTGGCTTGTCAATGATACCAATCAATGGCGATAGTATGGGGCACGGACAAGTTCTCGATTGGGGAACTTCCTCGACAGGGATTGCAGCGTGGCCACAAGTTCCCGGCATGGCTGCTGATTGGCTAGTTGCTCAGCCTGGAGCCTCTGGCCCCGGTCGAGCAAAGATGTTCTCATCTTCTGGTGAGGATTTGTCTACGATTTATGCAATCACCGGCCTAAATGATGGCCGCTCACGCCACTTTACCGGTAACTCAACTCATGTCTATGCAGCGATGCTCGATGACGCCTCAGATCGAACCGATGGCGCCAGCGTAGTGCTGGAAGGCGTACTCACCCCAAACGGAGAATGGGTATGGCAGCGGGCTTGGGACATATCCTACTCATCGATTGAGCGATTGTTGCTAGAGGGCGACACACTCTACGTTACCACGCGGTATGATGGACTGTTCTCAATTGACCTTGCCTCTGAGCAAGTGCAAGGACTGCCACCTGCGGCCCATGACAGCCTTTCACTGATGGTGAAGAGCGGTAATGCCCTCATCATTGGAATGTCAGCAGCGGAGACCGCCGCAGGCGTGTCAGTTTTCGACCTAAATCAGCAGTATTTCGTTGATTCAGCATTATTGCCCGGACTACCCAGCCCAATCGTCAATGATGTCATCGAAATGGATGGAAGCCTGTGGTTTGCAACTCCCGGTGGAGTTGGGTCTTGGGACTTTGCTGCTGGAGATTGGGGTCCGACAATTACCTCGGTGGATGGGCTCACTAACTCTCACATCAATTCGCTTGAGATTGCTAATGGGGAATTGTGGGTGGCAACTGCTGGTGGACTGTGTGCAGTTGAGGTAAGCGGCCCTACCGTTCGCCATTGCATGACCCGTTCACATGGCTTGGTAGGCTCGAGTACGCTGGACCTTGAGGTGCAGGGCGGCATGTTGTATGCAAGCCACGATGGATTCGGCCCTTCACGGCCCGGTGCAACGATGGTAAGGGGTGTGGACCGTAACTCGCTGGTGCAGTATCATGCTGATTCGTTGCCTTCCAATGATGTGACTGCCATCGCCGCTGATGGCTGGGGCGTACACATCGCCACTACCGAGCAGCCGTTGAGCCATTGGAATGCTAGCAATAACCAGATGGAGCATGGGGTGATTGCAGCTGACCTCGGTGCATGGCCGGTAACTTCGCTGTCCTCTGATGGCACCTATCTCTATGCGGGCACGTACGGGCTGCTGCACAGAATCAGTGTGGCTGGTCTTGGCCACACTGTCATCAACACGACCGCTACACCCGGTATTCAGTCAGCATTCTCTGGAAGCCTTGGATTGTGGGTGGCATCCGGTGATTATGGAGTATGGCCGTTTGGGCCAGCTTCTGGTTTTGAGGTTCTGCCGCAGGTTATCGACCGCAGGGCAGACCCGCTTCGCGTAACGCTCGCTGGAGAGATGTTCGACATCACAAGCGAGGCGAAACCGGGCAACGTCATCACCCTCGCCCTGCCGGCAGAAGGTGTAGCAATTCCCGCAGATTCGGAAGCACCATCCGCTCTAATTCTCACTCAAACACCGTTGATTTTCAGCAGCGATGTCGATGGAGCGGCAGTTTGGGCATCCACCCATCAAGTCGATTATAGCGGCACTTGGGATTTGGCAGCCACAGATACTGGGCTGCGAGCGATTCTGGAAGCGGTTGCCTTTGGAATTGCCAATGACAGCGGCCACGACTTGCACCTGCGCTTTGATTCGCCACAGAACGGCAGCATCGAGGTACGCCTGTCATACATTGGAATCGCCAGTGATTCACCTGTTCAGATGCTTCTTCTGGAAGACCGGCCGAATGATGGCGGGGATGCACTTGTTGCGATGTGGACACCAACGCTTGAGACCGGCTTTTCTGCCTATGAATTGTATTATATTGGCGCAAACGAACAAACTCCAAACTCGATTACAATCCCCTCACGATTCAACGTCCAGACGGTAATAACCGGATTAGATGACTCGGAAGAATACACTGCTTGGGTCGAGGTTGTTTACAGCAATGGCAACCACTCAAACTCAAGTAACACGATTGGACCAGTATCACCTTTCGATGATATCCCGCTCGCGCCTGCGTGGGCAACCGCGGAATTGAATGAAGGAAATGTTGAGGTTGAATGGGAGTGGTGCACGGCTCTAGATCACTACTTCAGCCACTGGGATTATTTCACCAGCCCTCCTGAACCCCTGACATCATTTGAGCAGGGTCAAGGCATTGGGCAAGGTGGTGCTCTACCAGATAATCAGACAATTTTCGCTGCTCCGGGGATGCCGATTTGGATAATGATTTATTGCGTAGATAATGCGTGGCAGATTGACCTTGAGAACCCGCTTATCATCGGCCCGATTGTGACGGCATCCGGCAACGATACCGAAGCCCCTGAGCCTGTTGAATGGGTGAAAGCAGAGGACTTCCCCAATGATGCCGGTGGAGCAATTCAGGTTGAATGGGCAGCATCAGAGGCAGAAGACTGCGCGTTGTATGCAATCTATCTCTCCCCGGTTAGCGGTGCTTGGCCACCTGCAAGCGCAGATGAGGGTGGAGCAGAGCCTACCGAGTGGGTTACTGGTTGTGAGCAGACACAAGTTGTGGTCACAGGACTAACTGACGGACAGCCGTATTGGGTGACCGTGGTTCCATTCGATGCGCACCTCAATGCCAACCTTGTTGACAGTCCTTGGGACCAAGCTACCCCGATGAACGACTTGCGGGATGTAGAACCGCCAGGGCGTGTGTCGGTGGTGAACGCTTTCGATGTGCCGAATGATTTTGGCAACAGCATCGACGTGCAGTGGTCTCCCCAGCAGGTGAATCCTGTACCCGACGATGACCTTGCATTCTACACGATATGGGTGTCTGAACACGACGTCTCCGATGTATCGGGACTGTGGTCACGCTGCGGATTCTATCTCGACTCCTGTGCAGAGATGGTTCCGTTGATGCAACTTGATTCCTCAGCATCCTCACTTACCTTGCAGATGAATCGGGCGTTGTATGGTGATGAATTGTCGAACTCAGTCCGTATTACGCTCAAGCCCGATGTGCCGTTGTATGTCTCGGTGACCGCTCACGATGAGTATGGTAACGTCCACCTCGATGGACTGGTCACGGCGATGGTAACTCCAGTCGATGATTTGCGCGACGATGAGGCACCACCAAGGCTTGTCGCTCCATCTCTAAGCGATGTATCAAGTGACGGTGGTCGGGCTCTATGGCTCGAGTTCTCGCTGTCAACAGCGCCGGATGTGGCGTGGTACGAGGTATACGTCGAGCCGCTTGAATTCAGTGATGCGTGTAATCTGCAGCCAGCATATCTGCTACCGATAGACGCAGAGATGCCGATACTTCTCGAGCGGTATGGTGATGGGCGCTTCCTCGAAGGCGGAGAGGCAGTAACCGTGGCGGTTGTACCAGTAGATTCCTCATCCAATTCCTTCTGTGATGGTCTTGCCACATCGACGATGTCGCCAATCGATGATTCACCGCCGGGCCCCGCGGTCTCACCAATCTCCAATTTGATGGCTGAATGGAATAGTAACGGCACTGCTCTGGAAATATCGTGGTCAAGAACCGACCATGCGTTGGGCGGTTTGTCGATTTACATCAGTGGTGAGCGTTTCGCCATTACCGGAGAAGCGGTGCAGGTTGCGGTTGGAGTCCGGGAAGATACCATCGTCATCGAGTTTGTTGGTGATACGCCGATTGACAGCAGCAAGACGTGGTGGATTGGTGTTGTAAATGACCATGAGCGAGGACAGATAGTTCAGGTCGATCCAATTCAAGTATCGCCATTCGGAGTCGATTCAAGTTCTGGACCAAGCCTGAGTACTGGGACGATGGTTATCCTCAGTTTGGTCGCCCTGTTAGTCCTGCTTGCGGGTTTGGGCGCGTTTGTTCTGATGCGCCGTAGAAGTGGCGATTCATTTGGGATGTTGACCAATGACCAATCGGGCTATGTCTCAGATGACCTTTCTGATATCGACTCGCTGTTCGATGAGCAAGATGCAGAATCATCGAGCATGGAATCTGAGCCAGAGTTCTCAACACCACCGGTCAAGGAGGAAGTAACCTCCACCCTGCCCAGTATGGAAGCAGCAACGGCACCAGCAGTCGACCTGCCGGACATTTCTGACCTGACTGATGATGAGGATGAGATGGACACGTCCTTCCTCGATGACCTACTCTGAGTTATTCTTCATCGCGCTCAGTCTTCTCACCACTGCTCCAATCGTAGATTCCGCAGCCGGTTTTCTTGCCGAGGTCACCCGATTCCACTAATTTGTCGAGTAATGGGTGAGGGAGGTATCGTTCGTCGTCAAAGGCAACTGCGAGATTGTTGAGAATGTCACGTCGCACGTCAAGGCCCACCAAGTCCGACAATTCCAGTGGCCCCATTGGATGTTTGTAGCCCAGTCGCATCGCGGTATCTATGTCGCTTGCACTCGCCACTCCATCAGCCAGCATGCGAATCGCCTCGTTGCCGAGTACCACGCCGAGGCGGCTGGTGGCGAATCCGGGAACATCACGCACTAGGATGGTGGTTTTGCCCATCGCCTCGCCAATTGCTTGTGCTGCGGCAATTGTGTCGTCAGAAACAGCGTCGTGGCGCACAAGTTCAAGCAATTGCATGATTGGTACCGGATTGAAGAAATGCATGCCGATAACATTGCCCGGCCTAGTAGTAGCACTGGCAATATCTGAGATGGGTAGGCCGGATGTGTTGGTGCCTAGAATTGCATGAGGCGGCGCGTATTCATCGATGTCGGAGAAGATTTTCCGCTTCAGGTCGAGTATCTCTGGTACTGCCTCAATGACGAGGTCTGCATTGCTGACCGCTTCAGCAAAGTCTGCCACAGCGTGCAGATTACCGCTCCATTCTTGCTTCTGTTCTAGCGTGGTCTTTCCGCGAGAAATTCCGTTGTCCCAGAAAGCATCAATCCGCTGCATTCCGGCAGCCAAACCCTCAGGAAAGGCGTCGTAAAGCCTAGTATCCCATCCAACCTGTGCACAAACCTGAGCGATGCCCGCACCCATGGTGCCCGCTCCAATCACGGCGACAGTTGAAATTCCAGTCATACTCAACCCTCTTTGCCATAAGCAGCCAGTGCGGATTGGAAAAGTCGCTGACGCGGTACATCATGCTCAAGGAATGAGTAGAATGGAGCCACATCTTTGAGAAGTTCAATCGCACTGACATACGCTCCGTAGATGAATGGGTCACAGCCCTCCATCGAGGGGATATCGATACCGAGCTTAGCCAGTCCCTTGCGGGTGTCATCATCCCAAATGGTGTAGGTATGCTTGGTGAAGTGGAGGTAGGCTGAGAGCCTGAACGGGTCAGCCAGCGCAGAATCAGAAAGTGACTCCAGCAACAGTGTGTCAGGATAGCGAATCGCGTATAGGAACAATATCACCTCGCGCTTGGTCGCCTCCCTCCACGTGCACTTGTCCAAACCAAGCCACTCGTCAATCATCTCGAACATCCGAGGTGAATATGGCCGGTAAATACGATACAGTAATTCCTCGTATCCAGATGGGTGTTGATTTTCACTCATATGGTGTGCTTCGAATAACTCGGGTACCCTCTCAAAGAATTCCTTGCAGCGCTTCTTATCGAAGTTGAGCAGGGCGTGTGTTTGCATATTTGCACACTCCATTATTGGGAGAAAGTCAATCCTTCCACTCACGGTATTGAATCCACTCTTGCTTGAAGTATTCCTTCAGTGCGGCTTCGTCTTCGTCAGTAGGCAGCACTGTGGTCAGATACTCCGCCCATGCCTCCTCATCGCCGTCAAATGACTCACCATGCACGTCGAATCGCTTGCCGTGGTACATTCCAACACCGCGATTGAATTTGTCTGAGGTGATATACAACTCCGCCTCTCCCTCCTTACGTGGCTTGGAGATTCGGCGCATTTCCTCCTTCAGTTCGTCGAAATAGTGAGCGCGACTCTCTTCATTGAGATGTTCGCGGTCCGCCGGTTTTTTCGCCTCTCGCTCATCGTAACGTCCCTTGATGCCAAAGACATAGGCCCACTGCGCTGAGGTCGATTCATCGACGCCGAACAGGTCGAGACCAGTGCTGACCCACTTGTTGAGGTACTTCTGTAGCAAAGCGCAGGGAATCACACCCTGTTTGACGATGCGTCGCAGCCCATTGGCTCCGGTTCCTAGGTGGAAGGATTCCTCTTTGAGCATCGGTCCCATCGAGGCGGCGAGTGGCTTGAACGAGGAAGTGCTGAGCATCTTCAACTGGAATTTGCCGTCGCGGTCGATGAAGTGGGTGAAGCAGAAGAAGTCGAGCCAGTGGTCGATTGGTTCGTTGAATGAACCGAGCAACCGAGGGCGGTCTTCCTCTCCGCGAATCGGATTGGCTGACGAGTTGCGCTCAAGCAACTTCTGGGCTTCTCGGATTCCGTGTTCACCGAAGTAATTGCAGAGGACGTAGGCCATCTGCCAGCCGTGGCGCTGTTCCTCACACATGATTCGCATCGCTGATTTGCGGTCGTATTCAGTTGGCGCTGAATCGAGAAGATGCCACTGCTGCTCAACACTGCCAAACTCGGTGTCGCCCTGAACGCTCACCATGCTGATGATGGCGTCACGGACGTTCTGCTGTGGGACCTGCATTCGGCGATTCCATTTCGGCATTCCTTCAAAATCGCCAAATTCGATGGTGTCCCCGGCCGTATCCCAGTCGAACTTGATTTCGAAGCGGTAGTCGCCCAACCATGATGGGTCAAAGCCGATTCTTGTCTGCCACTCCTGGAACTGTTCAATCCACGCTTCAAAGTTAGGAGCGTAGTCCTCAACAATTTCGGTAGTACTCATGACCGACCCTAAGGGTCGGTCATATTTCAATGGCTTCACTATGTCGAACCGCCCTACGGGTGGCTCGTTCAGAGTCAATCTCACTTACCGGTGAAGCGGGGAGTGCGACGCTCGACGTATGCGTTGATGCCTTCCTTCGCGTCACTCGATGAGAACAGAGACGACTGCAACTCACGCTCAAGAGCGAGGTGGTATTCGAAGGGCATCTCTGTGCCGGATTGGACGCTGCGCTTGATGTTACCAACGGCCTTGGTAGCCTTCATCGGTAGAGTGAATTGGCTTGCATAGTCGAGTATATCCTGTCGGAATTCACTGAGGTCACCGTCCCACACGTCATTGACTAGATTCAATTCCTTCGCCTTCTCAAAGGCCA
Source organism: uncultured Candidatus Poseidoniales archaeon (assembly GCA_964647665.1). Taxonomy (GTDB): domain Archaea; phylum Thermoplasmatota; class Poseidoniia; order Poseidoniales; family Thalassarchaeaceae; genus CAUZSM01. The sequence continues at coordinate 17,114 of CAZYIX010000004.1, forward strand.
TCAATTCACCAGTGACCATGTATTCCAAAGCACGTGCCTTGCCGATTATTCGGGCAAGCCGAGCGGTTCCACCAGTGCCGGCGAGCACACCGAGGTTGATCTCAGGAAGCCCAAGTTTTCCAGCATCTTTGCGAGCTAAGCGAATATCAGCGGCCATGGCGATTTCAAGACCGCCACCAACGGCGTGTCCGTTGATAGCGCAGATGACCAACTTAGGGGTCTGCTCAAGGCGAGAAAGGGTCTCATTTGCGTGCAGGCAGAAATTGTACTTGAAGCCGGGAGTGACTGAATCCAGCATTTGGATGCTAGCGCCCGCCGAGAAGAATTTCTCACCGCGACCGGTGAGCAGAATGACTGCTACATCATCATCGAATCGAGCGCGGACCACCGCCTCATCGATGTCTCTCATCATTTCATGAGTGTAGGTATTCGGTCCGATGTTATCTCCCTCAAGTGGAGCACCAGCGGAATCGGATGCCAATTCAATGACGGCGATTCCATTGTCTGTGACTCCATAGTTCACAAGGCAGTTCGGCATTGGCTGCAATTCAGGCCAGCTTGTCATGAGGCCGGCGACCTACAACCGACATATCAATGCGACGCCAAACCATGACAGACTCAGAAAGCGGCCTTTAGGCCGAATATGTTAATCCGGCGCTTTGCTCATTCACAGCGGACGTTCTGAGGAGATGTATCGCCTTTCACTGGCGGCCACATCGATAATCTCTGAGTGGACCGCCACTCGGTCTGCAAGCAGTTCGACTCCGGGCAGGTATCCTGAGCACACACCAGAGGCAACGAAGACAGCATCACTGGAGGCACATAGGTCATCTCTGCCCCAAATGCGGTCCACATCATCTCCAAGCATCGCTACCGCTCTAGTTTCGTGGTCTTCATTGGTCCTAACCAATTTGCCCTCAAAGTGACCGCCCAATCCACGTAATGCTGCGGCGGTGATGACTCCTTCCGGAGCGGCACCGATTCCCATCAGCAAGTCGACGTCGTTATTCGGGTCCGCTGCGTTGAGTGCTGCGCTGACATCACCGTCACCAATCAATGGAACGCTGACTTGTAATTCGCGCAATTCGCGAATCAGTTCGGTGTGGCGTGGCCGGTCCATCACAACCACCTTGAGTTGAGCAGGAGTTTTGCCCAGTGCATTACACGCAGCCTCAACATTGTAGGCCACATCTGCCTCAAGCGACACCTCGCCGAGAACTTCGGCTGGCCCGGCAATTTTGTTCATGTAACAGTCAGGGGCATGCAGAAGTGTCCCCCGAGGAGCAGCCGCGAGCACAGCGATGGCGTTTGGCAGGTTCTTCGCCACGTGATTGGTACACTCCAATGGGTCGACAGCGATGTCGACTTGAGTCGCTCCTGCTACTCCTTGCATCGAACCAAGTGGCTCCCCAATCCACAGCATCGGCGCATCATCACGCTCGCCTTCGCCGATGGCTACGCGACCGTCGAAAGGTACGGTATCGAACACAGCTCGCATCGCTTCGACTGCGGCACCATCTGCCTTCTTGCCATCCCCCTTACCACGCCATACGGCAGCAGCGATTGCAGCATCTTCGCAAGCGCGGAGGAAGTGTTCAGCAAGGTCAGCGACTTTTGCCATGGAGCCGCGAAGGCAGCGGGGTTCTCAATCCTGTGGTCGTCGGATTCCGTTCTCAACTCTGGGTTTTGTGCTTCTCAAGGACCACGATATCTCGGATTCGGGTCTCTGGATATTGTCCCGATTCGTCCTTTTCAAGCGATTTCACCATATCCCATGCGCACAGCAAGCCGGTAGACACACCACACAATGCCTCCATCTCAACTCCGGTTTTCCAATGCGCTGCAACTGAAACAGTGCAACGTAGGGCGTCATGCTCCCAGTCCCACGCCACGTTGCATCCTTCAATTGGAATAATATGGCAATGCGGAATCATTCGAGGGGTTTCCTTCACTGCTTGAATCGCCGCGACCGTTGATGCTTCGAACACGTCGCCTTTGGCGATGAGGCCATTGCGAATCGCGTCAGCAGAGTCCGGCGATAATTCGAGAACGCCGCTCGCCACCGCTCGCCTCTCGACGACCGGCTTGTGACCAATCGGCACTATTCCGTCAACCCCTTCACTCATCCAAGTCCACCTTTCCAAACAGTGCCGCTGACCCTGACCTCTTTTTTCCACAGGGGCGCCTGTGACTTGAGTGCGTCGATGAGCCAAGAGCATGCCTCAAACCCTTCTTTGCGATGTGGTGATGCGACGTGAATGCAGACGATATCTTCTCCTGGAAGCACTACTCCTGTTCTATGACTAATCGCCACGCCATGAACTCCGAAATTTGCGATGGCATCCTCGGCAAGTGAGCGCAGCACCTCAGGTAATTTCTCCTCCCAAGCATCGAACTCAAGTTGTTGTACAGATTCACCGTTATCGATGCCCCTAACTAGGCCGACAAAGGACACGATACTTCCACATCCGTCTGCGTTTAAACGTGATCTGAGTCCCTCTGCATCTAGAGTCACTGGCGCAGGTTCTATGAGAATCACAATTGCCTGTAGCACCCCTTTGTCTTCAATTCAACGGTGACGAACCCTTCAAGCCGAAACCGCCTGTCGCTTGAATCGGAGTGAGGACTGGACATGCCCCCCTTCGACCCACCCGACAAAGATGTTCAGGCAGCAAGGCAGGCCAAAGCGAAAGCATTGGAATTAGCGAAGCCGATCCACATCCTGGGCGCTGGCCTTTCGGGCCTCGCCGCTGCCACCTGTCTGGCCAACGCCGGCCGTGAGGTTCACGTGCACGAGTTGCGCAAGGATTCCGGTGCTCGCTTCGATGGTGACTTCCAAGGTATCGAGAACTGGACCAGTGGTACAGATTTCTTTGAAGAGATGCGGGAATGGGGTCTTAATCCAGATGCCTTCAAATCGACCTTGTTCAGCGAAATCGACCTTATCCACCCTGACGACGAGATTACCCAGGCGCGCACCGGTTCGGGCGGCGCTTTTCGTATCGTAGAGCGTGGCACAGATGAACACTGCATCGATCAGGGGTTCAAGCGAATGGCGTTGGCCGCGGGCGTTAACATCCATTATGGTGTCAAACGAGATCCTAGTGAATGCAGTATCGTTGCGGCAGGTCCACGAGAATCGAGCGCAGTCGCCTTTGGCGAAATCTTCCACACCACTCATCCAAACCACGTAGCATTCCAGTTGAACGACAAACTGGCTCCCGGCGCATACTCTTACCTGATTATCATCGATGGAATCGGTTTAATCTGCACCTGTTTATGGCGTCAGCAGAAGAAGACATCGCGTTATCTCAATGAGACAATCGCTTGGTATGAGCAGCACTACGACTTAGACCGTAAACCAATCAAGCGCGTAGGTGGAAAGGGCGACTTCTCTATCCCAACAAAATACGTTCACGAAGGGCGTTGGTATGTTGGGGAAGCCGGTGGTCTACAGGATTTCATGTGGGGTTTTGGTATGCGTTATGCCATCACAAGTGGCGTCTTGGCAGCCAACGACATTCTCGGTGGTGTTGGCTACGAGGGTGAAGTCCGCAAGCAGTTGGTACCACTGGTCAAGGCTAGCGCAATCAATCGCTGGTTGATGAATCGAATCGGGGACCGTGGATTCAAGCGAGTAGCCAATCATTGGATGAAGAATCAGCAGAAGAAAGGCGACGGCTTGGTTTTCATGAAATGGCTTTACCAACCCGGGATTTTCCGCAGAGCATTGTGGCCATTCGTCAGGTTAGGTATGCTGCGTAAGAAGCAACTCAAAGATGGTCGCACCGTTCATCGAATGCCGTTTCGCAAGTCGTTGAAGCGCGATGTTTGGGAGCCGAGTCCGCGCGCAATGGAGATTGGCGACGAGTGGCAGAATATTCGCAAGACCGGTGGCTCACTATCGTTCGATTCTAACGACCAGTGATCAACAGCATCCGTCCTCTTGGATTGGTGGACATGGATTATCTCCGTACGAGCAGAATACGCAGCAGTCTTCATTCGAAGGGCGCAGAATAGCCTTACATCCTCCACATTTGTGGAAAAAAAGGCAGGAGTCAGTTGGCATGGTCATATTCTGCTCATGACCACATTCTGGACAGGTTAGTTTTGATTCCAATCTAACTTCAACCATTTACAACTCACCTATTTGGGCAGGTTCTGAGATTGTGTCTATTTGACCCGCAAATGCTACAGGATCTGGTTCCGCGGCGTTTGCTACGATGTATCCGCCCAGCAGCCGCTTTTGGATTCACTTCTGGACAGGTTCTGAGATTGTGGCCTGTCAATCCACAATGTCCGCATTCCCTGTGGCCCTTGCGACGTTTCTTGCGTATTGCTCTATCTGGATTGAGCACGGGGCAAGTTCTGGTATTGTGACCGGTCCTATTGCATTTGGAGCAACGGCGACGCTTGCCACTTCTGCGTTTTGCTTTCACTATTCGGTTTGGGTGGACCACGGGGCAGGTTCGGGTGTTGTGTCCAATGCCTCCGCAGCCACGACATTGACGTCTGCCAGTTCTTCGAATCCGATTCCTTTCAATTCTCAGTTTTGCCGCAGCGGGGTTCAATTCCACGCAAGTACGTGAATTATGGTCTCTCGCTCCGCAGTGGGAGCATTGTCTAGTTCCGCGGCCGCGTAGTCTAGTTAATCTCCTCTTGGCAGCTATTGGATCGATTATTGGGCATGTGCGAGTATTATGGCCAGTCTCTCCACACTCAGAGCAAACTTTGCCGTTGCTTCGGCCAGACAATTTAGCAGCGGCACGTGCTGCCGCTTCGGGATTAGCAACTGAACAAGTGCGAATATTATGTCCACTTTTCCCGCAGCCGCCGCACACTCTTCGTCCAGCCATCCGCACCGAAAAATGCAGATGGGTTCTCAATAATAAATCATTTTCTTTTCAAAGAGTTCTTTGATTAGTGGCGTTGTGGACGGATCTGCTTTTCACATCTGTCTGAGGAAGGCTTGAAGGCACCAACCAACGTGGCATCACCGAGGTCAGGAAATGGACATCGGACTATTGGAAGCGACTGCGAATGCATTAGTGGCACCCGGCAAGGGAATCCTCGCAGCGGATGAAAGCACTGGAACTATGTCGAATCGCTTGGAGGCTGTTGGTGTTACTTCCACGGCCGAGAGCCGTCGCGCATATCGTGCTAATTTGTTCGCTACACCGGGGTGTGAGGATGCGGTGAGCGGCGTGATTCTGTTTGATGAGACCATCCGCCAGAATGCAAATGATGGCAGCACGATTTCTGAGTATCTGGTTGCACGCGGCATCATCCCGGGCATCAAGGTCGACACCGGCGCAAAGGAACTCGCTGGACATGAAGGTGAGAAAATCACCGAAGGTTTGGATGGATTACGAGAGCGCTGTGCGGAATACTTCGCCATGGGTGCTCGTTTCGCCAAGTGGCGCGCAGTCATTCGAATAGGTGATGGAATTCCCAGTGCGGCTTGCGTCTCGACAAATGCCCATGCCCTTGCCCGATATGCAGCAATATGTCAGGAACAGGGTCTTGTACCGATTATCGAGCCAGAGGTCCTGATGGATGGAGACCATGATGCAGCACTCTGTCAACAGGTCACGGCTGAAATCCTCAGAGCCACCTTCGATGAATGTGCTGGGCAAGGGGTTCACATCCCCGGCGCTCTGCTCAAGCCAAACATGATCATTGCAGGCACGAGTTGCCCTGTGCAGGCATCACGCGAGGAGGTTGCACAACGAACTCTAGAGTGCCTGTCCCAAAATGTTCCACAAGACCTGCCGGGTATCGTTTTCCTCTCTGGTGGTCAATCGGATGAAGATGCGACTGCGCATCTCAGCCTGATGAATTCGATGGCATCTGATGTACCTTGGCAACTTTCCTATTCCTACGGTAGAGCATTGCAGGCATCCGCACTAATTACATGGGCAGAAAACGGTGGTGGCAATGATTTGGCTAGTCAAGCCGCCTTTGCTAATCGAGCCAAGATGAACAGCCTTGCTCGCTATGGTAATTGGTCACCTGACCTAGAAGCCTGAATTGACTTCAACGGTTCCTGTTGTCCATTAGAATCGGTCCACCATCCCACTCGGGATAGTTCGTGGAGACCCAACCTCGGGTTGCCCATTCGCAGATGTCATAGCCACCGGAAAGAATCCCACTACGCTTGATGTATCCAACCTTCACGATGTCCTTGTCCTTTGACAGCACGTTGCCAAGTTGTTGGCTGGTGGTGCCATGGCGCATCGTGCTGTTGATGTGTTCCAAAATTTCAGCTGTATTACGTGGCTTATCTGCCAGGAATGTCTTGATTTTCTCTCGAATGCGTACGGTTTTCATTTCATTTGCCTCCTTTTTATACAGTTCCTCGACGGCCACTCACCCTGTAACAGAGACCCAAACACCGTCTGTTGCGAGCGATTGCTGCTGCTGATATAACCGTTGGGGCGTGTATATCCGGTTAGTTACGGATTCTTGCTGAAAAATAGCGTTGATGTAGGGAATCACCGACTTAGTGTGTTAATTGAACCGGTATTCCAGTGGAAATTAGTAATGAACTGTAATGAATGAAATGATTGAAGTATATGAGTGGTGTGCCCATTGCCGGACACCATACGTTGAGTGTCCGGATGGGAGCCATATGCAGCCTACTGACGAAGGCTTGAATCGGGATGAGCTAGACGCTGCTCCAATTGGATTCAAGAGAATTCGTAGTGGATATCGCCGCCGAATCCTCGAAAGGCTGTCTGAAGGCGGCGCGACTGTAACAGAAGTCGCCGAAGCGGTAGATTTGCTACTACCACATGCTTCCTCTGAATTGAAACGCCTGCGAGGCGAAGGATTGGTAGCCACGGACAGGCCAGTAGGTGAACGCGGCGCTAGGCAAGCGATGACCGCTGCAGGTTGGCAAGCACTGCAATCTGACGAGATGGCGAGACTAGAATCACTTAGAGGAGTCACACCTCCATTGGGTGCTCTTGGATGTGTGCTTGCTGTAGATGGACCCAGAGTTTTGGTGGCACTATGCGAGAGGGCAGCAGGTTCTCTGATTCTGCTTCCAGACCGTCCTTTAGATGCACCAGATATCTTTGATGATTGGAGCAGTGGAACTGAGGGGGTCTTGCAAGGATGGGTTTGGACTGAGCCTATGGAGCGCAGGCCGCGTTGGTTTGACTCCAAACGATTGAAACCAATTCCCCCACCCACAGGTGAAGCGTCGTCAGATCGCCTAGACGGGTGGACAGATGTGTCTCCCGCATGGGGATTACTACGTCTGCGCAGTATCGAGGGAAGCCCTGAGGTGCGGCTTTCAACCGGAGGTTGGTTTGGCACGACACCCGAAGGTACCTACCCTACTCTACCAAAGGGAGTTCCAATTGACGGCAATTGGGTTATCGGAGCTTTGGGCGAAGGAGGCCCGGAAGTATCACCAGATGGACCGGTAATCTGTGTAGGATTGGATTCATTCTCCCGCGAGGCAGTTCTTGCAGCATGTGCAAAAAGTTCGCTGACTTTGGCGTCACTTCACGAAGCCCCAACCGAGGTGATACCGATTCCCCTCGCAGTACTTTCTCATTGGGTTGAACGTGCACATCCTCGGCTATCAGCAGTGCAGCGAGGCCGCCGCCTTGAATCACTGACTGTAGCTCTCTCATCACCTGATGACCCGCGCTCACGCCGACAAGTGGACGACGCTACTTGGCGTTCTTTCTTGCGACATTGGGGTGGATGTGAATGGCAATCAGGTGACGACGTTGAGGACCATACCATCGATACTTCGACTCTGTCAGATATTGCTCTGCAATCAGTCATTAATTGGGTTAATGATGCTCACCCAGAACTGCCTTTGAACGTAGCCTGCAAACTAGAATCCAAGGTTCCTACTCAATGGTCGTCGATTACCAATCTTCGAGTGTTACTCACTGAATTCCAACCCAGCGATGCAACAGGAATGTTGTTGCAATCCCACCCTGTGCTATCCTCACCTTGGGTCCAACTTAGATGTGCAAATGGAACTCGTGTCCCCATCCATCTCTCTCCTGGAAGAAGTGCTCCACCTCTCGGGCATATTGAGGGTTGGAATCCACCGGAGTCTGCAGCTGAAGTAGTGGCTAGCCGCCTTTCGCTTGGAGGTCCTCAGGACGGTGGAGTGACCCCATCGGAGGCAGATTCTGAGATTGCTATGCTGCAGGCGGCAGTTCTCAGTCATCCAGTCGGGGATGAATCGTGGGCAAATCGAATTGAATCCACCTCGGCTTTGGCGGCTTGGATAGCATCAGAGCCGAGGGGCCGTTGGGCTAGATGGCAACGTTTGGGCCCATTATTAGGAGATGATTGGATTGGACTGCTTGACCCGACTGAAGTACCTGAAGATGAGATTGCACTCGCCGTGGTCGAGGGCCCGCTTGAATGGCGAATTCGCGCGACAGAGGACGTGCGAAACCGAGTGATTGCATCGCCACGATTGGCTCATCGTCTCAGACGTGCGGCTGAGTCCGCTTCACCTTCCGCCGCCGCTTGGGTAGCAAGTACTCTGCTCTCAGAGGTTGCTCTACTACCTCAAAACCAACAGATTGACCTTGCTCAATGGGGGGTGGATTTGCTATTGGATATTCCACCGGCGAGGTGCGCTGATGCGATTACTGGGCTTGGTTGGCTGGCAGAACAGATGCCGGAAAAAATGCAGCAAGAGCCAAACGATTGGCGCGAACGTGCCCGTTCGATTGCCTTCGCACTACCTTTGGACCATGACTTGCATCTTTGGTCGATTCTTGAAGATTGGCAATCACACGGAACTGGGCCAACCGCTGATGCGGCGCATCTCATCGCCAACCATTTGCCCGAGGAATGGTGGGCACCATCCGCTGAGGATTTGTTTTCCATTTTGTCCGAGGAGGTGGATAGTATCGAATTCCTTGCGACCCTAGACGTGGCCTGGCCGGCTCTAATTCTACGCCCAGCTGAGGAGGCGCACCAATTGCCGGGAGGCCAAGTCAACGGACATAGGGGGGTACGCCGCACTTTGCTAAGCCGTTTAGAGAGGTTGGCGGAGAGAGCTGGTTGGAACCATGCCGAATTGGACGATTCACCGGGTGCGGAGATGATACTCGACCTTGCACTTGCTCTGAGAGCAGCCCGCGACTTACAACGGCCAAAACGCGGACGTTCTCACGCCCATGTGGGATGGTTGGCTATGCCCCGAACAATGTGGCCCCCTCTCGACCCACAACGGATGAGTGAAGGGGATGCGAGGATATCCGTCCGAATTAGCATGGGTCAGACCGCCTACCGTGAAGACCTTTCACGCCAACCTCTGGCTTGAAGTCCTCGCTTTTATCCAGTCACCTATGCCTTCATCCGACAGTCAGTTTCCTAAGATTTTCACCCTCGTCGGAGTAGTGGTTACATACGCTCATGATTATCTCGGATTCGTCATTATCCACGACTATTGTAAATCCGCACGGCAAAGGAACTGGGCCCTCGCAGTGTTTTGCTATTACCGCCACCGCAGTCTGGTTAGTTCCTATGACGCCAGCATCTGCGGCCCAAACAGCACATGAATTGTCATTTAATTTGAGCATCAGAAGATTCAGTCGTTCTGTTCCGGGTCGTATCTCAAAGATACGCAGCAGATACCTACCAACTGCGTTCTTGATTCCGACTTCTTCGCAGACTACCGCATCTTCAAGTGCATTGCTGCCTATCTCTATCGCTCCACCCATGGCATACCATTCCATATTGTTCCCCGAAAGATTGGCGGAAGTGAACACTTTGAACCTTCCCTTGACAATTTCATACAGATTTACCCTGTTTTTCTCTATTTTTCTGGATTTATTGCTATGACAGGATTGAAAGGTGAGCGCATCTCGCGTTAGCGTGCCCGGCAGCAACACCGGTGGGATCCCCTCCTTCGCCGGATTGGGGAAGTGACCTTCGGAACCGAGCCGGGACCGTCCTATCGAAGGCCGGCGCGACCTAACGGAATGAACGTCGGTGCAAATGGACGGTAACGGATTGTGTATGGGTCCCCAGATGACCGAATGGTATGATTCATGGGACAACCCCACAGTCCGACAAACGCCCCGGGGTGGGTCAGGACCGCGAGCTACGGCGATGAAACGGTCCGTTACGCCCCGGGGCACACACCTTCTTTCCCATCGTCGGGTTGAAGTGCCGACAATAACCAACACTAACCGAGGGATACGGATGAGTGGTGCTCTCTGCTTGGTTGGCGGCACTTTCGACCGCTTGCATGCCGGACACCGTCGGTTGCTTTCTGCTGGCTTGGATGGGATGGATTCAATGCAGGTTTGGCTGCTCGTCGATGAGATTGCGCAGGCCAAGGATGCACGGGTTCTTTCTCACTCAGAAAGGTGTGACGAGGTAATGGATTGGGCCGACTCAAAGGGAGCGGCAGGCCGCGTTACAGTTCATTCACTCGAAGATTCTCATGGCCCCGCCCCAACCAGTGAGCAGGCTGTTCGCATCGTCTGCACCCCCGAGACACGCGCAGAGTGTGATGAAATCAACGGGTTACGGGAGCAAGGAGACCTTGCCGCATTGGAAATCGTCGAGGTCGAGCATGTGTTGGCGGATGATGACTTACCTATTTCGAGCAGTAGAATTCGAGCCGGTTCGATTGACCGCGAAGGTCGTAGTTGGGTAAAACAGTCCGACCTTGAAGCGGTGGTGAGGATGCCTGAGAGCCTTGACGACGAGTTGAAACAGCCTATGGGCCAATTGCATTCTGGTTCTGATGAGGACTTGGGAATTGCCATCAGATCCGCCATCGAAGCACTGCCTGATGATGTTGCTTGCCTGATAGCAGTAGGAGATGTGACGGTCAAGGCACTGCTCGACGAGGGCTATGTCCCAGAACTCGCTCTCATAGATGGCATGACCAAGCGCGAGGAATGGGAGGGCGCCTCAACAATTGAGCGCCGTGCTTTCGTTGGCACGGCTGAGTGCGAGAATCCGGCTGGCTATCTCACTCCTGACCTCATCGAATGCTGTGATATTGCATTAGAATTCGCTTTTTCCGAAGAAGGTGGCCCGGTTCTCATCGATGTTGATGGAGAAGAGGACCTCGCCCCGATTGTTCTGCACCTGCTTGCTCCTCTGCGTAGTGCTGTACTCTACGGACAGCCCGGTGCAGGCGTTGTTCTGAGAATCACTGATGAAGCGACCAAGAGCAGATGTCGCAATATGTTAGACAGTTTCGTACCGATGGGGGACGAAGATTGAGTGAACCCATTTTTGTTTCAGTGACTGTTTGCGTTCGAGATGGTGCGCAGTGGATAGACGATTGTATGGCTACATTATGCGCTCAGAGCCATCGACCATTGGAGATTATCGCAGTCGATGATGGCTCTACAGATGGCAGCACCGAGATATTGCGAACATGGCATGACCCGGAGGGGAAGGCGGAACGTTCCAACGGCATCCAAGTCTCTGTTTTGACCCAGTCCCCAATCGGATTGTCCGCAGGTCGTAACCTCGCTCTCTCTGCAGCGAAGGGTGAATGGGTAGCCATCACCGACATCGATTGCAGACCAGAAGCCACCTGGGTCGAGGAGATGGTACGTGTTTGCGATGGTCAGGGAGATGAGTTGGTAGCCGCAGTAACCGGCCACACTGTCTTTGATACAGGCAGTACACGAACGAGCAGAACTCGAGCGGATTGGGTAGCCAAGAAGTATGCCAGCAGACCACGCCGGGCAAGTCTTGCCAATGGTCCCTGTTCGATGATTAACCGGAATCTTCTGCGTGAGGTCGGCGGTTTCGACGATGCTTGGTATCACGCCGAAGACATGGAGGTCAGCCTCAGATTAATTCAGCGAGGTGGTGTAATCATCTTCACCTCAAGCGCATTGGTCCACCATGTCGCTGAAGATTCGTTGTCATTATTCCTCTCTAAGAGGAAGCGAGATGCCCGCGCCCACATACGAATCCGCAAGAGGTTTGGGCGCGGTGGAGTCACCAAAGATGATGGCACATTTCATCGCCATGACTTCACCGATGACGCGCTGCGCATCGCTCGCTTACTTCCATTGATGCTTTTTGGTCTGGTTGTCAGCACCTGGCCACTCCATAGCGAGGCTTCAGGCTCGTTGTTTTGGAATATTGGCATCATGCTGACCACGTTATTGGTCATCATTTTCATTCAATTGCGCATTGAAATGCTGTGGAGCTTGGCCCTATGGATTGGTGCGATTGAAGGGCAGATTGATGCGTTGCTGGGCCGACACGGCCACGACAAACCATTTGCTCGCAAGTAAGGTCACTGTGCACCGTCTTGCTCTGCACTAGCGGCATAGGTCAGTGCGAAGCCGAATCCCAATAGAGCGGCAGTCACAGAATAGACGCCTACATCAACCCAATTCCAGTATTGTATGCACTCGTATACGTAAAATCCGAATCCGAGCAGAATACACCAAGCGCCGACAGTCCCCATCGGGCCTGTTTCAGTAACACTGAATAACGACTTAAAGCAACTGCAATCCAACTGCTTTGTTGCCCAAGCGCCGAATCCACCTTCAGTACCTTCATGCAATTTCCATGCTCCGTAGCCAAGCAATCCCAGTGAAATCAGTAGAAAGACAGTGTCTGAATAGGGCCGAAATGACATGTCATCGACGTAGTAGTGGGGATAGAGTTCACCCATTGACAGCGCCGATGCCCAAACGACTTTCTTCGTTGCACCGGGGCTACCGTATGCACCCGATATTGTGTTTACAATCCACAGAATGGTGGTGTAGATTCCTAATGCAAACGAAAAGGTCGCTATTGTTTGGCATCGGCCGGAGTCGTCAGGGGATTCGTCGCTCATCGAGGCGGCCACCGATGACCTCATCATAACAATTCCCGTATGGCCACAACTCGCGGCTCATGCGTGATACAATGCTCACAGCCGCTTTTGGAGACGATATCGTCCTGTCACTACATCTTCCATGACCTGTTCGGCTTTTTCCATGACTTCAAGCGCGTCGAAGGCGGGTGGTAGACAGGAATTGATTCGTTTTGAGCGACCTTGGCGTCCGCGACTGATGGTTTTAGCTGAAATCAGCCCCATCATATCGAGGTCGGAAATTATCGAAGATACTCTACGAGTGCTCAGTGCTCTCTCACCCGCACGGGAAACTGCGCGCTCGTAAGTTGAGTAGACCTCTCCAGTCGAGATATTGTGTAGTCCATTCTTTTCATTAATCAGAATAGAGAATAACACAAGTTTCTGTTGCAGCGGAAGGTTGCTTATTGCCGGGGTTATCTGGTCAAATTCCAATTGGTTTTGAGCCTCCCTGACATGATTAACATCAACGGCTTCAGACTCATATTTCTCCGCCTTCAAAACTGATATTCGCAGCAAATCCAGCGCTCGCCTCGCATCACCATGCTCTTTTGCAGCGAGCGCGGCACACAACGGAATGACTGCATCAACCAGTCCATCCTTGGTGATTCCTGCATCGGCGCGAGCAGAAAGAATATCTTCCAGTTGCCGCGCGTTATACGGTGGGAACACAATATCCACAGGAGCAAGCCTCGAGGTAACTCTCGGGTCGAGTATTTCGGTGAAGCCTAGGTCATTGCTTATTCCGACAATACAGCAAAACGATTGTTGCAGGATTCCGACGTTCAGACTTGTCAGACTGTAAAGCAGATCATCACCAGCTTTTCGGACCAAATGGTCTACTTCGTCGAGGATAATGATGTACACGCCCGCGCGCGCGTCCATGCGACTACGCACGGCGTCGAACACCTTGTCAGTGGGCCAGCCCGTGAATGGGATTCGGTCATCGTCTTTTTGACGAATCGCATTAGCGATTTCAGTCATCACGCGATACTTTGTGTCGATGTTCCTGCAATTGATTTCAACTGTCTTCACACCGCGGCCGATGTCCTCGCCTCTCTGTTCCAATTGCTTGCAGACGTGTCGGGTCACCGCAGTCTTTCCCGAGCCAGGAACACCGTAGAGATTCATGTTGGAGGGGGGATGTCCACGGAGAGCTTCAACGAAGTTATGCACTATAGTTTGAATCTCCTTATCCCGGTGCGGGAGGGAGTTGGGCATGAATGCGTGACTGAGTGCTCGGCGGTTACGAAAGAGGGTTTTAGCATGCAGGAGATTTTCGAAAAGATTTTCTGACATTTTCTTTCACTCCGCCCACTCTACCCCCAGATACTACAGAGTCTTGATGACTTCGCTATACCACTGACACAGGGATTCCGACCCACATCACATCGATGTAATAAGGATGACCACATCATTCTGTCGTATCAATGGTTTTGAGTGATTCCGGAATAGAGAATTTGCGAGCCAGTAATTGTTCGGAAACGGTAATTTTTCAAACAATTGCCTCACAGTATTACATTCCTTTTCCGCAGCAATCTTGAATTATCTCGGCAATTTGTACTTTGATTTATTGAATGGGATTAGTAAGTTCTGAAACAGAAATAGAAGTGGTTTCAAAATTGAACCCAGTTTGCCTTGAATCGGTTCAATCCAATTGAAGGTGAATATAATCCTCCTCTGAATTGTGATAATCGGGATTTTTATTATCTCAAATCAATGCTAATAAAGTCGTAAATAAAATATCATTTACAATTCAATTTGAAGTAAATAAATTGCTCCCATCCCACTCAAAAACGTCTCCATCTTCAGCCTGCATGACATTTCCGGGGAGTGTCGGAATAGGGAATCCGGGTGCGCCAGCATCCAGAGCATCTCTGCCGGATGCGAAATGGTGAGTAGCAATGAAGCGGGTATCTGGATTCCGTTCAGCCAAATCTGACAGTCTCGCGGGTGTGTAGTGGTAAGGGCTATCCACGAAGTCTGGAATCCCCAATTCGATGATCATAACATCACATTCACCGGCCAATCTCTCGATATTCTCACATGGGCCTGAATCGCCGCAGTGGACTAGTTTGAAGCCATGTTCATTTTCGAGCAGATACCCATGCGGCTCAGTCGCTGGTTCATGACATACCTCAAACCTTGATTGTGTCCAAGTACCTGATACCGCATTAGGAGATTCTTCGTTGAAAGAAACCCAGCCAGAGGGTCCCATCACATCTTCCAGAGAACCGGGATAGGCGAGTTCGCACAAGTGCCGCATTTTCTCCTCCCCCCGTGTGTGGCAGTGGATGGTGAGTTTGTGGTCGCCTTCGCGGTCAGAGATGTATTTTCTTTCAAGAAGTAGGAATGGCAGTCCAAATGTATGGTCTCCATGCCAATGTGTGATGAGCAAATCAGTGATCTGCACCGTGGATATTCCTGCCCTGCGCAGTTGGGGGATAATCGTTGGTGGTGCATCGATTAGAATGCTATCGTCAATGATAACCAGTGAGTGCATTCTGTCCGGTGGACAAAACGCGTTGCCCGTACCCAGAAATCGTATTTTCGTCACTTGAGTATCCCCTTTGTCCGCTCCCGCAGCACATCTCGGTTTCGTGGTCAAGTTTATTGCCTCGATGGTGTATTACGCTACGCGTCGGTTTAGGGATATACATGGTAATCAATCTCGCCGTCGTTGGTCATCGCAATTTTTACGACTACGGATTGCTAGAGGAATGTATCGCAGATTGGTCCAAAGAAAACGGCCACGTTGACCTCATAATTTGCGGTGGAGCGAGTGGAACTGACTATCTTGCTGAGCGCTGGGCGGACAACTACAATGTTCCGGTGTTGATTTTCCATGAGGAGTGGACTAACGCAAGAACAGGGATGCTCGACGGTGGCAGGAACGCTGCGGCCTATACGCTGACGCAGAAAATAATACAGGCGGCTACCCATTTAATCGCCTTCCCAGGCGAGGATTCGGTATGGACACTTAGGACAATTGAATTGGCTCAGGACAAGGGAATCGAGACAACTGTCCATGAAATTTCAGAGGGCAAAACTGACTGATTGAGGCAGAGGGAAAACTCCAACCCTATTTGTTGATATACCTCTCATTCGGCAACTTGTAATGGCAGAAGACACCTCAGTGTCTAGGCCCCGAGGTGAGCGCTTTGACCGAATGGAGCAGCAAGAATCCATATTTCTCAACAGTCACTACGAACCTTATTCTCAATGGTGAGGGCTCAAAGAAAGAAACCCGTCACATAGTTTTCGAACTTGGCGAATCCGGATTGGAATACAAAGCAGGTGATGCTCTCGGTATTATTCCTACTTCGCCCCCCGAACTTGTCGATGACATCATCGGTGCTCTTGGTGCTAACGGCACAGAGATTGTAGAGAGTCACGCTGGAAATACCAGCTTCCGAATGGCGCTGATGTATCATTTAGAGATTCATCAGGTCAGTCGTAAGTTCATCGTTGCCATCGCTGAGAAGTTTGAGTCGATTGAGGCACCTTTGGAAATACGCCTCGTCGAGAGGAAGCGAACCTCAGTTGCTTCTGGTGACAACATACTCAACTGGGCATGGTCTGGTGACGACGACGACTTCCCGCCCGGATATTCTCCAGCAGGTAGTGCAGTTGACCCGGCCTACCAACTATGGAGTACACTGATGGATTCTGATAAGGAGATGGAGAACTATCTGTGGGGCCGTGATCTGCTAGATGTGCTCGATGACTTTGGACATCTCGGTTTCTCACCACAGGAATTCGCCAACAATCTTGACCGCCTCAAGCCCCGCCTATACTCGATAGCCTCCTCTCCTGACCATGAACCGGGAACGGTACACCTCACTGTCGCTATTGTTCGCTACGAGGGCCAAGGCCGAGCAAAGACCGGCCTGTGCACCGGTTTCCTCGCTGACCGTGTGCCTGAGGGACAGAGTGGAATCAAGGTATTCATGTCACCCACCCGTTCCTTCGTACTGCCCGAAGATGGCTCAACAGACATCATCATGGTAGGCCCCGGCACTGGTATTGCACCATTCCGCGCCTATTTGCAACAACGTGTCTCTGACGGCGCAACCGGCCGCAACTGGTTGTTCTTTGGAGATTGGACTGAAGAGGGTGAGTATCTTTACCGCGACGAGATTGCTGCATGGCGGGAGAATGGCACTCTAGACCGGTTGGACCTTGCTTGGTCCCGAGCAGGTCCCGAGAAGGTGTATGTGCAACATCTGATGAAGAACCACGCCGCAGAGATTTGGTCATGGATTGATGGAGGCGGCTACTTCTACGTTTGTGGCGACAAGAATTACATGGCGAAAGATGTTCACTCCACCCTAATCGAAATCTGTGCTGAGCATGGTGGAATGTCTAGTGAAGATGCGAAGCACTACGTCGAGCGCGTACTGATGAAAGAAGAGAAGCGCTATCTCCGTGACGTGTACTGATGTACTCGCTCACTTCGTTGTAGAATCGCTTGCAGTATCGGCGGCACGCCTTTGAACCGCACTCGGATGGGGTGAATCATGTTCAAGCGCGTGCTCATCGCCAATCGTGGCGAGATAGCACTGCGTATCAGCAGGGCGCTGCGAGAACTGGGCGTTGAGGTCTGCATCATCCATGGTCGAGAAGACCGCCTATCTCTACCCGTTCGCTTGTCTGACCATGCTATTCCGCTATACCGCGATAATCCGCTCGACTCCTACCTCGATTACGAAGCGGTAATTGAGGCAGCTAAGTCGATTGGAGCGCAGGCCATCCATCCCGGATACGGATTCCTCGCAGAGAATGCAGACTTTGCCAAACGCTGCGAGGAGGAGGAAATTATTTTCATCGGACCATCTTCGGAAGTCATCAGTCTACTAGGTGACAAAATCGAGGCGCGCAAGGCTATGGAGGCTGCTGGTTTGCCGGTGGCGAAGGGAAGCAGCGAACCGATTTCAGATGCTGAAGTCGCAGCCACCCTCGCATCTGAAATCGGCTATCCAGTCATCATCAAGGCCGCCGCTGGTGGTGGCGGAATAGGGATGCAGATTGTGCGAGAGAAGTCGGAGTTTGAATCCGCTCTCAATCTCTGCCAATCTAGGGCTAGCAGTGCCTTCGGAGATGAACGCGTATTCGTAGAGAAATACATCGAAGGTGCTCAACACATTGAGTTTCAGGTACTCGCCGATGGAGTCGATGCTGTCCACTTCGGCGAGCGCTTCTGTTCTATTCAACGCCGCCATCAGAAACTCATCGAGGAGGGCCCTTGGCTTTCTGATGAGGTGAGAATGGACCTTGGCAGAATGGTCTGCGAAGGTGCGTGTAAAGTGGGATATGAAGGGCTTGCAACCTTTGAATTCCTCCGCGATGCGAACGGAGATTTCTACTTCCTAGAAGTCAATCCAAGGGTTCAGGTGGAGCATACAATCACGGAGATGCTGACCGGTCATGATCTCGTAAAGCTCGGAATCAGAGTGGCCTCTGGAGAAACACTGTCGCTCAAACAATCGGACATATCTCTGACCGGCCACGCCATCCAGTGCAGGTTGAACGCAGAGGACCCGGTCAAATTCGTTCCATCGCCCGGCCGACTTTGGGATTGCCATTTCCCTGGTGGTAATGGGGTGAGGGTGGACACCCATGCTCACATTGGCTACGACATGCCCGGCTGTTTCGACTCGCTACTCGCCAAATTGATTGTTTGGGCTCCAAATCGTGATGATGCTAGGCAGAAGATGAAGGCGGCATTGAAAGAGACCACTCTTGTAGGTGTAAAGACAGTGATACCGTTGCATTTGGCTGTGATGGATGAGCCTGATTTCATTGCTGGTGACATCACCATTCAGTATCTTGATGAGCATCCGGGATTGGTGGGGTGATAGAATAGAGATTGTAATAGTAGGCACCCTCGCATACGACGACCTTGAAACAGAGGCTGGCACTGTAACCGATTCTCTTGGTGGCTCCGGAACTTTTGCCGGATTGGCCGCTGTTTTCCATGCTAGTCGTCGAGGAGACACCGGCGGTACACTTCCTGTGGGCTTGGTATGTGCAGTGGGTGATGACTTCAGACAAGAGGACCTTGAAATGCTGAAATCAGCCGGGCTTGACCTGACAGGAATAGAGCATGTCGAAGGGAGCAAATCCTTCCGTTGGCGCGGTCGCTACGATGGCGATATGTCACAGGCTACTACCATTGAAACCCAGCAAAATGTGTTGGAGGATTACCAACCAAAAGTCCCGGTGGCTTGGTGGGCACCTCAGATGTTATTCCTCGCCAATAATCACCCTGCAATCCAATTGCAGGTTCTAGACCAGTGTGAGGGTGCGAAGTTCACTGCGATGGATTCGATGAACTTGTGGATAAACATCGCGTTTGATGATTTGTCAGCAGTTCTGCGCCGAGTGAATCTTGCAATTCTTAATGACATGGAAGTCAAATTAATCGCTAAGGATGAAAACCTCATCCGCGCTGCTCAAAGCATCCGCTCAGGCGCTGCCCTCGATGGTGGTGAAAGTGTGGGAGCGGGCCCGGCCATCCTTGTAGTGAAGAAGGGAGAACACGGAGTGGTAGCCCTCAGTGATGATGGCATCATCGCGCTACCAGCGTGGCCGACAGCAGACTTAGTCGACCCTACCGGTTGCGGAGATTCATTTGCTGGTACTCTACTCACTCACTTGTCAGAACTTGAGGAATTGTTGCCAACTCGCGAGCAATTGCACAACGCATTGATTCACGCGACCATCACTGCATCTTTCACACTCAGTACTTTTGGGACAGAAGGCCTAGTCAATCTGGATCGTGGTGCGTACGCGTCAAGGGTTGACGCCTATCGCAGGATGATTGGACTTACCTGATTCAACCGAGGCGAGAAATGCCGTGATGACCTTCAGGGACCCGGTTTGGAGATGTGGATTTCATCGCTGAGAATGAAAGAGATTCGCGGTTCTTTGTCTCAGCCGCAGTAAGGATGGCGGCAATTGGCGCAAGGTCTCCACTGTCTGCAAGGCGCTGTACGATGTCTGTGGCTTCTCCCTCAGCAATGTCGCCTCCTGTTGACTTAGATAGGTGCTTGATACGTTCAGCGAGGTCTGACTGATGGTCGTGGTCTGCTCGTAGGCGCAGAATCTGACCGCTGCGCAGCGGCACTTCACGATACAGACCATCACCGAATCCGTCCTCGTCGCCATACACCGATGAGTAGTCGTCAGCATCAGCGCGAACGCGCGCCGGGACAACAGTTCGGGCTCTGGCTGCGATTGCAGTAATCGGCTTTGAGCGACTGATGCCGCTGAGGGCGGACCAGCCACGTCTCGCCAAGTTGCTGAGCGCTCCTCTTTGATGTGGACGCTGGGCAGCCATGAGTCGTGAGTTTGGCGAAGTCTGCAGCATCCTAGTCAGTGCGGGATAGTCTTCGAGAGATTCTGTATTATCTTCTGCCGGAATTTCATCTAGAGGCAGAGGGAGTTCTGCAGTGGTATGAGTCCTCGCCGCATTCAGCATACGGGCACTCGCCACTACACCGGGAGCGCATTCTTGTCGAAGAGCATTCGCGCTCGGCTCTGGCAACTCGCCACCATCCATTGCTTGACGCAAAGCGGCTCCGGACCACAATCCGGTAGGTGGTGACTGTGTTGGTTGCTGCACAGGCACCAGTGCATCACTCGACACCGGTTGTTGCTGCCACGGGTCGGTTCTGCTCTGTGCAGGCTTCTCCTCGTACCAAGATGGAGTCTCTTCTCGACCCCAAGTTCTCTCGTAGGCAGAGCGGGTATCCTGCTGTGGAGGAGATATTGAAGAAGTAGGCGTATCATCGAAAAGATTCCCGAAGATTCCACCTCCCGATGGAGTTGAGTCGTCAAATACCGATGAAGATAACAAGCCGCTGCCCGCTTCTTTCGCCTCATTCAGTGCGCTTTGGATGCGAGTACCTGCTTCTTCAGGCTGGTTTCTTGCCCAAGGGTCGGACTCATTGCTCCACGGGTCCTTCTGGACCGGTTGGGTTGCTGGAGACTGGCTCCATGGCTCATCTTGAGTGGCAGTGCTCGGCGTGATTGTAGTCTGACCTTGTTGCCATCCGTTCGATGCAGGGTCTGCGCTACGTTCCTGAGAAAGGGTAGCAGACGCCCGCTCTATCAATCCACGACCACCTTGCTCTTCAGAGGATTGGGTGGTAAATCCACCCGTTGCTGATTGCACTCCGCTTGTTGTGAAGGAGTTGGCAGGCTTTGGTTCGGGAACTGTAGCACTCTTGCCTCGGTACATTCTGGAGAGAGCAGATTCAAGATCAGCATCATCAAACACGTCCTCCTGCATCAACTCAGCTTCGACGAGTCCCTCCTCATTCAGTGAATCAGCCTCCATATGTAGAGATTGTAATGGATTCACTGTTGGGTAGTTAGCCTCACGATTGAGGTCCTCCAATCCAATTCTCGCCTCGTCAAGGGTTTTGCCATCGCATAGGCGATTGACCATCATCTGCAATCGTAGGAGGGTGCTGTCTCTACCGTGCAGCAGGTGCCTGTCGCCTGCCTCGGTGTCGATATACAGGGTGGGTCGTCGTCCTAGTAGCCAAGTGAACAGCGTGATTGCGCCGATACTGAGGGCATACAACTGGATAGTTCCCTCAAAGACCCGTATGGCGAACAGGAGCAGGATGACTCCCATCCAAGTGATTCCCGGTGGAACAATCGGTGCGTGGTGGTGACGAACACGCTGAATACTGGAGAGGCTGATACGCAGGCCCTTACCGTCTCTTCGTTCGAGCAATAGATGGTTATCATCGAGAACCGCCTTAAGGCGTCCTTCAATCCCTGCCAGCCTTAGCGATGCGAATATTTCGTGTTCGCTGTGCTTAGGCTGGACCCCTACGGGTCCATCCTGTCGAGTCATCCCAAGACCGGCAGCGCTGACTGTTGCTTATACAGTTTATTGGAGAACATACGCGCGTGATGGCTAGTTTTCAACCCCTTAGGAATCACCGAGTCATTGGAAAATCATGCTGTGATAATGCTCTCAGCCACACCAATGATGCGCATATTGCCTGCATCAAGTTGAGCGAGTATTACCATTTGACTGTCATCAGACCTAATCAGTAGCGGATTATCCCAATCGACGCTGATGTTGGCACCATCGATTGCGGTCACTCTGCCAACTGTGAACTGAAGGTCAACCGCTGCATGAATTACATCTCCAACGGTTAGTCCACGCTTTTGGAACGGAGCGATTCTTAGGACTATTTTCGAGTAATCATGTCTGTCCAAAGCATTGCTGTCTGAACCGACTATCACACATCCTCGATGCAAGGCCTCCTCGCGCAGGTTGCGCAATGCCACCCCGACCCGATCTCCAGCGGTTGCTAACTCAACGTCGTCGTCCATAACCTGTAGACTGCGAGCGATGCCATTCTCGGCTACTGGCAGCACTGTAACCTCATCGTGTTTGCTGACAGTTCCGCTTTGGACATAACCGATAGCGACCAAACCAACCCCTTTCACGTTGAAGTGTTGGTCGACTGGGATGACAAGTGAGGCACCTTGCTCTTGTTCGCGTTCGGATGCCATATTGTCCATGTGAGTGAACAGTATGTTTCTGATTTCATGCTCATCAGGCCAGTTATCATGCAGGGTCCAACTCGCAAGTCCGGCCTGTTCGAGAATGACCTTCACTTGCTCGGGGTCAACCCAGCCTCCTTCCTCTGGAGCGATGATTGCGTGCCCGGTGTCGATTCCAGCACAACCGAAAGCGACCAAAACTTCGCCTAGAGCCGCATCTACTTTGCTTATCTCAACAATACCTACTTTTGCTACGTTCAGCACTGACAGTAGTGGGCGCAGGCGTTCTGGATGGCGGAGTGGGCGCAGCAGAGAGAGCACTCGAATATCATCGCCGATTATTTCCTTGTAGACATATGAGTCAATATCGCGCGAGTCACCTTTTTTTGCGATGGCTCGGGCTTTGTCATCCGAGCCAACCCAAGCGACATTGAGCACTGGCATGGAGCCGGCGGGCAGCCTCCTTCTCATCAATTCGCCGGCAGCGTGCGTTTGAGAGGGGGACTAATTGAAAACGAACATCGCACAGCGCACCCTATGCAGCCCGACCCGGCTCAGCCACCACCGGCTTCTCAGCAGCAGCAAACTGGACAGTATGATGAACCCATTACTGGACAGCCGGTACACGGTTACGCGACTCAACCAGTTTATCCCTCCGACCGTGGCATGGGTACTCTTGCTCACATCGGCGGCCCTCTGCTCGGATTCATTGTCCCTCTCATCGTTTGGGCTGTTACCAAAGATAAGGCGAGGGCACAAGACCCGCTGCTGGAAGAGCATTTACGAGAGGCGATGAATGCCGGGCTGACTTTCTTAATCGCTATATTTGTGCATTCTATTCTAACGATTGTTCTAATCGGTTGCTTGACCGGATTTATTCACTGGGTTTTGTATCTAGTTTGGGCAATCCAAGCCAATAGTGCGCTCAACCGAGGAGAGAGCTACCAATACCCATTGACAATCCGATTTATCAATCAGTGAGTGATTCTTTCATCTCTCGCTTTGCGTTGGCGGCGTATCCCCACAATTTCTTCTGTTCGTCAGTCTCAGGCACAAGTTGCGGAACCGGAATTGGGTTCATTTCACTATCGATTGCAACCATGAAGAAAAGGCCAGAACAAATTTCCTGACGGTCCCATTCGGTTCGGTTCAGACGGTTGGCTACAACGTGTACCCCGACCGTGTGAGTGGAAGTGTAAATCACCGTGGCAGTCGCTTCAATCAAGTCGCCTTGGAATGCCGGCCGCTTGAATTTCAACGCATCAATGCTGACAGTAACGAAATCACGGTGAGCAAATTTGCTCGATACCACACCGGCAGCAGTATCCATGATACTGAGCAAACGACCTCCAAATAGGGTGTTTAGTGCGTTTGTATCCTGTGGAAACACCTCTTCAATCAAGGTGACGGGTTCAGTGGAAAAGGGCTCGTCCATGTGCTTCCTCACTCTAAGCCTGCGCATAACCCCCTCTTGAGGCCTATCATGGGCGCACCCACTTCCGTTCGGGTTATTGCACCCGGGCCGCTCGCCATGTACGAGTAGAGGTGCGAAGATGACTGATGAGAGGGTCTGCGTAGCATTGGTTTCTGGTGGGATAGATTCCCCAGTCGCTGTTGCGCGTATGGCTCAGGCTGGATGGCGTATCGTGCCTCTGCACTGTTCTCAAGAGCCGATAACCGGGCCCGAGGCGCAGGAGAAAACTAGAGCCTGCCTCGCTGCGCTGAGAGGTGGCGATGGTCCTCTTGGCGAGGCCGGTGAACTCATTGATCTGAATATGCGCGTGGCTCCGGTCGGAGATGCCCTCGCCGAGTTTACTGACCCCGCCGCCCACCGAGACTATTTTGTTCACATGAAACGGCTATTCAACGCCATAGGTTGCCGTCTTGCAGAGCAGGTCGGGGCTACCGCACTGCTCACCGGTGAGAATTTAGGTCAAGTGAGTAGCCAGACCCTAGGGAATCTTGGCGCTGTCGAGGAAGCGAGTACACTCCGAATAATGCGTCCGTTACTCGGACTCGATAAGCAGCAAATCATCGATGAGGCGCGTATTCTCGGTACCTTCGATGTGAGCGCTGGACCAGAGGTTTGCGATGCATTAGGACCGAATCATCCTACCACGGTAGCAGACCTTCCAAGGTTACGCCAAAATGAGGCGGATAAGGGAGGTTTGTCAGCACTTGCCGACGCATGTTTTGCAGAAATCACCGAGCAGTTGATTTGACGTTAAAACAGGTATTCTCGCCGCCGTAGGCGGCACTCGCCCAAGCATGAGGTTCATAACCGATTCAAGGCTCGGCAGCAAAGAACCACTAGTGGTTCTGGAGCCGTGACACTTATGACAACCCGAAAGCGAACGCTAGCTATTGCCCTGACAGTACTGATGCTGATTTCAACAACGCTTGCCTCAGCAGCAACTGTCAGCATTTTCAGCAATGGCCTATCAGATGTGACTGTTGAACTCAGGGACCAAGGTGTCTGGACCTCTGATACTGAAGCAGGAATCGACTTACCGGCAGGGGAAACGGTGAATGCTGCAGGTGTAATTGTTGGTACCGCAGTGGTTGAGCACGCTGAATACACCACAATTGACCATTCAATATTGGAAGAAATTTGGAATCCCCAATACAACGTAGGGTTGACCACCTATTCCTCAATTAGCGACTTCACAGTCGAGGAGAAGTCTCTACAACTCACTAGTCAGGGCTACAATGCAGATTTTGAGATGGACCGCAGAAATTGGCAGACTGGCCCTGATGTGGACATGCAAAACTGGGAACACATGGTAATGGAGAACGGCTTCCCACTCCAATCTAACTGTGCTATCGGTGATTGGTGCTGGGGTACAAACTTCATGGATCCCGATTATTCTGACGACTTGGTAGGGTCTCCGTTTGAGTACACACTATACTCTGAGTCAATGTACGTCGCGGCCGGCAAGGCAGATATGACGGTGCATTCCTATCATGGGATGTACTACCGAGCTTCTGGTACCGCTGCCTATGTGTACGATGACTGCTCCTACATTGCGGTGATGAATTCAACAAATGGGCAGGATTGGAACAATGCTGCCTACGTACCATTCGATATTCAAGGCTCAACTGGAATATCTCCGGGTAATGGCTTCTATCAGGTCGCTCTTGCCTCCGCGGGCGCCAATCCTGTTGGCAAGGTTCCAGGAAGTAAGTGTGATGGAGTCAGTGGGCAGAGTATTACCGGACCTGCCGCAGACGACTACGTTCTCGGTGGCCGCAGTGAGCTTCCGAGTAATCCATCAGGGTGGGCTACTCTATCTCTTGACCTCGCCGCCCACGCCGGTCGCTACATCAAATTGGTCTTCGTTCTGGAGAGCAACGACAAGCCTGCAGTTCCAGCCAATATGTCGATGCCCGGTTGGTACATCGATGGGGTCCGAGTCGGTGACCCACTACCACAGCAGGGCGACGTGATTCTGTCCTCTTTTGCACCGATTCAGAATCCAAACCCCGGATTCCCAGATGGTTACGGTGTGCTGAACATCGACCTGATGAAGTCAGATTCTGTTGACTTTGGAGTTGAAATATTGACAGCGGGTTCCCACAATCTGGTTTATGACCGCGATGGGGTACCAATGACTAATCTACAAGGTAACACCATTGAGTTATGGAACATCGATGGTGATGCATATCCGCTCATTGATTTGAAATTCACATTTGGCTCTGGTTCACAGCGGCTGAGCTCACCGTCCATGCATGGATTCTCTCTCGGGACGAGGGTTGGCACAACCTTCAACAGCACCGATGGATTATTCACGATGGGTGGTTTCTTTGGTGATGGAAAATGGACCTCATCCCCAACTGAAAATTCTGCTGTATTTTACAGTCCGAGCATTTTGGACAGCACCCATAGCCCTGAATTATGGCGTTCTCGCTTTTCCATGCCTATTTCTGCAATAAGGCCAATAGTGAGCGATTCTTGTGGTGGTCCGGCAGCCATTTACGTCCTTTCGATGAATGACGACGATAGTTTCCATTCTGCGGTAAATGGGCAGTGGCTCGACTTCAATGAACCGACTTTTGCTGCTGCTATTCAAGCAAACTACACCACAATGTGTGATGTTTACTCTATCAAGGTGGATTTGAAGTTCGCTCACCATGCTGAGGGCATCGCAATTGACATCGCTGCAGACGGCGATACTGAATGGGGTATGACTGACCCTGCCTTCGGCCATTTTGGACTTCAGGACATGTTCCGTACCGGTTTGGCTAATGGCGTTAACAGCGGTGCTTCCAGTCGTTCTATTTCCATCAATACTCAGGGAGTCGGCGAGGGTGCATCATTCATGATTCCCAAGGGTGCAGATATTCGGTTCGCTGAAGTTTCATACGTACAGAATACTCTCGGCGAATTTGACTTGAAATTGATTGCTGGCAGTCAGGAAGAGAGTCTCGGAACAATGTCCAACGCCACACGTTACACTCCAGAGATTGGTTGGGACCTCACCTCTATTCAATCGACTTTACAGAGCCTGATGGACAACCCGTTGGTCCCAACAGCATTCGTGGATACTTATGGCAACGAGTGGATAACCTATCGATTTGGAGTAGACGCTCAAGGAGCACCCAACGGGGCTTCAGTCACCTTCCGTGACCTCAAAGTTGTCTACGATTGGAGCCGCGCCATTTCAGATGGAAATAACGTTGCTCGAGAACTGAATCAGGGAGTGGCACTTGCTGGTGGCTCTGGCACCATCACGGTTCCTATACGCGTGTTAGCACAGTCAGGTGGAGCAGTCCACCTGTCCTCTCTCTCAGTCTCAACTACTAGCGGATATGATACCACTCTAGAGCCTAATTCACTCTCGGGTTTGTATCCGAATGGAGAGATTATCGAATTAGTCTCTAACCACTTCGTGGCATCTTCTACCGGTCAGACCATCGGCGAGACCAGCCTCCTCTTCGAGAGTAGCGCTGGCAATATTGAGATTCGTTGGACAGAAAGTAATGACACTTTTTGGGAGATGCAGGACCCCAACGACCACATCACTCTGCTGCAATCCCTCGCAGTTGACAATGTCGATGGCAAGAAAATTAGTTGGAGATTCCGCGTCAACCCTGAATGGAATGACACAGAGACCGTGCGAATCTATGCTAGTGTGATTTCCAACACTGGTGTCAACGGTCTTCCTGACGGTATCCTGCTTGACCCACCTGTCGGTAACGCCGTTGAGAATGATGCAGGTATCACTACGTTCAAGTTGTTCAATCAGGCGATGATTGAGCAGACAGACCTAGAAAACGCCGCTAGTAGCAACGTCATCACTCTCGACTTCGATGTTGCATTGGAGGATTTGAGTATCGCACCAGACCCTGCGGCCTACAGCATGATTCTTGAGAAGCGTAACCAATCGAATGTATCTGAAGAATGGCTGGAGGTAGATAGTACCCCTGGAGAAATTGGTGGGAGTTACACTTGGTCTCCTGCTATCCCCGCGACGGAGGCTGGCACCGAATACTACCGGTTGCGAGTTGATGACTACAGTTCAGGTGACACTATTTGTCCGCCGGCTGAGTTCAATCCAGACCCAGAGTGTTCAATCCGTTTCGCACTATCACTCGACCCTTTTGCACCGCAATTGGTCAATATTTCAGTGTTCAGTGTTCAAGGAGACTGGCGTCCACTCTCAGACGATACGTGGGTGCCAGCGAGTCCAAACCAGAAGTTCCTCGTCGTAGCGCAGGACCTGCCGGTTGCACCGGAGTTCCTGACTCTGAATTATTGGGTTGAGGCAGAGCATGATTTGAACGACAATCGTGAGGCGGAGTTCCTTGAGTACTCCTCTGTTGTCCTAGCTCGTAACACCGTGACGGACACTTCTGAGTATTATATTGACAATCCTTGTCAATGTATCAATGACTATGCGAATAGTGGTATCGACCCGCCGCAGATGGTCTCTCTGTACGTCTCAGGCACAGATGTTGGTGGTAACCAAATCAATGGCGGTGACCCGGGAGTCATCAACGACCTTGTCACCTACATTGGAATGGACAGTAGAACACCCGGAATCTCTGCATTCCACATCTCTGACGTGCATGGAACCATGCTTACTGAATACAACAAATCGGTCTATGCAGGTAACGTGTACCATTTGTTGGTAGATGCTAAGGACGACAACGGCTGGAGAGACGTGGACTGGATTAGTATCACTATGAACCCGCAAATAGAGGATGAAGACGGTAAAATCGTCCTATTCTATTCGCCTAGGAATGACACTGCGTGGACAGATACCACCTTTGTCGAGATTGTTGACGATTACAACAACACAGGGCTCAAGCCAAGAGTGCTGCGTCGTGACGGTGGTGTGTTAATCTCACAATTCGAGCAGGAATTCACTCTAGACATGCCTATTCGCTTGTCTTGGTCTGTTCCACCGGCATTCGTTTCCGGTGTAATGTCGCCAGACATTGCAATTCGCGATATGGATGAGAACAATCCTCTATCCAAGTTGGGAGGTCAGAGTTACCGCCAGCGTTGGCAATATTCGTCTGGACTTCAGTTGGATACCACCACTTTCAGCGTGGAGGACACAGTCGGTTTCATCACCCAAGGTGTAGGCTCCCAGGAGGGCGGTTTCGTCTACCAAGGAGATATGCTACTCTTGTCTGGACGTTACGCGTTCAGTGCTGGAATCAACGACCAGATTTTCGTTTCCCCGCAAATTCCACTGATTCTGGAAATTACCCGTGGAGAGGCTGCTGCTGATGGTGCAAAGGGATACCAATATGCGCCGGAGACCATTGAGACGTATGATTTCGAAAATGGGACATTTGAGATATTCATGTCGGCACCAGTTCAGACCAACGAATTCACCTTCACGATACAGTTGCTTGGTCTACCGAGTGGAGCCGTAGATTCTACTTCGACTCCATCGCGGACCTTCTATGTCAAGGTCGATGGCGATGCGCCTGAAGCCGTATTCAATTCGTGGGGTCTAAGGAGTCACAATACTGGTGAGAGTTTCACCGATGGATTGCTGTCATCATCGCAGATAGATTGTCTTGATGCTGAGGCTTTCATCAATGAGAAACAGGCACTTGACAGCGAATCAATCAGACTTAATTGGATGTTTTACAAGAGTGATGTAATAGGTGGGTTTGCCTACAATTGGACTGGATATCTCAACAACTTCAATGATCCTTGGCAATCTGTTCAGATGAATGTAGACACTTCCTCTGTTCCTCAGAAAGCAGTTGCTACCTGCGTAAATTTGTGGGAGACCGACACCTCGATTCCAAGTGACCTCGACGGTGTCATCATCAAATTCTGGCTTAGTGGGCACGATACCGCTGGTAATGGGCTGGAAAACGCCGGTGCTTTTGGTGCTGCAATACCCGGAGGCGAATACGGATTGCGTTACGAATCAGCTGATTACAACATCCGCGACCTCGCACTGTCAACAGCTTCTCCGATGGCGCTGACCGACTTCGACCTGATGCTCAACATTGAGAATGTGGGTAACAAGAACGGTACTATGGTTGTGCAACTCGTCACCAAACAGGGTGACACGTATTCGTCGCCAGTGAAGCATATCTGTCCCGAAGACTTAGAGCCAGGTGAGAGGTATCTATGGCGTATTAGTATTGACCAGTTCGATACTCCACAGACCGGTGTCGAGATTCTGATTTACGACGCCGACGGTGTGGAGTTGTCTCGCACCGATGCATTCCACGTTGCTATGTATGAGGAGGCTTCCTCTGAATTTAGTATGTGGGCGATTTTCGGTGTTGTTGGAATTATTCTATTGCTTGTGGTTGCGGTGGTAGTTGTGCTGGTAGTAGTCAACCGTGGTGGTTCAACCGAGGAGGATGATTACATCGACGACGACGACTTCTTGCCGCCCGGTCAGGCGGTTGAGCCGCTGCCGACGCGTGGCCCACCCGCCACAAGAGTCGGTGAACGCAGAGGTCCACCCTCAACTCGGCCCAGTGACACAGCGCCATCCGTAGATTCCGCGCCATCCGTAGATCCGGCAATGGCAGCCGCTATGGAGAAATTCCCATACTGGGACGAAGCGACAATTCAGGGCTACTTTGACCAAGGCTGGAGCCTTCAGCAACTCGAAGACTGGGTCAACAACCAGTGAAAATACATGGAGATGAGGGCGTGAGCCTCTCTTGGGAACCGATTGACATTGAGGACCCTGAAGGTGGGGTCATCCGCCTGTGGCCTCATCTACCAACTGTGGTCTACCCAGAAGCCCTGCGCAGAACGACAGGTGAATGGCATGGGCTCGGCCTTCTATTACCCTCAGAGGAACCCGAAATGTGGGCTGAGCAGGAGGAAAGTGAGCGCGCCAGTCGGGGAATCAATCGCGATGCTGGGGCTGCTCAGGGTGGATTGTTAGGTCGTTTGATGAGTGGAATGAAGTCGATAGAGGATATTCAGTGTGGACGGTTTCCAGACCCGGAGTTAATTCGGCTATTCCGCGCTGCTAACAAGCAAGGGGGCAAGCAGCAAAGGCCTACTTATTTTATTGAACCAGATATGGATGATGAAAAGTGGCTTGCATGGACTGAAAGTTTGACCGAGGAACTGGTTAGGCCAAAGCGATTGGCCGGACAGATATTTGCTCATAGTAAGTGGAAAAGGGCGCTCAAGAAGTCGATGAAGAATACATCACCTCCCTCGTCGGTGCAAGAGGATGAGGTTGCCTTTGCCCTTGCGGAAGCCTCAGCATTAACCGATGCTTGGTGGAACTCCAACGAATCTATGCTTACTCCAGAACTGTGTGAGCAACGCAATCAGCGATATGCTGCAAGACTGCGTGGAGCGCTCTCCAATCTACGAGCAGAGGCAGAAGATGCCGGGGGACAGTTTGATGACAAGGCACCACCCGTGCTGTTGGTGCCGGTGACGCAGTCGTGGCTAGCCAATATCGCCAAGGCCCTTGAGAATCACCCAATTCCGGAGACGATTGACCCAACAGAAGAGGTGTAGGAATGAGTTCAGAAGCTACCGTTGAGAATCAATTATTTCGATTTACTTCGCCAGTGAATCTTGACCCAGAACGGGTTGTAGATGAACTGGAAGGTAAGCGTAACGGCCGCTTCGTACTGCTTTCGCTCAAAGCCCCTCGTGCAACTCTGCTAGTCGATAATGAGGGTCGCATCATCGTGCACGGGACTCGCCGACAAGATGTGGCTCACCTCGCCGCCAAGGAAATAATGCTCAGGCTCGGTGAAAAGGAATCTGGGATGTCAGTAGAGGTTGGGCCAGTTGTCGCCTCTTTTGACCTTGAAGCGGTGGTAGAGATTGAAGGAGTTCCTGACTTGTTCCCGGAAGCGATTCTCGATGAGGAACTTGATTGCATAAGGATTGATGATGAGCGACACGAAGTGCAACTGCTGTTGTTCCGCAACGGACGTGGAATTGCTACAGACGCACGCCACAGTAAGTTGGTGACGATGGCCGCGAAACGCTGGCGTCAACGTTTGGATGATGAGAATTTGCTCAGTTAAACGGCTGCGTTACTCTGCCGCAGTTGCAATAAGGGCCTTAGTGAAGCGTTGTTCAATGCTTGAGGACGGACGTTGGACCGGACCGGTTACTGACAGCCATTTCCACCTAGATAGGGATGGTCGATTCTTAGCTGCGGTCAGCGATTTTGAGAACAGCGGCGGCACCGACCTCATCCTAGTCCACAAACCCGCCTTCGATAGGGATGGTATTTCGCGACTACCCACCAATCTTGAAGGGGTAAAGTCCGCATATCTCGATACTCTCGATATGGCAGAAACGGTTCGACGCAACACTGGAGTATCTGTCCGAGTTGTTCTTGGGCCACACCCGGTTACTTGGGCTCATCAGATTGAATCATTGGGTTGGGATGAGGCTAGTGAATTGCACATCGGAGCAGTAGAAATGGCATTTGAGATGTGCAGCGAGGGCCAAGCGGTTGCAGTAGGTGAAGTCGGGCGTCCACACTACCCAGTATCTGAGGAGATATGGGCAGGTGCCAACAGTTTGTTAATCGAGGTGATGGGAATGGCTCGTCAGTATGGTTTCCCAATTCAACTGCACGTCGAAGGCAACGGCCAAACCACCTACACCGAACTTGCAGAACTTTGCGATAAGGCAGGTCTTGACCGCCACAAGGCAATACGGCACTTCGCTTCCGGTGATGTCAGCGAGTCATTCACTTCCGGGCTATCAAGCAGCGTCAATATGGGTCGTGATTCAATATCTTCCCTGCTATCGAGTATCGAAGCGCATTCGTCCCCCGCAACTTGGACGATGGAGACCGATTACATGGACGACTCAAGGAGGCCGGGAGCGGTTCTTGGACCCAAGACAATTCCCAAGAGAACTCAGGCTCTAGTTGAGGCCCTAAAGGCCTCAGAATCTGAAGGAGGAATGGGTTGGGAAGATGAGCAGGTCATAGACCTGCTACTGAATGTACACCGTATTTGGCCGGACTCATTTTATGGCGAATCCTGACGCTACGCGTCACTTTTCATCCGAACCCTCAAACCCTAACGGCCTCGGACGTGGCCCAAAACAAGGGGGATAGTGGTTTCATGCTACAACTAGAGGGAAAGACTGCACTGGTATTCGGAGTTGCTTCTGAGGACTCAATCGCGTGGGCGATTTGCAACCATCTGGCTGAGGCTGGATGTAAGTTGATTCTAGGATATCAGAAGCGATTCATGAGTCGGGTATTCCAGTTGAAAGACAAGTTGGATGCCATCGAAGCATTCTACCCAATCGACGTTGCTGAGGAGGAGACGACGGCTGAGTTCTTCCAGGAGTGGCAGAAGGCCGCTCCGGGAGCTAAGGCTGACATTATCATCCACGCCATCGGTTTTGCTCCGAAGGAGTGCTTTGACCGACATATGCTATTCGTCGAGAATGACCCGCTCAACACTGCAATGACCATCTCAGCCCATTCTCTACAACGAGTGATGCGACATGCGATTCCTCATCTGAATCCGGGTTCATCGACCATCACTCTCACCTACGCTGCATCGACTCGTTACGTTCCGAACTATGGTGTGATGGCGGTAGCCAAGGCTGCTCTTGAGTCGTGGACTCGCGAGTTAGCAGCCCGACTCGGTGTGGACGGACACAGGGTGAATGCGATTTCATCTGGTCCTATCCGAACACTTGCCGCGTCAGGAATCCCCGGATTCGATGATATTCTCAACCATGTGGAGAGAAATTCACCGCTGCGCCGAAACGTCACACAAGATGACGTTGCAGGCTGCGCAGTGTGGCTTGCAAGCCCGCTAGGTGCTGGTGTGACCGGTCAGGTCATCCACGTTGATTGTGGATATTCGAGCATCATGGTGCCTGAGAGCATTAGTGACAACTGAGAAATTACGGAGGAATGTCGATGTCCGCTCTTGACGAGACCCCTCAAGACCCGTTTGAGCCTATTGCGATTATCGGGTTGGCCGCTTTGCTTCCGGATGCTCCGGATGCTGCGACGTTCTGGCAGAACGTACTCGATGCGAAAGTGAGCATCTGTGAGGTACCTGCTGAGCGTTGGGATGCAGATGATTTCTGGGTCGAGGGTGCTCCGAAGAATGTCGATGAGAACAAGACCTACGCCAAGATTGGTGCTTTCGTCGATGATTACGAATTCGATTGGAGGAGATGGCGTCAACCCCCCGGGACTCTACCACAGATTGACCTATGCCAGCAGTGGGCCATTACCGTCGCCGCCGCCTCGCTTGAGGATGCAGGCTACATGGGTGACGGCGCAAGTGGTGTGCTACCCAAACAACGCTGCGGTGTTGTCTTTGCCAACGCCCTAGGCGGCGAGAATCGTAATCTTTCCAATCATCGAGTTTGGGCTGACAAATTCGCTAGACTTGCTGTCGAGTCAGGTATGCCCGAGTCGAGTAAGCAGGCGTTCAAAGAAGCGGTCACCGACGGTACGCCAAAGGTGAATGAGGACACAATGCCCGGTGAGTTAGCCAATGTAGTTGCAGGTCGAGTGGCTAATCTGCTCGACTTACAAGGTCCGAACTATACTACCGACGCAGCCTGTGCCACCACCTTCGCTGCAATCCTCGATGCGTGCAGACTACTGCAGACACGTCAGGTTGACATGATGCTGGCAGGGGCGAGTGACCGAACGATGGACCCCGCTACCTACGCCAAGTTCAGTGCCATTGGTGCGCTCTCCTCATCTCATTCCACACCATTCGATTCTAGGGCTAATGGATTCGTGATGGGCGAGGGTGCTGGTTGTGTGGTGCTCAAGCGATTGAGTGAAGCCATCGCTGATGGAGATTCGATTCAGGCGGTGATTCGCGGGGTCGGTGCAAGCAGCGATGGTCGCGGCAAAGGCATCACAGCCCCGAGTCAACGAGGTCAGGTTCAGGCAGTGATGCGAGCCTACCAGCAAGCCGGATATGGCACCGACACCATTGGTCTGGTTGAAGCGCACGGTACAAGCACCGTTGTCGGTGATGCGACTGAATTGAATTCACTATCCTCTGCCTTCGATGGTGTAGCGAATGGCGAGAATGTCGCTGTTGGCTCGATTAAGAGTCAAATCGGCCACCTGAAGGCAGCCGCTGGAGTCGCCGGACTGCTCAAAGCAATTTACGCAGTCAAGGAGGGAGTCATCCCACCAAGTGCTGGTTTTGTCACACCCAATGAGAACGTATCATGGAGCGATAATCCGTTTTTCGTCCCTACCAATCCACAACCTTGGCCTAGTCCGGGTGGCCATCCTCGTAGGGCTGGCATTTCCGCATTCGGTTTTGGGGGAACTAACTTCCATTGTGCAATCGAGGAATACAATGCTGACTTCCACGCTCAATTAGCAGCAGAGTTCGATGTACGGAGAGCCGCCTGGCTCAACCCCTCCAGTAGTTCTGCTCCTACATCTCCTGCCGACGGCGTATCCGCTGTGGGGTTGGATAGCAGCGCTAGAATGAGTTGGGAGCAGTTGAAGGCGGTCGAAGGTGGTGTGCTGCTTCTCAATGCCGCTGACATGTCTTCGCTGAAACAACAGGCCGCAGCAATCGCTAGTGAACTATTCAGTGCGGCCGCTGACGCCAACTTCGATGACTCACCAGACGGCCGCCGCCTGTCTGTTGAATTGCCCAAGGCGAGTGCTGACTATCGAGCAGAAGGCACTCGCCTTGCTATCGTCGCTACTTCCTGGGCTCAACTACAGAAGCGGTTGGATTTGTTTGAGAATTCGGCGGATGACCGTAGCCGATGGGAGTTTTTATCCAAGCAGATGGTGATGATTTCCGATGCACCAGCACTGCCGGCACAAGCCAAAGTTGCCCATCTGTATCCCGGACAGGGAAGTCAGTATGTTGGGATGACGCTCGACCTGTGCAAGCGTTACCGAGTGGTAGGCGAGACTTGGGATGAGGCAGACCGAACCATGGTTGAGATCCTCGAGGGGGAGACTCTGTCCTCAATCGTACTCCGCGAGAATCTGTCTGATGCTGAACTCAAAGAAGCCGAATTCAAACTCAAGCAAACTGAATACACCCAACCTGCGATGTTAACCTCTGACCTCGCACTCTATCGATTGCTCGATGAACATGGTTTGTCTCCTGACATGGTTGCAGGACACTCGTTGGGTGAATATGCTGCATTGATGGTCAGCGGCATTCTACAATTTCATGATGCGCTGCGAGCAGCGGCAGCGCGCGGCACCGAGATGGGTTCAGTCGATGTTCCCGACAAGGGAATCATGGCATCTGTGACAGCACCCTTTGATGTCATTGAGAAGGTGCTGGATGAGACTGATGGGTACGTCATCGCAGCCAATAAGAACTCACCGAAGATGACGGTGATTGCTGGTGAGACCGCTCCGATGCGAGCGGTTATGAGTATCTTTGAGAGCAGAGGAATCTCATGTATGCAATTGGCGACAAGTCACGCCTTCCACAGCAGGATTGTCGCTCCTGCCAATGAGCCACTGCGCCGCTTCCTTGAAGGTCTGGAGATTAATTTACCAAGTATCCCCATCACCTCAAACTACGACGGTGGCTGGTATCCGCACCAAGCACCGTCGGGTGGAGACGGGAAATCTGCTGTATTGGAGAAATTGGCACCTCAGATGTCGTCAGCGGTTGAGTGGACCAAGCAAATTGAGACCATGTATGCCGCGGGTGGCCGTCTATTCGTTGAGGTAGGGCCGAAGCGTGCTCTTGCGTTATTTGCTGAACAAATCCTTGAGACCGATGACAAGGTTGTCTGCAATACTAACCATCCTAAAGCCGGAGGTGTTGCGTCCTTCCTTGCTGCTCTAGCGGTTCATGCTCTTGCTGGCCGCATCCCGAATATGCCCGGAGCAGATTCCTCTGTCCTTTCAGATTCCTTCCGCGCCGCTCCGCGTGAATCTGCATCAGCTTCCGAAGGTATCGCTGAAGTGACGATGGTTCCGATTGCATCCGCTGCTACGCCAACTCAATTACAAGCGATTGAGTTGAGTGATGACGAGATATTCGCTGCTTGCCTTGCTGCAAAAGAGGCCTTTGTTGCCGATATTGTGTCTTCAGCGACCGGTTATCCACGCCGGATGATTCACGGCAGTTGCGATTTGCAGGTTCTTGGCGTTAGTGATGCAGCGATTGGCGGCATCATCGGCGCGGTATCGGCAGCAGTCAAGGTGAAGTCCGGTGTTGATGCTTCCACTCTCACTACTTTGCCAGCATTCATCGAGTGGCTTGACGAGGTTCCCGGCGGCGAAACCACCGCTATTGCCCAATATGGTCCGAATAGAGTAGCAACACCAACTACTGCTAGCAGCGGAGTAGCCGCTTCACCAAGACCGAGCAAGATGTTGGTTCCAGCCGTTGACCCACTAGCATCCCGACGTGCGGATCCATTTGTGGTCTCTGGAATCAGCCTCGGGCTGCCCGGCATGGCCGAGGTATTCGCTCCGGATGCATTGGACCGTATCATGGCTGGTGAGAACTTCATCAGCGAACTTCCCGATGAAATCAAACAACGATTGCTCGACAAGAATTTGGTCCGCATCGTCAAGCATCAAGATGGCTCGGCTGAATTCGTCGCTTGTGATACCTTCGAAATGATACCACAACTCGCTGGCCGAGCAGGTTACTTCGATTTGGCTGAACAATACGGCATTGACCCGAAGATAACCGGTGCGATGGATATTGCCACTACCCTCGCCTTCGCTGCCGGTCTTGAATCTCTCAAGGATGCCGGTATGCCCCTTTTCCCAGTTGAGCAGGTCAACAAAGCTGGAAAACGCCTCATCCAGAATTGGCACCTGCATGATTCAGTGAGAGACCGAACTGGTGTGATATTCGCCAGTTGCTTCCCCGGCATGGACATGGCGATGCGCCATGCGCACAACAATGGTGCTGACGAAGACGGTAATTTCGACAGGCGCTTCCTACTACAAGTACTCACGATGGGCCACTCTCAATTTGCCCAATGGATTGGTGCACGCGGTCCGAATGCGGCAATTAACAACGCCTGCGCTTCCACCCCAGCGGCGTTTGCTATTGCTGAGGATTGGATGACCACGGGCAGATGCGACCGGGTTATCGTGGTGAGTGGGGACGATGTTACCAGTGATGGGATGATGGAGTGGTTTGGAGCTGGTTTCGCAGGTGCTGGGGCCCACGCAATAGGCAATGTGGTCGAGGAGGTGAGCCTACCGTTCGATGCACGCCGCAATGGGATGCTGCTGGGTATGGGTGGGGCTGCATTTGTCCTCGAAAGACAATCCGCCTCAGCCGCTCGCGGTGTTGTGCCATACGTCGAACTGCTCGGTGCACATCTCGGGAACTCTGCATTCCACCCGACCCGACTAGACGTTGACCACGTCTCGGCTTCGTTGGACTCCTTCATCAGCAAGATGGAGAATGATTGGGGAATTGACCGGCACAAAATCGCTCCACAGATGACCTTCATGTCCCATGAGCCGGCAACTCCTCCTAGAGGTGGTTCTGCCTCAGCAGAAATCCATGCCCTGCGACAGGCATTCGGTGCTTCTGCGAATCAGATTGTGATTACCAATTCCAAGGGATTCACCGGTCATCCGATGGCAGTCGGCATCGAAGATGCCGTAGTAATCAGGGGCCTTGCTCAAGGTAGACTGCCACCTATTGCTAATTTCAAAGAACCTGACCCAGAACTGGGTGAACTACGCCTTTCGCAAGGTGGAGAATACGATATGGAGTATGCCTTGCGTCATGCAGCAGGATTCGGAAGCCAAATGGCCCTCACTCTACTCAGAAGGATTGCGGTGGGCTTAGGGAGAATCGATGTTGACCGATTGAGTACATGGACTGCACGAACTGCTGGGGAAACCGTGGAGATACGAATATTGGACCGAAAATTGGTGGCTTATGTGAATCCAAATGACAACTTAATCGGCGGGGTCGCTGGAGAATTGTTTGAGACGGCTGTATTAGACGCAGTGGCAGTATTACCTGCTACAGCAATGACAGCAGCCCGCCCAGTCGTGGTAGTTGAACCTACTTTGCCAGCCAAGGCCATTGCAACTCCTGCCCCTGAGCCAGCACCAACTCCTGAACCCACACCCGAAGTGTCGTCCGCTGCTTCGCCGACGGTCTCTGATACTCCCGCTCCTACTCCCACTGCGACGCCCTCTGCCTCACCCAAGCCCGCTCCGACGCCCGACCCAGTCGCCACTCCGACGAGTGGCGATGCTGTAGAAACTGGAGATGTTGAAGCGAAGGTTGTTGAAGTCGTAGTCAGCCATACCGGATATCCCGCCGATTTCATCGAACTAGACCAGGATTTGGAGGGTGAGTTGGGTATTGACACGGTCAAACAGGCCGAAATCATGGCCGAATTGCGTGAGCACTATTCATTGCCGGTCGACGAGTCATTCGTGCTGTCTGAGCACCCGACTCTCAACCACATGATTGCCTACTTGGGAGGTATGAGTGGTAGCGACACACCCGCTCCACAGCCATCCTCTGCTGACCCTGAACCCGCTTCTACATCCACGGCCACAATTCCCGAATCCGCTGCTGCACCGGCCACAATTCCCGAATCCACTCCTGCACCGG
>CAZYIX010000004.1:56613-85049 GCA_964647665.1 uncultured Candidatus Poseidoniales archaeon
ATTCCCGAATCCGCTGCTGCACCGGCCACAATTCCCGAATCCACTCCTGCACCGGTTCCTGAGCCGCTGGAAGAATCTTCAGCTGAATCAGAGGTCTGCACTGTCCGCCGATGGCAGGTTGAGGTTGAGGAAGCGCCTCCTGCGGCTAGCAAACCTCTAGAAATCAAAGGTAGAGTGGTGGCGGTAACCGATGACCCATGGGGAATCGCTGACACGCTGTGTCACATTCTGTGTGCCGCTGGAATCGATGCTGTACGCATCATGCTTGACCCATCAATCGTATCCAAGGTCAAGACTGAACACGATGGACAGGTCGACATCATCAGAGTCAATCCCGGCAACAAGAACCAGTTGGAACAAGTTGCAGCCCAACTGCTCAGCAGAGGAAATCTAGCTGCTCTAATCCATCTTGCTCCACTGCGTTTGACTGGAGTAGGTTGGGAATCTGAGACTCAAGAAGCTCATCTCACTACAACAACTCACGGCCTATTTGGTCTACTGAAGACATTGGACTCTCACCTATCTGGCACCGATGATGCTGCGGTGGTCAGCGTCAGTGCGATGGACGGACGTCATGGAAGCGGCGGCACCCGATTCAATGCACTTGCCGCCGGCTCACACGGCATTGTCAAGTCTTACGCGCGCGAGCACGCGCATTTGCGATGCCGGGCAATCGATATTGACCCAGAATTGCTTTCTGACCCTTCTGCACTCGCCAATACCATCTGGGCCGAGACCTTTGGTAGAGTAACTCCACTTGAGGTGGGCATCGAAAGAGATGGAACTCGTTGGGCTCTGCGTTTGTACGAGGAGAATCTAGAAGGCGAACGAATACCCCTTACCTCGGACGATGTCTGGATGGTGTCGGGCGGCGGCGCCGGAGTAACTGCCCGCTGCATCATTGGAGTTGCAGAGGCAAGCCCGAAAGCGGG
This sequence comes from uncultured Candidatus Poseidoniales archaeon, assembly GCA_964647665.1. Classification (GTDB taxonomy): domain Archaea; phylum Thermoplasmatota; class Poseidoniia; order Poseidoniales; family Thalassarchaeaceae; genus CAUZSM01. The sequence continues at coordinate 57,546 of CAZYIX010000004.1, forward strand.
AGCAACCTTCGTACTATTGGGTCGGACAAGGCTCGACTCGGAACTTGAAGAATGGCTGCACGATGACGAAGCTAGCCTAGCCAAGCGTAAGGTGGACTTGCGCGAGCAGATGGCGACCGATTCACCCGATGGCAAGGTGACAATAGTCGAGTGGGAGGATGCATGGGCTCGACAGATGCGGGGAGTGGATATTCATCGCACGATTCGAGCTATCCAAGCGAGCGGAAATAGAGCGCTGTACAACGCATCAGATGTCACCAAGACCAAGTCAGTCACCAAGGTAATCCGCGCAATCAGAAGTGAGTTTGGGCCTATTACCGGGCTCATTCACGGTGCTGGAATGGAAGATTCCAAACTCGTTGCCGATAAGTCATGGGATACATTCTCCAAGGTAATCTCGGTCAAGATTGACGGCTGGCGTGCAATGGTCGATGGGCTGGGTGAAGGCATCAACGACCTGCGATTAGCATGTGCATTCACCTCGGTAGCAGGGCGCTTTGGCAATGCTGGGCAAGTCGATTATGCTGCGGCTAACAACATCCTCGACGCAGAGATGTGCAGAATCTCCCATCACGATGATGCCCCACGAGGTGTAGCTATCGCTTGGTCAGGTTGGAAGGATGTTGGCATGGCGACCAAGGGCAGCATCGAGACCGTATTCAAATCAGCAGGCATCGAGATGATTCCTGTAGATGTCGGCGTTGACCTGTTCGTCGACGAGGTCCTCGCCGGTGGTAAGCGCCGAGTGGTTGCAGCAGGAGCTTTGGGGGCGCTGGACACTGAATCTAGTCTACGCTCACCTCCACAGCGACTATTGGTTGATACCGCTATGCTGCTCAGCGATGCCGACCGATTCCCATTCGTTGACAGAGTTGTCGCACACACTCCCTATTCCTGGATTGTGACGCAGTGTACTCTCGATGAGCAGCGATTCCCATTCCTGACCGACCATGCAATTGACGGAACCCCCTATCATCCGGGCGTAATGGCTTTGGAGATGTTCGCCGAGACTTCGATACTGCTCTACCCGATGTGTACCCTCTCAGGGTTTGAATCAGTTGATTACGGCCTGCCGGTCAAGTTGGTGCGAGATGAGGCAAATGTCCGCGTAGTGGCGTCTTTCACAGGTCAAGACTCTAGATGTGTGCGGATAGAGTGCCGATTAGAGAGCGATCTTGTCAACAAGGCGGGCGAGGTCTTTGGGGAGCCGAGAGTTCACCACACCGCGACGGTATTGCTGCTGAAAGCGGGTGCTGAATCCGATGCTCGAGATGCACCGTTTGCCGGCCCTCCATCTCGCTCTAAGCCGTCATTCCAGCCCGAGTTCATCTACAAGCGATTCTTCCATGGTCCACGCTTCCAAGCACATGGTGGGTTGGTGAAGGGTGTTAGAGATGGGGATGATTTCGGAGCGGACGGCATCGCACTGATGGGTGCGCAATTGCCGAATTCTGGCCTATTTGCCATTGAGGGAGATAATCAACCACGATTGGAGGCATCGCCGATGCTTGTCGAGGCCTGTTTCCAGAATGCTGGGTTGGTAACAATGGAAGTTGATGGATTGTCAAGTCTGCCAGTTGGTATTGAGGAGTGTCAGATTATCAGACAGGCCGATGATGATGAAAAACTCCGATTACGCAGTTATCGCCGTGAAAATGAGGGCGATGGAGTGACTCGTCACGATGCCGTCGTATTCGATGGGAACAATGAGCCGGTGGTAATCCTGCGGGGGTTGCGATTGAAAGGTATGGCTCCTGTGCCGGAAGAACTTGAGTTCTCCCTAACGAGAAAGGGTTGAAATTGCAATTGAAAAATTAAATCTCTAATTGGTGTTTTGTATGTCAGAATGGCTCCCTGCAGGGCCGGTATCACCCCTACCTCTACCTATTGCCATTGGCGAAGGACGCGTGGTCGCTGCATGGATGCCTATTGCTGAGTCCGCAGCGACCGATGAGATTCCTGACCTTGCAGCAGCACCACTTGTTGATGCGGCTGAGGCAGCATCCTTTGCGATTGCTAAGCGAGCGCATGAACATGCATCTGGCAGATATGTGCTCGCTACATTGCTCGAGCAGCAAGGATTCGATGTCGCCAATCTTGCGATTACTCGTGATGAGAACCGACGACCATCACTAATCTACTGTACAGACCAGTCTGGTGGAGCATTGCCTGAGATTAGCATCGGTCACTCAAATGGATGCGCAGTAGCCGCCCTATCACTTGACGAGACATGGATTGGCCTTGACGCCGAGCCACTCGACTTGCTACGTCCAAGAAACCTGCTTCCATTCATGGCCAGTGGAGAGGAATTCGAATATCTTGACCGACTTTGGGAAGTAAATGAGTGGACTGGAATGCAGGAGACGACTCGAACTTGGGTGGTGAAAGAGGCGGTTCAGAAGGCGTGCGGACTTGGAATGTCGGTTGCGCCACAATCATTCGCTGTGCTTGGTCGCGAGGATGTTTTCCTCAATCACAAGCGAAATTCCTACCGATTGGAAGTTCATAGTTGGGGTGAGTTACTCGATGGGCGCTCCTTCACTTTTGGATTCTCACGATTACTTGAGCGAGTCTAGATCATCTCAGCCTCAAGAACCACTTCAAGAGTTCCATCATCCACATCGTTTTGCATCGCCTTGACCAATCGCCAACCAAGGAAGGTGGCTATGCCCAGAATCGGTGCCATCACCCTGTACGACCACAAGTACTGATTCACCTCAGGCAGATGATTCAGCATTGCCATAATCAATCCTCCAGATGCAGAGCCGATGAATTGTCCGACAAATAGTGCTGCTGCGCTGATTCCAACCCCTCTATTTCTCTCCTCAAGGGTGGTGTGACGGGCCAGTAGTGCATCACTGGAGGTGTAGAGCAGTCCAACGACTGGGATTAGATAGATGGTTACTGCAATAGCAGCTGGCATTCCGACGGCGAACAATGACCAAAGCACGAAGTATCCGAATGCAGCAGCGGTCAGAACCTTCTCGGCACCGATGCGGTCACAGATTACTCCAGCGTAGGTGAATAGAACGACATTGAGTGCTAGAGCCCATGCTTCAAAGATGAAAACAAGGTCGAGATCAAAGCCGATTTTTTCGATGTAATTGAGACTGGTGAGTACAATCGCGCCTCGTGGAATGGTGATTAGCAGAACTACTCCGAGGATGAGCAGTGGCCATCGACTCTGAAAGGTGAACAGTGCCTTGGCGGCTCCAATCGGGTTGAATCCACCTGTGGATGCATCTTCATCGGCATCCCTGAATGACTTGATTTCCTCGACCTCTTCCCCGTTCATCTGTTGGTAGCACACACCTGCGATGGCGTACAGAGAACAGCCGACTATTGCCACTGCACCCATGCCGTAAATGTCGTAGATGCCTCCAGCCAACACTCCCACTGCCACAGCGAGCATCCAGCCAGTGGCGTGCATCATGCCGATTGCTTCACCGCTGTGGTCTGCAGTCCACTCCGAAGCCAGAGCGAACGATATGCGCACACAACCGGCCATCAGAATCTGTAAGAACACCACGATTACGAATGGAATCAGACTGAGAAATGGCATTAATGCCATGCTGATGACCAGCGCAACTGTACCGATGAGGAGCAACTGCTTCCTTCTGCCAATCCTATCAGCGATTGTACCCCATATGAATGAGCCAACACCATACGCGAGCACCATCATTCCGAGGAAGATTGGTGTGAACCATACTGGGGCGCCAAGGTCCTCAGCCCTAAAGCGGTACACGGTGTAGCCAAACATGAACCAAGAGGCTTCCATGAATGACCTGCCTGAGATATTCCAGGCGAATGCTCTCCGCTTCCCCAAATCATCGTAGGTATTGTCATCGCTGTCGAGTAATTTCTCCATTCTGAATCCGAGCCAGAACGCGAGTCCAAGTGCCGCTACCATCGTTCCAATCATCAGCCAGATGGTGGAAGCCATTCTTATTCCTCCTCGCCGACTTCATCTGCATCAGAACGAAGTCGCCCGGTGAATCCCATCACAAGGCCGATGACGAAGAGTGGTAGCATCACTATGGCGACGAATGACGTGGTGTACTGATTACCAGTCATCACTTCGATAAGCCAAACCCACAGGTAGGAGTTGATTGGCATGAAGGCGATAACCATCGCAAGACCGAGCATGGTACGGCCGCGCATGGCCCCCCCTACCGGGCGTCTATGCATCAAAGTGCGGGTGGCGGGAATTGAACCCACGACATGAGGTTGGAAACCTCAGGTGATACCACTTCACCACACCCGCAGCAATCCTTGCGGGATGACTCCCGGTCTTATCCGATTCGGTCCTACATAGCCACATCTTCAATGTGTAAGTTCAAGACAGGACCACGACCCCCTCGGTCCATAGGACCGCTCATGATGCCATCACCGCGAGGAAAAACCGCTAAGCCTTCTCAAGATGGGCTTGACGAGTCCGGCGACAAGCAGGTATTGGGTAGACAGTTGTGGAGGATTCTTCCATACATCCGACCTTACAAGGTCCGTTTCACAATCGGTATTCTCACCAATGCTGCTGCACGGGCCTTTGACTTGCTTCCATTCGTCGCAATGGGATTGCTGACCGACGCTTTGCTCAATGCACAACAGGCTGGTACGTCTCTAGTCTTCGATGATTACCTGTTCTACGGATTGCTAATCCTCGGTGGTTTTTGTGGGCTGGCTTTGTTTCAAGGTATCTCGAATTACGCTTGGGAGACGTTAGCACAATATTTGCAGCACGATATTCGGATGTCGGCATTCAATTCACTGATTAAGATGGAAATACGCTACTTTGAGGATAGACAGACCGGCGATATCATGTCGGTATTATCTGCTGATGTGAACCAGTTGGAGAATTTCCTATCCGACGCTTCAACCTCGATGATACGCATCGTTGTTACCTTCACTACAGCCTTCCTGATATTGATGTGGATGTCATGGAAACTCACAGTGCTGCTTTTCGTTCCCATTCTCATCATTTTGCCTCTCATCTATTTCTTCTCAACGAGAGTTCAGAGAAAATACCGAGAATCCCGCCAATCCTTCGGAGACATCAACGCGGTACTTGCCAACAATATTGGCGGAATGGGTGTTGTGCAGGCATACAACGCCGAGGTGTATGAGTCAGAAAGGGTTGGCCGCGAATCAATTTCGTACATGGATGCAGCAATTGGTGCAACCGTTGAGAGGACTCGCTTCCTGCCGGGCATCTATGTCATTGCGGGGCTTGCCTTCGGTATCCTTGCTACCGCTGGTGGGTACCTTGTGTTGCAGGGTCCAGAGTCGGGAATCACTCCGGGTCAATTTGTGACATTCTTGCTGATGTCGACGAGGATGTCAATGCCGCTATTCATTCTCGGAATGCTAGTCAATCAAATCCAGAAGAGCGAGGCTAGCGCCCGTCGGATATTCGCGATGATTGACCTTGAGCCGAGCATTGTTGACAGCGAGGATGCGAAGCCGCTTGCAGGCCCGACCGAATCAATTTCTTTCGATGACGTGCACTTTGGATATCCCAGAGGAGGCAAGGTGTTGAACGGAGTTTCGTTTGATTTGCAGCGAAATCACAGCATTGGTATTGTCGGTCCTACCGGAGCAGGTAAATCGACCATCGTCAAGTTGCTATTGCGATATTACGAGCCGGACAGTGGTTCGGTCTCAATGAATGGAGATAATATTCAGTCACTGACGCTGGAAAGCATTAGGGAACAAATTGGATACGTGTCACAGGACGTCTATTTGTTCCACGGCACAGTCCGTGAGAACATTGCTTATTCAGACCAAAACGCCAGCGATGATTCTATTCAGGAAGCCGCAAGTTTGGCCGGAGCTCACGAGTTCATCATCAACGATTTATCCGATGGTTACGACACCATAGTCGGCGATCGAGGAGTCAAACTGTCTGGTGGTCAACGCCAGCGTGTTTCGCTGGCGCGAGCGATAATGCGTAAACCACCATTGCTAATCCTCGATGAAGCGACCAGCGCAGTCGACACCCGCACTGAGGAGATTATACAACGTAATCTCAACCAATTCAAGCAGGATAGAATGACGGTTGCTGTAGCCCATCGCCTATCGACAATTCGCGATGCTGACCAAATATTAGTTCTGGTCGAAGGAGTGGTAGTCGAACGCGGTAATCATGCTGATTTGATTGATGCTGAGGGGGTCTATGCAGACCTGTGGGCAGTCCAGACCGGGGAGTTGAACAAGACGACTGGCGAGGCTACCCGTCACGATGGATGATCGAGGTGGAACAGATGTCAAATCACGACATCGAATGGCTTGCAGTAAAGCCGGGTTCGGTGATGATTGGTGATGCCCGAGGTGCGCTCATGCACTCTGGCAGTAACCCGCAGCACGAGGTTTGCATTGAATTTGGATTTGAGATTTCCTCGAAGCCTATAACCTTCGGTCAGTGGAAGAAAATCACTGGTTCGACCATTGCTGGCTATGAATCCGACGCTACTCTGAATCGGCTTTCCCCCCTGATGGTTGAAGGTGGATTGGTCGGTTCTGGTGATTTGCGCCCTCCTTCAGAAGCCGAATGGTCGCTTGCTGAGAAGCAAGGAGTTGCCTGCAAGTTCGACGTGGCCGTCGAGTTGCTGGCAGACCGTCCTCCAAAGTCGGGTTACTGGGGTGCGCCATGTGATGGTCGTCCTTGGGTTGCTCAACCTAAGGCAGGTGGCGCACCTATACCGGCTGCACATGTCACCAGAGTATGGCAGGGCCGTGATGGAGTGCGCGGAACAGCGCGCGGAACCACCCCTCGTGAGGTGACTCGTCCGCAGATGGGATTCCGTTTGGTCAGGCTATCTGAGCAAGCATATTCCACATCCGAGCCACCGAGGATGCCCGGCCCAGCGCCTACGTCATCTCTGTTGGTTCGCGAAGCCATCATCGCTTTGATAATCGGCATTATCCCTTCATTCACTTGGGCTTGGTTCAACGCCAGTCCCGGCTATATCTTTGACAGCTGGCTGAATCTAGTTGTTGGCGGATTATTCGTCTCGGCTCTCAGCGCATTTGTTTGGCGACCTCGCAGCAAGATTTGGCGATTGAACGAGGATAATCGAATGCAGACTGAGTGAATTCCAGATTTTTTCTCAGCCCAGCAGGTTTTGCCGTAGACGCTCCAGTACACCGTTGCAAGACAGAATATGTGACCTTATTTTCCCACTACCCATCCATTCACGGTGTATTTTTCGTTCAACCCTTGCGGTCCTTGTCATCGACCTGCAAACCGGGTTTCTTTGAGACGTGAATTCTCCACCATCCCCGTAGCACCCCGGTGCCGTAAGACCAGTGCAAAAGGAAAGTCATCAGCGGAGCGGCAAGTACCGTTGACAGCGAACGGCTTGGCGAGTTGCCATAGGCCGCACCCAACCAACACAATCCAACGTAGAGTGCGGCAAGACTGACAGGAGTGTGAACTGCGGTTCGCGGGCAACCCATCGGTACGGTTGCTAGGGAAATATCCCAGAACTCTGGCCATGCTAGGCCACCGTTGATTGCCCCGCAAATGAACGCGTAGATGGCTGCGATGACCAGCAGCGGGAACAAACCGACTGCATTGTGTGACCACCCTTTCATTCCCGGGTGTTGGTGAGCGGCAAGAATACGCACAAGTCCGTAGTTCTGAATCTGCTTTCTGACTCTACTTGGATTACGCCTGCGATGCCACATTATCGCATCTCTGTCAGTCCAGAGGCGATGTCCTGCTTGCTCGATACGGTGGTCGAGCATCGCATCTTCACAGCCTATTGCACCATCATCGAATCCACCGACCTCGTCGAGAACCGACTTACGATATGCGGCATTGACTCCGGGCAGTTGCTCTGCTGGTTCAAGTTCCTCGCTCCCACGCTTGCCGTAATTGGTTCCAGCGGTCACCCACTTGGAGCAGAATGTCACGTCGATAACTCGCTGCCAGAATGTCGAGCGGTCATCTGCAGGAGCGAAGTTAGGGCCACCCACGCCGGCAACCTCGGCTCGCTCAAACCAGCGGACTAGATTAGCCACCCAGTTTTCAGGAACCCAGACGTCATCGTCAGTGAAGCATACAATATCGCAGTCGATTTGTCTCAACGCGACGTTGCAAGCATCTGCTCGGGTACGTGAGCCCTCGTCGTCAATGAAGCGTGCACCGTTTGCTGCTGCTACTTTCTCACCCGGGTCCCCATTTGGTCCTACAACGACGACTTCTAGTGGCCCATTCCATGTTTGATTGGCTAGACCATTGAGGGCAATTACCAACTCGTCAGCATTACGCAGACTGGGAATGAGCACTGCGACGCGTGGGCTGTCAGCCATGGTGGGCCGACCGGCCTTCCCATTTCAAGGCTGATGGGCAGCGGTAATACCGATGCCTCAAGCGTCGCCTTCGATTCTTGGCGCTAGGAAGTAAATACAGCGGCCTGCGCCATTAGCAAACTCAAACTCAAGTTTCAGTGGGAAATTCTCACCGAAGTTGAGGTCAACAGTTTCCACCATCGCCTCGATTCGCTTGGCAAGTGGAGCGAGATATTGCAGGCTGTATTGGCTCTTCACCGGTGAGTCGCAGACCAATTCCTGCAATTCGCCCGCCTCGTAGGTGACATTGACCGCGTCAGTGTCTCCACTGACGTTGACGGAGAATTGCTGTCCGTCCAATGAGAATGTCACTAGGTCGCCTACTTGCTTGGCCGCTCTCAGTGCTCGGCTGAACTTTGCTCCCGCAAGGCTGGCCTTGCAGTCAAGGTCGATGTCTGGCACCCGTGGCTCCAGCATCGCCTGTCGGTCGAGCGGTCGGATGACTCGGTCAATCTCGCCAATCTGGATGTTGAGTCGACCATCATTGTCATCGTATTGCATCTCGATGAGTGAATCTCCTTCAGCTGCCAACTTGATGAGGTCGCGCAGTTTGACCAATTCAATTCCAATGGCGACCTCGTCGCACTCCCACGCTTCAAAGGCAGCCGAATCGACCTCCATCTGAATCATTGCGACGTGGGACGGGTCAACGACCCGCACCTCTAATCGGTCTTCGTGGAAGTTGAGTCTTGCCTCATCGACGAGCACCGTTAAGATATCGACAATGGTTCGCATCAGGTCCTGACGTGCAGTGATGTTCAGCATGATACCCCTCTCCAGCAGACTTGCCCTTCAGCGAAGGCACAAAAAGGATTGTAATTGGCTGATAGGGACAAGAAGGCCGCCTCAGTACTCTCGCCATCCGTGACTGCACTGCGAACAAGTCAAAATCCGGGTCTCGGGTTCGTCAGAAGAACGAGTTTGAACCAATTCTGCAAAGACTTCGTCAGAATCACACTTCGGGCATACGTATGTCTTGGTGGTGAGGACTCCACGATGGGTGTCCGAATCATCAATCACTTCGGTGAGATGCTTCAGGGTCTTGGCCTTGGAGGACGAGGTGGCTTGAGAAACATCTACGAACGACCCATCTGACATCTGCACTTCGTTTTCTGCACTGCCATTGTACCCACACTCGTAGTTCGGGCATTTGATGCTACCACTAGGGTCTGGGTAGGCTAGCGTTCCACACTCAGGACAGAACATAGCAGATTGCGATACGTATCCCCTTTTGAATGCAACTCTATGTTGAATTGCTCAATACTGCTTTGCAGGGGGGTCTTTGAAGTGGGGTTGCCTGTGCGGGCTGTGCGACTATTCTGGGATTGGAGAATGGCCCGCATCCTCGATGATGAGGGCCAATGTGTGGACGAAGCAGTTTGGTCAAAGAATCGTAGTATTTCCACGCTGGCTAAGCGGTTGCAGATGCAGATAGATGGCCGAATGACCAACGAGGCACGGCATCTACACGAGAGATTCCCAGAAGCAGTCGTTTCTTACATCACAGAAGTTGACGTGGATTGGCCTGCAATGGAGGGTGATGAAAGAGAGTTGTTGCAAGGTGCCACCTTGATGATGGCTGAATCCGGCGTATCTTCTGCTGCTTCGGAACCGGATCGTCGATTAGAGCATCTTGTCCGAGCGACAGATGAGTTACGTTCCTCTCACAATACTTTGGAATCACGCATCGTTGAGTGGGCTGGAATGTTCCTTCCTACTCTTGACCTTGATGCAAGACGCGCTGAGATTGCCCCGGCAGTTGCTGATTCTGACGACTTGGCAGGGCTTGCCGCTGCCTTGGGTGTCGAGGCTGCTGATACAGAACTTAGCAAAGCCGAATGGAAAGCGCTGAAGGGTTGGGCCAACACCACCGTCGAGTCAGCAGCCCACCTGATTCATCTCGAAGATGCAGTTCGCCACCTCTCTGAATCTCACTTACCTTCCCTGTCTCTACTTCTAGGGCCGCTACTTGCTTCACGTCTGTGCGTGACTGCGCGCGGTCGCGCAAGGCTTGCCCGCCTGCCTTCGGGAACCGTGCAGATTCTTGGCGCTGAGAAGGCCTTTTTCGTGCATTTGAAGCAAGGAACAGACCCTCCAAAACACGGCCATTTATTCCAGCACCCATGGGTGTGCAGAAGCCCTAGATGGGTGCGCGGGAAAATCGCAAGGATGGTGGCTGGCAAAGCCTCCATAGCAGCACGAGTCGACCATTTTGGCGGTGAAATTTGGGGTGAAGCTGAAGTCGCCAAGGTTGAGAATGCGGTTGCGGAAATCCGCGCACGACATCTGAAACCGCGGGGTCGCTGAACGGGGTGAATTCATGGCCCTCCTCACCGAGGTTTCTCCGTATGTTCGCATCGAGGGTAGGTCACTTTGGAGCAGGAACGCAGTGAAGGGTATCAGCGTCCGTGGAGAGCGATTGAAGAGAGATGGCCGCAAGGAATGGCGACAATGGAGCCCACGTTCATCCAAACTTGCGGCTGGGTTGTTGCGGTCACAATCGGGGAAATTGCTCGCTTCGATGTTGCCCGAGTCTGGTATGTCCACACTCTATCTTGGCGCGGGTCACGGCACTACTATCAGTCATCTGCACGACCACCTTTGTGCCTCCAAGAACCACCTTGGTGGAAGTATCGTTGCAGTCGATATCAGTCCTAGATGCGTTCGAGACTTGATTCGGCTTGCAGAGTCTCGACCCGGATTGCTGCCAGTACTCGCTGATGTACGCAAGGCGGCGTCAATCACTCCATTTTTGAACGGCCGAGTTACCTGGCTGTTTCAAGATGTTAGTCAAGCAGGACAGGTAGAGATGTTCATCACTGCAGCAACGAATTTTCTTGCAGCCGGCGGTTGCGGGTTACTCTCACTGAAGGCGGCGTCAGAGCGAATCATCGAAGGTGGTCACCGGGCGACTTTTGACAACGCAGAGGAATCCCTGACCGAATCCGGTCTGATTCTGCGCCAACGACTTGATCTTGCAGGCTGGGAGGATAACCACGTTCTCTTTCATGTGGAAGCACCAGCAGATTGGCCGGGGGTAGCCGATTGACACTGCGTTCCTACTCGCTCGCTGCCGTAATGGCGGCTTTGTTTCTCGCCACTGGTCTTGCTGGTTGCCTAGGCGATGAGGACGTGGCCACGACCTTCAATGGCAATGAATTAGCGGCGAAACCGGTCGCTTACGAGTTTGTTTTGGTCGATAGCACGAATACCTCATTTGATAGTACTGATATCGATGCGGATTTGACAATTTTCACCTTTGTATTCACTCGCTGCAAGGATGTATGCCTAGCACAGACAGAATCGATGAAGTGGCTTCTCGACAATCTAGATGAGAACGATTCTGCCAGAGTCCAGATTCTGACAATTAGCCTAGACCCTTGGCACGATAGTGTGAGTAGCATGGCTGATTTCGCTGCGAGCAAGGGTGCCGATTGGCCACATTTGACTAGTCCTGACGCCGGTAATATGAGCCAGCAGCGATATTTTGACCTTGAAGATGTGTGGGGTGCCTACGGGGTATCTTTGGAAACCGCTCCTGCAGAAGACGGAGAAGATGACTTTGTAATAGTGCACAATCAACCCATCGTGCTGGTTGACAGCCAACACCGCAAGCGGGTATCTTGGGATAACGCAGAATTCGTTCCAGAATTATTCCTTGAAGATGTGCAAACCTTGCTAGATGAGACTGGGACGGAGTGAGGGCGGATGCCCGAACTCCCTGAGGTAGAGACGGTTCGAACTGGTTTGGCTGCGCATCTAGTCGGTCGTCGAATAGGTGTAGTGCGTGTCAGGCGACCGGATTTACGATTCCCATTCCCTGAAGATTTGTCGATTAGACTTGAGGGCAGGACCGTGGAAGCCGTTGAGAGGAGGGCGAAATACCTCCTCATCCGACTCAATGATGACATGACCATGCTGTCGCATCTGGGGATGACTGGTCGCTGGCGACTTGTCGGAGAGGATTCTTCAGCCGAGCAGGATGTCGGTGACGGCAAGCATGACCACCTTGTGCTTGAACTTGAAGGAGGGCGCCGAGCCATCTACACGGATGCTCGCAGATTCGGATTCATTGATTTGTTTGACACCGAGCAGCAACAAGACAACCGTTTCTTACGCTCATTAGGTCCAGAACCGCTCTCAGACAATCTTAGCGCATCGAGGCTTGCCTCGTCTTTGCAGGACAGACGAACTCCGGTCAAGGTTGCCCTGCTCGACCAGCGCATCGTCGCTGGGCTTGGTAACATCTACGTCTGCGAAATTCTACACCGAGCTGGAATCGCCCCCACTAAGGAGGCTGCATCAATCAGCGTAGAAGAAGCAACTCGCTTGGTTGAACACATCCCAAAGGTGTTGAGTGAGGCTATCGCAGCGGGCGGCTCCACACTCAAAGATGGCCAATTTAGCGACATTTCCGGTGAACTTGGTTATTTTCCTTCAGCATTCGGAGTTTATGACCGCGAAGGTGAACCCTGCCTAAAGCAGGGTTGCATTGGAAGCATTGTTAGAACAGTGCAACAGGGTCGCTCAACCTTCCATTGTAGGGCCTGTCAACGCTAAAAACGTGATACTGCGTGGAAGTGTAGGCTACTACACTTACTGCAATTAACGACACCGGCTCCCCGAAAAACCTCAACAAATGCAGTGATTATTGCTGATATCCGCCTAATCCTTCATAAGTGGAACTATTGGCATAGGCGACTAATCGCCATATGCGATTGAAAAGGTGAAATGAAATGGAAATGGATTGGAAAGACAACTGTGCAGAGATGTTTGGCAGCCTAGCGCTGACCTACCTCCTTCTGGTGTTGTGGGCTGGTGCCGGTGACCTCGGAATGATAGAGTGGGCTTTGGCCTTGGCAGTGCTTTGGACCGCATTCAGCGGGGCAGACCTCATACCTGCACTAACAGTAAGTAGAATGTTGAACGACCAAGATTGGGAATCTGGTGGCATGAAAGTGTTATTCCAGGTACTCGGCGCCGCAGGCGCTGGTGTCCTAGCATTGGTTGCAACACAGGGCGATGCTACAATGGTTGCATACTCTGGACCAACAGAAATGGCAACTGAACTAACACACTGGGTTACAGTAATCGTTGGTGGTGGCTTGACATACACTGTCTGGACACGCTGCGAAGGCTTGTATCAAGCTGGTGGTGTTGGGCTTGCAGCTGCTGCAGGAATGGGTGCTGTGTTTACTGGCGGTGCCCATGTTGGTACGATGCTGATAGGCTTGGCAGATGATGGCTCGTTCGAATTGATGGGACTAGCTATGTTCATCGCTAACGCTGTAGCATTCGGTGCAGGCGCCTGGATGGCGACCCGCGTTGAAGCCGAACTCGCCAAGTGATCCACAGTAACGGAATACAACACACACGATTACCGATTACCACGCCTCGGTGTGGTGCTGACACGCCTGCTCGTAGGCAGGGACTCACCTTTCCCTGCCTGCGGGTGCGCTGTTATTTTCTCTGTTCTTTCGCATGAACGCAACCTGAACAGATTCTGAATCATTTGGAGATACTAGATTCATTGAACAGAATAACTTCTAGGACCCTACTAGAGAGGGTTAAAACTCATTTATTAGTCGATAAACGTTGCACTGCGCCACTGGTGTAGTTAGCAACACTTACTGCAATCAGGTGTATCGGCGCGTCAAAAAGCGTCGAAAAACCGCATTTTCCAATTCCTCCCTCGGTGCTCCCTTTATATAGAGAATAAAGGAGGAGGCAACGCTCGCAGTAATGCGGGAGGAAATGAAAAATGGAAATGGACACGAAAAGTATGACGGCAGAGGCTTTGGGTAGCTTGGCACTGACACTACTGGTTTTCAGCCAGGTAGGTCAGGATTGGATTATCCTTGGTCTTGTATTGGCTGTCTTGTGGATGACCTTCAGCGGGGCTCAGCTCTTGCCGGTTATCACCATCGGCTCAATGGCCGCTGGGAAAACTGACTGGCAAACTGGTGCGCTGAACTTCTGCATGCAGATAGTCGGCGCATTAATTGCCGCCGCCGTCATGAAGTTCGGACAGGATGCGGATGTGGGAACCAGTGTGGGTGCTATGGCAAGCTTAGGCGATGCCGTTACAGCCCTCGTTGGTGGCTTCCTACTGATGACGGTCTACGATCGTCTCGGTGGTGGCTGGGCAGCTGGTCTGTTCGCCGCGGTCGTTGCTGGTGCAGGAGTATCAATCTCCGGTGCCGCTGACCTCGGTGGGACACTGGTTAACTCCACTTGGGATGCTGATTTCGTCGGGCTATTTGGCGCGATGATTGTTGGCGGCGTCGGTGCAGCAGCTGCACTGATGGTCGGCGACCAGTTTTTGCCTGAAGAAGAGTAAACCGCACTCTATCTAACACACAACAACAGATGACACACGGGCCGGTCGTTGGGCGACTTCGGTTGCCCTCGACCGGCCCTTCTTTTGTTTCGGATCGACCGCTTTGTTCATGGTCTGCACTCAAAGGGCACACTTCGGGTCGGAACCCGGAGTTGATTGAATGAGTGGATCGAATTGTCTGAGTAAGTGTGTAGCAGAAGGAATTGCGACTTTCGGGTTGACCTTCATTGGAGCAGGGACCATTTGGTTGCATGGTGACAATATTGTGGCTGTTGCGGCTGCTCACGGCATCATCTTGGCTGTGATGGTCAGCGCGACGATGAACATCTCTGGTGCTCACGTCAATCCTGCGGTTACCCTCGCTCTGATGTCTTCCAAGCGAATAACCCCTAAATTGGGCGGCTATTACATTCTGTCACAATTGATTGGTGCTGCACTTGCTGGTGGCATACTCTGCCTTGTTGGGGCTGCTGGGGTCGGTACTCCAGCACCGCAGGAAATGGATGGTAACCTGTTCGATACTCAGACGGTCATCCTAGTCGAGATAGTGTTGACTTTCCTACTGATGACAGTAATCATGGGTACAGCAGTCGATAATCGCGCTCCTGCAGGTATTGCAGGCTTTGGTATTGGACTTGCAGTGATGGCTGACATCCTGATGGGAGGTGGCATCACTGGTGCTGCGATGAACCCGGCTCGTTGGATGGGAACATGGGTATTTTCAGACATGGAGAACAAGATTGACTTGGTCATCTATTGGCTTGGACCGATTATTGGCGCTGTTCTGGCTGCTACGGTGTGGGACAAACTCATGGCTGATTCCGATGAAGCTGATGACTAGACCTCATTACTGGCACACTCATTGTAGGTGAATCCCTTTGAAGGGAGAACGTTGAGGGGCTGCTATGTTCGATGGGAGTGAGGGTACCTCCTCACCTTGGGATGAGCAAGCCGGTGGCGAAACCGCAGCAAACCCAATCGCAGAATCAGGTCCATTGGTTCTCGGCTCGACAGGCGGCATGAGCATCGAAACCCAATCCTCTGCAACGGCTGTTACACCATCCCTGACTGGACAGGTTACTCAACTGAGTGGTGACATTGGTCCTCACCTCGGGGTTGTAGTTCCCGAACTAAACACGGGTTCCTGGTGGAAAGGAATCGGCATCTGTTTTGCATTTATTATCGCTGCTTTGCTGATGTTTGGATTGCAGTTTTCGCATGAATCGTCATGGGAAGACAATTGGTCAGAGACACTAGTCAGCGGTGATTCCTTCGCCAACTCCACCTTCACCTTTGATGCGGGCGAGCCGATTGAAACCTGCTCATTTAATCTCTACGAGAAATATGAGTGGAAAGGAAACCAAGGCGTGAAGTTTCAAGGTGAAGTAGATTCACTCGAAGTTTCTGATGACTGTGACGGAAGTATCTTTGTCAGTGCTCAGATTGTCGCAGGAAGTTTCAATGTTGAGAATGAACAGGTCACCATCAACCTACCAGAAGTGTACCCCAATTCAACGGCAGCGAATGTGAAAATTATCTACCAAGAAACTGGCTCTTGGAGAAGTAAGAGTATGTGGTTGAATGATGTTTGGATATCTGATGGTATCAATACTACATTTTCCTTTTACATCAACACCTCAAACATGGATCTTGATTGGTTCGACATTGAGGTGAACATTGCAAATGATGTCCATAGATTCTACTGTGAAGAATGGTATGGTTTGGATGCCGACGGTAACCGGCCGTTGAGGTTCAGTTTTGAGCAGGATGGCATTGGCACAATTGACTATTCCACAGGTCACATTGAGTTCACACTGCCATTTGAGCCTGACACCGATACCGATTACTGGATTGGTTACGAACAAGGCAGTGAGTTCGGAGGAGAAGGTGGAGAGATTGCTGAGGAAATTTTCTATGACGGTTTCCTTAGCTGCTGCATGCCTCTTCTGCTCATTGCAGGATGGATAGGTATGCTGGTGCGTTCCTTCGCCACACAACAACAGAACACGGCATATGGGATGCTAGTCGCAATCATCCCGGGTTTCGCGTTCTTCTTAGTATCGATGATTATGATGTCGATATTTTTAGAGTAGATATTACGCTCACATATTGCGGCGGTATTGTCCACCAACTTCGAATAGAGCCTCAGTGATTTGTCCGAGTGAGGCGACGTTGACAGTGCTCATCAATTCAGCAAACACATTGCCCCCTTCCATTGCCACCTGCTGCAGCCTTGCAAGCGCCTCAGGTGCCTGCTTTCTATGAGAGCGATGGAAGGCCGCTAATCGGTCAAGACAACCTTGCTTTTCCTCTGGGGTCGCCCTAGCCAATTCCATCTCGAAATCATCAGCGCTGCTTTCATCGAAGGCTGCGGCGTCAGGATTCTGGAAGAAGTTGACGCCAGTAATCGGAAGTTCTCCCGAGTGTTTCTGTTCCTCGTAATGCAGGCTCTCGTCCTGTATCTTGCCGCGTTGATACATTGTCTCCATCGCCCCAAGCACTCCGCCTCTCTCCGCTATTCGCTCAAACTCTGACAGGACCGCCTCCTCGACAAGGTCGGTCAGTTCATCGACGATGAACGAACCTTGCAACGGGTTTTCGGTCTTGGTCCAACCACTTTCCTTGTTGACGATGAGTTGGATGGCGAGGGCACGCCTCACACTGTCCTCGGTTGGGGTGGTAATCGCTTCGTCATACGCATTGGTGTGCAGTGAGTTGGCGTTGTCTTGAATGGCGAGCAGTGCTTGTAGAGTGGTGCGAATGTCGTTGAAGTCAATCTCTTGTGCGTGTAGGCTCCTTCCGCTAGTCTGGATGTGATACTTGAGTTTCTGAGACCGCTCATCACCGCTGTAAAGGTCACGCAATGCGACAGCCCAGATACGGCGGGCTACCCGGCCGATGACGGTGTATTCTGGGTCGAGACCGTTAGAGAAGAAGAACGAGAGATTCGGTGCGAAGTCGTCGATATTCATCCCTCGCTTCAGATAGTATTCAACGTAGGTGAAACCGTTTGCCAAAGTGAAAGCCAACTGTGAGATTGGGTTAGCACCAGCCTCAGCGATGTGGTAGCCAGAAATGCTGACAGAGTAGTGGTTGCTAACGTCATTGTCGATGTAGAACTGCTGCACGTCCCCCATCAATTTCAGACTGAATTCAGTTGAGAAGATGCAGGTATTCTGCGCTTGGTCCTCCTTGAGGATGTCTGCCTGCACCGTACCGCGCACCATTTGTAGCGTACTGGCATGAATCGCCTCAATCTCGTCGGGTAGTGGCACGCGTTGTTTTTCCTGCTCAAATATGGTCACTTGCTGGCGCATGGCGGCGTTGAAGAACATCGCCAGAATAATTGCCGCCGGCCCGTTAATCGTCATCGAGACACTGGTATTTGCCTCACAGAGATTGAATCCTTCGAATAGAGTACACATCTCCTCCACAGTAAAGATGGAGACACCAGATTCACCGACCTTGCCGTAGATGTCAGGGCGAGTATGGGGGTTGCGTCCGTAAAGGGTGACAGAATCGAAGGCCGTGGAGAGCCTTGCGTAATCCTCGTTCTCAGAAAGATAGTGGAATCTTGCATTGGTCCGCTCAGCAGGACCCTCGCCCGCAAACATGCGGGTTGGTAATTCATCTGCTCGCTTGAACGGAAATACTCCGGCGGTATAGGGGAAAACTCCGGGGACATTTTCCTTGCGCAACCAAGCGAGTCGCTCACCGTCGTCGGCGAAGTTAGGCAGAGATATGCGTGAAATCTCGTTGTTAGAGAGAGAAGTGCTGGTTGTCGGAACGGCGTAATCCTTGCCCCTGACTTGGTAGGTATAGGTGCCTGAACGGTAGGCTGCGGCTCTAGTCTCAAAGTCGGACAACATCTTCCACGCTTCTGGATGAATTGTGCTCTTCACCTCCTCAATTTGGACCCGCAAGTCCGCAGCTGCACTCGCTCCAGCCATCGCTGCGGTGCTACCTGTGCCATCGGCGAGGTCAGCCATGTGCTCAGCAGCTGATTCAAGGTGCTGGGTTAATCTGACCTTTTCTGCCATTGACTCGGTCCGACCATGGTATTCCCTCACACTGCGAGCGATGTCCGCTAGGTATTGTGTGCGCTCAGGAGGAATGATGTGTTGAGGCTCGGGCATTTCATTGCCCCAAAGTTCTGGTTCAGTTGCCGTGAGTTCAACTCCATGCCGCTCATCGAGCAGTGCCGCGAGGCGATGCCACAGTGTGTCCACTCCAGGGTCAGTGAATTGGTTGGCGATTGTAGCGATGACCGGTAGGTTCGCATCAGCCATGTCGAATAGATTCCGATTACGTTTGACCTGCTTGCGGACGGCTCGTAATGCATCCTCGCTGCCTCTTTTCTCGAATTTGTTGAGGACGACGAGGTCGGCGACGTCGAGCATCTCAATTTTCTCAAGTTGGGTGTGGGCGCCGAACTCACTTGTCATCACGTAGATACTGAGGTCGGAGACATCGGTGATCGCATCGCTACCTTGGCCAATGCCGCTGGTTTCGACAAAGATCAAGTCGAAGCCAACCGCTTGGCATACCTCAATGGATTCGTGAGTTTTCTCGCTGATTTCACGACCACCATCTCGGCTTGCAAGACTGCGCATGAACAGATTTTCATTCGACAAGGTGTTCATGCGAATACGGTCGCCTAGCAGCGCACCTCCGGTGCGTCTTCGGGTTGGGTCAGTACACAGTAGAGCGATTTTGAGTTCGGGATTCTGCGTGGTGATACGCCGCATCAACTCATCAATTAGACTGGATTTGCCCGCCCCTCCTGTTCCGGTTAATCCGATGACCGGGACTCGTTGCTCATCGGACCTTGAGCGACATGTCTTGATCAACTGGGCGAGGTGGACCGGGTCGGCATTCTCCGCCGCGGTGATGAGACGCGCAATTCCTCCTCTGTTATCTGGCGTGAGTTCACCTTCCAGTTTAGATAGGCTGGATTCAGACATCAGGTCCGAGTCGCTTGCCCTAGTGACCAGGTCATCAATCATCCCGAGTAATCCCATCTGGCGACCATCATCAGGCGAGTAGATACGAGTGATTCCTGCTGCGTGCAGGTCACGAATTTCGGGTGGTGTGATAGTTCCTCCCCCTCCACCAAAAATGTGAACATCGGCTCTGCCTGCCTCGTTTAGCAACTCTCGAATATAGGTGAAGTACTCCATGTGTCCACCTTGATACGAGGTGAGCGCAACTGCGTGGGCATCTTCCTCGATTGCTGCCTTCACAACGTCGAGTGCTGAGCGGTCGTGTCCGAGGTGAATTACTTCACATCCGGCTGCTTGAATCAGTCGTCGCATTACGTTGATTGCCGCGTCATGGCCATCGAATAGTGACGCGGCGGTTACCACCCTGAGTGGGATTCCCGAGTGGTCGAACGTACCTCTTTCAACTGCATCACCAGCACCCGTGCCCTCTGCTTCCGCTGCCTCGCCTGCAGCATCTTCAGCAGCGTCGTCGGCAGTCGACATGGATGCGGGAGAGAGAGCAACCTCATGATAACACCGGCGGCCATAGGCCGCCGGGGCGCATATACGCGCTCGTACGCGAAGGGCGACCCCAAGTCGGGCTCCCAATTCAGAACGACCAAGGTAAGCAGGGCGAGTGAAAATGGTCGGGTGAGCGAGAAGCGGCTCAATCGTCGCTGTACATCTGCTCGATTTCCGCAGTCCAATTCTCACGAATCTGCTTGCGGCGAATTTTGAGTGTCGGTGTCAGTTCACCATCATCCACGGTAAGGTCACGTGGTAGGATGGTGAACTTCTTGATTTGCTCAGGAGGCATGAACTTGGCATTGAGTCGCTGCACTTCGGCATCAATTTCTGCATGAATCTCAGCACTATCGGTGTATTCCGACAATTCATGCCCTTGCTTGTTGAGTAGTGCGATTTGCTCCGCAGGGTCCTTTGGTAATCTTGAACCATCCATCTCAAATTTATCACGTAGAATAGCAGATACATCGAGTGTGAGCAGAGCACTGCAGTACTTTCGACCATCACCCACAAGGAAACATTGTGATACGAGCGGAATAGCCTTCATGGTCTCCTCAATGACTAACGGCGCGATGTTTTTACCACCAGAACTGACGTAAATCTCCTTTATCCGACCAGTTATCTTGACGAATCCATCCGCATCAATTTCGCCAATATCACCAGAGCGAAGCCAACCATCTTGCAACACCTCAGCAGTCGCTTCGGGATTGTTGTAGTAGCCCTTCATGACGTGGCGCCCTCGGAAGAATATCTCACCATGCTCATCGGTTTTCAGTTCAGTTCCTCCGGGCAGCGTCTGGCCAACCGAACCAATCTTGTTATGCCCCTGGTAGTTCATTGACGCACCCGCGGTGGTCTCCGTCATTCCATAGCCTTCGTATAGAGGCACACCGACTCGGTGGAATAGGTGAAGAATATCTGGGTTGATTGGCGCAGCACCAGTTATTGCATACTTACAATTCAACATGCCAATCTTGCGCTTGACAGCTTTTTGCAGCACCTTTTTCAGCACTGGAACTCCCAATCCAATGCGGATAATGGCCTTAGAATCAATGGTACTTTTGAGGTTAGAGTAGACTTTTTCGTAGATGCGCGGAACTCCGATGAATAGGTGAGGTTGCACTTCTTTTGCATAGTCAATAGCGTGCAGTGCATTGTCTACCACACGCATGTGGAGCGTATCGCTCACCCACAGATGGTTGTCAGCAACCTGTCCGAAGACGTGAGCCAATGGCAACCATGAGACGTATCCGTCGCCTGGGTCAAAACGAATGACATTGCGAATACAACTGAGTTCAAACTCGAAATTATCGTGGGACAATTCGACTCCCTTTGGGTTACCAGTTGTACCGGATGTGTAAATCAGCGAAGATGTGTCGCTGGGCTGTATCCCATCCATTCGTGAACGAATGTCTGAATCAGGGACGTTGGCTCCCTTGGCCAGGAATTCATCCCAAGAGGTTGCCTTAGCATGGTCGAGCGAGCCGGAATTGTCGAGAACTACTGCCACTTCAATCGCTGGGAGGTCATCGATAATCGCTGCAATTCGGTTTGCGGGAAGTTTAGCTGGGTCATTACCATCTTGAGGGTTGTTTCCAATGAAGATGAACTTGGAGTCCGAATTTCCGACAACCCATTCCACTTCCTCAGGTGAGCAGGTGTGGTAAACACCGACGGCCGCTCCGTTGAGCATTTGCGAGGCGGCGTAAATCAGATACCATTCTTTGCGATTGTAGGAGTAAATGCTGAGTTTGTCACCCTTTTCAAAGCCCATTGCGTACAGTGATTTGGCTATCGCCAACGTATTATTGAGCACATCTGACCAAGTATCTGTATTCCATTCTCCATCGCTACCTTTGTCGGATAGCGCAGGCAGGTCACCATACTGTTCAGCGTTTCTAAATAGACATTCGGAGGTCGTCATCGAGTTAGACATCATGCGGGGTAGACTTTGACTCGGACTTAATGTTCTCGATGATGAGACTTGAACTTTCAGCGCTCGATAGTCGCCGCGAAAGCAGCCCGCCAATCCGCGCCACCATTTCTGTTGGAGAACGGATTGGCGGGTGATGGGTGAGGTATCGAATCGATTTCGACATCGACCTCTTTGAGGGCCAGTTCCGCTCGACGCTGCGCATACTTGCCGATACCGACTACCCGCTGTGCTGCAAGGATGCTTACCACTTCTCGAAGGTGCTCATCACAGACCTCGAGCAGTTCTCGCGCAGCATCGCCGCGCAACTTGTCTGGAGTCAGGTTGCGCGTCATTTCATCGAACAGTAGCAACGGACAATGATTGACGACGAAAATGTGTGTATGCGCTTGCACGGCAGTACCGAATGATTCCTCGACCGCACCCCAGAGCCGGTCTCCAGACACTTCTCCGCGTGAGCAGGACAACCCCTGAATCGGCCGTTTCTTGTGAGTGTCACTTGGGATGGTAACCTCATGGCCAGTCAAACCGAGGTATCCGGTTACTTTGTGGACATCTCCGAATGGTACGCCGGTCTGTCCCATTCCCCAAGGCCCAGGGTTCATTCCGAGAAGGATGGTTTTTGCTCCGAGTCCACCAAACCGAGACAGATATGCTTCGTGGACTGACCTCGCATAGTCTAGCGGATCATAAGAGAATGACACAGGTTGACCAAGATCTGGAGCCAGGGCAGCACAACGCTGCTGCAAGCGTCTAGCAGCATCAATCAGTGAGTTGGCGATTGTATTGGGCACTATCTGACCTCCAATACAGTCGTTGCTAGTTCTGGCATTTCGATTCCACTATCGCCGAAGGCCTGCTCAACGCTTTCGAATGGCCTCTCTCCTGTGGGTTTCGTATGTGCTACCTTTGCTCGCGTGGATACCAGCAACCAAGCTGATTTCTCGCCAATTCCTGGAATAGCCTCCAATTGCTTCTGGGAGGCGGTGTTTACATCGAGACCAACCTCGACGCCAGTCACTGAACGGGCACCGTGGCCGGTGATGATGATGTCAGACTCAGTCTCAAGTGGAATCAGGTAGGGTATACCGATGAGAATTGGATATGCGCCGATTTGGCGGCCAAAAGTGACGCCCGCGTTGCCATGTATAGTCGGGTTTCTGTGGGCCTCATCCTCAATATGCGCAGGTAGGCGGATTCGACTATCGTGACTTTCCCATCTCACTTTCGAAAGCCGCTGCCCGATAGGGAATAATTCCGAGAGCAGCGGCGAATCGATACTGTCGCGAACCCAATTTTTGAACGAACGGAATTGCTGCTCAGGAATCTCTTGGAATCCAATACCCTCGACTTGACGGATGTTGATTCGCCGCAACCACAATCCCTCTTTTCGGAGGCTCGATAGTAGGTCCATATTCATCTGATATGACGCCGCAGTTTCGCCGTGTAGTCCAGCGATGAAGTTCAATCCGGGCAACAATTTTGGTAGCCCTCGCTCACCACGTTTGCGACCGAATTCATTGACGTGACGAATCGCTACCTTCAGTTGCTCGGTATCACAGTTGAGCCAGTTTGCCTCGTGCACGGCCGGGTCGGCAGATTCCAATCCGAAAGACAGGATTGAGCCATCGGTCAGAGTCTCTACCATCGTCTTGGTAATCTCAGTAGCAGGCTCAAGATTTTCCGCTATGATACTTGGGTTGCCATTGTCAACATGCAAAGTCTCCAAGCGCTCGTCTTGCCGAAGACCATACAGTAACTTGGCTATTGGTTCGGGATTCGGGACTGGATATTCCAATTCGACCACACCGTCTGCCATGTAGGTGTAAACATCAGTCATGCCTCCAAGACGAACGTGCCTCACTCCTGAATCGAGGGCCAAGCCAACCTCGGTGATAACATCCTCAGGAGTGCGCCAAACCGGCACTCCTTTCTTAGGCTCGATACAGAATTTACAGCCGTTCTTGTAGCGTACGCACCCCTGATAGACTTCAACCTCGTATGTTAATGGGCCAGATAAATCCGGGTGTTCAGTAACGGCTTTCGATGCAGCACCTGCGTGGGCCCATTCGGTCCATTGCTCGGCATCACGTCGTTGATGACGGAACTCACTATTCGCTAGATAGTGCTCAAGGGTAGCATCGGTATCCTGTACACATAGGAACAGATTCTTTCGCAGTGGCTGCCAACCTTGCTGACGCCATCCACGGATTGCCCAACCACCTGCAAGGAATGGGACATTCTTTGGTAAGGTGCGAACCATCTCGTCAGTCTCACGCAATGAGATTGGAGTGCCACGCAGATATTTTCCAGGTACAACAGCGCCGGCAATCAGTACGATTCCTTCCAATTCGGATAGGTTGTCAGGGCGTTTTCCACGTCGCCACTCATCGATGGTGATGTATTCGTAGTCAATGTCCCGACGATGTAGAACTCCACAGACGTATCGGATGTGAAAACCAACGTATGGAGGAACACCGAATGCGGCCGGTTCATCCTCGTATCCGTCTATGACCAACCATGTCATTGCTTCCACCCGTCTGATGGAGTAGGGTCAATGACTTGAGCATTGAGAGCCGCACAATGGCTTGAAAGAGGCCGATAAAACTCAGCGTCGGTCCCTACGACCACCGCCGCCACGACCACCGCCGCCACGACCACCGCCGCCACGACCACCGCCGCCGCGTCCACCGCCGCCGCCTCTGGGCTTGGATTCTTGCACACTTAGGCGTCGACCTTGCAAATCGGTTCCGTTCAACTTCTCGATTGCAGCCGCGCCTTGCTTGCGGTCTGAGAATGTGATGAAAGCGAACCCGCGACTCTTTCCAGTCTCTCTATCGGTGGCGATGTGTACATCCTTGAGTTCACCTTCTGCGCTGAATAGCGTACGCAGGTCATCCTCAGTAGCCGCAAAGGCCACTCCGCCAATAAACAGCTTCATGCCAGCCGTCAGGTGTGCTTTTTCACGGGCAGCGCTGAGGTTCTCTCGCTCCTTAGCCAGTTCATCCTGAGTCGCCTTGCCATCGTCGACCTTCTCTTTGCAGGGTGAACATCGTGCAGGGGCACCGGGAGTCGGCTCAAACGGCAATGAGGCCTTGGTTCCGCACATTGTGCAGGGAGCCTCGTACATCTTGCGAGCGGGGCGACCTCCACGGCCTCCACCACCACGGCCTCCACCACCACGGCCTCCGCCGCGACCTCCGCCTTGTTGGAGTGAGCCGAGGAACTTCTCGACTTCCTTCGATTTTTCATGGTGGTCGCCTCTGCGATGATCGCTGAGCGGGGAAAGGTAGGGCCGCTCACCGTCTTTGGACACAAATGCCTGAGCGGCATTAGACCAGCGCTCCCCATCGCGGTTCAGTGCGGAGAGAACACCGGCTTCACCAGCCTCGAATCCATGGCCGAAGCCATCGGATAGGGCACGGAATCCGACGTAGTCACAACGTGCGCAAGCGACGTTGACATCATCGACTTCAGATGAGGATTGCAACGATTCGCCACACGCGGGGCAAATGGCGTGCAGTACACCGAGGTTAGCACTGGAGCGGCACTCTGCTCGCAGCATCGGCTCCAACTGCTCGATTTTGGCGCGAACGATATCTCGCTTGCGCATTGCATCTCCGGGGGAGGGCAGGAATCGGTCGACGATTTTGGCTACGAAGAGGTCCGCGAATAAGTGAGACTGAGGCAGGGAGCGTGGTGGCTTTCCTTCTACATGCAGAATCTTGATTTCAGCGGTCTTTGGATTGATTCGATTGACCTCGCCAATGACAATATCGCCAACTTCAACCTCTCGAATCGGGTCTGTTCGTTGTTCGATGTGCAGTACTCCATCTGAATTGGATAGGATGCCTACTACAGTAGCCACACATCGCTCATCGACTCGGGTAATTCCCCGTCCGAGTTCACTAGAATTATTGTCGCCAATCGTTGTACCGGGGACCACAAGGTCACCCACATTCGCGGTGGAGGTCATTTTTCTCGTTCTCCGGCGCCATTACGGTCACCCCGAAGGGGGGACCGCTCGCACAGGCCGGCGACCTGACAATCCCCTATCAACACACCGCCTTGCTTGCGGAACCCATTCACCCGATTATCTGATGAAGCGCCAGCAGGCCACTCTGGTAGTTCCACGGCGAGTTGTATGATGCTCATACGCTGCTGGCAAAGCGAAATCCGTTTCCATCAAAACCTTGCTTGTCCAACCTGCATCAGCGGCCATGCCAGAAATATGGGTAGCCTTGGCGCTATGCATCAAATGAATTACTGAAGCAGGCGAAGCGAATGCTGCTGCGAGGAAGGCCCGGTCAGCCTGAGGAGTTTGAACTCCCCACGGAGGATTGGTCACCAGAAGGTCACAGGGAATCTCAGGCCACTCATCCCACTGAGAAACATCGGATTCCAGATAGTTAACCATGCTCTCCAATCCTAGAGAATTGACACCCTGCTGCGCCGCGTTGAGTGCCCCCGCATCGATGTCCACGAGTGTGGCTGAGGCAGCACCAGTCAGCAGCAGACCGATGCCTAGAATGCCATTTCCAGTACCGAGATCGACAACTCTGGTGTCAACATCGATGTCCCCGGCTTCTGCCATCGCAGCAATCCACTGTGCGGCCAAGCCGCCCTCCATTGCATACTGCTCCAACTCCACTGAGGTCTGTGGATGGGTTGGAAGTTTGCTGAGAGCGATAGCGAGTTGCTTGAGCCGCATTCTTCCACCGGTTTCGCGAGGAGGCGAGAGGCCATCAATGCGGCGACGTATTCAGCCGCCGTTGGCAAGGTCACGCAGCACGTTGTTGGTTGCAGCCTGATTATTCTTGACGTGATTGTTATTCATCGGCCTTTGCTCAGGAGGCAGCACTTGATTGCCGAGTTGTTCGACTTGCTGCACATTCTGTATGGTCTGTTGATCTGCTGACTGAGCAGGACTCACCTGAACTCCCTGCATTTTCGCAATCGCGCTCTGTTCCTCACGCAATTGACGCATCAGCATAGCACCGGGCATTCGTTCGCCGCAATAGCGACAGAATTTTTGGTCATCGGTTTGTTCATGACCGCATTCAGTGCAGAATACCATGTGAACGAAGCGTCGTCCACACCTGACACCTATCAACGTGGCCCCGCAAAAGGCTCAGGCTTTCTCAATCAGAGAGTTTGACAACCATGCCCCAGACATCTATGCCGGCAGCGTTGGCTCGCTCGGAGACTTCGATGAATTGCTCATGCTCCATCACATCAGCAACATCCAATCCACCCGCTACCAACAATGAGATGGTTTGACGCAGTTCAGCCTCAAGTGGTGATTCCTCCTTCTTCGATATCACGGGCAGCGGTTCGTCGTTTGTGATTGCAATTACTTCCGGCTCGGCCTC
>CAZYIX010000004.1:85149-95269 GCA_964647665.1 uncultured Candidatus Poseidoniales archaeon
AGGCTCAGATAGGCTCTCCTCTCGATGGTACCTGGGCTGCCAGCCAACGGAAGACGCTCGGGAGCGGGTATCACAGGATGGTGGAAGCAGACCCATTCCTCATCGGGGAATGATGCCGTGCTTGCAGATACGATTGAGATTTCCTTGCGCACCCAGCCCTGTGCAATTAGCGGTTGTAGCCAGCGACCGAGGTCACCCATTGAGATGTCGAGGAATTGGAAGGAAGCGACGGCGTGGTCAAGCCCAGCCGCAGCGATATCTTCCCGCTCTACTCGCGGCCGGTAAAAAATCGAAATCGCCGTGTCAGAGAGTTCGACAGTTGCTCCATGCTCGCGCAGTTCTACCCTCTCATCTCGAGAGCCAAGCAGAAAAATTCGGGTTCTATTGTTGGCAAGCCCCATCGATTCAGTCACAGAGTCAAGCGAAGATGATTCTTGAATCTGCACTTCACCCATGCCCTCACCGAGCCTCCGTGAGAAGGTCCGACACTTGAGCCCTACCCCATCCTGTGGCTCTTGTGGAGAGCTCATTCTCCGAGTAATCCTTCGGCAGCGGCCAGTTCAGCCAGTAGCACAGTACCACCTGCAGCACCTCGAATCGTGTTGGCAGAATATCCTGTGAATCGAAGGATTCTGCCGTCGACCTCGATGTTTGCCATCACTACTGCCATGCCGGCGCGTAAGTCAGTAGAGGGGTTTGGGTTGTCAGATTCAGCACCTGCCCACCTGTCGGCATCAGTATCGATATCTGCTGCAATGATGATGGGGATTTGTGGGGCTGATGGTAGATTGAGCGCTTGTGCTCTACCACGATGGTTGCTCACCCATTCGATGACTTCCGC
Source organism: uncultured Candidatus Poseidoniales archaeon (assembly GCA_964647665.1). Classification (GTDB taxonomy): domain Archaea; phylum Thermoplasmatota; class Poseidoniia; order Poseidoniales; family Thalassarchaeaceae; genus CAUZSM01. Next base: position 85,991 of record CAZYIX010000004.1, read on the forward strand.
AGTATCCGATTCACGAGATAATTGCACTTCGACGTGGACTATATGTCCCCATTCACGCAGCACCCTACGACAGGAGCAATCCACTTCGATATTGGCCTGAGTACAGCGTTCAGCGGTGGCTCGACCTAGCAGACTTTGAAATTCCTCGATAATCTTCTCAGCCTCGCCGGGTATTTCCGGCTCTACTTTGCCTTCCTCGCGGGCGCGTACAAGCAAACCGAGTCCTCCGCCCGAAGTTGCCTGCTCTGTGCGGATGCTGACCTTGCGTAGGCCAATCATGTCCCAAATCGGCTTGATAGGGAGAGCAGCGGGTACCACAGTGCAGTTGGTGCCACAGGCGACGAATCCTTGACTTTGACCGGCTGCAAGTTTAGTTTTCAGTGGCAGCAGGTGATGTGGATTAAGGTCAGCGATGACCAGTGGCACATCGTCGTCCATCCGGTGGGTGGATGCATTGCTGAATACGAAGAATCCGGCTTCTGCCAGTGGCTTTTCGATTTGGGCTGCTACATCAGATGGCAATCCGCTGAATACCACTTCGACATCGTCGAGTGCCTCAATCAGTCCGTCCATGTTCAGTATAGTGAGGTCAGGTAGTGTTGGTCGCGGCTCAGGTAAAACCCACTCGATATCGCTGAGCGATTTTCCGGTGGTGCGAGGTGAGCCGGCGACTGCGGTCAACTCGAACCAGGGGTGGTTGGCCAGTCGCTGTTGAAAGCGCTGAGAGACGATGCCACCACCACCGAGAATCGCAACCTTGCGCCTACGCATAGATTGGAACAGCCCCCTCTCCTTCTTCAGTGAAACGGAAGTGGAGACTTCAAGAACCTTGGAGTTTAGGTGTGGCCCATGTCGCAAGTCCTGACCCTCTCGGTAGCAGCCCTCGCAGCCCTAATCACAGCCGGAATAGTCTGGGCGATATTGTCGCAACGCACGGCTAGAATGGTCGAAGCGGCAAAGGCGGATAGCGCCGTGGCCCTCGCTGCCGCAGAAGCACGAGAGGCGACTCTTGCAGAGACAGCCTCTGAACGCGAGACTCAGATGAAGAACGCCTTTGAAATTACGGCAACCAACGCCTTGAAGATAGCTCTCCAAGATGCCGAAGAGCAGAAGGTGCAGTCGTTTTCTACGGCGACGGATGCCTTATCTAAGAGCATGAAGGATTACGTTGAGGCTTTGGATAAAGTCGAGAAAGCAGGAATTAGTCGTAATGCGGAACTCCGCACAGAAGTAACCAATGTCAGTAATCTTGGAATGGAACTCGCTCAGGAAACTCGCGACCTAACTAGAGCCCTCAAAGGGGATTCCCAAGCCCAGGGTGCATGGGGTGAAGTAATCGTAGAGAACTTGTTGCAGAGTATGGGATTCACCGAAGGTCGTGATTACAGCAAGCAAATCTCAGAGACGGCAGAAGATAAAACCCGCAAACGAACCGATTTCGTGCTGAATTTGCCTGATAATCGCCAAGTAGTCATTGATTCCAAGGTATCCCTTACGGCGTACGAGGCCTATGTGAATGCAGAGGACGACCAAGCGGCAGAAGTTGCCTTGAAGTCTCATTGCGATTCTATCAGGAAGCACGCCAAAGGCTTGGCTTCAAAGAACTACGAGCATATGGAGAGTATTCATACACTTGATTTCGTCTTGATGGTTGTCCCACTAGAGGGTGCGTTCATTGCCGCAATGCATGCCAATCCTGAACTTTATCAAGATCTTACCGAGAATCGTCGAGTGAAAGTTGTCAGCGGCTCTACAATCACGCTTGCGCTATTACTTATTCAAGAAATTTGGAAGCGCGAGAACCAGACTCGCAATCAGATTCTCTTGCTTGAACGGGCCGGCCACTTGCATGACAAAATGGTCGGATTTGCCGAATCATTCACTACAATTGGGTATGAAATCAATCAAGCTCGCGCAGCCTATGATACTGCTTTCGATCGATTGACTGGCGGAACAGGCAATGTCATTTGGCAAACGGAGCAGATGCGTGAACTCGGAGCGAAAGCGAAGAAGGATTTGCGGGCTAAGAGTGGGGTGAGGATACTTGCCGAAGAGGCGGAGCGCAACCATATCAGCCGTGACTCAGTAACAGAGATGGTTTTAGTAGAAGCCGAAGAAGATGAGTGAATGACTAAGGGCAATGCCCGCAAGTCATGGTTCAGATGACTTCAGATTCCACTCTGACCGGGAGCCGCGTATTGGTAACCGGCGGAGCCGGTTTCGTAGGTACCCATCTGGTCGATGCACTGGTCGCAGTCGGCGCTGATGTGGTCGTTCTCGATGACCTATCCAACGGCACCACCGACCATCTCAACTCACGCGTCGCCCTCATCGAAGGTAGCGTGACCGATGCAGAAAAACGCGCCGAGGCACTTGATGGAGCCGAAGTTGTACTGCATCTGGCAGCACTCGCCTCAGTTCCACTGTGCGAGGAGAATCCTGAGTTGAGCGCAGCGGTAAACCGCGATGCAGCAATCGAGTTGGCTCGCGAAGCGCGTCAGGCTGGGGTTTCAGCATTCATTTTCGTCAGTAGCGCCGCCATCTACGGAGAGCCGACCATCATTCCCATCGATGAGAATCATCCACAGGTCCCTATTGGAGCATATGGCTCACACAAGTCAGAGGCCGACGCTGCAATCCTTGCGATGGCGGATAGCGGCCTCCCCCTCTCAGTAATTCGGCCATTCAACATCTATGGGGCCGGACAAGACCCAACATCATCCTACAGTGGTGTTCTGACGATTTTTACCAACCGGGCACAGGCTGGTCAGCCATTGACGGTGTATGGAGATGGAGAGCAAACCCGTGATTACATCCATGTTTCAGACATTGTCTCATCGATGTGTGCTGTAGCAACCTCGCTTGTTGAGAAAGGAGAAGCCTCACCATGCCACGGTCGTCCATTCAACTCATGCAGCGGCCATTCTACCAGTCTGAATCAAATTATCAGCACCCTCGGCAATGCGCTTAGTAAATCTCTGGAAGTGGTCAACGAGCCGCCACGCCAAGGTGACCCACGTGAAAGCGTGGGTGATGGTCAGGCCTTGCACTCTGCCATCGGTTGGAATTCATCTGTGAGCCTAGAGGATGGATTGCGACAATTGCTCGACTAGGTAGCGTCGGCAACCTCATTGCCAGCTGCGAGTTGCCCTTCTTCGACAGCCTCAATTTGCTCATGGTCGATGTAGAATCGGTATGTCATTGCGGTGAGAATCAGGAAAGTTCCGTGCTCCCATAATTCGGTCCGGTCGCCGAATAATATGTCCATTGTGATGAAACTCACGAAGATTAGACAACTCACCTTGAAGGCGAGTCGATGGATGGTTTGCGTCGCAAAGAGGCGATTCTCCTCAAGCGCCTGTTCCATTGCCTTTGGGAGCAAGGGCTTGTAGAATAGAATCGAGAAGAAGGCGAGTCCAAGCAGGACCTCGATTACAGCGATGCTGTATAGCGAGCCAAGTGCCCAACTCGCTGGCATACCTAGGCGCTCAAAGTATCCGATTGTCTGGGCATTGCGATTGACTCCGAACCAGCCATCGGGATTCATACCCTGAACTTCGTACACGACCGTCCCATTTGTATCCACAATAGCATACTTCTGTGCATAAGCAGCCATGTTTACGATGTCCTCTCCGTTGAAGAACTTGTCAAGCCCATTTAGCAACCAGAAAATAGCGAGAAAAAGGTATAGGATTACAATGAAATCGAGTCGCCGGTCAACCCAAATCAGCATCCTCGCAAGCATCTCAATCGGTGCATTGCGCCATTGAAGCGACTATAAGCATTCAGCCAACACTTCAGGGCAGAATCATGATTCTACCCCAATTGTCGCCATTGCATCGTCATCAGCCTGTTGAATTGTCAACACCATTCGACTGGTTAACCGGTCTGCGGAATAGTCGGCGTACCAGCAATTTGCGTAGGATTCGAGCTCCGTCACCCACCGAACCGAGTTTGGTGTCACCACCGATGCGACTGTCGTAACGGATTGGAATCTCTCCCAACCTCAACTTCTCGTGTGCGCACGCGGTATACATCTCTGCCTCGATTTCGAATGCTTTGGAATTCAATTGCATCTGTTTGATGGCGTTTTTCTTGAAGGCCCAATACCCAGTGCAAACGTCGCTGATGTAGAGGTGGTAAAGAGCGACTGCGGTCCAAGTCAGAATGTGGTTGCCGATGTAGTTGAAGCGAGACATAGCACCTTCGCGAATGTCACCGCGCAGTCGACTGCCAATCACCACGTCATATTCACCTCGCTGCAAGTGCTCGAGCAAGCGGGAAACATCGGATGGGTCGTAAGTTCCATCAGGGTCCAACATGACTAGTGAATCATCGCCACTGGCGAGGAAGCGAGCGAATGCCTCACGCATTCCGAAGCCCTTCCCCGCTCCTAGAGATTGAACGACTACCTCCAAACCAAGACCTTGAGCTAATTCGATGGTACCATCAGTGCTTTTTCCATCGGCGACAACGATGCGCGGGTTCCATCCAGATTCCCGCAGTTGGTCGAGTGGCAATGCATCGACTACCGTGGGAAGGGACTGCACCTCATTGAGGGTGGGCAAGAGGATAGTCAGGCCTCGCACAGACTCCGGTTCCCCTGCTCCCTCTTGATGGAATCGCTTAGATTTCATAGGTCCCTCACCTCCACCCAATGCAGCCAAAGCCCCGATTCGTCGACAATTCGGTCACCTCTACCAGAGAGTCCTGCCGGATTGAGGAAGGTGTCTCCACCGCCATCTACCGTGACTGTCAACCACATCGCCTCGCTCACTGCGGGGGTGTGCAACAGTAATTCGATAGTACGCATACCCCCATTTGTCGATGGTTCATGAATCGTGGTGCAGTCCTCGCGGTTGCTATCGAAACACGCTGAAACACTGACATTAAGACCGATTGGAGCCGAATATTGCACGAATACACGTACATCGACGTCACGATGACTACGTTCCTCGTCCATAACTCGCAGGAGCATTTCTCCTTCTGTGATGAATGGGATACTCTGCTGCCCGTATCCGATGTGGCTGGTGTCGGATTCCCACCACGGCTCATCTCGGTATTCGCACGCAGTGGTTTCTGAATTGGAGACCAGCCAGCAACTGTCAGAGTCAGGGAAAGTGTATGCGCTGGTATGCACATCACTTGGAGAAGCATCGAAACTCCATAGTCGACTGCCACCCTCATTCGCCAACAGTATCCAATGCGGGCTTTGAGCCAGCACGAAGCCAATCTGACCACGGGGTGAAGTAAGTGCGTGGGTCACACTGTAAGAGGCTATGACAGGAGCATTTTCCATTATGATGGCTCTCTCAACCTTCCACTGAATTTGGCTGTTCACAGTAAGCAATCCGAGCGATGGGAAGGAAGTGATACCGATATCCATCGGCGCATCGTATCTGATACCCCAATGCGCCGTTTCAACGTAGACAATTGAACCCTCATCAAGGTCATGTAATGCATCTGAAAGTAACCGATCCCCGGGTGTTTGCACCTCAAGTTCAGGGTGCTGCGCCAACCCAAAGGCGACAGAGTGTGCGAAAAGTATGGCGACGATGGCGATAGCCGCTGCCGCTTTCAGCCAGTTCTCCTGCACCGGTTCTGGAAGTTCAAGTTCAATGTATTCAGCGTCACTGTCTTCGATGTGAATCACTGTTGTCGGCTCATGCGCCTCACCAATCACAGCCGTTGCCTCATCCCCCGAACTCAGCCCCTCCGCATCGTCCGACTGTGATTTTACGATTCCGATTTCACGTAATCTTGCGGTCAATCGTGGGTTTCTCGCCAACAGAATTCCGGCTAATACGGCGAGCGGCACGTGGAAGCCATGCAATGCCATCGAGTACAGCATATATGCAACTAAAGAGAGCACCGATAGCCCAACCAGCCCATCGAAGAAATGCACGAATGTGATGATGAATTGCAGTATCAGCCACAGTGTGAGCAACCAGACCTCAAACGAGTTCCGCCATCGCCACAATGCCCATCCCGCCAATCCGATGATAATTGGCCCGTTGAAGACGAGGAAGGGCCAACCTCCTTGCCATCCATATTCGGCGAATACAGGGTCCTCCAACATTCGTGGTGCGAAGGCTCCCAGGGTGATGATTACCGCCGAGCCGAGCACGACTGCGCTGAGGATTGCCAATCGTCCGGAATGTGATTCTTCTTTCTGTGCTGAGAATCGATGAGCACACATCCAAGCGATGAGCAACGTACCTAGATACAGGCTTCCAGTCGGGTGAATCACTCCGACAAAAACAATTCCAAAGGCGAAAATGAGGTCTTGCCAATTTCTGCGTTCTCTTGGCGGTTTGACCAGTACCAACAGACCGAGTACCAGTCCAAGTTGGCTGGCGACGGTCGGATAGCCAGAATCGAAGGCCTTGGCAAAAATGGCCGGAGCTAGAGCGAGTGCAATCAGGGTGTGTCCGCTAGCACCCCAACGGTCGGCAGCGCCGGCCACACCAAAGACGACAGCGAGCAGTGAGATTTGGCCGAGCAGATGAACGCTGTCAGATGGCGAGAATCCGAGCACTTCTTCCAGCATTGCTGCTAAAGCCGGAAATGCTGGAGGATATGACCAGAATCCACTGGAAGGAGCGGGTAATTCAAGAGTTCCCACCGTTGCTAAACGATGTGATAAGGTTGCGAATCCAAGCCAATCCACACCCATCGGTCTCTCAAAGATGATCAAGGGGCTAATGCAGACCAATCCTGCGATTACCATGGCAGGAATCAACCACTTTGGGCGACCTTGCTCAAGCAAAGACGAGTGGACCTTTTCTGCCGCTACATCTTCCTCCAACGTGGTGGTATCTCCCCCTTCGGATTCAGCGGCAGAAGCAATCTCCTCTAGCCGTTCCCAAGCAGATAGTCGACGAACACGGACTATGTCGCGTTGCCAAAACACGGTGGCAGACAGAGCATTGATTACAACCAGAACCGCCAGTAGAGTCACTGCGTTGTGTTCACCGCGCAGTACTACGGTCCAACCTGCAATACCGAAAACACACAGCAGGCTGGCAGCGGGAGCTAACATCACTTGACGAAGCCGATCAGCACCCGGGTCAAGTGCTCGAATGAGGGCTAGACCAGGAATCATTCCCAAGCCCATCAGCAAAGCAGAGCCTAGAATGATGTGGTAAACTACGCTCAGAAATCCACCTTCCATATTGCCGCCTCTCTACGAGGCGGCATGTTCCTCCCTTTCATCAATGTCGCTAACTCAATTCAATGAGCGAAGTGGTCATCAGCCGTCTACTGATAGCGATTACAGGAGGTAGTCGATGGTAGCGGTACGTGGCATAGATTTCTCTGCTCATGATTGGCTTCCAGTCGTGCATATTCCACTGCAATATGACGTCCTCGACCTTTCAGGTCCAGAACCAGAAGGTGTCGTGGTAGGAGGTCGTACCAGTGAGTGGAGCATCGGCCAATACGACGAGAAACGAGCCTGTTACACCACCGAATTGTTCGCCGACGACCGAGTCATCCACGTTGGGATTGACATAGGCGGCCCTATCGGCACCCCGGTGATGGCATTCGCCGATGGTGAAATCAGTCATTTCGGCTACAATCCCGCTGACGGTGATTATGGTCACACCATCATCACTCGACAGTTGATTGACGGAGTCCCGTTATGGGCTTTGTACGGTCATCTCGATGCGGCTTCTACGCAGGCAGCAGCCGAGAGGGCAAACCTCAGCATCAAGGCCGGCGAGGTCATTGGGTGGTTCGGTGCTGAGCATGAGAACGGAGGCTGGCCCTCTCATCTACACTTCCAACTTTCATTCATCGAACCAGAGACCCACGACCTGCCCGGAGTGGTCAGCGAGGCTGACAGAGAGCAGGCACTGTTCGATTTCCCCGACCCACAGTTGGTTCTCGGCCAACTCTACTAGTCGGCGAGGTGGGATTTCAGGTCGTTAATAGGCCCAATCGAAGTAGGATCTTTGCCACGCAGTAGTGCGACTGCGCAGGATAGCCAATCCATGATTACCACTGAGTACAACATCGCTTCAAGCAAGCAATCACCCTCACAGACGATACCCCATACCGGGTCGGCTTCTATGGAATTCGTGAACCACTCGATACGCTTGTCCACTCTCTCGTGAACTCCATCCCAAGTGAACAGGATTAGCGCCTGTGTTGCATTGCCCTCGTCTGTCCAAGCGACCACCTCGTTGTGATTCATTTCAGGAACCACCTGAGGTCTTGCAAATACACCGCCATTTTCGTTGAGTTGGCAGGCGCAGCGATATGCGATAGGTGAGATTGAATCGGCGGCGAGGACCGAGACCTCGGAACCTGCTAGCGATTCAGCCATCTCGGTGACAACGCAGTCTTCGGAATCCTCGACTGTGAAATCGCATGCCTCAACCGCATCGGCGAGGTGCTCGAGGATGCTCTCGGCATCTTCAGGTTGGCTCATTATTCCGAGCCTCCAAGCAAGCGCGACCTGTGAGCCGAAAATGTGGCCGAAGGCTGAGCGTGGAGGTTGGCCTCCGGGTAGCGGAATCCAACATGCGGATGCACCGCTACCGGCAGCCGCTTCCATCGTTGATTCAAGTGCACCTCCACTAGACAGGCCGATGACTGAGCAGCCAAGTTCCAGTGCGGCATCAACCGCATCTAGAGTCTCCTCAGTATTGCCAGAATAGGAGGTGGCTAGAACCAGCCACTCGTCGCTCAGCCAAGTCGGTGCTCCATAAGAGCGCCAAGCGATGAAAGGCAGACAACCCTCAGCATTGGAGAGGGCGGCGAGGAAATCTCCACCAGAAGCGGAGCCGCCCATGCCAAGACAGAGAACACCACGGAACTTTTGTCCTTCCACAGCGGCCAAATCCCAAGCGGCCGCTCGGTCCCAAGCAGCAGCGAGGTCAGAGGGATAATTTCGCAAATGCCCGAGCATATCGGAAGCGTCGAGTTTCGCGGCCAAAACTGCCATGCCACCCAAATCCTCGTCGCTCATCGGAACACCTCAGGACCCACTCACTTCATCGGGATTGCGTACCCGTGGTATTGCAACCCACTCATCTATGACCCAACCTACGCGTAACCGCGACTGTTTTCCATCATCGTCGTGAGGAAGCCTAACTGAGCGCATGCGGAAGTCATTGGGGTCCATGAATTCGGCAACGGAGGCATCGCGATTTAGTACATCGACTTCGGTTTGCTCTACCCAACGACATGCGACGACGGTTTTCTCTAGGTCTCGCCACGACGCCCCGGTCTTCTCTTTGTAATCTAGAGCGAGGAGCAAAGGTCCATCTTTCT